>CAYMSM010000061.1:0-111891 GCA_964393105.1 uncultured Bifidobacteriaceae bacterium
TCCTCGACCCAGCCGGCGTTCTCGTGCCCCAGGATGTAGGGCAGCTCGACCTCGACCTTCTCCTTCCAGACCCCCTCGATGATGTGCAGGTCCGTGCGGCACAAGCCTGCGCCGCCGATGCGCACGATGACGTCGTTTGGCCCCTGGACCTCGGGGGCCGGGACGTCCTCGAGCGACAGGTCCGCATCGTATGCGGGCAGGATCGCCGCTCTCATCGGGCCACCTCCGCGTGTTGCCAGCTCTCTAGGGTGTCGTACCGGGCTGCCAGGAGGCCGGTGCAGAACTCGCCGTTTGCCATCAAGTTGACCCGCACGGAGCGCGAGATCCGGATGTAGTGGTCGAGCTCGTCCGCGTCCAGCGGCTCACCCTGGGCGCTCGTGAAGGCGAGCGCTTCGGGGCCGCCGTCCATGTCGAGCTCAGCGCGACGGCGCAGGTACTCGTGCCACTGGTCGGCGTCGATGCCGAGCGGCGGCGTTCCGTCGCCCAAACGAAGCTCCAGGGCACCGGTTGCGCCAAACGCATCCCGCGCAGCCCGCAGGACTGGTTCCTGCCGGACCAGGAACGCCTTGAGCCGGAACTTCCGACGAAGCTCACCCAGCTCGCCGTCGGCATGCTCCGGGAACGTCTCCGTGAACGTTCGTCCCGACCGGACCCCTTCGCTGACGGTCTCCCCGACGTGATGGTCGACCAGCTCGATCCGGACGGTCCCCACCCCGTCAAGGGCCGAGACGGCCTCGTGGGCATCGCTGACCATCATGTAGGCGAAGCTCGGGGAGCACCAGTAGGTCGGCAGCCGCAAAGCGACCGTTGCATCAGCGTCGTCGATGGTGACCGACTGGACGAACTCGAGCTCCACGACACTGCGGTCGAGCTCCGGGTCACGAACGTCCGCGAGGGCCGTCCAGACCTGTTGGGCGCTGATCACGCCGCGACCTTCTGGCTGAACTGGTCGGCGGCGATCTTCGCCGCGTGGGCCGTGGGATCGAGATCGTAGAGCTTGGCCGCGTTGAGCCCCAGAATCTTCTGCTTGGTCTCGACGCTGAGCTGCACGCCGACCTCGGACGCGATGTCCTCCGGGATGTCGAAGTCGACGAACTTCTCGATGAGCCATCTCGGGTGCCACAGCGCGTAATCGGACGCGAACAGCAACCGGTCCGGGCCGAGCCAGAAGAGCAGCTCCGCCATGACCTGGGCGAAGTACCGTGGCCGCGGGTGGATGAACGGCATCAGCACTGCCAGGCCGCCGTACACGTTCGGCTCCTGCACGGCGATCCAGCAGAAGTCGTCGGTCCGCGGCATCCCGACGTGCTCGACGATGAAGTTGAGCTCGGGGAAGTTCGTCGCGGCGTGGTCGATGTCGGCGACGTCGAACGCGTCCTTGTTGAGCGGCCAGATCGTCGGGCCCTTGTGGACGTGAATGTTCGTGACGCCGAGCTCCTGGCACTTGGCCAGGTACCGCTCCGCCATCGGGTCGGTCAGGCTCCATCCACGCGAGTCCCCGCGCCACTCCGCGGTGTAGAGCTTGACGCCCTTGACGCCGTACTTCGAGACCTTCTCCTCGAACTCCGCAAGGCCCCTGTCGCCGTCGCGCGGATCCCACGCGCTGTTGAGGATGAAGCGGTCGGGGTGGTCGTTCTTGACCTCGGAGTCGCGGGCCGTGGTGTTGAACCCGTCGACGTAGAAGTCCGTGAGGTACGTCGGCTGGAGGATGCCGACGTCGACGTACCCGTCGACGAACATGTCCTGGTACATGGTCTCTTTGTCATACTTCTCGTACTTCTCGCGCGGCCAGACGTACTCCGCGGGCGACAGGCCCGAGTGGTAGTCGTAGAAACACGAGATGAAGCCCTTGCCGTACTCGTTCTTCTGGTTCTCAGGACTGCCGTCCCACCAATGGACGTGTCCGTCGACCACGAAGTACTCGTCGCCAGCGGCGCTGCGATACATGGAAGCCTCCAAGTGGATGACAAATGTCCCCGGGAGACTCGCGGTTGGCGGTCGCGCTCGGCACCCATGCAAACCACGTGTTTCTCCAGCATCTGAAATCTGACCTCGAGATTCCTGCCGCCAACAATAACCTTAGGGTCTGTTTACAGGGGCTTCTGCCGGACGTAGGGTACGTGCCGAATGGGCGGCGTGCGATCGGATACCGACCCCGGTGTGACGCCTGCGACCGGCATGCGGGGTGGGGCTTTGCGGGCCTTGATCGATGCCGGTCGCGACGGGCCCAAGGATGTGCTGACGTCCGTGAGCCGTGCGCTCGAGGTGTTGGAGGCGGTGGCCGCATCGCCGCTTCCGCTTCCCGCCAAGGCGGTGGCGCAGCGGCTCGAGATCAGCCTTGGCACGAGCTATCACGTTCTCCACACCCTGGAACACGCGGGGTACGTCGTGCGGGTCGGGCATGGCTGCTACGGCCTCGGCAGCAAGGTGGCCCGACTTCATCGGCTCTTCTACGAGCAGTTCGACCTCGTGCCCGCCGTGCGTCCGGTGCTGGCCGACCTTGCGGAGCGGACTCAGGAGGACTGCTACGTCGCGGTGTTCCGCGGTGGCGAGATGATCATCGTGGACGTGGCCGAAGGCTCCGACGAGGCGCTTCACCTGCCTGGTGTCGACGTCGGCTTTTCCCGGGTGGCGCACACGACGGCCCTGGGCAAGGTGCTCCTCGCGGCCGTGCCCGAGCCCGTCCTTGTCGACTACCTGGACGCCCGGCGCCTGGAGCCGTACACCCGCCGGACCTTGGTGGAGCGTCGGCACCTCAAGCGCAACCTTGGAGCCGTCAGAGACCTCGGCGTCGGAAGGGACCTGGAGGAGCTCGCCGACGGGTGCTGCTGTGTCGCCGTTCCTGTCATCGGACCCCACGGCGATGCGATCGCGTCGATCGGATTGTCGTGCCCTGCGGAGCGATGGCACGTGGACCACGAGGTGCTGACGCTCGTGGTGCAGGAGGCGGGCGATCGAGCCTCGGCCGTGATGGGCGGACAGGCCGGAGTGATCTGATCACGTTGCACGCGCTCTTGGCGTAGCTCGCGCAACCTGACACGCTCGGGCGCGTGCGCGTCCGGACCTGGCTCAGCCTCGCGATTCTGCTGGTGGCGGGCCAGGTGGGCGCGGACGCGCATTCTTCGCTGCAGGGGGTGGGGACGCCTCCCGGCGTGGGGATCCGCCTGAGCTTCTCGGCTCCGGTGGAGAGCGCGTTTCTTCGCGTGACAGACCTGGCTGGTCGCCGCTTGACGGCCTCGGTCGACCCCGAGGACGATCAGACGGTCGTGATCGGCGTGGCTCCAGACACTCGACTTGACCTGCACTGGCGCGTGCTCTCGCGTGACGGACATGTCACCGAGGGGCGCCTCGACGCCACGACGCCCCAGGCGTTCGCGTTGGCGTCAGCGCAACGCAGCGCGGTGTCGATCGTGGCCGACGCGCTGACGTTCGCGGCCCTGCTCGGCTTGATCGGCCTGGTCGGCGTGCGGTTCGTCGTGATCGCGCCGGCGTGGAGCACAGGTGGCACACGACCGCCGGCGAGCTCCTCGACAGATCAATGGCATCAGGTCGTCGACGCGCCGCTTCGGCGTGGCCTCGACGCGTGGTGGCGGACCTGGTGGGCTTTGGTGGCGGGCGCCGGGGTCGGCCTCGTTCTCGCGGTGGTCGGACTGCTGGCGGAGCTCGATTCGGCGGACATCGGCGCGCTGCTGGGAACCAGGTGGGGGAGTGCGTGGGTGATACAGGTGGCGGGCCTGGTAATCGCCGCGGGCGTCGCCCGCCAGCTGAGTCGATCGTCGTTCCGCACCCAACCGGACCCTCCACGCGGATGGGGGTACGCGGCGGCGATCCCGCTTGCGGTCGCGGCCGCCGCGATCTCGTGGGCCGGCCATGCGTCGTCGGGGACGGACGCGGTCATCGGCGTCGGCATCGACACGCTCCACCTGTGGGCCACAGGGATCTGGCTCGGCGGGCTCGCCGCACTGCTCGCCATCGTTCCGAACGCACGGCGAGGACTCGAGGCCGTCGATGCGACGCGCTTCAGCGCGGCTGTTGTGGTGCGTTTCTCAGCGGTGGCGATCGCGTGTGTGGGAACCCTGGTCGTCACGGGCGTCTACCGGGCGATTACCGAGCTCACCGCAGTGGCCGACCTGGTCGACACCGGGTACGGGCAAGCACTGCTCGTCAAGCTGATCGTGTTCGCTGTGCTCCTTGTCGGTGGGGCGTACAACCGCCTCGTGCTCCATCCCCGTCTCGAACGCGCGGCCCTCGGGTTACGCGAGACCGACGGGGGCGCCGGTCAGGCCCTGCGAATCAGCGTCGCCGCCGAGATCGCCATGGCGGCCGCGCTCCTCGTCGTCGTCGGGGTGCTCGTCAACCTTCCCCCGCCGTGATTTGACTTGCCTGACGGGCAGCACGCTCGAGAACGTCTGTGGGCATCGCACCGCTCACCAGCACCCGTTGTTCGAACACGAACGCCGGGATCGCCGAGATTCCGTGTGACTGGGCCCACCCGGTCCAGGCATCGACGGGCTCGGCGAATGCGTCCGATGTGACGGCGTCCCGTGCAACGTCCGGATCGAGTCCGACGTCGGCGACGCAGGGGCCCAACACGTCCCATCCGGTGATGTCGCGGCCTTCTACCCAGTACGCGTCCATCAGGCGGTCATGAAGCAGCTCGTGCGCCTCCGGGCTCTGCGCCCGTGCCCACTCCGTCAGCTCGAGCGCGGCTCGGGTGTTCGGGACCCGTTCGGGGTGTGGGTTGAACGGAAGGCCCGCCTCCTCGGCCATCGACCGCACCGCCGTTGCGAAATGGTCGCCGTAGCGCTCAAGCAGGGTCGCTCGAAGGATCCCGTCAGGTGGGTACTCGGGGTGCAGGTGGTACGGAAACCACTCCACGTGGGCGCCCAACTGGCGCCGCAGCCACTCCACACGCGCCCGTGCGACGTGGCAGAACGGTCAGAGGTAGTCGCTGAATACGACGATCTGAAACGGTGGGTTCACAGCCATGCAACGATCCTACTCTGTTGCACCGGCGAGAGAAGGTGACGTTATGCAGGGCATTCATCGTGGGGGAGGGGGTCGGAACAATCGGAGGGAGGCGCCTCGAAAATCGAGGGAGGCCAGGGGGGACCGGGGGGGTCTCCCCAAACGCATCCCGGTGACGAAGACTCCGGTACATGGACGTGAAACGACTTGTCCCGACCTGCTGGTCCAGGCCGCTCGCGACCGTCGCATTGCTCGCGGTGTTCGCGTGTGCGGCGTCGGCGTCGGCGGCGCTGCGCGTCTCCGTACAGCACGGTGACACGCTGAGCGCGATCGCTGCGCGGCACGGTGTCAGCGCCACCGCACTGGCCAGGGCCAACGGCATCCGAAACGCTGACCTGCTGTCAGTCGGTCGGACGTTGACCGTACCCGCAGGCCTGCGGGGCTCGGGATCGCGCGGGTCGGGTGCGACGACGTCGGGGACCTACACGGTGCGGTCGGGTGACACGCTCAGCGCGATCGCCGCGCGCTTCGGGGTGAGTATCGGCTCGATCGTGCGTCAGAACGGCTTGGGCAGCGCCCACACGATCATCGCCGGAACGCGCCTTCGCCTCGCCACCGTTGGCGACGCGCCTCAGGCGACACGGGTCGGCGGCGCCGGCAGCTACACCGTGCAGACCGGCGACACGCTGAGCGGGATCGCGACCAGGTTCGGGACGAGCGCGACAGCGCTGGCACGCACCAACGGCATCCAAGACCCCAACCTCGTCGCCGTCGGTACCCGGCTGCGCGTGCCGGGAACCTCCGGCGCCCCGTCGGGCGGTTCGCTGCCACGCATCACCGCGGCGGGGAGCGGGTGGGGCACGCACCCCTCGAAGGCCGCGGTCGCGTCGATCATGGCGAGTCACGCCGCCCGCCACGGTCTCGATGTCGCGCTCGTTCGCGCCCTCGCGTGGCAGGAGAGCGGCTGGTGGCAGGGCGCCCGCTCCAGCGCCGGCGCGATCGGCGTCATGCAGCTGATGCCGGGGACCGCCGCGTGGATCGGCCAGACCTTGCTCGGACGCTCGCTCAACCCGTATGACGTATCGGACAACATCGAGGCCGGTGTCGCCTACCTGGGGTACCTGCAGCGACAGACCGGTTCACGCAAGCTTGCGATCGCGTCGTACTACCAGGGTCTGGGCTCTGTGACGAGCCGAGGCTTGCTCGCCGAAACCGAGGCTTACGTCGGGTCGGTCACGTCGTTTCTGGGCAGGGTGTAGACGGCGCGGTTGCCGAAGACGAACGGCGACTTCCCCGTCTCACGCAGGACGGCGTCGTCGCTGGTGCGCTCAAAGGAGCGAAGCCACCCGAGCATCCACAGGTCCCCCGCGCCGACACCGGCGGGCACGCCGGCGATCACTGCTGCACTCTCCGGAGCGATCGCGATCAGGACGCCCAGGACGACTGCCACGGGCGCCAACCCGACCAGGGTCCGTCGACGTGTCAGTGCCCCAGGCTCAAGGACCGCTCCTGCCGGAGGGTGGCCGGCTCGCGCGACATCGCGCCGGGTGCGGCCGTTGGGTCCAAACCGACCACTGACAATCGCCAACACGACGGAGACGGCGGCGAAAAGCGCGACGGCGCGACCGGGGTGATCGGCGCGAAACGCCGCGACGAGGAGCACGGCGTCGCCGATGACGAGGTTGGCTACGGCGTTCGTGCGAAGCTCATCGACCAGCCGAGCGAGGGGTTGCATGGACTGGGATACTCGCACACGTGATTCCGTTCCCTGTCGACGCGGAGCTGGTGGGCGCCTCGCCCGCCGAGATCGGCGCTCTGGCGCACGACGCCGAGGCGGCCGGGTTTGCGTGCCTGTGGGCGCCGGAGCTGTATCGCTCTGCCACGATCCCCCTGGCGATCGCGGCGGCCGCGACCGAGCGCATCGAGATCGCGACCGGGATCGCGCTGGCGTTCACCCGGAGCCCGTTCGTTCTGGCGCTCGAGGCTTTGGACCTGGATGAGCTCTCCGGCGGCAGGATGGTGCTGGGCCTGGGAGCGGGGGTTCGGCGCCTCAACGAGCGCTGGCACGCGGTCTCTGCCTACGATCCGCCCGTGCCGCGGATGCGGGACCACATCGCCGCGTTTCGGGAGATCGTGTCGGCGCTCGCCGCCGGGCGCGACGCACGGTCCGAAGGTCGCTACGTCGACATCCACGTCGCGGGCTACCGCAGGAACCTCACCGCCACGCGCGACCGCATCCCGGTGTGGCTGGCAGCCGTCATGCCGGGCATGGCGCGCCTTGCGGGCGAGGTCGCCGACGGCTTTCTGGACCACCCCATCACAACTGCGGACTGGTTGGGCGAGCACCTGCTGCCCCTGATCGAGGCCGGTGCGCAGCGGGCCGGCCGCATCAGACCCAAGGTGGCGGGCGGACTCGTCGTGGCCGCGAGCGCCGACGATCCACAGGCCGCGCGGCAGGCCGCGGCCTGCACGGTGGGCTTCTACGCGACGGTCAAGACCTACGAGCCGCTCTTCCAGGCACATGGATTCGACGGTCGCCTGGATGGGATCCGGCGCGCGTTCATGGACGGTGGCGACGCGCGGCTGGCCGATGCGGTCGGTCACGAGATGACCGATCAGTTCGCGGCCGCGGGCACACCGGAGCAGGTTCGGCAACGAGCCCTCCAGTACACCGGACTGGTGGATCGGCTCTGGGTCACGCCACCCCACCACCTGCAATCGCCCGAGCAGACGTCGCGGTGGCAGCGCGGAATCCTGGAGACGTTCCGGCGCCCGTGAGCCCAGGCCCGTCAGATGACACGCCACTCGAGGACTACCGGCGCAAACGTGATTTTGCGACGACGCCCGAACCGGCGCCATCCGATGTCCAAACGAGCGGCGCCCGTCCCCGGTTCGTGATCCAGCGCCACGACGCGCGCGCGCTTCACTACGACCTACGCCTGGAGATCGACGGGACCCTCGCCTCGTGGGCAGTTCCGAAGGGCGTGCCGTTGCGAGAGGGCGTCAAGCGCCTGGCGATGCGGACCGAGGATCACCCCCTCGAGTACCTGACGTTCGCGGACGTCATCCCAGCCGGGGCGTACGGCGCCGGACGCATGACGATCTGGGATCAGGGATCGTTCGATCTGCTCGCCGCGAATGACTCGGAGCTCAAGATCGTGCTGCGCGGGTCTCTCGTGGAGGGCGAATATCACCTCGTGCGCACCGGCGGCAGGCGGGGCCGGGAGGAGTGGCTCGTGTTTCGCTCCACGCGCGGCGTGGCGGGTCCACCCGACCCGATGGGAAGGTTTCGCGAGCTGCGTCCGATGACCGCCTCGTCCTGGGACGGGGCGTTCAACGACCCCGATTGGGCCTTCGAAATCAAGTGGGACGGCTACAGGGCACTCGCGTTCGTGGGCCCTGACGGGTCACAGCTTCGCAGTCGTTCGGGACGTGACATGACGGCGTCGTATCCGACACTCGGTGACCTTCGCCGGGCGACGCTCGCCCAGGAGGTGGTCCTGGACGGCGAGGTCGCCGCCCTGGACGACCAGGGCCGCGCGGTGTTCCAGGACCTGCAGACCGGACGCGGTGCAGTCACGTTCGTGGTGTTCGACGTGTTGTACATCGACGGGACATGGCTGCTGGACGAGCCCTGGCAGCGGCGTCGCGCGCGACTTTCGGCCGTGCTGTCGCCGGAGGGGCCGCCACTGGTCATCGCGCCCGATGATTTGCGGGGTGAGGGTCGTGCCCTCTTCGATGCGATCGCCGCGCGCGGCGGCGAGGGCATCGTGGCCAAACGGATCGCGAGCTCGTATCAACCCGGGCGCCGCAGCCCCGACTGGCGCAAGATCAAGGTGCGCCACGAGCTGGAGGCCGTCATCGGCGGATATATCGAGGGTGAGGGCTCGCGGCACGGCGGGATCGCGGCGGTGCTCGTGGGCCAGCAGTCCGACGAAGGCCTCACGTACGTCGGGCGGGTGGGATCCGGGTTCACCGACGCCGGATCCCGTGAGCTTCGCCGTCGGCTCGATCGATTGACCACCGGCGGATGCCCGTTCACCCGGGTACCCCCCGACAGCGCGCCTGCCCTCTGGGTCCGTCCTGAGATCGCATGCCGAGCCGCGTACGGGGAATGGACCGATGACGGGCTCATGCGCGCGCCCGTCTTCCGGGGCCTCGTCGAGGAAGAGCCTCCGGAGCGTCCTGCGCCGGTGTTGGACGTCACCCGCGGGGAGCTTCGGGTGCGCGACGGCGAACGGGAGGCTCGGCTGACCAACCTCGGCAAGACCTTCTGGCCGGCCGAGGCGATCACCAAGGGAGATCTGCTCGATCACTACGCCCGCATGGCGCCGGTGCTCGTGCCGCATCTGTCAGGACGCCCCTTGGTGCTCAAGCGCTACCCCAACGGGTGGGACCAGCCGTTCTTCTTCCAGCACCAGATCCCCGACACGGCCCCCGACTGGATCAACCGCGTGACGATGCAAAAGGGCGATGACACGGCGACGTACGTCGTCGTCGACGACGCGCTGTCGCTCCTGTGGGTCGTGAACCTGGGGTGCATCGACCTGAACCCTTGGCATGCACATGCCGCGGCCGCCGCTGACGCCGACTACGTGCTGTTCGACCTGGACCCGGCTGCGGGCGTGACGTTCGATGCCGTCATCGATGCCGCCCTGCTCGTCCGGGACGAGCTCGAGCGCGTCGGTCTTCGCGGATACCCCAAGACGTCGGGATCACGCGGGATTCACGTGCTCGTACCGATCGCGCCGGTGCCCCATGAGTCGGTGCGGCTGTTCGCGCAGGTGATCGCGCAGCGCATGGTCGCTCGACGGCCGGAACTGGTGACGGTCGAGACGCTGATCGCGCGCAGGGGCCGCCGGATCTACGTCGATGCCAACCAAAACGGCTACGGCAAGACGATCGCGAGCGTGTACAGCGTCCGTCCGGTCCCGGGAGCCACGGTGTCGACACCTCTACTGTGGGACGAGGTCGCGGCCGGACTCGATGCCACCCGTCTGACGATGGGCGCGGTGGCGGCTCGGGTGGCCGCATCGGGCGACCTGTTTGCCGCCGTGCTGACCGATCGGCAGGACCTGGCTGATGCGGTCACGCGCCTGGGCGCCCCGTGAACATGCGCACCGGGATCGGCCTCGTGGTGTGCACCGCCCTCGTCGTCGGCGTCGCCGGCTGCGGTGGTGACCAGGCGACGTTGCCGGGCCCGTCAGAGGTCACCGGTCGGTTCGCCGGCAGCGACGAATCCGGCATCGGCGTGTCCGTGGATTTCGGTGCGTACGACCCGACCACCCAGGCGGTGCGGGCCGCGCTCGACACGCCGGCCGCCTGGTCGGTCGGGGTCGTCAGCATCGTCAACCGCTCACCAGAGCTGCAGCCGATCCCGGCCCTGTTCGTCACGCGACCAAACGGACGCGTCCAGCGTCTCGCGCGCGCCACCGTGATCCGTCCGGATGCGACGGGAAGGAAGCAGGAGCTGCCGGCGCCGGCTCCGTTCGTCCCGCAGCAGGGCGCGTCGTCGCTCTACGTGGTCTTCCGGGGGCGCCCGTCGGACATCCGGCGCCTCGAGATGCGCGTGGGGGTGGGACCCATCGTGGAGCTCAGACCTCAGCGGTCGGCGGGCTACCAGGGAGCGGGCGGGTGATGAACCCGTTGTCCCGGTACCAGGCGAGCGTGCGGACCAGGGTGTCGCCGAACGGCGTGTAGCGCAGACCCAGCTCACGGGTCGCGCGCGTCCCGTCATAGGCGTGACCGTGCAGCAACGTCCGCATCATCTCGCGACAGAACGGGGCACGTCGGCGACGCAATCGGCCGATCGCCCCGATGGCGGTCGCGGTCGCCATCGCCGCGGGAGCGGGGAGGACACGCGGAACATCTTCGATGCCGGCGACCCTGCCCATGACCGCGATCGCCTCGCGAACGGTCAAGGTGACGCCCGACACGAGGTAGCGCTCGCCCGCGACGCCGTGGCGCTCGGCCAGAATGTGGGCTTCGGCGCAGTCTGCGATGTCTACGACGCTCATGCGTGAGTCGATCACGGCCCTCAGGGTGCCGTTGAGGTATCCCAGGAGCAGTTTGGCGGTCCCGCGGGTGCGACCCGGGCCCTGGACCGACGCCGGGTTGACGCTCACCAGCTCCACGCCCGCAACGGCGGCGGCGGTGAGCGCCTCCCCCTCGGCCTGCCACTTGGACTGCTCGTAGTGTGAGAGGAACGATCCGCGGTGCGGGGAGTCCTCACGACCGATCGTGCCCTTCGGCTCGCCGATGGTCGCCGCCGACGATGTCGCGACGATGCGGCGCACGCCGGCTGCGCCGGCTGTCCGGACGACGTTGAGCGTTCCGGTCACGTTCATCAGATACAGCTGCGACGGGTCCGGCAGGCAGAACGCGTTGAGGCCCGCGACGTGGTAGACGATGTCGCATCCGTCCATCGCCGCCCGCAGGCTCGCTGGGTCGAGGATGTCCCCGCGGACCGGCTCCGCCCCCCAGGCTTTCAGGCGCGCGGCGCCGTCGTCGCTTCGGGTCAGGGCCCGGACGCTGCGGCCGTCGGCCAGGAGGCGCGACAGGATGGCCTCGCCGACGAACCCGGTACCGCCTGTCACAAAGACCGCTGCCGAATCAGGCACGTGGACCGGGTGGGGGTGTTGCAGCCGGTGTGCGCTGCGGTTTCTTGCGAAGCTCGATGCGCGCCTCCTTGCCGGCCAGCAGGCGCCCGATGTTCGCGCGATGGCGTATGAGGACGAGCAGCGACATGGCGCCGGCCAGCACGAGGTACGGCCACGAGTAGCCGAACGCCAGCGCCAGGGGCGTGAACGCAAGGGCCGTCAGGATGCTGGCGAGCGACGTGATCCGCGTGAGCAGCACGATCAGGAGCCACAGCGGAAGCAGGCACAGGCCGACGATCGGGAACAGGCCGATCATGACGCCACCGCCCGCGGCCACCCCCTTGCCGCCGCGGAAGCGCAACCAGACCGGGAAGATCGCGCCGAGCATGACCGCGGCGCCGACGAAGATCGGCCACGGATCGTCGGTCAACCAGCGCCCGATCAACGCCCCGGCCACGCCCTTGCCGATGTCGCCCGCCATCACGGCGATGCCCCACGCCCGGCCCAGGTTGCGAAATGCGTTCGCCGCCCCGATGTTGCCGCTGCCGAGGGTGCGGAGGTCGACCCCCTTCAGCCGGCCCGCCAGATATCCGAACGGGATCGAGCCGAGCAGGTACCCGACACACAGTGCGAAGAGCTCGTTCACAGGCGCCCGAGCGTCTTTGAGTCCGGGCGCGTTCCGCCAAAGAGCCGCCGGCGCGCCATGATGAAGTAGTAGGCGCCTGAGAGCACGGTCAAGAAGAGCGCGACGTAGAGCAGGATGTCCTCGACGATCACGGGTCCTCCCGGCGCGATGATCCATCCCAACGCCACGCTCTGGCTGACCATCTTCCACTTGCCGAGACGGCTTGCCGGGATGATCAGGTCCTCGCTGGCAGCGACCAGGCGAAGGCCGGTGACCGCGAACTCACGGCTGATGATGATCATCGACGCCCATGCGCTGATGTCGCCGGTTTCGATCAGCGCGACCAGGGCGGCGCTGACCAGGAGCTTGTCGGCAAGGCTGTCAAGGAACGTGCCGAGTACCGTCACCTGGCCGAGCGAACGGGCCATGCGCCCGTCCACCCAGTCGGTGAGGACGGCGGCAACCCACAGGGCGAACGCCCACCACCTGCCGCCCGGCAGCGCGTCCTCGTCGATCAGGAGCAGCACCATGAGCCCCGGGATGGCAAGGATGCGGCTCCATGTGACCGCGAGGGGCCCGTTCATTGCGGGGGAGGGCACTCACCAATGATACGCGGCAGCGACTGAGCGCCCGAACGGGCTCTCGTAGACTGGCCCCTCCGCGACCGAACGAGACCTCTGAATTGTCACGCGAACGACTCAACGTCCTGACCGACGCCTTCGACCGTGCGATCACGTCCGACCGGCTCGGCGAGGCCGAGGCGATCGTTGAGCGGCTTGGCCGGGGCACGACGGATCCGGTCACGTCGGCCGTGGTGGTACGGATGCGAGGGCAGTTGGCGGCGGCCAAGGGCGATGCCGTCGCGGCGGCAGATCTGCTGACGACGGCGGTCACCGAGGCGCGCATGGCGGGACGGATGGACCTGTTGGCCGCCGGATGGCTTGCGGATCTCGGCAGCGCCCGTTACTCGGCAGGAGACCTGGCGGGCGCGCGGGTTGCGCTCGGAGAGGGCGTCGAACTCACCGATCGCCTTCGCGGCGCCCATTGGGCGACGGTGCGGGCCATGCGGCTGCTTGCCGCGGTGCTGACCGAGAGCGGTGAGCATGCCGGCGCATCCGACCTCCTGGGACGAGCGGTCGCGGCTGCCGCGGGGAGCCGGCCTGTCGATCCCGATGTGACCGCAGCGGTCCGCCGTGAGTGGGCCGATGCGTTGCGAGCATCCGGACAGGGCGACGCAGCGCGCGCCGCGGCGGCCGGGACGTCGCGCCACGGGATCCAGGGTGCGGCGGGCGGTCCGGAGCTGACCCCGGATGAGCGCACGGGAGAGCTCAACGCCGCGATGGCGGAGCTGAAGGGGCTCGTCGGTCTGACGCACGTCAAAGGCGAGGTCGACCGGCTCGTCGACGTCCTTGCCGTTCAGGCGCGCCGTAAGGCGGCGGGCAAGAAAGTCCCGGAAATGGGGTTGCATCTCGTGTTCGTCGGCCCACCGGGCACGGGCAAGACAACCGTGGCCCGTCTGATCGGACGGATCTATCGTGGGCTCGGCGTACTGGACTCCGGGCACCTCGTCGAGACCGACCGCTCGGGACTCGTCGCCGGATACGTCGGGCAGACCGCGATCAAGGTCGACGCGATCGTCCAGCAGGCGCTCGACGGGGTGCTGTTCGTCGACGAGGCGTACGCGCTCGGGGTCGGCGGGGACCAGGACTTCGGGCAGGAGGCCATCGCCGCGCTCCTCAAGCGCATGGAGGACGAGCGCGAGCGGCTCGCCGCCATCCTGGCGGGGTACGACGCCCCGATGCGGCGGATGCTCGACAGCAACCCCGGGCTTCGTAGCCGCTTCCCGACGATCCTGCAGTTCACCGCCTACACGGCAGACGAGCTCGCTGAGATCTTTCGGCTCATGGCGGCCAGGTACGACTACACGCTGTCAGCCCCGGCAGGGTCGCGTCTTGTCGAGGTCTGCGCGATGATGATCGCCAACCAGGGTTCGAACTTCGGCAACGCCCGTGAGGTGCGCAACCTGTTCGAGGACGCCGTCGCGGCCCACGCCCAGCGCGCGGCCGACGATGCGGCGGTCGATCTCTCCACCCTGGAGCCGCAGGACCTGATGTGGCCGCCTCCTGGAAGCCCAGAGGCCGCAACGATGGCGCGCCAGTCGGACAAGGCGAACGGGACGGCGGCCCCGGAAGGAGCAGTTCCCGTGCACGACCGTCCGCCCCGAACCTCGTAACCTCCCGTCCTGATGGCGACGCGAATGTTCCGCAACCGCCGCGACGCCGGTCGCCAGCTTGGTGCGCGGCTGCAACCGTTTGCCGCCGAGCATCCCGTCGTGATCGGCCTCCCACGTGGCGGCGTGCCGATCGCATTCGAGGTCGCCCGAGCGCTGGGCGCTCCACTCGACGTCCTCATCGTGCAGAAGATCGGCGCGCCCGGGAACCCCGAGCGCGGCCTGGGCGCGATCGCCGAGGGCGGCGTCCGCGTCCTCAACGACTTCTCGCTGCGCTCGCCGCAACTCAGCCCGGAGGAGATCGAGCGGGCCACGCAGCGCGCCCAGCGCGAGATGGAGGAGCGGCTGCGGCGCTACCGCGGCGAACGAGCCCCGCTCGATGTCACGGGGAAGACGGTGATCCTCGTCGACGACGGCCTCGCGACGGGCGGCACCGCGTGCGCCGCGCTTCGGGCGCTGCGCGCACGCGACCCCGAGCGGATCGTCCTCGCCGTCCCCGTCGGCGCGCCGGAGACGATCGACGCGCTCGGGCCCGAGTGCGACGCGGTCGTCTGCCTGTCGACGCCCGAGTTGATGTGGGCGATCAACGACTGGTACGAGGACTTCGGGCAGACCACCGACGCGGAGGTGAACGCCCTCCTGGCGGAGACCGCGACGGCGGATGCAGCCGAGGCGAGGCCCATCGCGCCCAGACGGACAGGCGCAGCGGACCCGCAGACGCGCAGCGAGGTGCGGATCCCGCTCCCCGGCGGCGGGCAGATCATCGGCGACCTCGCCGTCCCCGAGCGCGCATCAGGCTTCGTCGTGTTCGCGCACGGCAGCGGCTCGAGCCGTCACAGCCCGCGCAACCGAGAGGTCGCTGCGGCGCTGAACCGCGCTGGACTCGCGACGCTGCTCATCGACCTGCTCACGCTCGCGGAGGAACGCGAGCGCGCGAACGTCTTCGACATCATGCTCCTCGCCGAGCGGCTCGGCGAGGCGACGCGCTGGGTGCGCGAGCAGCCCGGCAACGCGACCCTCGGGCTCGGCTACTTCGGCGCGAGCACCGGGGCGGGCGCCGCGCTGTGGGCGGCGGCAGACCTCGGCGCCGACGTCAAGGCGGTCGTCTCGCGCGGCGGGCGCCCCGACCTCGCGGCGCCGCGGCTCGCCGACGTGCGCTCCCCGACAATGCTCATCGTCGGCGGCCTCGACCGGGTCGTGATCGAGCTCAACCGCGAAGCCCTCGCACAGCTGCGCTGCGAGGCCGCGCTCGAGATCGTCCCAGGCGCCGCGCACCTGTTTGACGAGCCGGGCACGCTCGAGCAGGTCGCGCGGCTCGCCATCGCCTGGTTCACACGCCACCTCGGCGTCCCGTCGCCGGCGGAGTGAGCCGCGGAGTCGTCGCAGCGGCGTGCCGCACGTGTCGCGGATATCGTCGACGAGCACCGTGCGCGACCTGACCTGACCGACGAGCGCACGGTGCACGCCCATGCGGCTGTGCGCTTCTTACGCAGGTGAGAAGGGCGCGGGGGGTTGACGTCGAACCAACTCCGCGATGCCACCAGACGCCCACACCCTCGCGGAGCGCCTCCGCCGTGACTACGAGACGTTCAGTCCGGCGCAGCAGGCCCTTGCCCGCTATCTCGTAGACCACCTCGCGGAGCTGCCGTTGATGTCGGCACACGAGGTCGCCCACTCGGCTCATTGCAGCCCCGCGACCGTCGTGCGTTTCGCGCAAGCGCTCGGCTACGCGGGATATCCAGAGCTTCAGCGCACCGTGCGTGCCGCGCAGCGTCCGGCGCTGCCACCCCGGCGTGCCGGTCAACTCGGCCTGTTCGCTGGTGGCGAAGGGCTGGAGCAGGTCTTTGCCGCCGATCACCTGGCGCTCGACGATGCGCTCGCGCGCCTCGGGCGTGACGGTGTCGGTCCGCTGGCGGCCACGCTCGCCGGACGGAGTCCGTTGGTGCTGGCCGGAGAGGGCCACGCCCGCCCGGTGATCGCGCTGATCGAGGAACGCATCGAGCGAGCCGGACGGGCGGTGCTCGTCATCGAGAGCCTGGAGCCACGTTTTCGCGCTCGGTTGGGAGCCCTGGAGCGCACCGCAGCGGTCCTTGCCGTTGCAGTCGGCCGAGAGACCACCGTCGCCGATGCTGCCCTTCAAGCTGCCAAAGTGGCGGGGATTCCCGCGGTGTCCCTTGTCGACTCGAGCCTGTCCCCGGTCGCTCGCGCACCCGTCTCGCTGGTCGTGCCGGCGGATGAGCGTGGCGGTGCCCCCGGCCTTGTGGCGTTCATCGCGGTCGCCCAGGCCCTGGCCGACGGCCTGGCACCGGCGGCGACCCCGACGCGCCAGCTGACGGCCGTCGGCTGACCTTCCGCACATGTCTCCTGGCGCCTGATTCGGTGACCGTCAACGGTCGCCACGGCGGTTGGGGGCGGTCGGTTACAATTGCCGGCACGGCCGTCGAGTCAGGGAGCACGAGCTTGTCGCAGGATCAGACGCCCACCGACGGGCGCACCGGCACCATGCGTGTCAAGTCGGGCCTCGCCCAGACGCTCAAGGGCGGCGTCATCATGGACGTCACCACCGCCGAGCAGGCGCGCATCGCCGAAGACGCCGGCGCGAACGCCGTGATGGCGCTCGAGCGCATCCCCGCCGACATCCGCGCCGCCGGCGGCGTTGCACGCATGAGCGACCCGACCGTCATCCGGGCAATCCAGGAGGCGGTCACGATCCCGGTCATGGCCAAGTGCCGCATCGGGCATTTCGTCGAGGCCCAGATCCTGCAGGCGCTCGAGGTCGACTACATCGACGAGAGCGAGGTCCTGACGCCGGCTGACGAGGCACATCACGTCGACAAGCACGCATTCACGGTGCCGTTCGTCTGCGGCGCAATCGACCTGGGCGAGGCGCTTCGCCGCATCGCCGAGGGCGCGGCAATGATCCGCACCAAAGGCGAGGCCGGTACCGGCAACGTGGTCGAGGCCGTCCGCCACATGCGCACGATCCGCGGAGAGATCGCCCGGTTGTCGTCGATGTCCTCGGACGAGCTCTACGCCGCCGCCAAGGAACTCCGCGCCCCGCATGACCTTGTCGCGCAGGTCGCCCGTGACGCCCGGCTGCCCGTCGTCAACTTCTCGGCGGGGGGCGTGGCAACACCTGCGGACGCGGCCCTGATGATGCAGTTGGGAGCCGACGGTGTCTTCGTCGGCAGCGGCATCTACAAGAGCGAGGACCCTGCGCCGCGAGCCCGTGCGATCGTCGAAGCGGTCACGCACTTCCAGGACCCCGAGGTGCTGGCACGCGTGTCGAGCGGCCTTGGCGAGGCTATGGTCGGGATCGGGATGGAGACGCTCAGCACCAGCCAACTGCTGCACGTCCGAGGCTCATGATCGGTCGGCCGCAGGTCGGGGTCCTTGCCGTCCAAGGCGCGTTCACCGAGCACGAGGATGCACTGCGGGCGGTCGGCGCGGACACCCGCCAGGTGCGCGTGACCGATCAGCTCGAGGGCCTGGACGGCCTCGTGATCCCGGGCGGCGAGAGCACGACAATCGGCCTTGTGGCGGGACGCTCGGACCTGCTGGAGCGGATACGTCAGCTGGTCGACGCGGGGTTTCCGGTGTTCGGCACCTGTGCGGGGATGATCATGCTCGCCGGCGGGACGACCTTAGGCGGGCAGGCGTTGATCGGCGGCATGGACACCGTCGTGCGCCGCAACGCGTTCGGACGTCAGGTGGCCTCGTTCGAGACCGACCTGAAGATACCGGTCATGGGCGAGGTGCCGATGCGGGCGGTCTTCATCCGCGCGCCATGGATCGAGGAGCACGGCTCCGATGTCGAGATCCTCGCCGAGGTCCGGGGGCACCCGGTGGCGGCACGTCAGGGGAGCATGCTCGTGACGGCGTTCCATCCGGAGTTCACGGACGACCGGCGCGTCCACGCGCTGTTCATGGACATGGTGCGGGCATCCGTCGCGCGCAGTGCGGCAGTCGACGCATCAGGAGGTGCGGTTCGTGTCAGGGCACAGTAAGTGGGCCACGATCAAGCGCAAGAAGGGCGCCGCTGACGCCAAGCGCGGCCAGCTCTTCTCGAAGCTGTCTCGGGCGATCATCGTCGCGGCCAAGGAGGGTGGCGGCGACCCGGAGTCGAATGCGACCCTCGCGACCGCCGTCCAGAAGGCGCGGGACGCATCGATGCCCAAGGACAACATCGAGCGCGCCATCCAGCGCGGTGCGGGCAGCGGCGACGGGGAGGCCTACGAGGCGATCCTCTACGAGGGGTACGGCCCCGGCGGCGTGGCGATCATCTGCAACATCCTCACGGACAACCGCAATCGCGCCGCCAGCGACGTCCGGTTCATCTTCACCAAGAACGGCGGGTCGCTCGGGACCCCCGGCAGCGTGGCATGGCAGTTCGACCGCAAGGGCATCATCCTCATCGACCGCGAGGGCATCGACGAGGACTCCTTGATGGAGCTTGCGCTCGAGGCCGGAGCCGAGGACATCACCGAGGACGGCAGCCAGTGGCAGATCACGACCGAGCCGACCGAGCTGATGGTCGTGCGGCAGGGCCTGGACGCGGCAGGCATCGCGTACGTCTCGTCCGAGCTCACGATGGTCCCCAAGACGACCGTCCAGCCCGACGAGAAGGAGGCGCGGCAGCTCCTGCGCCTGGTCGACGCGCTCGAGGACAACGACGACGTCCAGGACGTCTACGCCAACTTCGACATCAGCGAAGAGGTCCTGGAGGCCGTCGCCGGCTAGCTGGTCCCCCTTGCAAGTACGACGGCGTTTCCCGGGTGCAAGAACTGCCATTTGGCTATTGCCGCCATGGCCACTTGTGTCGTCGATGTCACACCTGGCCGGGTTCCGGGAGGGTCGCCAGCGCGCCTTCGCGGCCACGCACACTGTCCGCGCCTGGGCAATCGATCGCGCGTACGGTCACTTGGCCAGTGCAATGACGGCCATTTGTGTATTTCTCGTCACACTTGGCGAGAACCGAGAGGCCTTGTGCGGCGGGTTCCGAGGTTGCTACTAGGCTTGACGGGATGATCCTCGGTATCGACCCAGGTCTTGCTTCGACCGGATGGGCGCTTGTGGAGCGGTCTGGGTCGAGCCTGCGGGTCATCGCGTCCGGGACGTTCAAAACGAGCCCGCGCACGGCGCACTCCGAGCGTCTGCGTGCGCTCTTCGACGGGGTCACCGGGGTCATCGCCGAGCACAACGTGCGCGGCGCGGCGGTCGAGTCGTGGTTCATCCACCCGGTCAGCAAGGCGGCGATGGGAATGGCCGAGGCCCGGGGTGCGCTGCTCGTCGCGATCGCCAACGCCGGGGTGGAGGTCGTGGAGTACCCACCGACCGAGATCAAGCTCGCCGTCACCGGCAGCGGTCGGGCCGACAAAGAGCAGGTGCGGGCGATGGTCGCGCGGCTCGCCCGGCACGAGGCGCCGAGCGACCACGCCGCCGATGCGATCGCCGCCGCCATCTGCTTCCTGCACCGCGAGCCGCTGCGGGCCGCCATCCGCAAGGCGCAGTAGCCTCGCTCTTGTGATCCGTTCCGTACGTGGACGCCTGACCGCGGTCGAGGCGGATGCCGTCGTGGTCGAAGTCGGCGGCGTCGGCCTGCTCGTGCGCTGCTCCGCGACGACGTCGCGCGACTTGCCTCCGGTCGGGCAGGAGGTCTCCCTGACCACCTACCTCGTGGTCCGTGAAGACGCCCTCGACCTGTACGGGTTCGCAACGTCCGCCGAACGTGGGCTCTTCGAGGCGTTCATCTCGGTCAGCGGCGTCGGGCCGCGGATGGGCCTTGCCATCTGCGGGGTCGACGACCCCGATGGCCTTCGCCTGGCGGTCGCCCGCGGCGACGTCGCCAAGATTCAGCTCGCCTCGGGCGTCGGCAAACGCACCGCCGAACGCGTGGTTCTTGAACTTCGCGGCAAGGTCGGCGAGCTCGTCGCCGTCAACAGCGGCGGCCGGGGCTCAACCGGCGCCGATACGTTCATCTCCGCGCGCGACGGCCTCGTCGGCCTTGGGTTCCGGCAGGAGGAGGCCGAGGCCGCTCTGTCGGACGCGCCCGCCGGCGCGTCGGCTGAGGAGCTTCTGCGCCACGGCCTCGCCAGGTTGCGCCGGTGAGCGACGAACGCTTGCAGGACCCCACGGACGTTCCCGGCGAGGACGAGTTCGATCGTTCGCTTCGTCCCAGGACCCTGGCGGCGTTCATCGGACAGCCCGCGGTCAAGGAGAAGCTCGCCATCTTCCTGCAGGCCGCCAAGCAGCGGGGCGAGGCGCTTGACCACGTGCTCCTTGCCGGTCCCCCCGGCTTGGGGAAGACGTCGCTCGCATCCATCCTGGCGGCCGAGATGGAGGTGGGCTTTCACCAGACCAGCGGCCCCGTCCTCGAGAAGAAGGGCGACCTTGCAGCGGTGCTGACCCAGCTCGGTGAGCACGACATCCTGTTCATCGACGAGATTCACCGCCTCAACCGCTCGATCGAGGAGACCCTCTACCCGGCGATGGAGGACTACCAGCTCGACGTGATGTTGGGGCAGGGCCCGTCGGCACGGACGCTGCGACTGGACCTCCCCAGGTTCACGCTGGTGGGCGCCACCACTCGAAGCGGCCTGCTGGCCGGACCGCTGCGCGATCGGTTCGGCGTCGTCGAGCGCCTGGACTACTACAAGCCGGACGAGCTTTCAGAGATCATCGTCCGCTCGGCAGGACTACTCGATGTCGCGATCGACCCGGAGGGCGCCGCCACCCTGGCCCGCCGGTCCCGCGGCACACCGCGCATCGCCAACCGGCTGCTACGCCGCGTACGCGACGTGGTCCAGGTGCGCGGCCACGACAGGATCGACCCCGCCGTCGCCGAGGAGGCCCTGACGCTCCTCGAGGTCGACTCCGCCGGCCTGGACGAGCTCGACCGCAAGCTCCTGCGGGTGTTGTGCGAGACCTTCGAGGGCCGACCGGTCGGCCTCGGCACCCTCGCCGACGCGGTGGGGGAGTCAGCCGACACGATCGAGGACGTCTACGAGCCGTACCTCCTCCAGGAGGGCCTCCTGCAACGAACCCCCCGCGGTCGCCAGGGCACCGCCCGGGCGTTCCGCCACCTGGGGCTCACGCCTGCGACGGGGAGCCAGCAGGGGTTGTTCTAAGGGCTGCTGGCTCCTGTCCACGCGAGAGGGGAGCGAACCAGCTGCGCTGGTTCGGCGCCGCCGTCAGCCACAAGTCACCTTCATGGCAACCCGTCTCACATATACCGTTGTGATCTGGCGGCGGCAAAACTCCACCGGATGTGGTCGGTTATCTGAGGTGCACTCGCCTCCGCGAGCTGTGTCATCGTCAGCGCCCATATTCCCGATATCGGCGCCGACTACGTCCACGGCCCGTCGGGGATTCACTCGCCATATCGACCACGGACTCGTGAGACGGTGCATTGGCCCGCAGCGACATCCAAGGGGCCGGGCGTCGCATCGCGACCGTCGCGATCGCGAGCGCGATCAACACGACAACCGCGCCCCCGACGGCGTCGAGCCAGTAGTGGTTGGCCGTGACCATGACCGTCACCAGCATCATCGCCGGCAACAGCCACACGAGCCATCGCCGGCCCGAGCGCAGCATCCACATGACGGTCAGGGCGTAGAGGATCGTCTGCCCGACGTGCATCGAGGGCATGGCGGCGTA
Source organism: uncultured Bifidobacteriaceae bacterium (assembly GCA_964393105.1). Classification (GTDB taxonomy): domain Bacteria; phylum Actinomycetota; class Thermoleophilia; order Miltoncostaeales; family Miltoncostaeaceae; genus CALMEC01. The sequence goes on from CAYMSM010000061.1 coordinate 22,079, forward strand.
GAGGTTCCGAAACGGCTGGAACCACGACAGGCTGCCGCCCAACTCCAATGCGGCCTTCGTCGTGTCCTCCAGCCCGAGCCCCTCGATGAACCGTGGCGGGGCAAGGGGGTAGAGCCAGTACACCAGCACCGCCAACCCGTTGGTCACCCAGTACCACGTGTACAGGAACAGCATGTGCTGCCGGTGGCGGAAGAAGACCCACAAGAAGAACAGCACGTATCCCGCGGTGTAGGCAACCGTGTAGAACCACGTCGTCACGAACCTTCCGCCGGGGATGGCGTGTACCGCAGCCTGCAGGTCGTCCTCGACGAACAGGCCCAGCGAGCGCTCGGCCGAGATGATCTGATCGGCGTTGTGGTATGCGGCGGTCGCCGGCTCGCCCGGCGACACGAGGTCTCGCGCCAGCTCGTACACGAACATCAGGACCAGGAACGCCAGCACGAAGCGCGCGAGATCCCACCCCCGGGAACGTGGCCTGATCCCGACCGTGTGGACGGCGCTCGTCACGGTGCGCCACCGTAGCAAGTGGCCCCAGACCGCACAGCATCGCGCCGACCTGTGCGTGCAGGAGGTCCGAGGGGGTCTGCTAACGTCAAATTCCCGTTCCCCACCCGAGGATACCCACCCAGAATGCAAGCGCTTCAGCCGCTTCTGCTCATCGCAGTTTTCGTGGCCTTCTTCTACTTCCTGGCGATCCGCCCACAGCGGCGCCGTCAGACGGCGATGCAGGAGCTGCAGCGGAACCTTAAGCCGGGCAACGAGATCGTGACCCTGTCGGGGATGTACGGCACCGTGACCGAGATCGAGGACGGGGGGACCGTGCTGATCGAGGTCTCCGAGGAAACCGAGATCCGCATCGCCGCATCGTCGATCGGGGCGGTCGTAAAGCAGCAGCCCCAGGTCGAGGAGTCGACCGAGCCGGGCGAGCCGAGCGAGCCGGCCGCCTCCTCCGAGTAGGCGCCTCATGAGCATCCACAAGCGGTCCCTCTGGTTCGTCCTGCTGGCGCTCGGCCTGCTGGCCGCCTCCGTGGTCGTCATCGCGATGAAGCCGACAGTGCTCGGACTCGACCTCAAGGGTGGGGCTCAGGCGATCTACAAGGCGACCCCGACTGCGACCGTCGAGGTCAACGACGACTCGATGCGGCGCGCGATCCAGGTGATCCGAAACCGCGTCGACGCGTTCGGGGTGTCGGAGCCCGAGATCCAGCAGATCGGTGCCGACGGGATCCAGGTGTCGCTCCCCGACGTCGAGGATCCGTCCGTCGTCGAATCGCTGGTCAAACCCGCACAACTCGCGTTCTATGCATTCCAGCCGAACCTCGTGGGCTACCAACCGGTCGTGGGCCCGAGCGCGGAGAACCCGCTCACCGGCACGCCGAATCTGTACGAACTGATCGCGTTCGGCAACGAAGCGACCCCGAAGCCGGGCAGCGGCACTGCAGAGAGCTTCTACCTGTTCCGCAAGGACGCGGGGCACACCTGGGTCGTCGGCCCGGCGCCGACCGAAAAAGACCTCATCTCGCTGCTCGACAGCACGGAACGGACGCAGGCGGCGAGTCAGGAGTACGCCCAGGACAAGGGCAAGTTCGAGATCGTCAAGCTCAAGCCCGGGTTCGTCATCCTGACGAACGGTCAGGGCAGCGGTGGCGAGGCGGTGACAGCGTGCGGCAACGGCGGGAACTGCATCCTTCTGCATGATGTCCCAGGCCTTCAGGGTCCCGACATCAAGGGCGCCAACCTCGGGTTCGATCCCACCACCAACGAGGCGCTCGTCGAGATGCAGTTCACCGACGCCGGACGCGAGAAGTTCGCCGCCGTCACCCGCGAGATCGTGCAGGGCGCGCTGGCCGAGGGGCGCACCGGCACGGGCACCGACCGCTTTTGGACGTTCGCGATCGGGCTCGACGGGGTCATCATCTCGAACCCGTACGTGTCGTACGAGGAGAATCCGGCAGGAATCGACAGCAACAGCGCGCAGATCTCGGGCGGCGGGTTCACCGAGACCACGGCGCGCACGCTCGCCGATCAGCTGAGCTCGGGCGCCATCCCGGTCAATCTCGATCGGGTCAGCACGTCGATTGTCGGAGCGACGCTCGGTGAGCAGTCGCTGCGCCAGGGTCTGATCGCGGGCCTGATCGGCCTGATCGCTGTGATGGTCTTCCTGGTCGGGTACTACCGACTGCTCGGCCTGATCGCCTCAGGCGCGCTCATCCTCTATGGCCTCTATTTCTGGGCGATCGCGAAGTTCGTGCCGATCGCCCTGACCCTGCCGGGCATCGCGGGCCTGATCCTGACCATCGGTGTTGCTGCGGACGCGAGCGTCGTTATCTACGAGCGCGTGCGCGAGGAGTCCCGGGCGGGGAGACCGCCGCGCACGGCGATCCTGAACGGCTACAAGCGCGGGTTGAGCGCGATCATCGACGCCAACATCGTGACCCTCGTCACCGCCGTGATCATCTTCCTGTTCGCCACCGCCGGTCCGCGGGGCTTCGCGTTCACCCTCATCATCGGTGTGCTTCTCTCGCTGTTCACGGTGATCATCGCGACACAGGGGGCGTTGGGTCTGCTGGTGGAGACCAGGCTGTTCCGGAACGACCGACTGATGGGCATGCATGCGCGCGAGATCAAGTGGAAGCTCGACATCGTCGGCAAGTGGAAGTTCTGGCTGTCGATCTCGTTCGTCCCGATGTTTCTGGGGATCATCTTCATCGGCTTCAACGGGCTCAAGCCAGGGCTCGACTTCAAGAGCGGGACCGAGGTCAAGGTCGTTTTCACCCAACCCGGCGCCGACGAGAACGGCATTCGTGACGTGGCCGGAGGACTTGGCTACTCCGATGCGATCATCCAGAAGTACACGGCGCAGGATGCATCCGGCAAGGACGTCACGGGCTTCAAGATCCGAACGGAGACGTTGACCGGGGGCAAGGACACCGAGCTGCTGGACGCGCTGAGCGCGAAGTACGGACCGGCGCCCGAGCCGCAGATCGAGAGCGTCGGCCGTACGTTCGGCCAGGACATCGTGCGCAACGCGATCTACGCGACGATCTTCTCGTTCCTGGCGATGATCGGGTACCTGACGTTTCGGTTCGAGTACAAGCTGGCACTGTCGGCCTTGCTGTCGGTCGTCCACGACGTCTGGCTGGCGCTCGCCATCTACTCGATCGCCGGCCTGGAGGTGACGGGCGCAACGGTGGCGGCGCTCTTGACGATCCTCGGGTACTCGCTCTATGACGTGGTGATCGTGTTCGACCGGATCCGCGAGAACGTGCCCTTGATGCGCGGCCGTCCGTACCGCGACATCGTCAACCGGTCGGTCCACGAGACGTTGACGCGGTCGATCATCACCATGCTTTTGACGCTCATGCCGATCATCGCGCTCCTGGCCTTCGGTGGGGAGACGCTGCGCGACTTCTCGTTTGCGCTCCTCATCGGGATCCTGTCCGGTGGGGTCTCGTCGATCTTCATCTCGGCGCCGGTCGCCGCGCTGTGGAAGGAGCGCGAGCCCAACGAGGTCAAGGCGGCTGCGCGGCGGGCGCGCAAGGCCGCCCGCGCGGCGACCGTGGACGCCGACATCATGGACGTCAGCGCGTTCAACCGGGCCGACCAGGCGCTGGCGACCGCGACGGCGACCTCCCTGCCGTCGGAGGAGTCCGCCTTCGTCGACGAAGTCATCGAGGTGTCACCCAACGGCACGCCTGCCGAGCCGCCGATGCTGGAGCCTGGCGATGGGGCAGTAGAGACCGACGTCGAGCCTCCGACGCCGCCGGCCGGCCCGACGGCCGGCGACGGTGTATCCGCCCCGCCTCCGGAACGGCCCAGACGTCACCAGACCGCGCGGCGAAAGCGCAAGCGATGATCGGCGTGCGGGAGGCGCTCGAGCAGGCCATCTACGTGTCGGTCGGCGCGGCGGCACTCACCAGGGACAAGACCGAGGGCATCGTCGCGGACCTTGTCGCCCGTGGATACCTGGGCGCCGAGGACGGCTTGGCCGTTGTCACGCGGCTCATGGCACGCGTGCGCGGCGAGGGGCCGCCGGCGCAGTCGGGCCTTGTGGGACGTCTGGAGGACGGCGCCCAGGCGGCGTTCCAGGAGATCGGTCTCGCACGTAGGAGCGATGTCGAGGATCTGCGCATGCGCCTCGCGGAGCTCGAACACCGCGTGCGGCAATTGGAACCGGCGCCTGCGCAGTAGCGACCTCGGCGCAGGAGCCGTTCGACCGGAGGCGAAGATTCCATAGGGCCGGTGCCCGAGTGGCCGGTCGCACTCCTGCAGAAGGCCCGCTTGCGAGCCAGGTCGAAAGGTCAGCCCGTGCGTTTGCGACTCCTCATCCCCGCCGCAATTGCCGCTGTCGCCACGTATGCGGCGCTGGTCCGCGACGAGGTGATCGTCGAGGCGCCAGGCCCGCAGTTGACCGCGAGCCCGGTCTTCGCTCCGCCGGCACCGCCGCCAGCGCCCCAGGTCGCCGCACACGATGTGCCCGCGTCCCCGTACTTCGATCTGAGGCCGGCCGCCGCGGCGCAGTCGACGACACCGTCTGTCTACGACCTGCTGGCCGGAGCCCCGATGGGGGAGACGCCCCCCGAGGCCCCTGAGCGGCCGAGCGACGAGACGGCGGTGGAGGAGCCCGCCCGGGCGTTCGTTGACGACATCGTCCAAGAGGCTCCCTGGAAGCCGGTCGACGAGGAGCCGACTCAGGCCGATCCCACGCCATCGCTTCGGGTCGTGGACACCAGCGACCCGTGGCAGCTGCCGCTCGACGAGGGGCGCTTCGCGCTCGGTGGGTGGGCGGCCTCGGCGGGGCACAGCCTGGTCTCGGCGGTCACGTTCCGTCGCCGGCTCCCCGATGACGTCGGTCCCGGCCGGATCGTCCTTGAGATCGACGCCAGCGAGAACGTGCCGGTCGGCGGTCTTGTGGTGCTCAGCGACCCGGGGTTCGCGCCGGATCGCGACGGGTTCACGTTACTTCTGGAGGCGTCGGAGGCCGGTCCGTTCTCGGCCGCAGGCAGCTATCGGGTGCTCCTCGCGGAGTGATCGCTCGGACGGGTCGGCATGTTCTTCGTCTGGGCTGCATGAGTCCGCTCGCACACGATTCCGGTCGCCTCGACCTCCCGCTCGCGAAAGTTGCTCACGGGGGTTTAGCCCGGGGTTCTTTCGGCCGATACGCACTGGGACACCGCCCTGCCTCCGAAGTGGCGGCCACACGGGAGTATTGAGACGCGATGGGATTCCTCTCTGACTTGACCTTGGTGCAACGCGCAGGTGGCGCAGCTGTGCTCGTCCTTCTGCTGACCGTCCTGCTCTTGAAGCAGCGCAAGGCGAACGGCGCGCCGGCGGCGGCCAAGTCCGCGGCCTCCCCGAAGGCGACGAAGTCCAAGAAGCCTGGATCGACCCCGAAGGAGAAGAAGGGCCGCTCGTTCGGTTCGAGTCGCAAGCGCAAGAGCGATGACGTGGCGGAGGAACTCGTTGCCGAGCCAAGGGCCGGTCAGGGCCGAATGGTTCCGCGTCTGCCGGCCGCCAGTGAGCCTGCCGTCGCGCCGGTGGTCGATTCTGTCGGCTTCCCCGAGATCGCCGACCCTGTCGACGCAGTGCCGGTGGCAGTCGCCGCAAACGGGATGATCAACGAGCCCGGCTGGCCGACTCCCGGCGAGGTGTGGGCAGCCCCTGACGCTTCGGTCGGGGAGTCCGCGGAGAGTGAGTCATGGCAGGCGGACGCACCACAGGACGATGCCCTTGCCGCCCTGGAGACCCAGAGCCCGACGGCGCCTCCCGCCGACTGGGCATCGGACGACAGCAGCATCGAGCAGGTCGACGGCTGGAATGCCTCGTCCGACGACGGCATCGCCCTCGCGGGTCAAAGCGACGCGACGTGGCAGGCCGAGGCGGAGACGTTCGACTGGACCGCGGGCGACCCGATGGACGGTTGGGCGACATCCGACGAATCGACGCCTGTGGAGGATGTGGTCCCGGACGACGCCGCATGGGAGTCCCCCGAGGACGAGACCCCGTCATGGAGGGCAGGCGAGGCCAGCGAATGGACTGCGACCGAGCAGGTGGAGGAGACGCAGACCATCGCCACCGCCGTCGCCGAGGAGTTCAGCGTCGGCGATTGGTCCCAGCCGGTCGAGGAGACCATGGCGGCAGAGTCCCCGGCCATCGAGGGGACCCCCGAGATCGTCTGGGACCCGGTGGACGAAGCCGAAGAGGTCGAGGGCGTGGTTGCCGATCCAGCGCACGTCGCCGAAGAGACTCTGCCGGTCGTGGAGTTGGAGCCCGTCGTGGAGAGCGAGCCGGTCCTCGAGCCGGAGGCGGTGCTGGAGATCGAGTCCCAGCCGTTCGATGTGAGCGAGCCCGTCGCTGTGGACGAGCTGGTAACCGAGACCGCCCATGGCATCGAGGAGATCGCGCCTGCTGCCGAGCCGGAGCCGGTAATGGAGACCGAGCCTGACGTCGAGGCGGACCCGGTCGTCGAGCCGGAGCCGGTCATGGAGACCGAGCCCGCGGTCGAGGCGTTCGTCGAGCGGCCGTACGTCGTGGTGCTCCCGGAGATGGAAGCTGTCGACGAAGACGACGACGCGAGGTACTTGGCAACGTCGGACGCCGAGGTTGAGGTCGCGGTTCTCGTCGCAGCAGCCACCGCGGAGGCGGTCGTGGCTGACCCCGCCGCACGGTGGGCGTCAATGGCGCCGGGAGGTGTCGTAGAGGAACGCGTCACGTCCACCCCCGTTTACAGCTGGGCCCGTCTTCGCCCTGGGCAGCCCCACGCCACAGAGGCCAACGGGGCCAACGTTCATCACCAGGTGGCACAGGGCGGTGGCGCAGCCGTCAGGGCCTCCGCACCGGTCACCGCGCCCTCGCTTGCATGGTGGGACGTGCCCTCGGGAGTTGAGTCGGACGCGCGTCGCGGCCGCTTCGCGCTGGGTGGGTATGCCCTCCAGGCCGGCCATCAGGCCGTGAACGGCGTCACCTTCCGAGACGGGGTCGTTCCGCCGCCGTCACACTGGGTCATCGGCCCGGTCGTCGGCGAGGTCGCCCCAGGCACGCTCGTGCTCCATGTCGACGGCCTTCTCAACTGCCGCTCCGAGGACCTCGCGGTCCTGACGGACCCCGGTTTCGCGCCCACGACCGACGGTTTCAGCCTGCGTCTCGCGGCCGCCGCCACCGGCCCGTTCGCCGCCAGCGGCACGTACATCATCACCTGACCCTCACCCGACACATCCCGCACCCGTTCGGGGTCGTCTCCGGCATGACGCGGAGACGGCCCCGAACTCGTTTCGACCCGATCGCGGTTCGGGGCGATCTGGGCTCTCGGCACCAACGCGCAACGCGGCGGTAGTCAGGTCGCCGGGTCAGGGTCGTCACGACCCCGTTGCCCTGCGGCGGTGACAACCCCACGGCAGTGTGTGTCATCTCGTCACAGAACTCACTCGGCCGATGTAACCATTGGCCGACGCCGGCAGCGCCAATTGGCTGTTCACACGACGAGCGGCCGACTGGGGTCTGCCTGGCGTGTATTGGGCCTCGGCGTTGCGCGGGCCGGGCTCACGGCCGCCGGGATCCGATGGCGGGCCCATCCGGCGACCTTGGTAGCCTCGCTGGGTGACCCAGGCAGAGAAACGGCGGAACATTGCGCGTATCCGCGAGATCGGTGAGGTCGCCGCTCGCCATGGCTTCGGCTTCCTGCTCGACAAGCGCAGGCCGGCCGATGAAGTCGGCTCGGGCGGGTCACGGGGCGAGCGGCTGCGCAAGACGCTCGACGAGCTCGGTCCCACGTTCGTCAAGTTCGGCCAGTTGCTGTCGACGCGGCCCGATGTCGTTCCACCCGACATCATCCGTGAGCTTCGCACGTTGCAAGACGCCGCCACGCCCGTGCCGTCAGCGGTTGCCCGAACCGTGATCGAGAGCGAGCTCGGGCTGACGATCGATCAGATCTTCGAATCGTTCGACGACCTGCCCGTCGCCGCTGCATCGATCGGGCAGGTACATCGTGCCCGCCTTCCCGGAGGCCGGGAGGTCGCCGTCAAGGTGCAGCGACCGGATGCGGAGGCGACGCTCAAGGCCGACCTGGCGCTCTTGGAGCAACTCGCCAAGGTCGTCAAGGAGCGGATCAAGCGCCTGGAGTTCATCGACATGGTCGCGCTGGTCGACGAGTTCGGCCGCACCCTCCGGCAGGAGCTCGACTACCGGATCGAGGCGCGTAACGTCGAGGCCACCCGGCGCGCGTTCACCGGGGATGCGACGGTCACCGTGCCCAAGGTGTTCTGGCGCTCGACGACGAGTCGAGTACTCGTCCTCGAGTGGCTCGACGGCGACACCCTCGCGCGCACGGACCTCGACGGTTGGTCGGCCGAGGACCGCCGGACCTTGGCCGCGCGGATCTCGGAGACGTGGATGAAGATGGTGTTCGTCCACGGCTTCTTCCATGCCGATCCCCATCCGGCGAACATCGTGGTCCACGCCCCCAACCACATCGGCCTGATCGACTTCGGACTGGTCGGTCAGCTCTCGCCGCGTGACCGCCAGACCGCGGTGCACGTCTTCGTCGACGTCGTCGACCAGAACCTGGATCGCCTTCCGCGGCGGCTCCGTGATCTGGGGCTGCGCTACCCCAAAGAGCAGGAGGAGGAGTTCCGCGATCAGCTCGGTGTCATCCTGCAGCGCTACTGGGGCGCCGAGATGGGCGAGATCGACGGACGTGAGCTCGTCCGCGACATCTTCCACGCCATCTACCAGCTCCAGATCAAGCTGCCGACCCGGTGGGTGCTGCTGGACAAGGCCCTGGCAACGCTCGCCGGCGTCGGCCTGCAGATCTCGCCGGAATTCAACGTCTTCGAAACGGCCCGCCCGTATGCGCGCCGGCTGATGGTGCAGCGATTCCGGCCCGACGTCGCATTGGACCGCATCCAGGGCGACCTGGGACGCTATGCCGAGACCGCCCTCGCGTTCCCGTTCCAGCTGAACGACATCCTGGACGAGCTGCGCGACGGCGAGGTCAAGATCGCGATCCAGCAGGAGGGGTTCACCGAGTCCACCGAGCGTGCCCTTGGGGCGACCAATCGTGTGGTGATGGGCCTACTCGCGGCGGCGGTCTTCCTGGGCTCGGCGATCATCGGTGGATTTGTCCGAAGCGGACCGCATCTCCTGGGAATCGCCGGCGTCGCGATCCCGGGTCTGCTCGCAGGGGCTGCGCTGGCCGCCCTCGTTCTGTTCGGCATCCTCAGGTCCGGGCGTTGGTAGTGCCTTGGCGAGCTGAGCGCGTCCGGTTCTCCGACGTCGCGAACCTGCAGAAGGCGCTCGCATGTCCTGAGCCCCTTGCGTGGGTGCTGGCGCGTCGCGGGTTGATCGACCCTGTCGAGGCACGTGGGTTCCTCGCCTCCGACGGCCCTCTGGACCCGCCAGAAGCGATTGCCGGGATCAACGAGGCCGCCGATCGCCTCGCGACGGCCGTGCGCACAGGCGAGCGCATCGTCGTCCACGGCGACTACGATTGCGACGGCATCTGCAGCACCGCCATCCTGGTCCGCGCCCTCGAGACCCGCGGCGCACGTGTGCGCGCGTTCCTGCCGAGCCGATTCACCGACGGGTACGGCGTCAACATCACCACCGTTGAGCGCCTGGCCGACGAGGGGTGTGACCTGCTGGTCACGGTGGACTGCGGCACGACCGCCGTCGAGGCGCTCGAGCGCGCCGTCGAACTCGGGATCGAGAGCATCGTCTGCGACCACCACCTGGCAGGAGGTCGCCGCCCGCCTGCGATCCTGGCGAACCCCGCGCTGGGGCGCGCCTCAGATCCGCTGCCCGCCGCCGCAGGCGTCACGTTCAAGCTGACCCAGGCCCTGGCCAGCCGGTTGGACGGCGACGGACAGCTCGCCCCCGACCCCTCGGAGGGGCTCGATCTTGTCGCCCTGGCCACCGTCGCCGACGCCGTGCCGCTGGTCGGCGAGAACCGGCGCCTTGTCGCCAAGGGCCTTGCGGTGCTGCGCGCGTCGCCACGCCCCGGGATCGCCGCGCTCTGCGCCGCGGCCGGGATCTCACCCCGCGGCGTCGACGCACGCGCACTGGGATGGAGCCTGGGCCCTGCGATCAACGCTTCCGGCCGCATGTCGCACCCCGATCGGGCGCTGACGCTGCTTCTGGCAGGCGAGGGCCCGCAGACACACGCCCTGGCGACGGAGCTGTGGAACCTCAACCTGGAGCGGCGCGAGGTCGAGCAGCGCGTGACCCAGGAGGCGATCGCGATGATCGACGCCTCCCCGCCGGAGGTCCTGGAGGCACACGCGCTAGTCGTCGCCGGCGTGGGCTGGCACGAGGGCGTCGTCGGGATCGTCGCGTCACGACTCGTGGACCGGTTCAGCCGGCCGGCCATCGTGGTGACAATCGATGGTGACGGCGCCAAGGGCTCCGGGCGCAGCCTTCCTGGCGTCGACCTGCACGCGCTCGTCGCCTCTGCGAGCGCTCCGCTGGAGCGGTGGGGTGGACACGCCGGGGCGGTCGGCCTGCAGCTGCCGTCGGCGCAGATCGACGCGTTTCGCATCGGGCTGGTCGCTGCGGCCGCGTCCGTGCAGGCTGCGATCACGCGGGCGCGCGTGCGCGTGGTGGACGCGGTCGTCGGCATCCGGGACCTAACGCTCCCCAACGCCGAGGCACTCGAGATGCTGCAGCCATTCGGCACCGGCAACCCCGAGGTGCGGCTCGCCGTGCCCGGCTGTGTCGTCGAAGCGGCATCGACGATGGGGGAGGGGGGACGCCACCTACAGCTTCGACTCCGCGCCGGCGCCGCCCACGCGCGCGCGGTGGGATGGAGCATGGGGCACCGCTTGTCGCGTGTGTCGGTTGGCACCCGCCACGACGCGGTCGTCCAGCTTGCCGTAGATCGCTGGCAGGAGCTGGTTGGACCCAAGGTCACGCTGGAGGCGCTGGACCCCCTCGCCGATGCCCGTGCCGCGTCGGCCCAATGCCAACAGCCGTGCGACGTGGCGTGCCCCGACCGGATCCGCTCGTACACCCTCCGCGAGTTGATGGATCAACCCGATCGGCTGCCACCACCCCCGAACGGCCCTCCACCGCTGGGCGTCCGCGATCGCCGTGGAGATGGGACTGTCGTCGCCACGCTCGCTGCGCTCACCGGCGCAGATCGAGGCGTCGCCGCGATCGTCGCTGATACCGCGCATCGTCGTGCGATGCTCGTCGACGTGATGGGTCCTGAACGTCTGGGTGTCGAGGTCGCGGTGCTTGGCGGGCGCCGCTGTGACATGGACGCGTTGCGGCGACGCGTCGCGGTGGCTGAGGACCGGCCCGGGCTCCTGATCCTCGAGTACGGCGTGCTTCCCGAGGTGGAGCTGCCGCCGGACGTCCATGTGGCGCTCGTCGACCCACCCCCTGACGCGGAATCGTCCGCGTGGGCCGAGGCGCGGGCCGCAGGTCGGTGGTTGCACCTGCTGTGGGGCGAGGAGGAGGTCGCTTTTGCCCGCAGGGTCGCCCAGGGCCGGTGGGAGCTTCGCCCCGTCGCCGCCGCGCTGTGGCGGGCGCTGGCCGACGGGGTGCACCGTCCATGGGGCGAGGACCTGGACCGGGAGCTCTTGGGACCGTCCGACATCATGCGCCCACCCGCTGCCGTGGCCCACGCCGTGCAGGCGCTGGCGCAGATCGGCGTACTCCAGGTCGATGCCGACGGAATACGTGGCCTGCCGGCCTCCGGAGCGCGTCTGGAGGAGGCTCCCCAGACCCGGGCCTGTCAGGTCCGTCTGGACGAGATCCGCGCGTTCCTGGATCGCGCCGGATCGCTGACCTTCGCCGAGTCCGCGATATCGTGTGGTGATGCCCGAGCAACTGGCTGACACCAGCAGCGCCACCTCAGTCGTCGAGACGGGGCTGCTTGACGACCTGATCGCCGAGGTCGGCGTGCACCATGCCGCCGTCGATGCCGACGCGATCCGGCGCGTCTACCTGTTCGCCGAGGAGCGCCACCGCGGGCAGCTTCGCCGGTCGGGCGAGGATTTCATCACCCACCCGGTCGGCTGTGCCCGCATCTGCGCCGAGCTCGGCATGGACGGGCTCGCGATCCAGGCTGCCTTACTGCACGACACCGTCGAGGACACCGGCGCCTCGCTGGCCGAGGTCGAGGAGCGCTTCGGTGCCGAGGTCGCTGCGCTCGTCGACGGCGTGACAAAGCTGACGAAGATCCATTTCGAAAGCCAGGCGGAGCATCAGGCCGAGAACTACCGCAAGCTCATCGTGTCCATGTCGAGCGACATCCGGGTGCTCATCGTCAAGCTCGCCGACCGTCTGCACAACATGCGAACGCTCAGCTACATGAGCAAGAACAAGCGCATCCAGAAGGCCCGCGAGACGCTCGAGATCTACGCGCCGCTGGCCCACCGGCTGGGTATCCACGCCTTCAAGTCCGAGCTGGAGGACCTGTCGTTCGCGGCGCTCCACCCACGCCGTTACGCCGAGATCCAACAACTCGTCAACCAGCGACGCTCAGATCGCGAGGCCTTCATCGCCGAGGCGGGCGCCTTCTTGACCAGTGAACTCGACACGGTCGGGATCGAGCCCGTCGAGATCACCGGCCGGGCCAAACACGTCTACTCGATCTACGAAAAGATGACGCGGCGCGGCAAGGAGTTCAACGAGATCTACGACCTGACCGCCCTGCGCGTCATCGTGGACTCGGTCAAGGACTGCTATGGCGCGGTCGGGATCATCCACTCGATGTGGAAGCCGATGCCGGGCAGGTTCAAGGACTACATCGCGATGCCCAAGCTCAACATGTACCAGTCGCTGCACACGACGGTGATCGGAACCGCAGGCCATCCGCTCGAGATCCAGATCCGCACGGCCGAGATGCACCGCACCGCCGAATTCGGGGTCGCCGCCCACTGGCTCTACAAGAAGGATGCCGAGGGTCGCGGTGACTCCGAGCGGCTCGCCTGGCTCGGACGGATGATGGAGTGGCAGAAGGACACGCGCGACCCCGGCGAGTTCATGGACACGCTGCGCTCGGACCTGTATCAGGACGAGGTGTACGTGTTCACGCCCAAGGGCGAGGTGCGCGCGCTGCCCGCCGGGGCGACCCCGATCGACTTCGCCTACGACGTCCACACGGATGTCGGCCACCGGACCGTGGGGGCACGCGTCAACGACCGGATCGTGCCCTTGTCGCACAAGCTCCAGTCGGGTGACTTCGTCGAGATCCTGACAAGCAAGTCCCCGCGCGGCCCGTCACGCGACTGGCTCAACCTGGTCTCGACCGGCAAGGCCCGCTCCAAGATCAGGGCCTTCTTCAAGCGCGAGCAGCGGGAGGGCGCCGAGCACCAGGGACGTGAGCTTCTGCAGGATCACCTGCGTAAGGCGGGCCTGCCCAACCAGAAGATCGCGGGCTCGCCGCTCTTGCTCCAGGTCATCCAGGAGATGGGATTCAAGAAGGCCGAAGACTTCTATGTCTCGATCGGCTCGGGCCGCACGTCGGTGCAGACCGCCGTCAACAAGGTCATCGCCCGGCTCAAGACAGGGCAGGTGGTCGCCGAGGAGCAGGCCTCCGTCGAGCTGCAGCGGCATCAGAAGGTCCGCAGCGCAAGTCCCTCGGGGGATCTCGGGATCTCGGTCGACGGCGTGGCAGACGTCCTGGTGCGCATGGCGAACTGCTGCAAGCCGGTTCCGGGCGACGAGATCCTGGGGTACATCTCTCTGGGGCGCGGCATCACCGTCCATCGTGACGACTGCCCCAACGCCAAGGCGCTTCTTCGTAGCCCTGAGCGCTTCACGACGGTCTCGTGGACCGGGCCCGCCAAGCGCAGCTTCAACGTCGAGCTCGCCGTTGACGGCTGGGACCGCCCCCGGATGCTCGAGGATCTGTCGCGCGCGGTCGGCGAGGCCGGGGCAAACATCGTGACGGCGTCCTGCTCGACCGACGACCAGATGGCGCGGACGCGGTTCACCGTGGACATCGGCGATGTCGACGGCCTGCGGCAGCTCATCTCAAGCCTGCGCAACGTCGACGGCGTCTTCGACGCCTACCGGGTCACCCCGGGCAACTAGGTGGGGCAGGGAGGGCCACGGCGCCTGCTAGCCTGCGTCGGCGGTGGAGAAGTGGCTCGATCTCTTGACACCTTCGGCGGCCGCGCTCTCGCTGCTTTTGGCGATCGCACTGGTAATCCAGGCGATCCGGCATGGGCGGTCGGTGCGCCGCTTGGAGTCCCGCCTCGCTGAGCGCGAGGGGGCTGCCGCACGCGTCTCACTCGATCGGTTGACGCAGCTCCAACGACGGGCAGGGACATCGACTGGGCTCCTCGAGCCCCGGCGCGAGGCACGCAGCCGTCCGTTGGGCCCGATCGTGGCGGTCGCCGCCGTCATTGTCGTGGTTGCGAGCACCGGTTGGTACTTGTTCATGCGTGGCGGCGACTCCGGTGAGGCCGGACCCGCGACCGCGACCAGAACGGCAAGTACCTCCACGACCACTGCCCCCAAACCGCAGTCACCCGGCGCCAACAATCAGGTGCCGACCACCCCGCCGACGCTCGACCAACCCAAGAGCGCCTACACGATCCTGGTGCTCAACGGCTCCGGTGTGGCGCGGGCCGCCGCCAACCTCGTGCCACTCGTGCAGCAGGACGGCTGGAACACCGCGCCTCCCGACAACGCCTCGACCCAGGACGAGAAGACGTCGTTCGTGATGTTCCTGCCCGGCAAGGAGGCCGTCGCCGACAACCTCGCGATCGACCTCGGCATCAAGCGCAAACAACCACTCGATGGCGTGGCCATCACGCAGGACACCGAGGACGTCGACGCGATCGTGATCATCGGGCTCGACCTCGCGACCCGTCGCTCGCCGTAGCGAGTCGTCTCGGATCCTCGCGTTGTGCGCCTTTCCTGAACGCTGATACGCCCTGGTGACCTCGACGGGTGCCGGCAGGGGGAGATACGGTCATCTCGTTCGAGTTCCTCAGCAGGATTCGCCGATGGAGCACATCCGAGTATTCGTGTCCGCACACTCCAAACGGGCGCCTCTCCCCGGTCAGTCGGCCGTGTACTCGTGCCGCCACTGCCGTGACGCGGTCAAGGTCGCCAATGTCCGCTACCTGCCCGAGACCTGCCCTGCTTGTGGCGAGTCGACGTGGGATCCCGACGGCCTGTGCGCCAACTGGGAGCGGTGCATCGCGGCAAGACGGCCTGGCATCCGCGGCCGGTCACACTGCCCGGCATGCGGCTACTCGATCTGGACGCTGGTCGGAGTCGAGGAAGACTCCCGTCTTTGGCCGAGCGTTTGACCCCCGTAGGGGCTCATAGGCCGCCCAAGAGCCGTGTCTGAGGCGGCGTTTGGCTCCAGCCGCCGAAGACGTTTGGACCGGCCAAAAAGGCCGGGCCATAGGCCGCCCAAGAGCCGTGTCTGAGGCGGCGTTTGGTTCCAGCCGCAGTCAGCGTTTGAGACGCCGGAGGCGGGTCATAGGCCGCCCAAGTGCCGTGGTGAATGCGGCGTTTGGATCTCCCCGTATCCGCCGCCGCCCGGGCTCTCGATTGCGATCACGTCACCCGCCTTCAGGTAACCGCGCCATTTCGCGGCGACCGTCTCGCCGTTGACGCGGGTGCGACCGGCTGCGCCGGGGCCGCCGCCGTCTCGGCCCGGTGGCCCCGTCTGACGCCGTTCGGCCAGCACCGACGCCTCGGCATCGACGAGCACCTGTACCACTCGCTCGATGCCGTCTCCACCATGGTGGCGACCGCTCCCTCCAGAGCCCTGGCGCAACCGGTAGCGCAACACGCGCAGCGGATATGCGACCTCGAGTGCCTCGATCGGGGTGTTCCTGGTGTTGCTCATCGCCACGTGGACGCCTGACGGTCCGTCCGCGTCGGCGCTCGCGCCCTGGCCGCCGCCGACCGTCTCGTAGTAGGTGAACCCCGCGCCGCCGATGACGAGGTTGTTCATCGTCCCTTGTCCGGAGGCGGGCACGTTGATGGCATGGCCAAGCGCTGCGAACATGGCGTCGACGATCCGGCTCGAGGTCTCCACGTTGCCCGCGGCGACCGCTGACGGTGAGCGGGCGTTGACGAGACATCCGGGCGGCGCGACGATCGTGACCGGCGCAAACGCCCCCGCCGACGCCGGGATGTCGGGATCCGTGACGGCCCGAACGACGAAGTACACGGCAGAGCGCGTGACCGCGAGCGGACAGTTGACGTTGCCGGCGACCGCTGGATCGGTGCCGGTGAAGTCCACGCGCAGCTGGTCACCCCGAATCGTGACCGTGACCTGGATCCAGATGGGGTCAGCGGTGATGCCATCGCCTTCGACGGATTCTCGTGCCGTCCACGTGCCGTCGGGCATCGCGGCGATCGCCTGGCGTGTCCTTCGCTCGGCGTAGTCGAACAGCGCCTCAAAGGCCTCGTCCAAGCGATCGGGCCCATGCCGATCGGCGACTTCCTGAAGCCGGTGGTCAGCCAGGCGGTGCGCGGCGATCTGCGCGCGCAGATCTCCCTCCCGCTCGACCGGCGTGCGCGTGTTGGCAAGGAGCAGTGCGAACACGTCCTCAACGGGCTTCGCGTCGCGCACCAGGCGGATCGGAGGGATGACGAGCCCCTCCTGAAGGATCTCCCGCGACCCGGCGGGCATGCTGCCCGGCGCCATGCCCCCGATGTCGGCGTGGTGGGCACGTGTCACCGCATACGCACAAAGCGCCCCGTCGATCGCGATGGGCGAGATCAGCGTGATGTCCGGGAGATGCGTCCCGCCGCGGTAGGGATCATTGACCGCCCAGATCTCGCCCAGCACGGCCCCACGCTCGCGGACGGCTGTGACGGCCTCGGGCATCGCTCCCAGATGCACGGGGATGGACGCCGATTGAACCACCATGCGTCCAGCGGCATCGAACAGCGCCGTACTGCAGTCGCGTCGCTCGGTGATGTTGGGGCTGTAGGCGGCACGGACGAGCGCGGCCTCCATCTCCTGCGCGACCGCGCGCAGCGCATTGGACATGATCTGCAGGGTCACGCCGTCCATCACCGCTCCAGCATCACTGCGTTGCCCACCTCGCGTGCACGCCATCCGGAGGCGAGCCAGCCCGTGGCCCCGTTCAAACCGAACATGGCCGGGGCGACCTGCGGGAGGTCGACGCCACCAGGGGTGCGCAGCTCGGGCCTGACGCCGGGCCGGGTTGCGGCAACGCGAATCGAGACGATCTCTACGACGCGATCGGGATCCGCGTCGCCGTACCGTCGCCGGTGGGCGGCGTGGAATCGCGTGGCCAGTTCGGACAGCGGCCTGATCGGGTCCCAGTCGACCGTCACGAAATGGGTCTGCCCGACATACCGGCAGTCGGCGGCGTGGGACAGAGCGCCACCGGCGACACCTTCGCGGGCGCGGGCTTCGACGGTCCGCACGGCATCCGTCAGATCGGCGGTCGGTTCGATCTGCCGGAGTACGCTCTGCACCTCGTCGCGTCGCTCGCCGGCAACGATCAGTCCCAGGGCTGCAAGCACGCCTGCCGCGTGGGGCAGAATGATGCGTCGCATCCCGATTTCGTCCGCAATGTCGCAGGCGTGGAGCGGCCCGGCGCCGCCGAATGCGACGAGCGCCATTTCGCGCGGATCGATCCCGCGCTCCACGCTGACGACGCGAAGCGCCCGCGCCATCTCCTGGACCGCGACCGCGACGATGCCCCGTGCACACGCTTCGAGCGTCAAATCGAGGGCTGTGGCGAGACCCCCAAGGGCCTGTCGGGCACGGTCTGGATCGAGGCGGAGCCCACCTGCGAGCGGATGGGTGACGTCGATGCGCCCCAGCACGACGTTGGCGTCGGTGACCGTCGGTTTCGTGCCGCCCCGGCCGTAGGCCGCGGGACCGGGACGGGCCCCCGCCGATGCGGGACCGACACGCAGTGCTCCACCGTCGTCGACCCACGCGATGCTGCCGCCACCGGCCGACACCGTGTGGACGTCCAGCATCGGCAGGTGCAGCGGATGCCCGTTGATGGTCGTCTGGGTCGTCCTGGCGGGCGTACCCTCGATCAGAGCGACGTCACAGCTCGTGCCGCCCATGTCGAACGTCAGGACGTCCCGCTCACCCACGAGCTCGGCGACGTAGGCAGCGCCAAGCACGCCAGCGGCCGGCCCCGAAAGGACCGTCCAGGCCGCATGCCGCGCCGCAGCCTCCAGTTCTATAACGCCGCCGTTGGACTGCATGATCGCGGGTGACGGCAATCCGGCTGCCTCGGCACGATGACCGAGCGCGTCCAGATAACCGCGCAGAACCGGCGCCAAGTGCGCATCGACGCACGTCGTCGAGATGCGCTCGTACTCACGGATCTCGGGCAGCACCTCGCACGATGCGCTGACATGGACTGCGGGAAGCGCCCGGCGCAGCGCAGCTGTGACCTGCCGCTCATGCTCGGGGTGCGCGAACGAGAAGAGCAGTCCGACGGCGACCGCCTCGACGTCGCTCGCCGCCACCGCGGCGACAGCCGCCGCCACGGACGCGTCATCGAGCGGTTCGATGACACCGCCCGGGCCGCATCGCTCACGCACCTCGAGGCGTCGCTCCCGAGGGACGATCGGCGCCGGATGGTGGACGTCCAGGCGGTACAGATGCGCCCGGTCCTGGCGGCGGATCGCGATGACGTCGGCGAACCCCTCGGTCGTGACGAGCGCGATCGGCGCGCCTGTGCCTTCGAGCAGCGCGTTCGTGCCGACCGTCATTCCGTGTGCGAACCGTGCGACGTCCCCGGGATGGATCTCCGCCTCGGTCAACGCGGCGAGGACCGCGGTGACGACCCCCTCGCTCTGATCGTCGGGGGTGGTCGGGACCTTCATCGTGACGAGCCGGCCATGCGCCACGATGACCGCGTCGGTGAATGTGCCGCCCACGTCAACCCCGACCAGAACCGTCGCGGATGCGTCATCGGCCGGGTCGGTCATCGATCACAATGTAACGCTTCGCGGCCAGTCGCTACTCTTGAGGTGAGACCGAATGGGGAACCGAATGATCCGGTTGTACCAGCTCGAGCGATGCCCATGGTGTGCCGCGGTACGTCAGGGCCTTGCCAACGTCGGTGTCGAGTATGAGATCGTCGAGGTCAGGCGGGACCGCGATGCGCGCAACGAGGTCCAGGAACTCACCGGACAACTGCTGGTTCCCGTCCTCGTGGACGGCGACACCGTCGTCTGGGACTCGCGACGGATCGTGCGGTACCTCTACTCCACCTACGACGCCGGAGCCCGCGAGCGCTCGATCGCCGAACTCCCCGAGGACGTCGGCGGGCTGCAAACGTTCACCTCGCTCGACTGAACCCTCGAATGCGGCGTTTCGCCTCAGCCTCAGTCAGCGATTGAGTGGCCCGAAGGGCCGCGAATAGGCCGCCCAAGTGCCGTGGTGAATGCGGCGTTTCGCCTCAGCCGCAGTCAGCGATTGAGTGGCCCGAAGGGCCGCGAATAGGCCGCCCAAGTGCCGTGGTGAATGCGGCGTTTAGATCACCCCTCTACGATGCGCGCCGCATACGCGCCGGGAGAGGTCTCGCGGACCGTGGACGCCTGGCTGATCGCCTGGTCGCGGCTCGTGTAGACCCCGATGTAGACGGCCCACAGGCCGGGCTCGAGCGTCGAGTACTGGGAGGTGTCGAGCAACCCTGCGGAGAGCCCGCTGTTACGCAGACGATCGCGCAGCGCCGTCGCGTCGGACTGGCTCGACGTGCTCGCCACGATGACCGTCCAGCCTGAGGTTCCGTCGGGCCAGGTGTCGGCCCCGGTCGACGGGGAGGTCGTCGGCGGAGGCGTCGTCGTGACCGTCGATGGAGTCGTCGTAACGGTTGATGGGGTCGTCGTGACGGTTGATGGGGTGGTCGTGACGGTGGACGGGGTCGTGGTCGGCCCTGTTGTGGGCGGGATCGTCGTCGTATCGGTCGATGTCGGGAACGTCGGCGGCGGTGTCACCGTTGGCGTGATCGTGCTGGGAAACGGTGGAAGTCCCGTCGACGAGTCTGTCGGAATCGTCGTCGGAAACGTCGGCAAGGTCGTCGGCGTCGTCGTGATCCCGGTTTGCACGGTTGCGGTCGGCTCGTCGTCGTTGGCGATGGCGTAGGCCAGGGTGCCTGCGCCGATGCCGAGCGCGGCAAGACCGAGCGCAAGGATCGCCGCCGGTCTGAGTCGGCGGCGAAGCGTGGGGGCGACTGATGTCGGTGCGCCGCACTGGAGGCAGTACGGCTGGTCCTCGTCGAGCAGGGCCCCGCACCCCGCGCAGACGGGCACGACCGGCTCAGGTGCGGCCTGCGTCGGCTCCTCAGTGCCATCGGACCCGATCGGTGGCTGAACCTCGGTCGGCTGATCCGGCTCGTCGTCGGGTAGCGTCACGTGATCGTCGCTCATCGTGGGTCCGTGTCCGGCATCGCGATCACCTGAGTATCGCCGTCGTCCGACGGCACATGGAGACGGGCGCCGCACCGAAAACAGAAAGCGGCCTCAGCTTGATGGGGTGCGCCGCAGCTCATGCAGTACCCGACGGGGTCCGGGGCACGGACGCGGCCACGGCGGCGTCGATCGTCGGCCTCCGCGAGCAGCTCATCCAGCAGCGCCATGCGGCGGTCCATATCGGCGATGACCTCGGCGCGAAGCGCGACGAGGTCGTCTCCCAGCGAGCCCCGCCCGTAGAGGTCGAGCGCAAGACCGCCCAGATGGTAGACCGACTCCTGGCGAAGCTCCCACAGGCGTCGGCGTTCGCGACGGAGCTGGCCGATCGTCGGGGGTCGTTCGTTGACAGGCGCCGCCTCGACGTCGGCGGGCTCCTCGGCAGGCACCGGCGCGACCGGTTGTCCGTCGTTCGCCTCGCCTTCGAGTGACTGGGTAAGATGGTCAGAATCCACGTTCGGAAAGGGTAGCGAACTCGTCGGCCGACCCTCCCAGCACGAGGTGTTGAGCCGAAATGACCGGGGATCAGTCCGTCGGCGGCATGATCGGGAGGCCGCTGGCCAGCTCGCTGCGGCCGTTTCGTCGAAAGCTCACATCGACCGCATCACCCTTGAGGTCGCCGTAGACCCCGATGCCGATTGCGAGCATCATCCGCCGGCCAAGCCCGAGCGCCGGCTGCGGCTTGAGCGGTGTCGTGAACCGCACCCATCGCCCGTCGACCGTATATTCGACCTCGGGCGTGCGCCGCTCGCCGTTGACATAGACCTCGTACGGCGGATCGGCATCAGGAGGGAGCGGCACGCTCCAGACCGGCTGGGCCACGGGCTGACTCTATCTACGCCCTCGAGGCGAATGCACGGGAGACACGGAGGAAGCACGCGCGGCAGGATTCGAACCTGCGACCTCTGGCTCCGGAGGCCAGCGCTCTATCCACTGAGCTACGCGCGCAGAGCCATGGCAGTGTACCCGACACTCGACCCAGGAGGCAGCTCCATATCATGAAGAACCTTCCGTTACGGAGGACCCATGCCCCCAGATGACCCACATCGCGTTGCCGCCGAATTGGCCGGCCAGATCGTCGCAGCCCGTGTCGGGGCAGCGGCAGGACGCCCCAACGCGGAGGAGGGGCGGGATGCCGCGCGCTATTACCGCATCATCCTCACCGAGACGCGGCGCGCACTCGGACTGGGACCCATCGTCGATCCACCCGAGGAGTCCGACGCAGGGTGAGGGTCGCGATCCTGAGCGACACGCACTTTCCCGTCCGCGGTTCGGTGCTCCCGCAGGCGTGTCTCGAGGTGATCGGTCGCGCCGACATCGTGATCCACGCGGGCGATCTTGCCGACCTGCCGACGCTGACAATGCTCCGCGCCTTTGGCCCACCGGTCGTCGCGGTGCACGGCAACGCCGATGACAACGCCGTACGCCGGGCCCTGCCGGCGACCGCGCTGGTCGACCTGTCCGATCTCTCGTTGGCCGTCGTCCACAACGGCGGGCCCGAGGACGGCCGGCTGGAGCGAATGCGACGCAAGTTCCCGGACGCGCACGGCGTCGTGTTCGGCCACTCGCACATTCCGCTGCACCAGGTCACGGAGGACGGCTTCTTCATCCTCAATCCGGGGAGCGCGACCGACCGGCGCCGTCAACCGCGTCACAGCATGGTGGAGCTCACGCTGCACAGCGGCGACGCGCCCGCCATCGCGTTCATCGCCGTCGACGAGCCGGCCGGACCGCTGCCGGCGCAGCTCATCCGACGCTGAGCCGGAGCATTCGCCACGGGCGCGTCGCGCCGAACACGAAACCGGTGTCGACTCCAGGCGTCAGCGTCCGCAGCCGCAGTCAGCGTTTGAGTGGCCCCGAAGGTCGTCAGCCCCGATCGACGTTTGAGACGCCGGAGGCGGCTCATAGGCCGCCCAAGTGCCGTCTCGAGCGGGGCGTATCGTCCCCCAGAGGCCGACCAAGTGCCGTGCTGAATGCGGCGTATTGTCCACCCGTGGATCTCGTCGTCACATTCCTGGGGACAGCAGCCTCGGTGCCCACGCGTGGGCGGAGCACCGCCGCGACCATGATCGCCCGTGGTGGCGAACGGTGGTTGTTCGACTGTGGCGAGGGGACCCAGCGGCAGTTCTTGCGGTCGGGGTTGGGGCTCGTCGATGTCGACCTCGTCTTGCTCACGCATTTGCACGGCGACCACTTCCTGGGTCTGCCCGGTCTGATCAAGACCTTCGGGTTACGGGGGCGGGAGCGTCCGCTACGGGTGGTCGGCCCGAGGGGGCTGCTCGAGCTCGTTGACCGGCTCGGTCCCGTGATCGGCCACCCGCCATATCCGCTCTCCATCGACGAGATCTCCGCCGGGGTCGTGCACGAGACCGGCGGGGCGCTGATCGAGGCCTTCCACACCGACCACGGGGTGCCGTCGCTCGGGTATGTGTTGCGCGAAGAACCCCGCCCTGGCGAGTTTGACGTCGCCGCGGCTCGCGCGCTTGGGATTCCGGAGGGCCCGATCTTCGGCCGTCTGCAGCACGGGGAGACAGTCACGCTCGCCGACGGCCGGGACGTCTCGCCGGGCGAGGTGTTGGGCCCCCCACGCAGCGGTCGGCGTGTCGTGATTTCGGGCGATACCCGACCCTGTGCGTCGACGGAGGGGGCCGCGGCCGGCGCCGACCTTCTGGTCCACGAGGCGACGTTCTTGCACGATGAGCTCGGCCGTGCACGCGAGACCCGTCATTCGACCGCCTTCGAGGCGGCGACGCTGGCCCGCGCCGCAGATCCACAGCTCCTGGCGCTGACCCATCTGTCCAGCCGATGCATCCCCCGCGAGATCCGCGCCGAGGCGGAATCCGTGTTCCCCAACGTCGTCGTCCCGCGTGACTTCGATCAGATCGAGCTGCCGTTCCGCGAGCGTGGCGAGCCGATCCTGCACCGGGCCGACGGGGAGGGCGTCACGCACACGCGCCCCCAGGATGCTCCTGCGGACGTTCCATAGGTATCACACAACCGAAAGGGCACAGATGAGCACGAAACAGGTTGCCGATCATCATCTCGAGGCGTTCCTCACGGGAGACCTCGACGAGACGATGAAGGACTACACCGACGACTCGGTGTTCATCTCGCCCAACGGGATCGCCCGGGGGCGCGACGAGATCCGTGCAGTGTTCACGCGCCTCTTGGGCGGCCTGTTCGCGCCCGGGACGTATGAGCTGACCGTCGACATGGAGCACGTCGAGGGCGACGTCGCGTACCTCCTCTGGCACGCCGACTGCGCGAGCGCCGCGATCGTCATGGCAACCGACACGTTCGTGATCCGCGACGGCGTGATCGCCACACAGACCGTAGCCGTGAGGCTGGAGCCCAAATGAGGACGCAGGCTGTGGCGAGAGCAGTGCTCGCGACGCGACGGCGTTAATTCGCGAGGACGATTCTCCCCCCAGAGGGGCGGGCGCACCGCGCCCGCGCATCTGACACTCCTTACCAAACCTTAGGATGCCCAGACGGCCCGTGCGCCGCCGCCGTAATTAGTCGTCGGACTCCGCGACGGTCGCAGGATCGAGTGGGCCAACCGGCGTCGGCCGGCGGTCCTCGTCGAGCGCGATCATCGTGAACCGCCCGATCGTGCACAGCTCACGGCCCGATCGAAGCGGATCCTCGCGATAGACCTCGACTTCGACCTTCATGCTGGTGCGCCCGACCGAGACGACCTTGCCACGCAGCTCGACGAGGTCGCCGACGAAGATCGGGATCTTGAACGAGATGTTCTCGATGGCCGCGGTGACCACCGTCAGCTTGGCGTGACGCATCGCGGCAATGCCGGCCGCCTTGTCCATCCACGCGACGAGCTGACCACCGAAGAGGGTACCCTGGGGGTTCGTGTGGGTGGGGAACACCGACTCCAGAAGCGTGGCCCTCATCCGTCCTCCGTCGTTCGGCTACTCGCAGGACGGCGAGCATATCGGGGGGGACTGAAAACGAAGCCTCACGACGGTGTGCAGCCGAGGAGGCGGCGATGTCGAAGGGGCTCACAGACTCCGGTCTTCAGACCGAGCGCCCGGTGCCCGCGCAGTAGTCGCAGATCACGGGTAGCAGCCCCAGCGGTCCGGGCTCCCAGATCTTTCGCTGACCCCAGCACATGGGGCAGAGGTTGCGGTTGGACGCGATCACCACACCCTCCGACTCCCGACGCCTGGAGCGCCACTCGACCCACGAGGCATAACCGACCGGCAACCAATCCGGGTTGTCCCGTACGACCACAAGATGCCGGTTACCTCGACGCATACCAAAATAGTAGACCAAACTCATTGGGCTCCATAATCGAGGCTGCGGACACTGGGCTATACAAGCGTGGCCAAAGCGACTAGGCTCCCGTGTCGATGATGGACTTTGGCAAACGGGTTCGGGCAGCGCGCTGGGAACGAGGTCTCTCCCAGGAGGGGCTCGCCCGGCTTGTCGACGCGAGCAAGAACAGCGTGCAGAACTGGGAGCGAAACGGCACCTTCGCGCGCGCCGAGACGGTTGTGGCGATCGCTCGCGCGCTCGACGTTTCCGCCGACTACCTGCTCGGACTGTCGGACGAGCTCGCCAGCCAGGGCACGCCGATCGCCCGATAAGGGCGTGTCAAGGAAACCGCTGCGGGCAGCGCCGTCGCCCGCGGGAGGTGCTACCGTCTGTCGCGTCGACCTTTAACGCGGCCCCGTGAGGCCGGAAGGGAGCACTGCCAATGACGCTTGCCCGTAGGTGTCCGCGCTCGCCCGCCGCGGAGGTGTGACGTGGCCGCCAAGGTTCTCGTCGATGCCGACCAGCTCAAGCGCACGGTGGCGCGCATCGCGCACGAGGTCGTGGAGCGCCATGCAGACGCCGAGCGCCCACTCGCGATCGTCGGCATCCACACCAACGGCGTCCCGCTCGCCGCGCGCCTTGCCGCGCTGATCGGTGACTTCACAGGTTCCGTCCCGCCTCTGGGGACCATCGACATCGCCTTGTACCGAGACGACGTCGGGGTCGGGGAGGGGCGTCGCCACGCCGTGCCGGTTGTCGGCGAGACGATCCTGGACTTCGACATCTCACATCACACCGTATTGCTCGTGGACGATGTGCTGTACACAGGCCGGACCATCCGCGCCGGCATCGACGCCCTCTTCGACTACGGACGCCCGCCGGTCGTGCAGTTGGCGGTCCTGGTCGATCGCGGCCACCGAGAGCTTCCTATCCGCCCCGACTACGTCGGGAAGAACCTGCCGACGGCAAGGGGCGAGCGGATCACGGTGCACCTCAACGAGATCAATGGCACAGACGAGATCCTGCTCGAAACCGGGGCCGCATGATGAAGCGCAGATCACTCCTGTCCATGTCCGACCTTGACCGCGAGGCGGTCGCGCGCATCCTCCGGACCGCGAACCGGTTCACCGAGGTCATGGGTCGCGACAACAAGAAGGTGCCGACGCTCCGTGGCCGCACCGTGATCAACCTGTTCTTCGAGGCCTCGACGCGCACGTCTACGTCGTTCGAGTTGGCGGCCAAGCGCCTGTCGGCCGACGTTGTGTCGATCAAAGGCGCAGGCTCGAGCGTCGACAAGGGCGAAAGCCTGAAGGACACGATCCTGACGCTCAACGCCTACGGGCCGGACGTCTTCGTCATCCGCCACGGCGGGGTCGGCGCATGCCACCTGGCGGCCCGGTTCACGGATGCGGCGGTGCTGAACGCCGGGGACGGCAAGCACGAGCATCCCAGCCAGGCGCTGCTCGACCTCTACACCATCGAACGAGAGGTTGGGCCGCTCGACGGGCTCCACATCGCCATCGTCGGTGACGTCGCGCATTCGCGGGTCGCGCGCTCCGACATCGTGGGGTTTACGACGATGGGCGCCCGGGTCACGCTCGTGGCCCCGCCGACGCTCCTGCCCTGGCGCGCGGCCGAGGCCCTCGGTGTCGAGACCTCCTGCGACATCCGCGACATCGCCGATGCCGACGTCGTCTACGTGCTGCGCATGCAGCACGAGCGCATGGGCGACGGCGGGTTCGTCCCGAGCCTGCGCGAGTACGCGGCCCGGTTCGGCGTCAGCCACGAGCGGCTGCGCCCCGGCCAGCGCGTCATGCACGCAGGACC
This sequence comes from uncultured Bifidobacteriaceae bacterium, assembly GCA_964393105.1. Taxonomy (GTDB): domain Bacteria; phylum Actinomycetota; class Thermoleophilia; order Miltoncostaeales; family Miltoncostaeaceae; genus CALMEC01. The sequence continues at coordinate 48,566 of CAYMSM010000061.1, forward strand.
GATCAACCGCGGGGTCGAGCTGACCGGTGCGCTCGCCGACGACCCGGCGACGCTCATCGAACGCCAGGCCGCGAACGGACTGGTCGTGCGGATGGCCATCCTCTATGACCTGCTTGCCGAGCCGGTGTCGGTCCCCGAGGCCGTTGAGCTGGCCGGCGTGGTGGCGGCGTGAGCGGTGTCAAGTTGGTTCAGCGCCCCGGCGATCCTGCTTCGGTGGTGATCACAGGTGTACGGCTGCTCGACCCGGCAGCGGGCATCGATCGGATCGGCGACCTGGTCATCCGCGACGGTCGCGTCGGCGGGGATGCCGGCGGCCTCGAACGCGTCGATGGAACTGGGCTCCTCGCGACACCGGGATTCGTCGATCCGCACATCCACCTGCGAACGCCAGGCAGAGAGGACACAGAGGACATCTCTTCCGGCAGCCGGGCGGCGGCTGCGGGCGGGTTCGTCACCGTCGTCGGGATGCCCAACACCACACCCGTCGTCGACAATGCCGCGATCCTGGGATCGCTCCTGGAACTCGGGGGCCGCGAATCCGTGATCCGGGTCGGCTTCTATGCCGCGATCACCGTCGGGCAGGCGGGCCGGACGCTCAGCGAGCAGGGTGAGCTGGCCGACCTCGGCGCAGCCGGTTTCAGCGATGACGGACGGCCTGTCGCCAACGCTGAGGTCCTCCGACGCGCGTACCAGTACCAGCGGGTCACCGGCCTGCCGCTCGTGCTCCACGAGGAGGACGCCGACCTGTCGGCAGGCGGGGTCATGCACGAGGGGCTCATCTCAAGTCGCCTCGGCATGCGGGGCATCCCCGACGTGTCCGAGAGCGTGCAGGTGGCGCGGGACGTCACGCTGGCCGCCTACGAGGGCGCCCACATCCACATCTGCCACGTCTCGGCCTGCAAGACCGTCGAGGTCATCCGGTTGGCGAAGGCACAGGGCATCCGGGTGACGGCCGAGGTGACGCCACATCACCTCGTGCTGACGGACGCCTCAGTCATCGACCTGGATGCCGCCAAGCACAAGATGAACCCGCCGCTTCGCTCCGAGGGCGACCGCCAGGCCTTGATCGAAGGGCTGCTGGACGGAACGCTCGACTGCGTGGCCACCGACCACGCGCCGCACGCACCCCAGGAGAAGGAGTCACCCTTCGAGGACGCCCCGTTCGGCGTCACCGGGTTGGAGACGGCGTTCGCCTCGTGTTACACCCACCTCGTCGGACCCGGTCTGGTCCCGCTCGATCTCCTGGTGCGGCGGATGAGCAGCGACCCGGCGGCCGCCCTTGGGCTGCCGGTGCCGACGCTGGCAGAGGGTGCCCAGGCCGACGTCGCGCTGATCGACCTGAACGTGACCGAACGCGTCGGCGATCGCGGCTTCCAGAGCAAGTCCACCAACTCGGCGTTCCTCGGTGACGAGCTCACAGGACGCGTGCTCATGACAATCGCGGGAGGGCAGATCGCATGGCGGCTGTGACAAGACACACTGGTCTTCTGCGACGGGACGAGACCGGCTTGATCGTCGTCGACGTCCAGGAGGGGTTTCGCCCGGTGATCGATGGCTTCGACGAGATGGCCCGCAACGTCGGCATCCTCGCCGAGGGATTCGGCATCCTCGGACGGCCTGTCCTTGTCAGCGAGCAATACCCCAAGGGGCTTGGGCACACGGTCGCCGAGGTCGAGGAGCGCCTGCCGGCGTTCACCGACCGAGTCGAGAAGACACGATTCAGCGCCTGCGGGGTCGAGGGCTTCGAGAAGGCACTCAAGCGGGCCCGCTGCAGCAGTTGGGTCGTCTGTGGCATCGAGGCACACGTATGTGTCAACCAAACCGTGCACGACCTTCTGGAGCACGGCTACGACGTCCACGTCGCCGACGACGCGGTATCGGCGCGCGCGCCGGCCAACCGACGAATCGCCATGGACAAGATGCTCGCCGCGGGGGCACGGTCCACGAGCGCCGAGATGGCGCTGTTCGAGATACTCGAGCAAGCCGGCGGCGACGAGTTCAAGGCCATCTCGAAGCTCGTCCGCTGAGATGGAGAGGAGCCGGCGTCAGCAAGCCGCCCCGACCGGCGGATCGTTCCATCACGGCCACGAGCCCGCGGTGGTCGCGCTGGAGGACGGCTTGGCGCTCCATGGTCGCAGCGTCGGCGCACCCGGGACGTCGCTGGGGGAGATGGTCTTCACCACAGCCATGAGCGGGTACCAGGAGACGACCACCGACCCCTCGTACATCGGCCAGATCCTGTGCTTTGCCGCGCCGATTATCGGCAATCGCAGCCCGCACCCCACGCCCATCGCACTTCAAGATACCCTCGTCGGAGGCCACCTGACCCCGCGGGGTCATTCGACCTCAAGTTGAGCTTGACGCCCCCGGTCCGCGCCAGATTGTAACCTCCCTGCAACGTGCGTGAAATTTTCATGAAATTAGCTGCAAACTCCTGCTTGCAGAACCTCCGGGGAGCGCCATATGATCCCCGCCGATGGTCACCACTTTGAAGGCTCCCACCCAGGCCCCCGAACGGTCGCTCGATCAGCGAATGGACGCACTCCGTCGCGCGAACGACATCCGCTCCCGCCGGGCGCAACTCAAGAAGGACCTGAAGAGCGGTCAGGTCCAAATCAGGGATGTGATCGTCGATCCTCCCGACTACGTGATGACCGCCAAGGTCTTTGACATGCTTCTCGCAGTACCGAAATACGGCAAGGTCAAGGCGACGCGGTTCATCAACCACTGCCGAATCTCGCAGGGGAAGACCGTCGGGGGGCTGTCGGAACGTCAACGCAACGAGCTGGTCGATCTTCTGAGCCGGTAACTCACCGAGCTCGTGTCCTCGTAATCTCAGGACCGTCAGGGGCCGGGAAGGGAACGCTCATCGAGCGGATCCTTCCCCGGTTCCCCGGCCTGACCGTCGCGGTGTCGGCGACGACGCGCGCGATGCGACCCGGCGAGGTGGACGACTTCGACTACCATTTCCTCACCCCCCGGGAGTTCGCTCGCGGCGTCGCGGCGGGGGAGTTCCTGGAGCACGTCGAGTATGCGGGCAACTGCTACGGGACGCTGCGTCGCGAGGTCGACGCGCACCTGGCAGCCGGTCGGTCCGTCGTGGTCGAGATCGAGCTGAAGGGCGCACGGGCCATCCGATCGATGCTCCCGGATGCGGTGACCGTCTTCATCGCGCCCCCGTCCATGTCCGAGCTCGCGCGGCGGCTCGAGGATCGCAACACCGACAGCGCAGGCGAGATCGCCGCCCGCCTCGAGGTCAGCAAGCGCGAGCTCGCGGCGATGGGCGAGTTCGACCACCGCGTGGTCAACGACGATCTCGACACCGCCACCGATGCCCTGGCGGACGTCATCGCACGCGAGATCGGCATGCTTCGCTGATGGCAACGATCCTGCTTGGCGTCACCGGCGGCATCGCCGCTTACAAGGCCATCGACACCGTGCGCGCGCTTCGCCGTGAGGGGCACGACGTGCACGTCGTGATGACGCGGGCCGCGCGACGGTTCGTCGGCGCCGCGTCGTTCGCGGCGCTCAGCGGCAACCGCGTCGGCAGCGAGCCCCTCGCCACCGACGACGTCCCCGACTACCGTCATCTCGACCTGGCACGAGCCGCAGACGTGATGCTCGTGGCCCCCGCGTCCGCCAACACGATCGGCCGGATGGCGGCCGGGCTCGCCGACGACCTACTGACCACGTGTTATCTGGCCTTCACCGGCCCGGTCCTCGTCGCGCCCGCGATGAACACTCGAATGTGGGAGCACCCCGCGACCCGGGCGAACATCGCAGCGCTCGTCGCGCATGGCGTCCACATCATCGGGCCGGGCGAGGGCCTTCTGGCAGACGGCGACGTCGGCGCCGGCAGGCTCGCGGAGACCGAGGACATCGTGGCGGCGGTCGCCGCCCACCTGCCCGGGCAGGATGCGCCCTGGGCGGGCAGGCGCGTGCTGGTGACGGCCGGGGGAACCCGCGAGCCGATCGACGGGGTGCGCTACGTCGGCAACCGCTCCAGCGGCCGCATGGGCATGGCGGTCGCCAACGCCGCGCGCGAGCGTGGCGCCGACGTCACCGTCATCGCTGCCAACGTCGACCTGGCGCGACGCGCTGACATCACGTATGTCGACGTCGCGACCGCCGCTGAGCTGCACGAGGCCACCGGCACCGCTTTCGCCGACACGGATCTGCTGGTGATGGCGGCCGCCGTCGCCGACTACCGACCGGTCTCCACGCACGACGGCAAGCTCGACAAATCGGCGCGCGGCAGCCTCGATCTGACCCTCGAGCCGACGGTCGACATCCTCGCCACGCTGACCGCCCGTGGCCCAAATCAGATCGTCGTCGGGTTCGCAGCCGAGCACGGGGCCGACGGGCTGGAGCGAGCCCGCCAGAAACGCATCCGCAAGCGGTTGGACGTCATCGTCTACAACGACGTCGCCGTCGCCGGGATCGGCTTTGAATCGGATGACAACGCGATCACGATCATCGGCCCTGGCGATGCGGAGCTTGTCGTTCTCCGCGCCGCCAAGGCCGTGTGCGCCGAGCACATCCTCGAGGCCGTCGCACCCCTGCTGGTCACGCTCTGATCGCACGGGCCGGGGGCCACGCCGCTTGGATCCATGTCGGCGTCGGCGCGACCCTCGATCTTGTTGCACGACGCGGTAGGACGTAGTACATCCAGGAGCTCCACGCAGGCGTCGCCGAGACCCCAACTGGCCCGCTGGCAAGTTGGCAGCCGAGCGCACAGCCTCGCGCTTGGCCCTGCTACCGTGCGTGAGGTGGAGCGCCTCCATGTCGTGTCCCCACCATTGGCGGACGATGAGCTGATCCGGGGGACGACCCTCGCCCGGGCGTTGGTAGATGCGCTCGCCTCGTCGGTGCGCGCGCCACGCGAAACGCTCACGTCTGCGGTGGCCTGTGTTCTGGCCGGTGGTCACCTGCTCATCGAGGATGTGCCGGGGATCGGCAAGACCGTCCTCGCGAAGAGCCTCGCGCGCGCGGCCGGGTGCGTGTTCTCACGCCTGCAGTGCACCTCGGATCTGCTGCCGTCGGATGTCACGGGCGTCCACGTCTATGACCAGCGGACGCAGACGTTCGAGTTTCGCCCCGGTCCCGTCTTCGCCAACTTCCTGCTGGCTGACGAGATCAACCGGGCGTCGCCCAAGACCCAATCGGCGCTCCTGGAATCGATGGAGGAGGCCCAGGTCACGGTCGACGGCCACACCCGGATGCTGCCCAAACCGTTCATGGTCGTCGCGACGATGAACCCCGTCGAGTACGAGGGGACGTTCGCCTTGCCCGAGGCCCAGCTCGACCGGTTCGCTCTGCGCCTGACGATCGGGTACCCGCCGGCCGAGCAGGAAGCCCGGATGATCATCGACCTGGCCGCACACGATCCGCTCGAGGACGTCCGCCCGGTCGCCGACGACGTCCGCATCCGCGACGCGATCGACGCCGCGGGGCGGGTCCATGTCGATCCCGCGATCGCGCGGTACGTCGTGGATCTGGTCACGGCGACGCGCGAGGACCGACGGCTGGTCCTGGGGGCTAGCCCACGCGCCGGGCTCACGCTGCTGCGCGTCGCGAAAGCCGTCGCACTGATCGACGGGCAGGGCTACGTCGTCCCCGAGCATGTCAAGGCGATGGCAGTGCCCGTACTGGCTCACCGGCTCGTCATGGGGCCCGAGGCCCGCGTGGGCGGCGTCACCGGCGATGACATCGTGGCAGCGGCGCTCGGTGCCGTCCGTGGCCCCGCGATCTAGTGCTCTGTCTCACAAGTCCCTTGACGATATGGCGAGTGAAAAACCCGTCGGACAAGGACGCAGCCTGCGCCCCATACTTGTCAGTATGGGTGCAGGCGAGGACACAGCCCCCGAGGCGACTGCTCCCCCACCGGCGCACCGAATCCGGCGGAGTTTTGCAGCCGCCAGATCGCAAGGGTATTTGTGAGACAGAGCACTAGCACGAGAAGGCGTCGGCACCCTCGGGCGGTCGCCGTGGCGGTGGCCGGACTCCTCGCACTCGTCGCCGCCGGGGGATTCGGCACGCCGTCGCTTCGGCCCCTCGGCATCGGCCTGCTTTCCCTCGGCGTCGGCGCGATCGCGCTCGTCGAGGTCGCTGCGCGCGCATTGCGTGTCACACGCGCCGTCGATCGCGACACCCTCCCCGCGGGTGAGCGCGCAACCGCCACGCTTCGCCTGACCGGGTGGCCGGTGCGAAACCGCCTGATCCGCCTTCTCGACTGGGAGATCCGGTCGGGGCTTCCGACCACGGCGAATGCGCAACCCTCCCGGCCGAAGTTCATCGGTGGCGAGGTCCGCCAGCAGATCGTATTCGGTGACATGCGGCGCGGAGAGCACCGATTCACCTCGCCCGGGGTCTCGCTGTCGGATCCGTTCGGCTTGGCGCGGGTGCGGCGGGCCTCCCGGGCCGAGACGATTGTGCTGGTGCTGCCGCGCACCGTGCCGGTCCTCGTCCCGTTCTGGGAGTCTGGGGCAGCCCGGCGGGCCGGTCAACAGGCGGGCCTCCTGCGGGGACGGTCCGAGCTCGGCGGCGTGCGGGACTACGAGCCCGGGGACCCGCTCTCGCTGATCCATTGGGCCCAGACCGCACGGCGGGGGCGACTCCAGACCAAGGAACTCCACGGCGAGTCGGGGAGAGGGACGACGCTGGGGCTACTGCTCGATGCCCGCGCAGGACCTGCGGATGGCGACAGCGCAGACGAAGCGTTCGAGCTTGCCGTGTCGGCGGCGGCGAGCCTTGTCGCCGCGTGTGCGGCGCGTGGTGATGCGGTGGGCCTGGAACACACCGGCGCACGAGCCACCGCGCTTCCGGTGGGGACACCAGCCGGGACCATCGAACGCGAGTTGGCCTTGGTGTGCGCCGACGGGATCCAGGCCATCGCGCTGGCATTGCGGAGCGCCGTCGGCCGGCCCGATGCAGCGCGAACGCTCGTGGTGATCACCGCCGGCGGTGACCGCGGGCTGGCCGCGGCGGCGAGCCAGGCGCGCGGCGCCGGCGTCAACGTTGCCGCGGTGCTCGTCGGCCCTGCACGGGCCTACGCCCAGGACCTGCGCCGGGCCGGCACCTGGGTCACCGAGGTCGGCGTGGCGTCACAGCTCGCAGCGGCCCTCGACGGGAGTGGAGCGCATGCCAAGCACGCCTGAACTGCGCAGGGTGCTCGATGGGCTGCTGCCGATCGTCGCAGCGGGAGCGCTTGTCGGGCTCTTGGCCGCGACGTGGTCGGGGCTGTGGAGCGAGCCCCCCAACGGCCGTCTCGCCCTCGTCACCACAATCGGCGTCCTCCTCGCGCTCGTCCGCGTCGTCGCGGGCCGCCGGGCGACGCTCTGGGTCTGCCTGTCCGCCGCAGCGGCGGCGATCGTCGCGCTGGCGGCCGCGGTCGGCTCGAAGCCGATCGCGCTCGTTCGTGGTGACGGTCCGACGTGGAGCGCCTTGGGCGACATCATTCCCGGCGGCCTGGGCAACGCATCGACAACCCCGCTGCCGTTGTCGATCGACCGCGCGCCGGCGCTGTCGGCGCTGCTCGTTCTGGTGCTCGCGGGAGCCGCGTGCCTTGTCGCGTGGCAGATCGTCGTGTCGCGCCGGCCTCTTGCCGGCATCATCGCCGCGGCTGCGAGCATGGCCTACAGGTGGACCCTCGTGCCGCCCCTGCGGCCGGTGTTGACGGGTGTGTTGACGCTTGTCATCGCGCTGGCGGTCTTTCGCCTCGCCGGCCCGCGCCGCGCGAGCCGTGCCAACTCGGGTCGCACCGCGCTGGCGGGAGGGATCATCGTCGCGCTGGCACTGATGGGCAGCATCGGCGCGGATCGCGCGCCCGCGTCATGGTGGGACTGGCGCGACTGGACGTTCGGCGCGCGCCAGGGGCCGACGAGCCTGAGCCTCAAGCAGAGCTACGGCCCCTTGACGTATCCCGACGAGCCGGTGCTGGTTGCGCGTGTCGAGGCCGACGAGCCGATTCCGCTGCGCGCCGTCGCGCTCGAGGCCTTCGACGGCACCTCGTTCGTACAGTCATCGGTCGAGATGCAGCAGGGCGGGACGCGTGGTCGCGTGCGCCTCGCTCCGGACACGCAGGGCGACCCGCGGGCGGTCACGCAAAAGATCACGCTTGGCAATGCGCGGACACCGTGGCTTCTGGCAGGTGGCCGGCCATCCGAGGTCGACGGAATCGGGCGGCGGGAGGTCTCGGTCTTCACAGACGGCGCCGTGCGCCTGCGACCCGCCCTGGCGAGCGGCACCGCCTACACGGTGCAGACGCTCGTCCCGGACCCCGGTCCAAGGGCCTTGCTCCTGGCCGGTCCATACGAGGACGTCGACCCTCACCTTCTCAGCCTCATGCCCAGCCAACTCAGCGACCCGGTCACGGTGCCGGCCTGGGGGAGCTCGGGCTCGGCCGCCGCCCGACTGGACCCGCAGGGCTTTCGCCAGTATGCAGAGGTCTACGAGCTCTCGCGCCGGATCATCGGCCGCGCACGCACCCCGTACGTGGCTGTCAACCGCATCGAGGAGTACCTGCGCAGGCTCGACTACAGCGACACGGTCAAACGGTCCGTCGGCACTCCGGATCTGGTGGATTTCCTGCTGGTCTCGAAGCGTGGCTACTGCCAACACTTCGCCGGGGCGATGGCCCTGATGCTGCGCATGAACGGCATCCCCGCTCGTGTCGCGGTGGGCTTCACATCCGACCCGGGTCGCTTCGACCGTGAGAAGCAGTCCTACGAGATCATCGACCGAGACGCGCACTCGTGGGTTGAGGTCCTGTTCCGGGGATATGGCTGGATTCCATTCGACCCGACACCCGGGCGCTCGGTACCAAACAGCGCATCGGTCTCGTCCTCTGCATACTCGCGCGAGGGCATCGACCTCAACATCGACGAGGAGATCGCACCGGCTCCCGTGCGACCGAGCCCGGCGCCCGACCCCAGCCTCAAGGAGCCCAGATTCAACGACGGGGGGACCGCCGCCGACCGCGGATGGGGTCCCGGTCGGTGGCTATGGACGGTCCCGGGTGTGCTGCTCGCTGCGCTCCTGGCCCCGCTCACCGCCAAGGCCGTGCGTCGGGCGCGCAGGCGCCGCGGCGACGAGCGCGCACGCGTGCTTGGGGCGGCGCGGGAGCTGGAATCGCTCCTGCTGGACCTGGGACATCCACCCGACCCGTCGGCGACAACCACAGAGCGGGCGGATACGAGCTGGCGCGAACTCGGGATCGACGCCGCAGCCATCTACGGTCTGGCGTCGGCTGCGCGCTTCGATCCATCCCCGACGCGCACGGGCTCGGGCGACGAGGCGTGGCGTGCCTTGGGTGCGGCGCGGCGGACGATCGGCTGGCGCCGGCGCCTGGGCGCCGGGCTGCGAATCCGATCGCTCCGCGACTAAGTGGTCCCCCTCGTATGTGCAGGGGAACCACTCAAGGCTTGTCAGAACGGCTGCGCTAGCCTGGGGTATGAGCGATGGATCAGGCGTTTGAGGCATACGAGTACTACCAGCGTGGGCAGGAACTGCTGCGTAATCGCGACTTCCAGGCGGCGTCCGTCGCGCTGGAGCGCGCGAAGCGGCTCGAGCCCGACAAAGGGTCGATCCGTGAGGCACTCGGTCGAGCGTACCTCTCGGCACGTGCGTACCGACACGCGGCGGAGGAGTTCGCCGCCGCCGTTGAGCTCGCGCCGACCGACCACTACGCGCATTTCGGGCTGGGCCGAGCGCTCGAGCGGCTCGGTGACGCCACCGCAGCACGACGCCACTACACGCTCGCGCGCTGCTTCGGGTCAACCCTGGTCTAGCCCGCCACTCCAGGGCGACGCAGTCACCCTTCGGGATGCTCAGCAGGTTGGCATCAGGGCCCGGGACTCCTTGGTGCCACCCCGGAACGATGCGCTGGGAGATGCCAATTGGCCGTGTTCGGGTTGGTCAATCGGTGGCGCGGCACCTAGCCTGGCCCGGGTTCGTGCGTGAGCCGCCCGGGCCCTCCGCCAAAGCCGGTGCTGACGAGGCCCTCGAACACCTCGTCGACGTGGGACGACAGCGCTCCCAGAAGCCCGTCGAGCGCGTCGGAGTCCAGCGCGCCCACGGGACGGTTGGCCACAAGGAACACGTCGCCGAGCGCGTCCAGCGAGAACACCCATGGCCCGGCGTCGTGGTTCTTCCGCAGCAACCGCCGGTAGACGTCCTGATGTGCGAGATCGGGGGCCCGCATGACAAACGCGCGAAACGTGACCGTGCGCTCCGTCGGGACGATTTGCACCGTGACAGCGCCTCGCCGCTGTGAGGGAACGGCGATCCAAAGGCCGTCGTCGGCGGCGCGGACGTCCAACGGGAGCGCCACCAACATGACGAAAAGCCGCTGGTGCTCATCAATCATCCCCGGGACTCTGGCACACGTTCGGGCGCCCAAGGGGTGGTCGCGTGCTATCCTCGCCGAGCTTCAAGCACTCCAGAGCGGTTCGCGAGAAGTGGGTGTTGAGCCCACTTTTTTATTGCCGCGAGAAAGGCCCATGGGAACGACGACAATGGCCCACCAGGGCATCGAGCACGAGATCGAGGCACAGCTGGCGCGTGAGCTGCCCGCCGTCGATCTGCGCGAGGTCCAGGTCACCGGCGCGGCCGACGCCGGCACGCTTCGCGTGGTCATCGATCACCCGGACGGCGTCGACCACGCGTTGTGCGTCGCGACCACCCGTGCGCTCGAGCAGGCGGGGCTTCGCGACCGTTTCAGCATCGAGGTCTGGTCCCCCGGTGCCGAGCCGCCGCTTCGCACCCTGGAGCATTACCGTCAGGCGATCGGTCAGCGCGTCGCCCTGCGGATCGGCGCCGCGGGCACCCGTCGCGCCCGTTCGGTCAGCGGCACCCTGGGCGCCGTCGAGCACGATCGCGTCGAGGTGACGACCGCGGACGGGGCCAACTGGATTCCGAGAAGCGCCATCCAACGCGCCCGAGTCGTTGAGAGGAACGAGCCGTGAACAGGGAGATCCTCGAGGCCATCAAGATGATCGAGCGTGAGAAGGGCATCAGCGCCGAAACGCTGATCCTGGCCCTCGAGGACGCCTTGCTTGCCGCATACAAGAAGACGCCGGACGCGGTGGCGTTCGCACGCGTGCTCATCGACCGCGACGAGGGCGACATGCGCGTCCTGCAGCTCGTGCTGGACGAGGACGAGGAGCCGCGCACACTTCCCCTCGTCGAGCCGGAGTGGCCTGAGAGCGGTCCGCCCGAGGACTACGTGCCGCCAGCGCCCGACATCGACTGGTCGGCGTACGACGAGGATGAGCTCGAAGAGGTCGACGTCAGCACCGACAACTTCGGTCGGATTGCGGCGCAGACCGCAAAGCAGGTCGTCCTGCAGCGCATTCGCGAAGCCGAGCGCGAGATGATGTTCGACGAGTACGTCGACCGGGTGGGTGACGTCGTGACCGGGATCATCCAGCAGTCCGACTCGCGGTACACCCTCGTCGACCTGGGTCGCGTCGAGGCGCTCCTGCCCGAAAGCGAGCAGGTCCGCGGCGAGCGGTACGACCACGGCGCGCGGGTCAAGGCGGTCATCGTGGACGTGCGCCACTCGACGAAGGGGCCACAGGTCATCGTCAGCCGCCGCAGCGATGAGCTGATCAAGCGGCTGTTCGAGCTCGAGGTGCCCGAGATGGCCGACGGTCTCGTCGAGATTCGAGCGGTTGCGCGCGAGGCGGGCTGGCGCTCGAAGATCGCCGTCATCTCGCGTGCGCAAGGGGTCGATCCGGTCGGTGCGTGCGTGGGTCCGCGCGGATCGCGCGTGCGCATGGTCGTCAGCGAGCTGCGCGGCGAGAAGATCGACATCATCCCGTTCAACGACGAGCCGGCGCGGTTCGTGGCCAAGGCGCTGTCTCCCGCTCGGGTGCGCGAGGTCCTGGTCGACGACGAGAATCGCCAGGCGACGGTCATCGTCCCGGACGACCAACTGTCGCTCGCGATCGGCAAAGAGGGCATGAACGCCCGCCTCGCGGCGCGGCTGACCGGCTGGCGGATCGACATCAAGAGCGAGTCGACGTTCGCCCTCGAAGAGTCTGCAGCCGAGTTCGGCGGCACGGGACAGGGCGAGCTCCAGCGGTGCGCGGCGCTTCTTCGCAACGGCAAGCGCTGCGTCAACGCCGCGGTGCCGGGCACGCGCTACTGCAGCCTGCCGGCCCACGCGCGCCTGGCCGAGATGGAAGCCCAGGGCATGGAGGTCGGAGCCGATCAAGCCGTCAGGATCGCTGGAGCCGCCGACGCCGTGGCCCCGCCGGCCGATGCCGGGACCCCGACTGACGACGTAACGACCGAGATCGCGACGGATGCGATGCCGAACGCAGCCGATGCGCAGGAGCCCGTCGCGGACTCCGCACGCGTCGAACCCGACGACGCAGCGTCCGGCGATGCCGACCCCGTTGACGTCGACCAGGGACCAGCCGAGCGCGACGACTCGTCGGGGGATGCCCCGACGCCGGACAGCGGCGAGGAGGACCAGCAGTAGCCACGACCGAAAGCAAACGGTGGGATCTGACCACATTCCGACGCGACGGTGCCTCGGCTGCGGCGCGCACGCGCCCAAGTCGCATCTCGTGCGCTTCGTCGCGGCGCACGACGGCGATGCGCGGTACCTGGCTCGCGACGACCGTGCGAAGCTTCCCGGACGCGGTCTGTACGTCTGCCCGCGGCGCGCGTGCTTTGATCGTGCTGTCGAGCGACGCGCGTTCGCTCGGGCATCACGACTGGATGGAATCCCGCTTGCGATCGACACGGCTTGCGCAGACACACTCGACGGCTAGTGCTCTGTCTCGAGAGTCTCGACGCCGAAGCGAAGGAAACCGATGGATCTGACCGAAAAGCGCCGCGTTCACGAGATCGCCCGCGACGAGGGCCTGCCCAGCAGCCTCGTCGTGCAACGACTCCAGCGCGCGGGACTGCCCATCAAGACGGCCTCCTCGACGGTGACCGTCGGCGAGGCGCTCCATCTGCTGAACCCGAACCGCTACCCCAAGCCCGACACCCTCGACGCGACCCTTGCGGCCGCGGCGGAGGCCAAAGCTGCGCCCAAGAAGCGAGCGAAGGAAGCGGCCGACAAAGCGGCAGCCGACGCCGCGGCGGTCGAGCCCAAACCCAAGCGTGCGCGCCGTCGGCCCGTCGAGGCGCTCGCCGAAGCGCCGCATCCCGTCGACGAGGTTGCGGCACCCGAGACAGCCACGGTCGAAACGCCTGCGGCCGAGGCACCGGTGCCCGCCGAAGCACCCGCGCCCGTGGCCGAGGCCGTGCCGCCCGCCTCCGACGAACTGCCGCCCGAACCGGCTCCGACACCCGTCGAGCCCGCCCAGGACGAGGCTCCCGAGCCGATCGCCGCGGTTGCCACGCCAGAGGCGGTCGAGACCTCGGTCGACGCGCCCGAAACCCACGACGAGGCCCCATCCCCGGACGACGCAGTCGAGGCGCCGCCGGCAGCGGCCACAGACGACGATCCCGTCGAGACGCCTGTTCCGGCGGCTCGCCGCAAGGTCGTGCCTGCCGCACCCGCGCCGCCCCGCCCGCCGCTTCGCCGCGCCGAGGCCCCGGCGCCGCCGCGCCCGCCGCTTCGCCGCGCCGAGCCCGCGACCCCCAGCGCCAACGGCGCACCCGCCGCCGAGCCGTCGCCGACTGGAACCCGGCGTGTCCCCGGGGGTGAGCCCGTCGACGCAGGTCGTGGCGCCGACCGTGACTCCGGCCGAGGCAAGCGCCGCCGGGTCATCATCGACGCGCAGGCCAGCAGGCGTGGCCCGGGCCCGCAGGGGCGCGATCGGCGCGGCCCGAAGGGCGGCCACCGCTCCGAAGACCGTGAACCCGCGGTCGCGATCCCACCGTCGGACATGCCGCAGGTCGACGTGCGCTCCGGCGCCACGATCAAGGAGATGGCCGAGTCGCTCAGCATCCCCGCGACGTTGATCATCAAGACGCTCATGGGCCTGGGCGAGCTTGCCACCATCACCCAGTCGCTGTCGGACGAGGAGATGGAGGTCGTCGCAGCCGAACTCGAGCGCAAGATCCAGATCGTCCACGCCGAGGAGGAGGACGAGTTCGCCGCGATCGAGGAGGACGCCGCCGAAAGCCTGATCGCCCGGGCGCCTGTGGTCACCGTCATGGGCCACGTCGACCACGGCAAGACGTCGCTCTTGGACGCGATTCGCCAAACCGAGGTCGTCGCCGGTGAGGCCGGGGGCATTACCCAGCACATCGGCGCCTACCAGGTGCGCCACCATAGCCGCGAGCTGACCTTCCTAGACACGCCGGGCCACGAGGCGTTCACCGCCATGCGTGCCCGCGGCGCCAAGATCACCGACGTCGCCGTCATCGTCGTCGCCGCCGATGACGGCGTCATGGAGACGACGATCGAGGCGATCGACCACGCGCGCGCCGCCGACGTGCCGTTCATGGTCGCGATCAATAAGATCGACAAGGCCAACGCCAACCCCGACCGCGTCCGGCAGGAACTGTCGACCCACGACGTCATCCCGACCTCGTGGGGCGGCACCTACGAGTTCGTCGAGGTGTCCGCAATCGAGCGGACGGGTCTCGACACGTTGCTCGAAACCGTCCTGCTCGTCGCAGACGCCGACGCCGACCCCAAGGCCAACGCCGCGGCCGTTGCATCGGGCAGCGTGATCGAGTCGCGCCTCGATCCGGGCCGTGGCCCGGTCTGCACGTTGCTCGTGCAGCGGGGAACGATGCGGGTCGGCGATGTGCTCCTGGTCGGGCAGACCTTCGGTCGCGTCCGCGCCATGCACGACTTCAAGGGCGACGTCATCGACGAGGCCGGTCCGTCCGTGCCGGTCGAGGTCCTGGGCATGGACGGCGTACCGGACGCTGGCGAGCGTTTCCGCGCCGTCGAGAACGAGCGGGTCGCCCGCCAGCTGGCCGCGCAACGCTCTCATCGCATCCGCGCCGAGGAGCTTGCCAACCGCCGCCCGGTGTCCCTCGAGGACTTGTTCGCACGGGTGCAGGAGGGGCTCAACCAGCTCAACATCATCATCAAGGCGGACGTGCACGGTTCGGTCGAGGCCCTGCGGGACGCGCTCGAGAAGATCGAGCAGACCGAGGTCAAGCTGCGCGTCATCCACACGGGCGTCGGCGCGGTCACCGAATCCGACGTCAACCTTGCGGCTGCCTCCGAGGCGATCGTCATCGCGTTCAACGTGCGACCCCGACCCGAGGCGCGCCTGCTCGCCGAGCGCGAAGGCGTCGACGTGCGCAATTACCGCGTCATCTACCGCGCGATCGAGGACATGCGCGCGGCACTCATCGGCATGCTCACGCCGGACATCGTCGAGCAAACCCTCGGCACACTCGAGGTGCGAACGACGTTCCGCGCCTCGCGCATCGGAACGATCGCCGGCTGTTACGTCACGCATGGCATCGCGCGCCGCAACTCCAACATGAGGCTCGTGCGGGACGGCACGATCGTGTTCGAGGGCAAGATCGGGTCACTTCGCCGGTTCAACGACGACGTCCGCGAGGTCGCACAGGGGTTCGAGTGCGGCGTCGTGATCGAGGGGTTCAACGACATCAAAGACGGCGACATCATCGAGGCCTACGAGCTCAAGGAAGTCGCGCGCACCGAGCAGGCACCGGCGACCTCGGAGGCCGGCGGCTCCCAGGGGTGATCGACCCATGGGCTGCGGCTACGTCGGCACGTTGACCGTCGACCTGCATCTGGGGACTGCGGACTCGCTCAAGGACAAGCGCAAGGAGCTGCACCGCGTCAAGGCTGCGCTCGTCAAACGGGTCTCGTGCGCGATCGCGGAGGTCGACCACCACGATCTGCACCGGCGAAGCCGCCTGACCCTGGCGGTCGTCACGCGAGAGCACGCCGAATGCGAGCGTCTGCTGGATGCCGCGTCGCGCCTGCTCCACACCGATCAGGCGTTCGAGGCGCTCGGCGAGTCGCGCGACGTGATCACCATCGAGGACCGGCCGTCCTTCTTCAGCGAGGGCAGTTAAGCGTGGCCAGGGCCGGTGGACGACTGCGGCGCATCAACGAGGCCCTTCGTGAGGTCATCGCCGAGTCCGTTCAACGCGAGCTGGCCGATCCGCGCCTGTCCTTTCTGACGATCACCCATGTGCGCGCGACTCAGGACCTGAAGGAGGCGAAGGTCTTCTGGACCGCGCTCGATCGCAGCAAACGTGACGGGGCGGCGGCGGCGCTCGAATCCGCGCGCGGAGTGCTGCAGGGGCGGGTTGCGCGTGAGCTTCGCGTCCGCCAGACCCCACAGCTCACGTTCGTCTTCGACGACCATCAAGACAATGCCGCGCGGCTGACCCGCCTGATCGACGAGGTGACCGCCGACCTGCCGCCGAAGGAGCACTCGTGAGCCCCACGGGCAGCCCGCGCGAATTCACCCCACGGTCGGCGACGGTCGCGGACATCGTCGCTTGGCTTCGCGACGACGACGGCCCGGTGATTGTCGCGACCCATCGCAACCCGGACGGCGACGCGATCGGATCACTCCTGGCGGTCACGCGGGCGCTGAGAAGTGCTGGACGCGACGCGGTCATGTGGCATCCCGACGCTCTCGCGGTGCCCGACGACCTGGCGTTCCTGCTGCGCGACGGCGAGACGATCCTGAGAGATCTCCCCGACGACACAGCGAAACGCGCGCTCGTTGTCGTCGACTGCGCCACCGCCGGCCGCTTGAGCGATTACGCGCCCGCGACGCTCGGGCGATTCGTCGTCAACATCGATCATCACCACGACAACGACAGGTTCGGCGACCTCAACCTGATCGACGCCACCGCCTCCAGCACCGCGGAGATCATCGTGGGGCTCCTGGACGCGGCCGGATGGCCCCTCGACGCGGCGATCGCCGAAGCACTGCACGTAGGCCTCGTCACCGACACGGGACGCCTGTCGTACTCCAACGTCACGGCTGCCACCCTGCGCGCCGATGCCCACCTGGTCGAGGCCGGCGTCGATGTCGCGGCGACGGCGCGGCGGCTCTACGAGAACCTGCCGATCGAGCAGGCGCGCCTGCTTGGCATCGTCTACACCAAGGCCCAGACCCTCCTGGATGGCAGGCTCGTCGTTGCGGTGCTCGATCTGGACGACTTCGCGGCCGCCGGAACCGACGACGCCGACGGGGCTGCCGAGGCGCTGCGGGCGATCCGCGGTGCCGAGGTTGGCGCGCTCGTCCGCCATCTGCATGGCGGCGGCATTCGTGCATCGCTGCGGGCCGCCTCGGACCGCGTCGACGTCTCGGCGATCGCACATGCCGAAGGCGGCGGTGGTCACCGGGCGGCGGCGGGGGTGACCTCGCAACGCTCCTCCGCCGACTTCGTGACCTGGCTCTCTGCGGCCGTGGAGGCGCAACTCGATGGATGATGGGGATGCAGCGTTCGGGATCTGGCTCGTCGACAAGCCCGCGGGCCCCACGTCACACGATGTCGTCGCTGCCATCCGCAAGAACCTGGGCCGGAGTGTACGCGTCGGACACGCCGGAACGCTCGACCCGTTCGCGACCGGGCTCCTTGTCGTCCTGGTCGGCAAGGCGACCCGGCTCGTGCAGTTCCTGACCGCGCTCGACAAGAGCTACCGAGCGCGGATCCGCCTGGGCGCCACCTCCGAGACCGGCGACCCCGAGGGCCCCATCATGCCGACGCACGCCGCGATCCCGGATCGCGCGACGATCGCAGATGCCGTCGCCCGGTTGCCGGGCACTCGCCGGCAGCGGGTACCGGGCCTCGCGGCCGTCAAGGTCGACGGTGAGCCGCTCTACCGGCGCACCCGGCGTGGCGAGACCGCGGAGCGACCCGAGCGAGACATCACCATCACGGCTGCCCGCCTGAGCGACGTCGATGTGACCACGGGTTGGATCGATCTGGAGGTTACGTGCTCCAAGGGCACCTACATCCGTCAGCTCGCCACCGACCTGGGCGCCGAGCTCGGGTGCGGGGGCTACTGCGAGGAGCTTCGCCGGACGGGCGTCGGAGCCATGCATGTGGACGACGCGGTCCCACCGTCCGCCGTGCGCAGACACGGCGGAATCGATCCGCGGCTGGCGCTCGCTCCCATGGCCGAGCGGATGCTCGACGACCAGGCGGCGCGCGACATCGTCCACGGCCGGCCGATCGACGGCGATGCCGACGGTCCGGTCATGCTGGTGGCGAATGAGGGGCTCGTTGCGATCGCCTACTCCCGTGACGACGACCGGCTGTGGCCCAAGGTCGTCCTGCGGTGATTCGTTACCGCGGTATCGGCGACCTGCCGATCGGCAACGCTGCTCGGGCCGTCGCGATCGGGGCATTCGACGGCGTGCACCTGGGTCACCGCGAGATCATCCGCGTTGCGGTCGAGACCGCAGAGCGGCGGGGGATGTCGTCGATGGTCATCACGTTCGATCCCAACCCGCTGGCCGTCCTGCGTCCCGAGTTCAAGACCACAATGCTTACGACCTCCGAGGTGCGCGCACGGATCATCGCAGGGCTCGGCGTCGACGAGCTCCTAGAGATCCCCTTCACCAAAGCGTTCTCGCACATCCGATGGGATCGCTTCTGCGAGATGCTGGCGACGCCACCGATCGGGGCGCAGATGATCGCCATCGGACGCAACTTCCGGTTCGGGCACGGAGGAGCGGGCACTGCGGGCCTGCTCCATAATGCAGGCCGTCAAAGCGGCATCGACGTCGTGATTCCGGGCCTGGTGACGAGCCCCGACGGCAAGCCGATCTCGTCGACCCGCGTTCGCCGGCTCATCGCGCAGGGCGACATCGCCGACGCCAACATGCTCCTGGGGCGCGCTCACTGCCTGAACGGCATCGTGATCCACGGCGACGGCAGGGGAGCCGGGCTGGGCATCCCCACGGCGAACCTCGGAGTCAGCAGCCGGGCAGCCATCCCGGGGCGCGGCGTCTACGCCGGTCGGGCATCGGTCGACGGCTCGACGTGGTCGGCCGCGATCAACGTCGGAACGGCGCCGACAGTGCGCGAATCGCATGACATCCGCGTCGAGGCCCTGCTGATCGACTACCCGGGAGGCGACCTGTACGAACATCCCGCAAGCCTTGCCTTTCTGGAGCACCTTCGCGGTGAGACGCGGTTCGTCTCTGCCGACGCGCTCGTCGCGCAGATCGCCAGGGACGTCGAGCGCACCCGGCAGATCGCGACCGGTGCCGCAGACCCTCTCTGCTAACCTGCGGCCGGTATCACGGGATTCCGAGGCGTGTGATCGTGCTACGCCGGTGCGGCAGTTGCCGTTCTCCGGCCGATGCGCAGTCGGCGCCGGGACCCGAACCAATGTTGTCGACCCGTAGCGGGGGACATTCGGTCCTGCTGCTGCGAGGCCGTGGACAGGAGAATCAAGGATGGACAAGCAAGCGAAGGCCGGCGTCATCCAGACGCATCGGCGCCACGACACCGACACGGGCTCGCCTCAGGTGCAGGTCGGGATCCTCACGGAGCGGATCAACTCGTTGACCGAGCACCTGAAAGAGCACAAGCACGACCACCACTCCAGGCGTGGCCTGCTGATGATGGTCGGTCGCAGGCGACGGCTGCTGAACTACCTGCAGCGCGTGGATCTCGAAGGATACCGCGCGCTCATCGAGCAGCTCGGGCTTCGCCGGTAGTACGAAGGGAAGAACGCGTCCGGCCATCCGGGCCGGCGAATGGAACGCGCCCAGGCCGAGTGGCCGGGCGAGACAGGGGATTGGAATGCCAGTGGAGGTAGTGACCGCAGAGATCGGTGAGCTTGCGATCTCGTTCGAGACCGGTCGGCTCGCAAAGCAGGCGAGCGGCTCAGTTGTTGTCAGGGCGGGCGACAGCATGGTGCTCGTCACCGCCGTCGGACTCAGAGAGGCTCGAGAGGGCGTGGATTTCTTCCCCCTCACCGTCGATGTGGAAGAACGCATGTACGCCGCGGGCAAGATCCCGGGCGGCTTCATCAAGCGTGAGAGCCGGCCGAGCGACCGCGCGACGCTCACTGCCCGCATGACCGACCGGCCGATCCGGCCGTTGTGGCCCAAGGGCTACCGCAACGAGACGCAGATCGTCGCAACCGTGCTTTCGACTGACCAGGTCAACGCGTTCGACATCTTGTGCATCAACGGCGCGTCTGCCGCGTTGATGGTGTCGGACCTGCCGTTCAACGGCCCCATCGGCGCCGTGCGCATCGGCCTGATCGACGACGAGTTCGTCATCAACCCGACGCTGGAGGAGATGGGGGAGTCCGACCTCGACCTGATCGTCGCGGGCTCCGCCGACGCGATCTCGATGGTCGAGTCCGGTGCCAACGAGGTCGACGAGGAGACGATCCTCGAGGCCCTGGCAATCGCCCACGACGAGATCAAGAAGCTCTGCGCCGCCCAGGAGGAACTGCGCAAGAAGGCCGGCAAGGAGAAGTGGGTCGTCGAGCCGATCACGGTCGATCCCGACCTGCTCGCCAAGGTCGAATCCGCGGGACGCGGCCTGCTCGAGGAGGCCACGCTCGAGCAGCGCAAGCTCGAGCGGCGCGACAAGGTCAGCGCCGCGAAGTCCGAGATCTCGGCCAAGGTTCTCGGCGACGAGTCGACGCCTGCGGACAGGGCAGCCTTCGGCCGGGCGTTCGACGCGCTGCAGAAGTCGATCATCCGCAAGCGCATCGCCGTCGACAAGCACCGCCCCGACGGGCGCGCAGCGGACGAGATCCGTCCGATCACCTGCGAGACGTCGGTCGCACCACGCGTGCACGGCTCCGGCCTGTTCACCCGCGGTGAGACCCAGGTCATGACGCTGCTGGCCCTGGGCACGCTCAAGGACGCCCAGCGCATCGACGGCATCGGCATCGAGACGTCAAAGCGCTACATCCACCACTACAACTTCCCGCCGTTCAGCGTGGGGGAGACCGGCTTCATGCGTGGTCCCAAGCGGCGTGACATCGGCCACGGCGCGCTCGCAGAACGGGCGCTGCTTCCGATGATCCCCTCCGAGGATGACTTCCCGTACACGCTACGTCTGGTCAGCGAGACCCTCGAGAGCAACGGTTCATCGTCGATGGCCTCGGTGTGCGGCTCGACACTCGCCATGCTGGACGCGGGCGTCAAGCTGACTCGCCCGGTCGCCGGTATCGCGATGGGCCTCATCAAGGAGGGCGACGACCACGTCGTCTTGAGCGACATCCAGGGCGACGAGGACCACCTGGGCGACATGGACTTCAAGATCGCCGGGACGTCCGAGGGAATCACCGCTCTGCAGATGGACATCAAGATCGGCGGTGTGACGTTCGAGATCCTCCGCGACGCGCTCGCCCAGGCCAAGGCCGGCCGGGAGCACATCCTGGGGATCATGAACGAGCACATCTCCACGCCCCGGCAGGAGCTCTCGCCGTGGGCGCCGCGCATCACGACGGTCAAGATCGACCCCGAGAAGATCGGGGCGGTCATCGGCAAGGGCGGCGAGACGATCCGCGGCCTCGAAGCCGACTACGACGTGGAGATCTCGATCGAGGACGACGGCACTGTCCACGTCTACGGCGTGTCCGGCCTCAAGGCCGAGGAGTGCGTCGAGGTCATCCGCCGCATGACGAAGGACGTCGAGGTCGGCGACACCTACACCGGCGCGAAGGTCGTCAAGACCACCGCCTTCGGCGCGTTCGTCGAGCTCACCAAGGGCGTCGACGGGCTGCTGCACATCTCGAACTTGTCCCGGGAGCGGGTGGAGAAGGTCGAGGACGTGGTCAACCGGGGCGACACTGTCGACGTGACGGTCGTCGAGGTGGACAAGGCCCGCGGCCGGATCGGTCTACGCATCGTCGGCATGGAGGACGCCGGTGGCGGCGGTGACGGCAGCGCGAACGGCGCACCACCGGCTGGCGGCGACGACGGCCCCCGGCGCAGGCGTCGTCGGGTCAGCGCCAGCGACGTGTCGGGAGAATGACCGAACCCCTGCTCACCACGACCAGCGGGGGGCTCCGGGTCATCTCGGAGCCCCTCCCGGGCGTACGTTCGGTGGCCCTGGGCATCTGGGTCGGCGTCGGGTCACGCTTCGAGCGCGAGAGCGAAGCGGGAATCTCCCATTTCATCGAGCACCTTCTGTTCAAGGGGACGCCCGACTACTCGGCACGGCGGATCGCGGAACTGTTCGACGCGCTGGGCGGCGAGCTGAACGCCGCCACCGGCCGTGACTACACGGTCTTCTACACTCGCATCCTCGACGAGCACCTCGCCGAGGCGGTACCCGTGTTGGCAGACATGCTCCAACGGCCCGGGTTCTTCGACCTGGATCAAGAGCGCGAGGTCGTTCTCGAAGAGATCGCGATGTACGAGGACGATCCGCAGGACAAGGTGCACGAGCTGGTCGGGGCAGCGGTATATCCGGGACAGTCGCTCGGCCGTCCCGTGATCGGCACCGCGGACGTGATTGCCGGCGTCGATGTGGGCGGGCTGCGCGGCTACTTTCGCGACCACTACACCGCTCCGCGCATGGCGTTGTCGGCCTCCGGCAACATCGAGCACGAGCGCCTCGTCGCGATCGGCGAAACCCTTCTGAGTGCATTGCCCACCTCGGGCGTTCCGGCCACGTACGAATCGGCAAGGCCCGGTGCTCCCGTCCTCGTGGTCCACCAGAAGGAGACGGAGCAGTACCACCTGGCGTTCGGCGGTCCGGGGATCTCTCGCAGCGATCCACGCCGCCACACCCAATCGGTCCTCGACACGATCCTCGGTGGATCGATGAGCAGCAGGCTGTTCCAGGAGATCCGCGAGAAGCGTGGCCTTGCCTACTCCATCGGCTCCTACTCGACCGGCTACGCGGACGCCGGGCAGGTCGGCCTGTTCCTCGGCACGCGCGGAGACAACCTCGCGACCGCATGCGACGTGATCGCGACCGAGCTGCGACGCCTCGCCTCAGACGAGGTGCCCGAGGCCGAGCTTCGCCGCGCGAAGGAGCACCTCAAGGGCAGGCTCGTCCTGTCGCTCGAGAGCCCTGCGATGCGTATGAACCGCCTCGGCCGAGCCGTCGTCACAGACACCGAGCTGCTCCCGATCGACGAGATCATCGCCCGGGTCGAGGCCGTGACCTCCGAGGACGTCCAGGAGCTCGCCGCCGAATACTGGCAGCCCGAGTCCTTCTCGCTCGCAGCCATCGGTCCCGACGGCGACGTCGTGCGCGCTGCGGTCGAGCGCTTCGCGCCGCCGCTCGCCGCGTAGCTCGGATTCGTTACGCTCCCGGCGTGATCCGCGTGATGATCGCCGGGGCTGCCGGCCGCATGGGACAGGCCGTCGTGGCCGCTGTCGGCGCGGCGCCGGACATGGAGGCCGTCGCTCTGGCCGATCCTGCGCTCAGCGACGGTTACGGTGACGTCGCGGCAGCGATCGCGGCCACGCAGCCCGAGGTGTCGGTCGACTTCACCCAACCGCACGTGGCGTTCGACAACGCCTGCGTGTGTCTGGACGCCGGGGTACACGTCGTGATGGGCACGACGGGCATCGACGACGATCAGCTCGCCGAGATCCGGCGCCGTGCCGAGGCGGGCGCCGCGAACTGCCTGATCGCGCCGAACTTCGCGATCGGCGCCGTGCTGATGATGCGGTTCGCGGCCGAGGCGTCCCGTCACATGCCCAAGGCCGAGATCATCGAGCTGCACCACGACCAGAAGCTTGATGCCCCGAGCGGGACCGCGCGTCGCACCGCTGGCCTGATGGAGGGGGAGGTGCCGATCCACTCGGTTCGCCTGCCAGGGCTCGTCGCCCACCAGGAAGTCATCTTTGGCGGGCTGGGAGAGACCCTCACCATCCGCCATGATTCCCTGGCCCGCGAGAGCTTCATGCCCGGGGTCGTGCGCGCCGTGCGTGAGATCGCCAACCGACCGGGCTTCACACTTGGGCTCGAGCCCATTCTGTTCGGCGACGAGCCCGACGAAATGACCCACACCCCGAGGAGGACGAGATGAGCGCTGAATACGTCAAGGTCGCAACCGACGCGGTCGAGGAGAAGGAACGACGCGGCGGGGGAGCGGCCTCTCGCGACCTGTCGGGCGCGCTCGGCACCGAGCACATCGCAATTCGCTGCTGGCGCTTCGGACCGGGGCAGGCCATGGCCTACCACCGCCACAAGACCCAGGAGGAGCTCTACCGCCTCGTCTCCGGGGGCCCCCAGCACGTCCAGATCGGAGGAGAGTTGGTAGAGGTCGCCGACGGCGACTGGCTGCGCCTGCCCAAGGACACGCCGCGACGCATCATGAACAGCAGCGAGGACCGCGAGGCCATCTGGATCGCGATCGGCTGCCCTCCCGGCGACGGCATCATGGACGGCATCCGCCTGGACCCGGAAACCGGCGAGGAAGTCCCCCGGACCTGATCCCTCGCTCGACGTGCGCGACACGATCGTCCACCTGACCCCGGACGGCGATCTGGCGCCCGGCGTGGCCCAGGGCGACGTCCTGCTGTGGCCGTTCACGCAGAGCCGGCTCTTTCGGTGGCGCTCGCGCAACCCTGCATGGCTCGATCCCGTCAACCTGCTGGTGCTCGGTGCCGCCCCCGGGACGGTCTCCCAGTTGCTGGCCGGGCAGGGGTGGAGGCGACCCGATGACGGCGCGACACATCGCACCTGGATCGATGGGGTGTTCGTGAGGATGAGCGACCACACCGCACTCGGCGATCGTTCCGAGCGGGTCCACGCGCGACTGTTCGCGCTCGCCGATGCAACGATCATCGGCGCCCATCACGAGGTGGCCGACGGCCGTGGCCACCATCACGTGACCTCCTGGGACCGCGCCCGACAGGACACAGCCGATGCGCTCGAAGCCGCGGGTGCCCGGCGGATTGATCCCACCGGACCGATCACGCCGATCAATCTGCGGGGGGTCCCCGGCGATGGACGGGTCTGGCGCCTCACAGTTCACTAGTGCTCTGTCTCACTAATACCCTTGCGATCTGGCGGCTGCAAAACTCCGCCGGATTCGGTGCGCTGGTGGGGGAGCGGTCGCCTCGGGGGCTGTGTCCTCGCCTGCGCCCATACTGACAAGTATGGGGCGCAGGCTGCGTCCTTGTTCGGCGGGTTTTTCACTCGCCATATCGTCAAGGGACTTGTGAGACAGAGCACTAGCGCATTCATGGACCTCCAGGGGCGATCGTGGGGGTCCTGCACAGCGCGCTTGACCTCAGTACTGCGTTTCGGCGGTGCGAGAGGTCGCATTCCGACAGCCCCACGTCAGTGGTGGTCGAAATGCCGTGTCTTCGGTCGCTCGGTCTGCGGGTTCGATCCCTCACATCACCGCGATTCGAGGCTCTCGCGTCGCCGGGGCGCCCTCCAAGACTCCAAAAAGAGCCGAGAATCCCCCTTGCCGCGACCGAACGGCGCGCTGGGAAATGGCCAATGGGCTGGGTTTCGGTTGGTCAAGCGTTACAGAAGTTGACACGAAGTCGTGACAGAATTGGCACACATGGGTGGTGCGCTGTAACGCGTTGCTCGGGCACCATCCTCGTATGGCGGATGGTCGTGATATGGACGGGGACGCGACGTCGGAGGCGCGGGACCAGCCTGGGGCCTTGCCGGTGGAGGGCACACCGGATGGCGGTCCGCCGTGCGCGATCTGCGCGGGCACCGGTCAGGATCCGCGACGTCTCGTGCACCTCACCCACGGAGTCGCGGTGTGGCTCTGCGACACACACGCGGCTGAGCGATTCATGCGCGAGGACGGCGGCACCGTCTTTGCCGATCGCCTCGCCTGTATGTGGATCGCGACCGGGGCCCTGACTGTCCTGCGCGCGGCCGCGCTACGCACACACGTGCACCAAACCCGGTCTGCGGGGGTCGCGCGCGACCGGCCCGGTTCGTACTCGTGGCCTGTGCTCAGACGCGAAGCAGAACAGCGGTTTGCCAAGGGACACGACCCCCGCCAGGTGATCCAAGAGTTGCGGGAACGGCACGCCGACTGCCCTGCCATGGCGCCCTCACCGCGTACCATGCGCCGCTGGTACACCCAGGCACGGTGGCTTGCACCCCCACCACCGGGCCCACGCGAGGCGAGGAAAGCCCGGCGGCGGCGGATCCCCGCCGCGTTTTTTCTCGTCCCATACGCATTGACCCAACACCTGCGATGGGACTACGTCAACCCCCGGTGGCGCGGCACCTAAGTGCTCGCTTGCGTAAATAAGGCGACGTATTAGCGTCCGCCACGGGTCGTAGTGTGCGTGGCATCCTGTCCTCTCGTGAAGGGGTCTTGATGCCGAGGAACAGCCCGTATCGGATCGTGCTGAGCGACGATGAGCGCGCCGTGTTGGCGTCGTTGGCGCACTCGTATACGTTGCCGTATTGTGAGGTGACGCGGGCCCGGATGGTGCTGATGGCCGCCGACGGGATGCGCAATGACCAGATCGCCGCGCAGCTGCAGTGCGGTCGCGATGTCGTGTCGCAATGGCGCAAGCGGTTCTTCGAGCAGCGTTTGGCCGGGCTTGAGGACCGGCCACGACGGGGCCGCCCGCCGGTCTTTCCCCCCTCAGGTGCGGGCTGAGGTCATCCGCCTCGCGTGCGAGCGTCCCGTCTGCGAGGGCGTGCCGCTCGCGCGTTGGTCATCGTCGGAGTTGGCGGCCGAGGCGGTCGCGCGCGGGATCGCGGAGCAGATCAGCGACGTGACGGTGTGGCGGTGGCTGTCTGAGGATGCGATCAAGCCGTGGCAGTACCGCTCGTGGATCTTCCCGCGCGACCCGCGCTTCGCCGAGAAGGCCGCGCCGATCCTCGATCTGTACGCCGGTGGCTGGCAGGGCGAGCGGCTACATCCCGGCGACTACGTCGTCTGCGCCGACGAGAAGCCCTCGATCCAAGGCGGCGGCGCAAGCACCACACGCTGACCGCCGCACCCGGCCACGCACGCGGACAACGCATCGAGCACGAGTACGAGCGCAAGGGCGCGCTCTGCTACCTCGCCGCCTGGGACGCGCGCCGCGCCAGGCTGTTCGACCGTTGCGCGCCAAAGGACGGCATCGTCGCGTTCGACGCGCTGATCGACCAGTTCATGAGTCAACCGCCCTACAGCAAAGCGCGGCGTGTGTTCGTGATCATCGACAACGGCTCAGCCCACCGCGGGCAGCGCTCGATCGATCGCCTCCAAGGCACCTGGCCGAACCTGATCCTCGTCCACACGCCAATCCACGCAAGCTGGCTCAACCAAGCCGAGATGTACTTCTCAATCGTGCAACGCAAGGTCCTCACCCCCAACGACTTCGCCGACCTCGACGCGCTCGAGCAGCACCTCCTCGCGTTCGGCCGCCGCTACCAACAGATCGCCGCCCCGTTCGAGTGGAAGTTCACCCCACCGACCTCAACCGCGTTCTGCACCGCCTCGACCAACCAGCCGCTCAAGCAGCCTGACCGACGAAATACGTCGGCGAACTTCCGAGCCAGAGCACTAAGCTGAGGACACTCGCTGGGTTGCCTCGGTCGCCACGCCGTCGCCCGTGCCCATCCGGGGCTCCTGGACGGGCCGTTCAGGGAGGCCTCCGGGGGCGCGGCTATACTCGCCCAGTGCCCGAGTTCGGATCGATTCTGACTGCCATGGTGACCCCGTTCGACCAGCGGGGGCGCCTCGACGAGGATGCGACCGTGGCGATCATGCGCCACCTGGTCGCCAACGGGTCTGATGGCGTGGTCCTGTCCGGGACGACCGGCGAGGCGTCGACGCTCACCGACGACGAGAAAATCCGGCTCTTCGAGCTCGGCATGGAGACGCTCGGCGGCAGCGCCACAGTCATCGCCGGAACCGGCTCCAACGACACCGCGCACTCGGTCCATCTGACCGAGGTCGCCGCCAAACTTGGCGTCGATGCGGTCTTGGTGGTCACCCCGTACTACAACCGGCCGCCACGAGCGGGGCTCATCGGCCACGTCCGTGCGATCGCCGACGTCGGCGTTCCGGTCATCCTCTACAACATCCCATCCCGCTCGATCGTCAACATGCCGCCCGACCTGATCGCCGAGATGGCCGAGATCCCAGGAGTGGTCGCCGTCAAGGAGGCCAACCCGGACCAGGTGGACGCGGTCGTCGCGATCCCGGGGCTTGTGGTATACGCGGGCAACGACGATCTACTGTTGCCGGTGGTCCTGGGCGGTGGGGCGGGTGTGATCTCCGTCGCATCGCATCTGGCCGGCCGGCAGATGCAGGCGATCTGCGACGCGGCGCGGGCCGGCGACGGCGTCTCCGCGACCGTGTTGGACACAGCCCTGCACGGACTCTACGAGGGCCTGTTCACCACCACGAGCCCCATCCTCATCAAGGCGGCGCTCGAGATGCTGGGACTCATTCCCTGCGGACGACTTCGCCTTCCACTCATCGAAGCGACACCACAGGAGCGCGACGTGCTAACAGGACTCTTGGAGGCACAGGGCCTCCTCGCGAACGCCTCGTGACCGACGCCACGGCGCTTCGAGCCACCCCGATCGGCGGGACGGGGGAGATCGGCAAGAACATGTACATGGTCGAACTCGACGAGCGCATCGTGCTCATCGACTGCGGCGTCAAGTTCCCGACGCCGGATCAGCTCGGCGTGGATCTGGTCCTTCCGGACTTCGAGGTGCTGGAGGGACGGCTCGACGACATTGCGGCGCTGATCCTGACTCACGGCCACGAGGACCACATCGGGGGCGTGCCGTACTTCATCAAGACGGTTGGGCGCGTGCCGATCATGGGCACGAGGTTCACGCTCGCCCTCGTCAAGAGCAAGCTCGAAGAGCACCGCCTCAAGGACGTCGAGCTGATCGAGATCGCTCCCACCGAACGCCACCAGGTGGGGCCGTTCGAGGCCGAGTTCATCCGCGTCACCCACAGCATCCCCGACTGCGTCGCCGTCGCCCTGCGCTCGCCCGCGGGCACCGTCGTCCACACCGGGGACTTCAAGTTCGATCACGCGCCAATCGACGACGAGCCCACCGATGTCGCCGCGCTGTCGCGCTTGGGCGACGAGGGCGTGCTGCTCCTCATGGCCGACTCGACCAACGCCGAGGTGCCGGGCAGTATCGCTCCCGAGCGCACGGTCGGCACCGAGCTTCGCCGCCAGTTCGCCTCGGCGCCGGGCCGCGTGATCCTGACTGCGTTCTCGTCGCACGTGCATCGCGTGCAGCAGGTGCTGGACGCCGCCCACCATGATGGACGTTTCGTCGCGCTCGTGGGACGGTCGCTGCTTCGCAACTTCAACATCGCGGCCGGCCTGGGCATGGTGCGCGCCCCCCAGGGTGTGCTGATCAACGTCAAGGCGATCGACGAGCACCCCGACGACGAGCTCGTCATCGTCACGACCGGCAGCCAGGGCGAGCCGCTGTCGGGCTTGCGCCGCATGGCGTATGGCGATCACCAGAACATCACCATCCGCACCGGTGACACCGTCGTCTTCAGCTCCCGCATCGTCCCGGGCAACGAGCTGGCCGTCAACGAGACGATGAACCGCCTGATCCGCTCAGGCGCCCGCATCGTCTCGCCTGAGTCTGCACCCGTCCACGTGTCGGGTCACGGCGCATCCGACGAGCTTCGACTGATGTTGCGGCTGGTCCGGCCCACGTTCTTCGCGCCGATCCACGGCGAGATCCGCCACCAGAAGGCCCACGCCGAGATCGCGAGGTCCTTGGGTGTGACCGCCGACCGCACGTTCCTGCTCGACAACGGACATGTCCTCGAGGTGGCAGGCGACACCGCCGCAGTCGTCGAGAAGCTCGACATCGGCCTGATCTACGTCGACGGCCTGGGCATGGGCGACGTCGCCGACGGCATCCTGCGCGACCGCCGCCACCTGTCCGAGGACGGGCTGGTGCTGATCGTTGCGACGCTGTCGGCCCGCGACGGTCTCCCGATCGGCGAGGTCGACGTCATCACCCGCGGGTTCGCCGCCGCGACCGACGAGCTGATCGCCGCAACGCGGGAGGAGGTCGAGAAGACCCTCAACGTCTCGGTCACCGAGGTCGACATGCTCCACCGGCTCCTCCACGATGCCGTCGCGTCGCTGCTGTGGAAACGCGCCCGCCAGCGCCCCCTGGTGCTGCCGGTCATCGTCGAGGTGTAGCCGGGCGCCTGCCGAACCTATGGTTCGGCTGCGCTCTGCGCACAGCGACGGGCTTGGGTCGCGTCGCCACTCGACACCTTCCCGGCCCAGTTGGGCGGTGCGGTCGGGTCAGTCGGCGTTGCGGATGGCGAGACCCATCGAGGCCTCGACGAGCTCTCCTTGATCCTCCAGTTTCTTCGCGAGCGGAGTACCGGAGTAGCCCGCCGCCGTGCTTATCCTTGCAACCAGTCCACGATCAACGGTGTTACCACCTCAGCCTGCTCGCGGTGAGGCCAGTGCCCGGCGCCTGGGATCACCTCGCGGCAGAGTCCTCGGGGAAAGCGCTCCTCCTGGCCTTGGCTGACCGACGGAGCGACGCAGCCGTCATCGGCGCCGACGATCGCAAGCGTCGGCACGGGCACTGGATCGGCCCATCGAGCCGCGGATTCGGCGAGGGACGGGTCGCGGTGGTGGGGGAGAAACGCTGCGCGGTAGTAGCCGAGCGCCGCCGTCAGTCCGCCCGGGGCACCCAGCGTCCGTTTGACGGCCTCCCACTCCTCGGGCTCGAGCGCACCGCCGGGTGACCACTCGGCGACCAGCCGATCGATGAAAGCGAAATCGTCCTGCGCGACGACCCGCTCCGCAAATCCCTCGGCCAGGAACAGGAACTCGTACCACGATCGGCGCAGTTGCTCCGGGTCGCGCCGCAGCGCGCCCGCGAACGCGGCGGCGTGGGGGATGGCGATCGTGACGAGGCGCCGGATCTTGTCCGGGGCGAGCACCGCTGCATGCTGGGCTGCGACGCCACCCCAGTCGTGGCCGACGACGCATGCTGGAGCGCGATCGCCCAGGGTCTCGATGAGGTCCAACACGTCGCCCGCCAGCGCGGCGGTCTCGTACGTCGGAACCTCGACGGTCGACGGCGCGTACCCACGCATGAACGGGGCGATTGCACGGAACCCCGCCGCGGCCAGGTCTTCGAGCAGGGGACGGAAGGTCGGAGCGTGGTCGGGGAAGCCGTGGAGGCAGAGGACGAGTGGGCCGTCCCCTGCCGCCAGGTAGTGCAACCGAACCTCGCCCAGGTCGGCGACTCCCGGGGTGACGGGCATGACTACATTTGGCCGATGCGGTAGCGGTCGAACCGATCGTTGATCGCGGCCCAATCGAGGTTCGCCATGAACGCGTCGATGTACTTGGGGCGGGCCGTCGAGAAGTCACGTATATAGGCGTGCTCGTAGACGTCCAGGGCGATAAGGGGCGTCGCGTTCCAGACCGGGAACGTGTGCTGCGCGTCGCCGATGTAGACGTCGAGGCGCTGCCAGTCCCAGTCGAAGGCGACCCAGGCCCAGCCGCGACCGGCCATGCCGCCGGCCTTGAGCTCGGTCAGCATCGCGTCGAGACCACCGAAGTCGCGGTCGATCATCGCGCCGAACCCGTCATTGGGCGCACCGCCGGCCGGACCGAGGTTGTCGAAGTACAGTTCGTGGTTCTTGATGCCGCCGATCGCGAACGTCAGGTTCTCGCGCAGCGCCCGGTAGTCGGAGTAGATCTGATTTGCGGCGCCCTGATCGGCCGACTGGAGCTTTTCTGAGATCTCGTTGTACTTGTTGCAGTAGGCCTCATACAGCGCCCAGTGGGCCTCGACCGACTCGGCCGAGATGCCGTCGAGTTTGAGGATCTTGTCCGGCTTGGCCATCGCCGTCACCTTGTGCAGATTCGCCACCGATCGCGCTCCTTCGTGCGTTGACGTGTCCTTCGCGGCGCCAGCCTACTCCCGCGGATAGCGCCCTGCCCGGCAGGAACACGAGCGTCGCTGGCCAACATCTCATGACCGGGACCAATCCGTCCATCACTCACGCACGAGGAACCCCATGGCCGTCACGACCGTCGCTCGCAGAACCCGCAAGAGCCCCGCTCGGCGCGCCGCCGCAACCGCCCAGACCATGCAGATGCGTGAGATCACAGGACTCGGGCTGGTCGGACTCGGGGCCTTTCTCGCGATGACCTTGTACCTGGGCATCTCCGTCGGCCCGCTCGGGGGCGGGCTCGAGACGCTCATGCGCCTGGGCGTGGGTCGCGCGGTGGCACTCGCGCCCCTGGCGCTCGTGGGGCTCGGGTTCGGGATCATCTTCGGCTGGAAGATCTTCGCCACCCGCCCATTTCGCGCCGGAGCCGGTGTGCTGGTGGGTGCGATGCTCCTGGCGCTGGCCGCAGGGAGCTTCGGGGTCGGCGGGCGAACGCGCGCCGGATGGTTCGACACCACGGTAATGCAGGGGCGCGGGGGCATCGTGGGTGAGATCGAGTACTTCGTCACGTCGAACACCGTCGGCAACCCCGGCACGGGGCTCTTGGTGATCCTTGCCCTCATCGGTGGCGCCGTCCTCGTCACCGGGGCGTCCTTGGGCATGGTCCTTCGGCGGTCCGGGAAAGGCGCCGCCGATGCAAGCCGCGTCGTGGGGCGCGGTGCCCGCTCGGTGACGCTGGGAGCGGTGCGAGGCGGCAGGATGCTCGGCGAGCAGGTTCGCACCCGCCTGGACGGAGCCGACGAGCCCACAATTGCGATCGCCCGGCGTGACGCGGCGGGCGCATCCCCACCGCTGGACGGGGCCGACCAGTTCCCGGATCTGTTCACCACCAGTGGCTCGCTGCCGCGGTCGCCCGCACTGGGCCCGGACGATGCCGACACGCCCGGGCGCCCATCGGCCGAGCGCCGTGAGCGCGTCAGCGCGCGCGAGGCGTTCGCCGACGAGTACGCGGCGGCGCCCGCCGCCGCGCAGCCCATCGAGACGCTCATACCGCCGCCCAACCCGCAGCGCGGCTACCGGCCTCCGTCGCCCAACGTGCTGAAGCGCTCTACCGGGGCGAAGACGCAGCCCGCATCGCTCATTCAGGAGACCAGCAAGCGGTTGGTCGAGACGCTCGGGCACTTCGGCGTGCAGGCCGAGGTGACCGACGCCGTCAGCGGCCCCCGCGTCACACGATACGAATTGCAGCTTGCGCCCGGCACCAAGGTCAGCCGCGTGACCGCGCTTCGTGACGACCTGGCGTACGCCCTGGCGGCGCGCGAGGAGATCCGCATCATCGCGCCGATCCCGGGCAAGCAGGCGGTGGGGGTGGAGGTCGCAAACCCCAACGCCACGATGGTCACCCTTGGCGACCTGTTCCGCGACTTTCCTGAGAACGCGGGTCCGCTGATGAGCTGGCTCGGCATCGACATCGGGGGGAGCGCCGTCTATCTGGACCTGGCGCGCATGCCGCACATCCTGATCGCCGGCTCGACCGGCACCGGCAAGAGCGTCTGCCTCAACGCGATCCTGGCGTCGATCCTGCTGCGCTCGACGCCGGACGATCTGCGGATGATCCTGATCGACCCCAAGAAGGTCGAGCTGAACCACTACGAGGGCATCCCGCATCTGCTGACGCCGGTCGTCACCAACATGAAGAACGCGTCGGCGGTGCTGGCCAACGTGGTCCGGGAGATGGAGAGCCGCTACGAGCTGATGGGCCAGGATCGTGCGCGCAACCTCCGCGATTGGAACGCCACCCGCGCGGGGCGCGGCGACAAGCCCATTCCGACGATCCTGGTCCTGATCGACGAGCTGGCCGACCTGATGATGGTCTCACCGGCCGAGGTCGAGGATGCGATCATCCGGCTCGCCCAGAAGAGCCGCGCCGTCGGCATCCACCTGGTACTGGCCACCCAGCGCCCCTCGGTGGACGTCATCACCGGCATGATCAAGGCCAACGTGCCGTCACGCATCGCGTTCGCCGTCTCGTCCCAGGTCGACTCCCGCGTGGTGCTGGATGCGACCGGCGCCGAGAGCCTGCTGGGGCAAGGCGACATGCTCTTCCGGCCGATCGGAACCTCGCGCCTGCAGCGCCTGCAGGGCGCCTACGTCAGCGAAGAGGAGATCCTCGCGATCACCGACCACTGGCGCCGGCAGGGCAAGCCCGAGCTTCGCGAGGATCTCTTGGAGCGTCCCGAGCTGCCCGAGGACGACCCGCTCGACCCCGACGCCGACGATCTGACCGCCAAGGCCATCGAGATGGTCGTCATGCAGGGCACCGCTTCCGTCTCGCTCCTGCAACGCCGCCTTGGGGTCGGCTACGCCCGCGCCGGGCGCCTGGTGGACATGATGGAGCGCATGGGCGTCATCTCGGGGCACGAGGGCTCCAAGCCGCGCACAGTTCTGGTCGGCGAGGCGGATCTGGACCGTCTGTTGCGCCGCACCAGCCCTGGCGTCGACGTGGATGATGTGCCCGACGACCGCTGAGTGGCCTCATCGAGCACCGATTGAAAATCCCCTGTTATCCTGGCCACACGCGCCGCCTGCCGGGCGCGTCCTGTCATGTTCGAGATCGGCAACACACTCAGAGAGGCGCGCCTTCGGCGCGCGCTCGATATCGCCGACTGCGAATCGGCGACGAAGATCCGCGGCAAGTATTTGCGTGCGCTCGAGGAGGAGCAGTTCGAGATCCTGCCCGGCACGACCTACGTCAAGGGCTTCCTGCGCACCTACGCGGAATACCTCGAGCTCGACGGCCGGCTGGTCCTCGACGAGTACGAATCCCGGTTCAGCCGTCCGGAATACCCCTACCACCCGAATGGGGATCCAAGCAAGCGGCGTGCCAAGCGCCGCCGCAGCCGCGAAGGCCGGGGTCTCTTCGTTGCGTCGACGCTCGTCCTGCTCGCGTCGATCGGATTGTGGGTCGGGTTTGCCGACGACCGATCCGCCAGCGTGCACCCGCCCGAAGCCCGTCCCCTGACGGCCGTCTTCAGCGCGGCGGGCGCGGGCGCGACATATCTCGAGGTGCGTCAAGACGGACCGCAGGGCGACACGCTCTTCACCCCCGGGTCGCTGCCAGCCGGAAACGCGAAGACGGTGCAGGCCCCGGCCCCGATCTGGGTGCACGTCGGGGACGGGTCCGGACTCAAGTTGGTCATTGACGGTCGTTCGGTCACGACGCCGTCGGGCAAATCCGAGTTCCGAGTACTGGCCGGCGGAGAGATCCAGCCGTCCACGACTCCGTAGCGACCGCATTGCGCGCCGCGGTGCTCGTCACGGGAGACGAGGTCCTGGGGGGCCGCGTCGCCGAACGCAACGCGGGCTTTCTCGCCCGTACGCTGGCCGAGCGGGGGATCAGCGTCCTGCGGACACTCGTCGTGGGGGATTCGCTGGACGAGGTCCAGGATGGCCTCACGGCGCTCATCGGCCTGGACGTGGACCTGGTCTGCACGACGGGCGGACTCGGGCCGACATATGACGATCTGACGATGGCGGCGGTGGCCCGAGCCACCGGACGACCGCTGCAGCTCGATTCCGACGCGCTGGCGATGGTCGAGGAGCGCACCCGCGCGGTCGCTCGCCGGTTGAACGTGGACCCCGCCGATCTCGATCGCATGCGCAGGAAACAGGCCACGTTGCCTCGAGACGCGATCGTGCTCCCCCCGATCGGAACCGCGCCAGGGTGCACGCTGACCCACCGCGACACGCTCGTCGTCGTCCTGCCAGGGCCGCCCTGGGAGCTCACGGGCATGTGGGATGCGGCACTCACCTCCGGTCCGCTCGCCGACCTCATCCACCGCAGCACGGGGACCCCGACACGGACGTTCCGCCTCTGGTCGGTGTTCGAGGCCGAACTGGTGCCGGTGCTGGACGTCCTGGGCACGGCGGCGCTCGACCGCATCGGCACCTATACCCGTGAAGGGGAACTCGAGATCGTCGTGCCCGAGGACCTGGCAGACACGGTCGGCGACCTGCTTGGCCGGCAGTTCGCGAGCGCGCTCTTTGCGACCGACGAGCGGCACGTGGACGCGGTCGTCGCCGCGGCCCTCCTGGAGCGCGGCGAGACCCTGGCCGTAGGGGAGTCGTGTACCGGAGGCGGGCTCGGTGGACGTCTGACGGCGATCGCCGGCGCCTCGCACTGGTTCGTCGGAGGCGCGATCACCTACTCCAACGAGGCCAAAACGGCGCTGCTCGGTGTCGACGCGACGATCATCGCCCGTCATGGCGCGGTGTCACAGAGATGCGTGGCGCAGATGGCCGACGGCGCGCGCAGGATCACCGGTGCAACCTGGGGTGTCGGGATCACCGGGATCGCGGGTCCGGACGGCGGCACACCGGATAAGCCGGTGGGGCTGGTCTGGATCGGCATCGCAGGGCCTGACGGGGTGCTTACCCATGAACACCGCCTCGTGCGCGCCGACCGGGAGGGCGTTCGACGGCGAGCGCAAACCGCTGCGCTGCACCATCTGCGCATCGCCCTGGGCCGTTAGGGGCACGACGGACGGAATTGTGTCGATGATTGGCACACATTGTGCGGGGATTGACACAGTTCGTGTGACGCATGACACAACGTGCGGGCGTACGCTCGATGCGTGGTCAACGACTCGACGATCGACACGCGGAACCGCCTGTTCGTGGCGCTCGATTTGCCCGACCCGTTGCGCGACCATGCGGCGGCGGTCGCCGCGGTGGCCTCTGCGCACGCCGAGGCCCGCGTCGTGCCGGCGGCCAACCTGCACGTCACCCTGCAATTTCTGGGGCAGATCCGACCAGAACGCACCCAGGATCTCGTCGCGGCCCTCGCCGATGCGTTCTCCGGTCCGTTGATCCGCGTGCGCGCAGGCGCCGTCGTGGCGCGCCCCTCGCCAGGGCGGGCCCGGTTGCTGGCACTCGAGCTCGAGGATGTCGACGGCGCGCTGACGGTCCTTGCCAAGCGCGTCCACAGGGCAACGGGGATTGCGCTCGGCGACGACGCCTCCAACCGCCCGCTGTGGCCGCACATCACCGTCGCGCGGTTTCGCCGTCCGGAGCGTGTGAGAAGGTCCCCCACAACGAGGGGCGAACGTGTGTTCGACATCACCCGCGTTGCCCTCTATCATTCTGCTATCGCGCCGGGACGGCCTCCGAGGTATCACGAACTCCTCGGGGCCACCCTCGGCACTCTCGCTCAAAGGAGTCCTTCGAATGGATAAAGCCCAGGCCCTTGGTTCGGCCCTCACACAGATCGAGCGTCAATTCGGCAAGGGCTCGATCATGCGGATGGGCGATCCCGCGATGGCGCTCGACGTCAACGCGATCTCGACCGGTGCGCTGTCGCTCGACGTCGCGCTCGGCATCGGCGGGCTTCCGCGCGGGCGCATCGTCGAGATCTTCGGCCCGGAGAGCTCAGGTAAGACCACGCTGCTCTACCACATCATCGCGCAGGCCCAGAAGCGCGGCGGGCTCGCGGCGTTCATCGACGCCGAGCACGCCATGGATCCGCAGTACGCCCGGCGGATCGGCGTCAACATCGACGAGCTCCTGGTCTCGCAGCCCGACCACGGCGAGCAGGCGCTCGAGATCACCGATCTGCTCGTGCGCTCCGGCGCGCTCGACATCGTCGCGATCGACTCGGTGGCGGCGCTCGTGCCGAAGGCCGAGATCGAGGGGGAGATGGGCGATACCCACGTCGGTCTCCAGGCCCGACTCATGTCACAGGCATTGCGCAAGCTCGCCGGTACGCTCAACCGGGCCGGTACAATCTGCGTGTTCACCAACCAGCTTCGCGAGAAGATCGGCGTGATGTTCGGATCTCCCGAGACGACACCAGGTGGGCGTGCGCTCAAGTTCTACTCGTCGGTCCGCCTCGACATCCGTCGCATCGAGACGATCAAGGAAGGCACCGAGGCCACCGGCAACCGGGTCCGTGTCAAGGTCGTCAAGAACAAGATGGCACCGCCGTTCCGCCAGGCCGAGTTCGACATCGTCTACGGCGAGGGGATCTCGTACGAGGGCAACCTCATCGACCTCGGCGTCGAGGCCGGGATCGTCAGCAAGAGCGGTGCGTACTTCTCCTATGGCGAGGAGCGGCTGGGACAGGGCAGAAGCGCCGCCAAGGCGTTCCTGCGCGAGCACACCGACCTGGCCGACCAGATCGACGCCCGCCTGCGCGAGCACCACAACGTGCCCGCCCCGAATGCCGGCGACTTCGTCGTGACCAACGATGTCGAGCCGATCGAAGAGGCCGAGGAGGCCCTCACGAGCTGACGACCAGGAACAAGTAAGGGCGTTGCAACCCGGACGCGACGTCGCCACGCACTTGCAGTGCGCCATCAGCAAGCTATCATTCTGCGACATGAAGACTCTTTACCTTCGCAACGTGCCCGACCACGTTGCCGAAAACCTTTCTCTGCTCGCCGAACGCGAAGGAATGTCCCTCAACGCGTTTGCGGTCCGTGAGTTGGGCCGCCTGTCACGCCGTGCCCATAATGCGGCGTTGTTTGCGGATCTGCCTGATCTGTCGATCACGACGGAGCAGATCCTCTCGGCGATCGACGAGGGACGGAAGGAGCGGTAATCGTCGCGGATGCATCAGCGGCGGTCTCGGCACTCTTGCGCGACGGACCTGCGCGCGAACGATTTCGCGATCAGTCACTGCATGCACCACATCTCATCGACTTCGAGATCGTGAGCGCAATCCGCACGAACGTCCTCGCAGGGCACCTCCAAACAGCGAATGGCGCACAGGCTCTCGCCCGATGGTCGAAGACCGCCATCGAACGCTATCCCGCAGGTGGATTACTGCCACGTATCTGGGAGCTGCGAATGAACCTGACGCCATACGACGCCGCGTACGTCGCGCTCGCCGAGACGATGCTCTGTCCACTCCTCACCGCCGATGGGCGCATCGGGCGGGCACCCGGCCTCCGCTGCGAGATCCAATTGGTACCCAGGTAACCGGCCAAGACGGCGATCGACTGACACACTAGACACGGTGCGCTACCACCTGACCACGTTCGGCTGCCAGATGAACGAGCATGACTCGGAGCGGATGAAGGGGCTCCTGGAGTCGCTCGGGTACGATTCGGCGGGAACGCGCGACGAGGCCGACCTGATCGTGTTCAACACGTGCACGATCCGGGCGAGCGCGGACGATCGGTTCTTCGGCAATCTCGGGGATGCCCGGCGGATTAAGCGCGAGCGGCCCGATGTCGTGGTCGCGGTCGGCGGATGCTGGGCACAGAGTCAAAAGCAGCAGGTGTTCGAGCAGTTTCCGTGGGTGGATATCGCGTTCGGTCCTGGCGAGGTCACGCGCCTCGGCGAACTCGTCGCGCGTGAGCGCATCCAGGCGGTCGGGGCGTTCAGCTTCGACGGCGCGTTCGCCGCGACGCTGCCAACCCGGCGCGGACGGCCCCACCAGGCGTGGGTGCAGATCTCGGTCGGGTGCAACTCCGTGTGCTCCTACTGCATCGTCCCGAGCGTCCGGGGGCGCGAGCGAAGCCGCACGCTGCCCGAGGTGCTCGACGAGCTCGAGGCCCTGGCCGCCGACGGCGTGTGCGAGGTGACGCTGCTCGGGCAGAACGTCAACTCCTACGGGCGTGATCTGCGCGGCGAGGAACGCACCGATTTCGGGGCGCTCCTCCGCGGCGCCGGAGCAATCGCCGGCATCTCACGGGTGCGATACACGAGCCCGCACCCCAAGGACATGAAGCTCGACGTCATCGCCGCGATGGCCGAGACGCCGGAGGTCTGCGAGCACCTCCATCTGCCGGCCCAATCGGGAAGCACCCGGATCCTCAAGGCGATGCGCCGCACCTACGATCGTGGCCGCTACCTCGACCTTGTCACCCGCCTGCGCGATGCCGTCCCGGATCTGTCGCTGACGAGCGATCTGATCGTGGGCTTTCCCGGCGAGACCGAGTCGGACTTCGCCGAAACATTGTCGCTCGTCGAGGAGTGCGCGTTCGACGGGGCGTACACGTTCCTCTACTCACCCCGGCCGGGGACCGAGGCGGGGGAGACGATGCCCGACGACGTCGACCCCGACACCAAACGCGAACGCATGCAGCGGCTCGTCGAGGTCGTGCAGCGCACCGCGGCCGCGCGCGCCTCCCGGTTCGTCGGGACCACCCGCGAGGTCCTGGTCGAAGGCCCGTCACGAACCGATCCGACTCGCCTGCGCGGGCGCCTGCGCCAGAACATCGCCGTCAACTTCAGCGGCACCGCCGCACCCGGGACGCTGACGATTGTCGAGATCACGGGCTCAACGTCCGCGACCCTCGCCGGACGGCAGATCGAGGTGCCAGTTCCTGCGTAGAAATCGTGTCCTTGCGCTGTTCGGACCTACGACAGCGGGGAAGAGCGCGCTCGCCCACGCAGCAGCTCTGGCGCTCGATGGCGAGATCGTCGTCGCCGACCCCTTCCAGCGCTACCGCGGCCTCGAGATCGCTGCCGACGCGCCCTCCTCGGTCGAGCGTGCCGCGGTCACCTATCACTTCGTCGGTGACCTCGACCTGGCCCAGAGCTCCTCGGTTGCCGACTTCGCAGCCGCTGCGCATACGACGATCGACGACATCCTCGAACGCGCCCGTGTCCCGATCGTTGCAGGAGGAACGGGCCTCTACGTTCGCGCCGCGCTGGCATCGCTCGACTTCCCCGGGGAGGTGCCGGCCGACGTCCGCAGATCGGTCGAGGATCATGTCGCCGCTGATCTGGCCCGGGCCGTCGACGAGTTGCGCCGACGCGATCCCGAAACGGCCGCGCGCATCGATCTGCGCAATCCTCGCCGGGTCAGCCGAGCGCTCGAGCTCGCGCGGGCAGGAGCGACACGCCCCGCTCACGACCAGCTTTGGACCGACACGACCAGGCACGCGACCCAACTGATCGGCGTCACCCGACCGCGCCCGACCCTGGACGAGCTCATCGCGCAACGGGTGCGACGCGAGCTGGATGACGGGCTCGTGGCCGAGATCGAGGCGGCGTTGGACACGCCCGGGTTCTCACGGACCGCCGCTCAGATCATCGGGGTCCGTGAGGTCACCGCGCTCCGGGCCGGGCACGTCGCGATAGGCGACTTACCCGACCTCCTGACAGCACGCACGCGCAAGCTCGCGCGAGCTCAGCTGGGCTGGCTTCGCAAGACCCCATCCGCCGTCGAGCTCGACCTGGGTTCAGAGGTCGCCGAGGACGCGTTGCCACGCCTGCTCGCACTCTGGTGATGAGCACGTGCACCGGTCGGACTGCATGCGATTCCAGTACGCTCATCGCGTGAGATTCGAGAAGTGGCAAGGCCTGGGCAACCACTACCTGATCGTGCGTCGCGACGAGTGGCCGCTTCGGCTGACCGCCGAGCGCGCGCGCCTGATCTGCGACCCGAACTTCGGCGTCGGGGGTGACGGCATCCTGGAGCTCGATTTCGCGACGGGCACCCCGCGCATGACCGTCTGGAACCCCGACGGCTCAAACTCCGAGAACTGCGGCAACGGGATCCGCATGGTCACGCGTCACCTGCTGGCACACGGTGAGCTGACCGACGGCGCCCAGATCATCACCGGAGGTGGACCGGTGTCGGTCCGAAGCCTCGGCGATGACCGCGTCGAAGTCCAGATGGGTCGCGCGAAGTTCCCAGACGGAGAGGAACGTCAGGAGCTCGCGTTCAACGGCAATCGCATCGACTTCGCCTTCGTGACGACGGGCAACCCGCATGCCGTCATCGAGCACGCCGATCCGGGCGCCGTTGTGCGTACCTTGGGACCGCAGATCGAGGTCGCCCCACGATTTCCCGAGCGCACCAACGTCGAGTTCGTCCGCCTGGACGGGCCCACGGAGCTGACGATGCGGGTGTGGGAGCGGGGCGTGGGAGAGACCATGGCCTGCGGCACGGGGGCGTGTGCCGCGGCGGTCGCCGCCGTCCGGCTGTCTGGCCTTTCGAGCCCCGTCACAGTGCACCTGGCCGGTGGCGATCTCGAGATCGCGGTCGACGACGACCTGGAGGTGACGATGACCGGCCCTGCCGAGCTGATCTACGAGGGCCTGCTTTCGCCGGCGCTCGCCGCACGACTCGAGGCGCTCTGAGCGGCCACGCGGGCGCTGCTCGGCTGCTCCGCCTTCCCCCATATCTGTTCGCGCAACTCGAGCGCAAGATCGCCGACAAGCGCGCCGCGGGTGTCGACGTGATCTCACTGGGCATCGGCGACCCGGACACCCCCACGCCGGACGTCGTGATCGAGGCCATGCGTGAGCATGTCGGCCGTGCCGATACCCACCAGTACCCGTCCAACCGCGGCCGGGCGTCGTATCGCCAAGCGCTCGCGGTGTTCTACGCGACGCGGTTCGACGTGGAGCTCGATCCCGACACCGAGATCATCCCGGCGCTCGGGGCCAAGGAGGCCATCGCCAACATCAGCCTGGCCTACACCGACCCGGGCGACGTGGTCCTGGCGAGCGACCCCGGCTACCCGGTCTACACCAACGGTCCGATCATCGCGGGCGCGGAGCCGGTGCCCATGCCGCTCGTCCCCGCGCTCGGCTTCCAGCCCGACCTCGGCGCGATCCCTGCGGACATCGCCAGACGTGCCCGGCTGATGTTCATCAACTACCCGAACAACCCGACGGGCGCGGTCATCGAGGACGACTTCTTCGCGCGTGTCATCGACTTCGCGCGCCGCCACGACATCATCGTCGTCCACGACAACGCGTACTCCGAGATCACGTTCGACGGCTACCGCGCGCCGTCGTTCCTGGAGACCCCTGGCGCGAAGGACGTCGGCATCGAGGTGTTCTCGCTCTCCAAGACCTACAACATGACCGGCTGGCGCTCGGGCGCAGTGCTCGGCAACGCCGACCTTGTCAGCGCGTACTGGCAGCTCAAGACCAACATCGACAGCGGGATGTTCGAGGCGATCCAAGAGGCCAGCGTCGCCGCGCTGGCGTCCGATCAGTCGTCGGTCGCCCACATGTGCGAGATCTACCGCCGCCGGCGCGACGTTCTGGTGGATGCGCTCCGTGCGATCGGCGTGGAGGTCAACTCGCCCAAGGGCACGATCTATCTGTGGGCACGGGCCCCGGAGGGCCAGACCTCCGCGGAGTTCTGCGAACGGGTGCTCGAGGAGGCCGCCGTGGTCATCTCCCCGGGGTCGGCTTACGGCCCGAGCGGAGAGGGATTCGTCCGGATGAGCCTGACCGTTCCCGACAACCGCCTCAACGAGGCCGCCGAGCGTATCGCCAAGCTCGTCGGCTGAACCGAGTGCTCCGCCTCGAGGTCACGAAGCTCCGGCCTGACGCGACCGTCCCCGCCCGTGCCCATGCCGGCGACGCGGGCCTCGACCTGTGCGCCGTCGAGCCGTGCGATCTCGCGCCGGGACAGCGCGGAGCCGTCTCGACCGGACTCGCGGTCGCGATCCCACCCGGCTGGGCCGGGTTTGTCGTCCCGCGCTCGGGTCTCGCGCGCCGGCACGGTGTGACGGTCGCAAACGCCCCGGGGCTGATCGACGCCGGGTATCGGGGCGAGCTGCAGGTGCTGCTGGTCAACCTCTCGGACCAGGCGCATCGGATCGAGGCGGGTGACCGCGTCGCCCAGCTCGTCTGCATGCCGGTCGGAACAGGACCTGCGATCGTCGTCGACGAGCTGCCCCCGTCGGACGGACGTGGGGACGGCGGCTTCGGTTCGACGGGGCGCTAGCGCGCTACGCGGTGAACGTGATCGTCGTGCGGGCGGTGCCGCGGCGACGATCGGCACGGGGCTGGCCAGCGTCCTCGAGCGAGAGCCAGTCGTAGGTATCGATCGTGACCGGGTAGACGTCGGGCGTGGGCGCGGTCACGACGCAGTCGTAGCGCTCCGCCGGTCCGATCCTGAGGGTCTGCCGGGCGAAGCGCGGGTGGAAGGTCCCGCCGGCGCCG
The DNA here is from genome assembly GCA_964393105.1 of uncultured Bifidobacteriaceae bacterium. Taxonomy (GTDB): domain Bacteria; phylum Actinomycetota; class Thermoleophilia; order Miltoncostaeales; family Miltoncostaeaceae; genus CALMEC01. The sequence goes on from CAYMSM010000061.1 coordinate 92,202, forward strand.
TCGGAGGCCGCGAACGGTCTGCCGTCTGATGCGACGACCTGCACGTCGAGCCGTTTTCCGTGAACACGTCCTGGGCCGAAGCTCCACTCCGTCGGGAAGTACCCGGCGACGAGGGAGCGAACGAGCACGGTCTGGCCCACCTTGGCCCGCACGGCGACATCGGGATGGGTGATTACGGCCGTTGGCCCGAGCGGCTGGGGGACGCCGCTGATCAGGTGGTACTTCGGCTCGAAGACGTTGAGCCCGACGTCCTCGCCTTCCAGACCCGCAGCGTGGTTCAGTCGCCGCCAGTTCGGGTCGAGGCTGAAGGCCACCCAGATGCGCTCGACGTCGTACGCGGGGCCGCCGGTGAACGCCAGGCGTCGCCCGTCGGCGTCGTGCGTCGGATACGGATCGACGACGAGCGCGCCGAACATACCCATCTGCACGTGCAGGACGGTGTTGACGTGGCAGTGGTAGAAGTAGGTGCCCGCGGTGGCCGGACGGAACTGGTAGGTGTACTGGCCGGTGATCTCGAACGAGGTGTGACCGACGCCGTCGTTCCACGGTTCCGGCTCGATGCCGTGCAGATGGATGGTGTGGACGCGCTTGGACGAGTGCACCGTCACATGGACGACCTCGCCCTCGGTGGCGCGGATCAACGGCGACGGCAGGCGCCGTCCCGAGGTCTCGTCCTCGAACCCCCAGAAGCGTATCTCCTTGCCGTCCGGGAGCCTGAGCTTGCCGCTGCCGAAGAACTTGCGGGTGTAGGTGCGGTCGGGCGTCAGCCTAAACGGCGTCTTGGGACTACCCTGCTTGGGTTGCTTGCTCGAGAAGGCGATGGCCTGTGCGCGGATGTCGGCATCGACGATCTCCGCGGCCGTGCCGCTCCCGCTCGGCCCGGTTCCACTGCTCATATCTCAAGCTCCCAGTCGGTCAGCATGCCGTTCGGATAGAGCCCGCCGGCCGCGGTCTGCGACATCTCGGCGTGGCTGTGCATCGGATAGTCGAAGGTCGTGCCGCGCACCAGCGAGCGCGCGGGAGTGGCGATGTCCCGCGGCTGCTCGAACGGCAGCGTCACGTCCTTGTGGTGCAGGGGCTCCATCAGCACCACGTCGCGTTGCATCGCGTGGTCGATGAACGGCTCGTTCCCAGGAATCTGGATGTCCTGGCCGCGGGTGTTCAAAACCCGCGCTCCGGCGGCCACGACGTTGACGTGGTTGCCGTGGAAGTGCGCCCCGTGGACGTTGAGGCCGACGTTGGCCATACGGATGAGCTGTCCGGGCTCGTCGGGCTCGCGCATGTGCCCGTGGGGCTTGGTGTCCTCCTTCGCCCCGTCCGAGGCGAACGCCAGCACGCCGCTTCGGTTGTTGATCGTGAAGTACCGCGCCACATAGGGGGGAAAGTCGGCGACCCGGAAGAACCCGGCACCGGCCAGCTCGTGCCAGACCGGGTCGACCCCGTGCAGCTCCCAGACCCATTGGCGCTCGAACAGCACCGGATCGCCTGTGCTGTACGCCGACATCGGCGTTCCAAGGCTCGTGACGATCGGCTGCGGCGGCATGACGACGAAAATGCCGTGCAGGCCCATCACCCGGTTCAGCGGCCGCTGGAGCGTGTCGTGGAAGATGTAGCTGCCGGCGAAGGGAGCGATGAACGTGCCCGTCCAGGTCTGATCCGGCTCGATGCGCCCACTGTTGACGATGTCGCGGTTGGCGACGCGGTCCTCGATCACAAAGCTGTGGTCCTCGTCGAGGTTGTTGGTGACCTCGATGTGGATCTCCTCGCCCTCCACGGCGTGCAACGTCGCGTCGGTGAAGAAGCTCACGTGGTCCGGAAACGGGTCGTCCGGCGGCACGGGTCCACGGCGCGTGCCCGAGCCGTCCGGCGTGTCGCTGAAGGCCCAGGTGTAGATCCGGGTCCCGTCGATCAGGGTGCGGAAGGCTTCGTTCGCCCAGAGCGCGATGTGGCGCGTCGGCGTCACGGCACTGGAGCGGTCGGGGCGTCCCAGCGTCGCCCCGCCCGCCAGCCCGAATGCGACGGCTCCTCCGGCCGCGTACTTGAGGAGGTCCCGCCGGGTCGCGCCGCGGCGCTCGCCGTCTCGGGCTTCGCCGTCACGGTCGTGGTCAGTGTACGTGGGGGGGTGCATCGAGCTCCCTCAGGATCGGGATGTCAGCGGATGCCCCGAGCGTTACGATGACGGGACGCGTCATGGATTGGTCGGTGAGCTCGACCTGCAAGGCGGGTGACGCTTCAGCGAGCGTGAAGCTGTACGTCGCGCGGACCGCATTCCGCGGGGCAATGGACGCGGGCGACGCTGTGGACGCAGATCCAGGACGGAGCATCCCATCGGCACCTCTCAGGCCGACGCCGGCAGACGCAACGGGCACCGCGGTTGCCCCGAGGTTGATCAGCGCAACCGTGACATCGAGCCGCTGACCGCGACCGGGCCGCGGCAGTGCATGCCGCTCGACGCGCTCCACCGCCATCGCGCCAAAGCCGGTGGTGACACCCTGGCCGACGCGGATCGTCGACGAGGTTGGCATATCCTCACCCGTAAGCCCGCCATCCGCGTTGAGCCAGATTGCGAGGATCGCCATCGTGACGCTCACGGCGCAGGCGCCAAGAAGCACGAGGACGGTCGGCGGGCGGGTCGTGCGATGCGTACTCCGGATCACCGGTGGCGCCCTCCGTACAAGAACTCGATGAACGTTCAGAAACGTGTCATTACGTATCAGAGCACATCGACGGCCTGGTTGGCCTATACCACGGGATAGATCGGTCTCGACCTTTGGTTAGTCCTTCCTTACGCCGTCAGCTGGATCGACTGCCGGACCACAGGCCCGCTACGATGATCAACATGGCGCTGACCCGAGTTGTCCTGCTCGCCGTCGTCGGCGCCCTCATTGCGACTCCGATCGCCCGAGGCGCCACCGTCAAGAACGGCTCGCCGAGGCTCAGCGACTACCGCGGCAAGCCGGTCGCAGTCGTGTTCTTCCACCCGCTCTGAGGCACCTGCCAGGCCGAAGCGCCGACGGTCGCGCAGTACGCGCGGCGCACACGGGGAAGCGTCACCGTCATCGCCGTCGCAGCGCCGACGGCGCGTCGCAGCTGGGTGGTCGACTATGCACGCCAGCGCTACGGCAACGCACCCATCACCGTCTTCTACGACCCCCGCGGGTCGTTCTTCAACGGAGTACGCCGCATCGCCAGCTACCCTGCGCACGCCTTCTTCAGCAAGACCGGCAAGCGCATCTTCGCCCTGCGCGGCTACCCGTTCGAGGCAACCCCACGTTGAGATTTGCCGTTGGGGCGTATGGAAGTCTAGCGGCGGGGTTTTCGGGCTCGGGTGATTGCCGCCGCGTGAGCCGATGCCTCGAGGGAGTCGTCAAGAGGAGCCAGGTCGGTTGGGCTACCCGTTGCGTTTTCGAGGGCCCATCCAAGCAGCCGGTCGGCGAGCCAGGGGTTCTTCGGCAGGAGCGGTCCGTGAAGGTAGGTGCCCACAATGCGGCCCTGAACGGCGCCCTCGCCGTGGTCATCGCCGTTATTGCCGTTGCCCGAGATCACTCGGCCGAGAGGCCTCGCGGCGGGGCCGAGCCGGGTGCGCCCCGCATGATTTTCGAACCCCACGACGGTGTGGCGCGCACCATCGAGGTCGACCTCGATGACCAGATCGCCGATCAGTCGGGTCGGGCCCGCCACCGTGTCGGCGTCGAGGAGCGAGATCCCCTCCATGCGGACCCCGTCCACGCCGGTGTAGCCGTGTCCGGCGAGCTGGTAGCCCCCGCACACCGCGAACACCACCGCGCCATCGTTCGCCGCGCGGGCCAGGTCCGTCGCCTTTCCGCGCCGCAGGTCCTCGGCCACGATCGCCTGGTCACGGTCCTGGCCGCCGCCCAGGTAGTACAGGTCGCAGTCGATCGGCAGGGGATCTCCCACCTCGACCTCGGCGACCTGGAGCTCGTGGCCCCGCCACGACAAACGCCGGGCGAACACCGCGATGTTGCCGCGGTCGGCATAGATGTTGAGCTCACGCGGATAGAGGTGACACAACCGAACGGTGCTCAACGGGCCACCCCGCATCGGTAGACCTGCCGCTCTGCGCCCTCAACGAACGGCGTCCCGTCGAAGTCGCCGTACACCGCCTGTACCTCGAAGTCCGCCTCGTGGAGCAGCTCCCACAGCTCGGAGGGCGAGTACAGATGCACGGTGTGCGGTCGCAGGCATTCGGTCGTCCTCCCGCGGGAATCTCGCTGCTCGATCCTGGCGGTGAACGACACCGTGCCCGACGCCGGATCGACAGCGTCATACCTCGCCGAGTGGGTGAGTGAAACCCCGCTTGCGGGGTCGTCCCAACGACCACCTGGCTGCACTTGACCGAGCGCCGACGCGATCCCATCCATATCGGGCACCGCAACGTCGAACGCGAACAGCCCGCCTGGCGCCAGGTGGCGCCGGACTCCCGTCAAACACGCCATCTGGTCCTCGCGCGTCAAGAGCGCCTGCAGGCTGTTCATGGGCATTACGGCGATTGGAAACGTCAATTCGTCCAACTCGAGGTCGAGCGTACGAAAATCGCAGCATGTTGTCGTGACACTCGCTGGGACACTCGGAAGTTCCTTGGCGAGCAAGGCCTCCAGCTCGTCGAGCATCCCCTGGCTCCCATCGAGCGCACACACGGGGACGCCGCGACGGGCGATCGGGAGCGTGACCCGACCCACCGCAGCGCCGAGGTCGAGGACGGGTCCACCGATCTCCTCAGCGAGCGCCACCCAGAACGGAATGTCCTCGACGTAGTGCGCATGCTCCAGCGCAAAGCGATCCGGAGGCGTGCCCTCAACGATCACGCCAGAACTCCTGTGCGACGCCGCGCTTGACGAGGATCTCCCGCAGATCCAGCATCGCGGTGTACGTAGGAAGCATGTAGAGCAGACGCCCCGGTGGGGTCGCCGCCACCGCCTGATCGACGGCGGCCTCCAGATTCGGGACGATGCTCATCCGCTCAGGCTCCAGCCCCGCGTACCGAAAACGGAGCGCCAGGTCGTATGCGCGATCGCCCGTCACCGTGAGATTGCGAAGCTGCGGAAGAAGCGGCTCGTAGTCCACGTCCCAGATCCACGAGACGTCGCGGCCGTCGGCGGTGCGGTCGTTGAGCGCGATCAACAGGTCGACCGGCTCCGGGTCGAGCAGTACCGTCCGGACGGTCTCGTTGGAGCCCGCGGGGTTCTTGACCAGCAGCAGCATCGCCTCGACTCCGCTGATCCTGACGCGCTCCGCACGACCGAATGCGGCCTGGCTCGTGGCAAGGGCCCCGGCGATCAGATCGGGTGCGATGCCGAGTGCGCTCGCCACCGCGACCGCGGCGGTCGCGTTGTAGGCGTTGTGCAACCCCGGCAACGCGATGCGTGCGCTGACCTGCCCCTGCGGCGTCGCGATCTCGACGTCGATGCCCTGGAGCCCGTCGACCGCCACCCGCGTCGCGCGAATCGCCGGGGTGGGCCTGCTCCAGCCACACGCAGGGCACCGCCAGTGTCCCAGGTGCCCCAGATAGACGACGTCGTAGAGGAGCGGCGTCTCGCAGCGGCGGCAGCGCTTGGAGTCGGCGGCGTGCGGGAGCGCCGGCAAGGCGGGGGCGGGATCGTCGATCCCGAAGAACATCACTCCAGGGTGGGCGTCACCCAGTGCGGCGACCGCCGGGTCGTCGGCGTTCAGGATCACGGTCGTGTCCGACGGCAGCCCCTCGAGCATGACGCGCCACCGCATCGCGAGCTGCTCGAGCTCGCCGTACCTGTCGAGCTGATCGCGAAACAGGTTCATCAACACGACGATGCGTGGCTGGAGCTGCTCGGCGACGGCCGCCAACGCCGCCTCGTCGACCTCGAACATCCCCAAATTTCCAGGGGTTCGGGCGAAGCGCTCGGCCAGAAGCGCGGTGGCAACCCCCGACAGCAGGTTGGCGCCGCTGGGGTTGGTGACGAGTCGGTGCCCCCCTGCGCGCGCGCACGCCCCGATCAGACGCGTCGTCGTGGTCTTGCCGTTGGTCGCCGACACCACGATGGTGCCGCCGGACAGATGTACCGCAAGCTCGCGGATCGCTTGAGGGCGCCACCGAAGGAGCAACTTGCCCGGCAGGCTCGTACCACCGCCCCGCCCCATGCGGCGCGACAGCGCTCCAGCGACACGAGCGATGGCGAACGCGGAAGCTGCCACCGCCCGAGAGCCCCTGTGAAGCGGGACACGAGATCGCAGCCGTCCCCACACTAGCCTGAGGTTACCGCCCCGTCGGGCGTCCCGACGAAGACATCCGACAACGGAACCTCGAACAGACCGTGATCGACAACGCCGGGGATCGCGCGAATACGGTCGGCCAGTTGTCGCCACGACGCAGCCGGCGGCACGGCCAGATCGATCAGCGCGAGCCCGTCGTCGCTGCGTCCGTTCCGCTCGACGGGAGAGAGGTCGGCGAGCTCAGCTTTGACCCGGGCTGCCGCGAAGGGTATGACCGCGACCGGCAGCACACCCCAAGCATCAAGCGACGCGACCATCTTGGGGCTGTCGACGAGCACCAGGAAGCGAGCGGCGGCGGCGGCCACGATACGCTCCCTGACCATGGCGCCGCCGGCACCCTTGACCACCAGCCCGTCCGGGTCGACCGCGTCGGCGCCGTCGAATGCCAGGTCGAGTTGTCCGCGCAACCGCCCCAGGCGTATGCCCTCGGCGCGGGCGAGGGAGGCGCTGGCCCGTGATGTCGGGACTCCGGTGCAGCGCAGCCCAGCGCGTACCCGCTCGCCGAGCGCCGTGATGCCTGCCGCCGCTGCCCGACCGGTGCCGAGCCCAACTCGCATGCCGTCCTCCACGAGCGCAGCCGCTGCCGAACCGGCTGCCCGCCATGCCCGTGCTCGGTCTGAAGTTCCCATAGGGCGTAAGCGCTTCCGTTCGTAAGTACGCCAACGTTTGCCGAGCGAAAAGCAAGTCAGACGAGGACGCGGTGTCCCGCCGCGCTCTCGAAGAGCATATCGGTGGGATCGAGGACAAAGCCTGGCGACGGTGCGCAGCCGGGAAACGTGGCGATACTTGCGGACGGGAGCACTCGGTTATGCGACACTCACGGACGGATGGAGGTCGCGAGCGGCATCACGATGTTCGACACCCTGCTCGGGGGATGGGAGGGCATCACGGCGTCGTACCTCGTCTCCGGGACCCGTCCGGCGCTCGTCGAGACCGGGGCCCAGACATCCGTGCCCGCGGTGCTGCGCGCCCTGGACGCGATGTCGCTCGGGCCGGACGACCTGGCATGGATCGTCGTGACACACGTCCATCTGGATCACTGCGGCGGCGTCGGTGACCTGGCGCTGGCGTTCCCCCGCGCGACAATCGTCGTCCACCTTCGTGGTGCGCCTCACCTGGCCGAGCCGTCCCGCCTGGTGGCGGCATCCGCGGCTGTCTATGGTGAGCACGCCCCTCTGTACGGTGGTCTGACCGCAGTGGCCGAGGATCGCATCATGGCCGTCGGGGACGGTGCGACGATCGGTCTCGGCGGGACGCGGGCGCTCGTGATGGTCGAGGCGCCAGGCCATGCACGCCATCACATGGCCGTGCTCGACGAGGCGACCGGGACGGTGATGGCCGGAGATGCGCTCGGCGTGCGGTTTGCCGGCGGGGGGCTCTATCCGGCGATCCCGCCGCCGGAATTCGACCTTGAGCAGTCGATCGACACGCTTCGGCGTCTCGCGGAGATGGACCCCGAGACCCTGCTGCTCGGCCATTACGGGCCGGTGCCAGACCCGCAGGAGGCAATCGCGGGGGCTGTGTCCCAACAGACGATCGTCGCCGAGGCCGGGTGGGATGCGTGGCGCTCCGGGGGCGCCGGTGCGGTCGCGGCCGCGGTGTCCCAGGCGCTCCCGCTCGAGCAGGCGGTGCAGAGCGCCGCGTCCGTAGAGCTTTGGGAGCGACTCGGCTGGGTTCCGAACAATGCCGCGGGCGTCACACGGTGGGCCGAGCGCCGAGCAGCGTCCGAGGTCTGATGGGGAACGGGACTCGCAGAGGGAGAGAGCATCCCGGGAGCGAGTCCCATTTTGACACGCCGCGGGTTGGCGGCCACGCCCGCATCGCTGGCACCCGTCCCTGCGCATCCCAAGAACCTGGCGCCAGGCGCCCCGCCATCCGCCGACCCGTGGTAATTTGGCTCGCGTACAGAACGCCGTTTCAGGAGGAATGAGGACGATGGCCCACGGACACGATCACAACGAGCGCGGTCTTGCGATCTCGTGGCCGTTCACGTTTGCAGGGCTTTGCCTGACCGTCGCGTTGTCGTGGTTCTGCCTCGGATTTGCGATCGCGGACCGCAAGCTCCCCGAGCCCGCGGTGGCAGAGGGACCAACCGAGTTGGCCGGCCACTACCAGGTGTTCTGGATCCTGCTGCTCGCCGGTGCGGTCAGCATCGTGTGCGGGATCATCGTGAACATGACGCGCGACCGCCGGCGCGTGTAGCCCTCCCCGCGTAGGGCTTTGAGTCGATGAGCGCGCCGGAGTGGCTCAAGGGAAGGTTGTTGGTCGCCGCGCCCGCGCTGGTCGACGACAACTTCCACCGCACGGTCGTCCTGCTCCTCGAGCACAGCGACGACGGAGCCGTTGGCGTCGTGCTCAACCGTCCGTCGACGCTCGGCACGCACGAGACGCTTCCCGAGGAATACACCGGGGCGATCTCACCTGACGAGGTCATTCACGAGGGCGGCCCGGTCGACCCCGAAAGCGTCATACTGCTGGCGGACTTCACCCAACCCGACGATCAGGCGAGCCTCGTTGTGGGCTCCATCGGTGTCGTCGACCCGTCCGCCGACTTCACCGGACTCGGGGAGCGCATCCGCGCAATCCGTGCGTTCGGTGGCTACGCCGGATGGGCATCCGGGCAGCTCGAAGCCGAAATCGACGACGAGGCGTGGATCGACGCGGTGTGCCTGCCGTCGGACGTGTTCACCGCCGATCCCGACGGGCTGTGGAGCCACGTCCTGGATCGCAAGGGCGGCAACTTCCGCCTCGTCGCCAGGATGCCTCTGGATCCGAGCCTGAACTAGTGCTCTGTCTCACAAATACCCTTGCGATCTGGCGGCTGCAAAACTCCGCCGGATTCGGTGCGCTGGTGGGGGAGCGGTCGCCTCGGGGGCTGTGTCCTCGCCTGCGCCCCATACTGACAAGTATGGGGCGCAGGCTGCGTCCTTGTCCGGCGGGTTTTTCACTCGCCATATCGTCAAGGGATTTGTGAGACAGATCACTAGGTGGGGTTGGCGCCGCGCCCAAGGGCGACGACACCGGTCTTGACGAGCTCCATCAACCCGATGGGGCGGAGCAGGTCCTCGAAGCGCACGAGCGCCTCGCTCTCGCCCGTCAGCTCAATTGTGAGCGTCTCGGGGGTGACGTCGACGATCTTTGCGTGGAAGATCTCGCAGATCTCGATGATCTCGCTGCGATCACCGGACTTGACAGCGACCTTGTACAGGCCGAGCTCTCGGGACACGGTGTTCTGCGGGTCGAGCTCGCGGACCTTGATCACGTTGATCAGCTTGTCGAGTTGCTTGGTGATCTGCTCCACGGGGGTCTTTGTCGTGTCCACCGTGATCGTCATGCGAGAGCGATCGGCGTTCTCGGTCGGGCTGACCGCCAGCGACTCGATGTTGAACCCACGCCGCGTGAAGAGTCCCGACACACGCGACAACACGCCCGGCTTGTTTTCGACCAGCGCTGAGATCGTGTGCTTCATCGGTGCGGCAGCATAGCCGAATGGTCGGGGCTCAGAACCGTCGCACGCGGTCCCGGCTCATCGTGAACCCGTGACCGGCGGCATTCGTGCAGGTCAACCCGGTCCGTCGCGAGACACACACGATCCCGCCGATTCGTCGGCGGGTGCCGTACGCGAGGGTTCGACCCGTGTTGAGCGCCGTGTCACCCGCACACACGTATCGCGCCCGACCGGCCCGATCGAGCGTGAGCCCCTGGCCCCAGTCGAGCGGGCACGATCTCGGACGCGGCGGCGGCGACCAGTTGCGCAGGCGGATGTCGCAGCGCACCGTGTTGTCTGCCCGTGCAGTCTCCCCGACGCAGCCGATGTTCCCAGACGGCGTGCGGAAGGAGACCACAGTACCGAGCGCGGACGACGCGGGAAGCACACATGCGGCGGCGATCAGCGCGCTGAGAAGGATGCGAGGCATACCGGCACGCTACTCCGCCGCGGTGAGGTCCTGGACCAGATCGCCGACCGTCTTTGGGTCGGCCCGCCCCTGGGTGGCCTTCATGACCTGGCCGACGAAGAACGCGACGAGCTTGTCCTGCCCGTCGCGAAGCTGCTGGGCCTGCTTCGGGTTGTCGGCGATGACCTGAGTCACGATCGACCGCAGCTCGTCACCGTCCCCGATCGCGCCAAGGCCCTGCTCCTGCACGATCGCCGCGGGATCCGCGCCGCTCTCGGCCAGTGCCGGCAACACGATCTCGCGCGCGCTCGAGCGATTGACGATGCCTGCCTCCACCATTCCGATCAGGGCGGCAAGCGCCGCCGGGGTCACGTTGCTCTCCCATGGCTCTTCCCCGCGCTCGGTGAGCAGCGCGCGCAGGTCCCTGCGAACCCAGTTCGCCGCGACCTTGGGCTCGACCGCCGCGGCGACCTGCTCGAAGTAGGTCGAAAGCTCCCGGGTCTCGGTCAGCACCTCGGCATCCTCGAACGTCAGTCCCAGCTCGTGCTGGTAGCGGCGCCGCCGGGCGACCGGCAGCTCGGGCAGGCTGTCGCGCAGGGACGCGACCCACGCCGGATCCGGGGCAAGCGGGGTGAGGTCCGGCTCGGGGAAGTACCGGTAGTCGTGGGCTTCCTCCTTGCTGCGCAGCGCATGCAGCTCGCCGGTCGCCGGGTCGAAGTGGAGCGTCTCCTGGACGACCCGGTCCCCCGCCTCGATCAGGTCGATCTGACGGGCGATCTCGGCCTCGATGCCGCGGCGCAGAAACGTGAACGAGTTCATGTTCTTGAGCTCGGTCTTGGTGCCCAGCTCGGTCGTGCCGACGGGGCGGACGCTGACGTTGGCGTCGGCGCGCATCGAGCCCTCGTCCATGTTGCAATCGCTGATGCCGAGCTCGCGCAAGGTTTGGCGAAGCTGCTTGAGGAAGTCCGAGGCCTCCTGTCCCGAGCGCAGGTCCGGCTCGGTGACGATCTCGGCCAGCGGTGTGCCACCCCGGTTGAAGTCGACCGCCGACTGCTCGGCCCCCGCCCGCCGCCCCGAGCCCGACAGGTGCAGGAGCTTGGCGGCGTCTTCCTCCAGGTGGACCCGCGTGATGCGAATCGTCTTCTCGCCGTCCTCCTGCAGGTACGTGAACTCCCCGCCGACGCACAGCGGCTCGTCGTACTGGCTGATCTGGTACGCCTTGGGCAGGTCCGGGTAGAAGTAATTCTTGCGGTGGAACGTCGACTCGGTCGCGATCTCACAGCCCAGCGCGAGGCCCGCGAGGATCCCGAGCCTGATCGCCTCGGCGTTTGTCACCGGGAGCGCCCCCGGGTGGGCAAGGCACACCGGACACGTGTGCGTGTTGGGCGGATCGCCGAAGGACAGCTCACATCCGCAGAACATCTTCGTCAGCGTCGCGAGCTGCACATGGATCTCGATGCCGATGACGGCCTCATAGGGCATCTAAACGCCCCCTCCGACACGGCACTTGGTCGGCCTATGAGCCGCCCGTACTGGCGACCCAGCAAGACGCATCTCAGACGTGGACGGCTCAAACGTCATCGGGGGCTGCGACCATACGCCCCCTCTGACACGGCACTTGGTCGGCCCATTCGCGGCCCGCCCGGTCCGCTCAAACGTCATCGGGGGCTTCCATACGCCCCCTCCGACACGGCACTTGGGCGGCCTATGAGCCGCCCGTGCCGGCGACCGAGCAAGACGCATTTCAGACGCGGACGGCTCAAACGTCATCGGGGGCTGGTTCTTCACGCCATGAGCCCTGGGGGCGTGGGGTCGAAGCCGAGCGCTTGCTCCAGCGCGTGCGCGGCGGCTAGGAGGCGGTTCTCGCTGAACGCGGGCCCGGCGAGCTGCAGGCCGACCGGGAGCCCCTCGGAGAGTCCGCACGGGATGGAGATCGCCGGGAGGCCGGCCAGGCTGACCGGGATCGTGCACGTATCGGCCAGGTACATCGAGTACGGATCCTCGGTGCGCTCGCCGAGCTTGAATGCCACGGTGGGCGAGGTCGGTGAGGCGATCAGGTCGACCTGCGCGAACGCTCGGGAAAAGTCTTGGACGATGAGCGTGCGAACCTGTTGGGCTCTGCGGTAGTAGGCGTCGTAGTAGCCCGAGGCGAGCGCGAACGTGCCGAGCATGATGCGCCGCTTGACCTCTGGTCCGAACAGGCCACCGCGGGTCAGCTCGTACTGGTCGGTCAGGTTGTCGGCCAGCGCCCGCGGCCCGTAGCGGACGCCGTCGAACCGGGCGAGGTTGGCGGAGCACTCGGCGGGGGCGATCAGGTAGTACGTCGCCAGACCGTGCTCGCTGGACGGCAGGCTGACCGGGACGACCGTCCCGCCCAACTCCTCGACCAGCGCCATCGACCGCTCGACGGCGGCACGGACGCCGGGCTCCACCCCCTGCCCCATCAGCTCCTCAACGATGCCGACGCGCACGCCGTCCAGGCGTTCCGCGGTCGGCAGCGCGATGGGCTCCGGCCAGTCGAGCGACGTCGCGTCCATCTCGTCCCGGCCGACCATGAACGAGAGCAGGTGCGCGGCGTCGCGCACGGTCCGCGCGAACGGCCCGACCTGGTCGAGCGACGACGCGAACGCGATCAACCCGTACCGCGACACGGCGCCGTAGGTGGGCTTCACGCCGACGATTCCGCACAGAGCTGCGGGCTGGCGGATCGACCCGCCGGTGTCGGAGCCGAGCGACCACGGCACCTGGCAGGCGGCCACGCACGCGGCCGAGCCGCCGCTCGACCCGCCCGGCACGCGACTGGGGTCCCATGGGTTGCGGGTCACCTGGTAGGCGGAGTTCTCGGTGGAGGATCCCATGGCGAACTCGTCCATGTTGGTCTTGCCGATGACCACGGCGCCCGCGGCTTCAAGCCGGGCGACGCAGGTCGCGGTGTAGATCGGGCGGAACCCCTCGAGGATCTTCGAGCCGGCGGTCGTGATCACGTCGACGGTGCTCAGCGCGTCCTTGATCGCCACCGGGATGCCGCGCAGCGGGGGTTTGTCGGCCATCGCGTCGATCGCACGCGCCTTCGTGCGGGCACGCCCAGCGTCGAGGGCCAGGAATGATCCCCAGCGGTCATCCTCGGCCCGCACCAGGTAGGCGTCCACCAGCTCGGCCGCGGTGATCTCGCCGACGGTGAGCGCGTCAAGCGCCCGCTCGGCGGTGAGCGTGGCCGGATCGATCATCCGATCCTGGGAACCCCGAAACCCCCGTCGATGACCTCGGGCGCCTCGTGCAGGGCGTCGGACATGCTCACGCTCGGCCGCGGAACGTCCGCGCGCAGCACGTTGCGAAGCGCGATGACATGCGAGGTCGGCGCGACGCCGTCCAGGTCGAGCGCCTGGATCTGGTCGATGTGGCCGAGGATGCCGTTGAGCTCCTGCTGCATCCGAAGCTCCTCGTCCCCCTCGAGCCGAAGCCGCGCAAGCCGGGCCACGTGACGGGTGGTCTCAAGATCGATCACGGTCGCGATCCTAGCGAAGCGAGGTCAGGCCGGACGGCAAGCCATGACGCGGTCCATCGCGCCGCAGAGATCAGGCCAGCGGTGGTTGCCGACGTCACCGACCCGGGCAAGGAAACGGTCGACGGGGACGAGTGTGGATACGCTCTGCCGATGGCATCGCGAGATTCGAAGCCGCCGCGGGGCAAGGTCCGAGCGAAGACGCCGGTGCCGACGCCGGCGCGACCTGATGACCCGGGCGCTCCACGACGTCGGCGGCGGGGCTTGGGCCCAGCGGGCGTCGTCGTGGTGCCGGTCGTGGCCCTCCTCGTGGCCATCGGCCTGGGGGTCTTCCTCGGGATGCGCTCCTCGCGGACCTCCGACGACGTCGCAGCCCCGACGGTCGCGACGACCGAGACCACCGAGACGACGCAGACGCAGACACTGCCGGCGGCGCCCAAGGAGTTGTTCAGCGGGGCATGTGCGAGCTGTCACACGCTGGCTGCGGCCGGCTCAACGGCCGGCATCGGACCAAACCTCGACGAGGTGCGCCCCTCGCGCGAACGCGTGCTCAGCCAGATTCGCATCGGCTCGCTGTCGGGCGCGATGCCCGCGAACCTGCTCGTCGGCACCGATGCCGAACGCGTTGCGGCCTACGTCAGCCGCGTCGCCGGACAGTAGCCCACGTCAACGAAGTGGCCGTGTCGGCTCCTCGCCCGGCGGCCCACCGTCCTTGCGCCTGGTCCGCGCGTGGCGGATCGCCTCGCGGATTGGCACCCCGCGCAGCATCACGCTCAGGCAGATCGCCGCGAGGGCCAGGTTGAAGATCAGGATGGAGACCTCCATCCCGACGCTGAAGGCCAGCACCTCACTGCGGGTTCCAGCCGCACCGAGAACGACGACAGCGAGGGCCTGCTTGGGCCCCAGGCCTCCCGGCGTCAACGGAAGGCTGGTCGCAACCGAGCTCACCACCAGCACGAGGAGCGCGTTCTTGAGCGTCGCGTCCACATTGAAGGCCCTGAGATAGAAGAGCGCCGCAAGGAGCCGGCACACCCACCCGGCCGCCTGCACACTGGCCACCTGGCGGAAGTAACGCCTGCGATCACGCAGGATCGCCAAACCCTGCTCGACGCGACCCCAGAACGCCCGCACGCGGTGACCATGCACGATCAGCAGGGCGGCGACCGCCCCCGCGGCAAGGACGAGTACCGTGAACACGGCCTGGGGGTGGGCCGTCACCCACGAGAACTCGAACAGCCCGGCTCCGGGCAGGCCGTCCGCGATGCCGATCTGCCAGGCCCACAGGAGCAGCAACAGGCCGATCGCCATGTCGAAGACCGTCTCCGCCAGCAGGCTCGCCGCGAGAGTCGGGTAGGTTGCGCCCTCGATGCGCGCATGCACCAGCAGGAGCTTGACGGCGTCGCCTGCGCGCGCCGGGGCTACACCGTTGACGCCCACCCCCGCGCAGTAGGCGCCGAACACATCCCGCCCGCGGATGAGCTGCCCGGGGTAAGCCGCGCGAAGGATCGTCGTCCACGCGCGCGCCCGAAGCGTCAGGTTCGCAGCGTGGAACAGGGTCGCGACGAACAGCGCCCCAAGCCCCACGGAGGCGAGCGAATCCGCAAACGCCTCGATCGCGTTCCAGAGGCCGCGGAGGGATTCCACGTCGCCAGCGTAGCGGGACACTCGGCGAACTGGTCGCCCTGCCGGGGGCGATGCAGCAGGATAGATTCGACCGGCCATGCCCCCGCCGCGTGTCCCAGCCGACCTGGAGCGAATGAGCCGGTGCCCGAACACTTGTCAGAGCTCGCGCTCATCGAACGCATCGCCCGCGCCACCGCGCTCCGGGCCGGCGTCGCGTTGGGCATCGGCGACGACGCGGCGGTGATCGAGGGCGACCCGCCGAGCATCGTCACGCAGGACCTGCTCGTCGACGGCGTCCACTTCCGGCGGATGACAAGCACGTTCACCGACATCGGGCACAAGGCCCTCGCCGTCAACCTGTCCGACCTGGCCGCGATGGGTGCGACGCCGATCGCCGCGTTCATCGGATTGGGCCTCCCCACAGAGGGCGGGCTCGGCGTCGACGACGTCGACGCCCTCTACGCCGGCATCGAGGCGCTCGCCGCCGTTCACGAGCTGACGATCGCGGGAGGCGACATCACCCGGGCGCCCGTCCTGGTGGTTGCGGTGACGGCGATCGGCCACATGCCGGCCGGAGTCGCACCTGTCCGGCGGTCAACCGCTCGCCCCGGTGACGCCGTGTGCGTGACCGGAACCCTCGGCGGCGCCGCAGCGGGGTTGTCGTTGCTCGACCAGCCGGGGCTGGCGGCCGGGATCACGGAGGCCGACGCGCTACGAGCCGCATCGCGGCGTCCGACACCCAGGGTCGAGGCGGGCCGGCGACTGGCCATCGGTGGCGCGTCGGCGATGATTGACTGCTCGGACGGCCTTGCGCTGGATGCCTCACGCCTGGCAGCGGCATCGCACGTCGGAATCGAGATCGACCTGGAGGACCTGCCGGTGGCAGCGGGCGTGGCGCAGGTCGCAGAGGCGACCGGGCGCGCGACGGACCTCCTCGCGGCGACCGGCGGCGACGACTACGAGCTGATCGTCACCGCGCCCGACGATCTCGTCACAGGGCTGAGCGGGGGTCTCGATGTCCCGTTGACGTGCATTGGGAGGGTCGTCGAGGGTACCGGCGTCACGCTGCGCCGCGACGGCGTGATTGTCACGGTACCCACCCCGGGGTGGGAGCACCGCTTCGACTGACGACCGGTGTTACGCGACCGCCTCGCCGGTGTCGGCATCGTCGTCGACGTCGGGGTTGACGGGATTCAGCTCGATCGTCTGACCGAGTGGGCGCAGACGGAACGTCTCGGGGCGCGGGCCGAGCAGCTCCTCGACCTCGTCGCGATCGAGCGCCTCGGCGTCCAGCAGGGCCGTGGCGGAGCGGTGCAAGACGTCTTCGTTGTCCTCCAAGAGCTCGTATGCAGCGCGGTAGGCGCCACCCAGAAGCGACTGGATCTCGCGCTCGATGCGCTCCTCGCCCGTAGGTCCGCGCGAGCCACCGGTCAGACCGGCGGCCAGGCTCTCTTCGGTCGTGCTGCGCGCCATGCCGAGGTCCTGCACCATGATGCGCGCGAGCTCGGTGGCGCGGCGCAGGTCATCCGCCGCTCCGGACGTCATCTGACCGAAGATCAGCTCTTCGGCGGCACGCCCGCCCATAATGCGAGCGAGTCGATCCAAATGTTCCTGACGGGTCGCGAGGAACCGGTCCTCGTCGGGAAACGAGACCGTCACGCCCAGGGCTTGGCCCTGCGGGATGACCGTCACCCGTTCGATGGGCTCGCAGGTGGGAAGCATGTGCCCCACGATGGCGTGCCCCATCTCGTGGTAGGCGACCAGTGTCCGCTCGGTCTCGGAGAGCACCTGCGTGCGCTTCTCCGGCCCAGCCGCCAGTCGCAGCAATGCCCTGCGGAAATCGTCGAGCACGATGGCCGAGCGGTGAGCCCGTGTGGCCTCGAACGCCGCCTCGTTGCAGAGCGCCGCCAGGTCGGCCCCGGCCATGCCCGCGGTAAAGGCCGCGACCTGGCCGAGCTCGACACCCGGCGCAATCGGACGGGTGCGGGTGTGGACATCCAGGATCAGGCGGCGGGCCTGCCGGTCGGGGAGTCCGACCGCGATCTTGCGGTCAAAGCGTCCAGCACGAACCAGCGCCGGGTCCAGGTGCTCCAAACGGTTGGTCGACGCCAGGACCACGACCGGCTTGCCGGGGTCCACGTCGAAGCCGTCCATCTCGGACAGGAGCTGGTCAAGCGTCGCCGTGTGCTCGCGTTCGCCTCCACCGCCCCCACCGCTTCGGCGCTCGCCGATCGCGTCGATCTCGTCGATGTAGAGCAGCGCCGGCGCGTTCTTGCGCGCCGCCTCGAACAGATCGCGGATGCGGCGAGCGCCGACACCCACGTACACCTCGACGAACTCCGAGCCCGACGCGCTGAAGAACGGCACGCCGGCCTCACCCGCGACGGCCTTGGCCAGCAACGTCTTGCCCGTGCCGGGTGGGCCGTACAGCACGATGCCCTTGGGCAGCAGCGCCCCCATGGCCTCATACCGTCCCGGATCGCGCAGGTACTCCGCGATCTCGATGACCTCGTCGCGGATCTCGTCGATGCCCGCGACCTCCGCGAGCTTGGTGTTGGACTGCACGGCCTTGATCTTGTGGCTGAACCGCGCCCCGCCCATCTGCCGGACCGTCACGTAGATCAGGAAGACGAGCAGCGCCATGAGAATCAGCGGTCCCCAGGTCTGAAGCCACCCGGACACGTCGAAGCCTCCGCCGTCCTCGACCACGGCGGCCGGCTTGACAGGGCGGGCGTCGACATCGGCCAGATCGAACCGCTTCGCCGTGGCCCGCTCGACGACCCGATCACGCATCGCGGCGGTCGTGAGCGCCGCTTGGTAGCGGGCTCCGGTCGGCGGGAACAGCACCAGGTCGGCCTCGGTGCCGCGGTCGATCAGCTGACCGAATTCGACCTTGCCGTCTTCGATGAGTGCGATCGCCTTCGTCGGCGAGATCATCCGCACGTCTGCGCCTCGCGGCTCCGCGACGGCCAGCGCCGGAACGAGCGCGAGGGACGCGATTGCGGCGATCAAAGCGATTCGGACAGTGCGCATGCTCGGTATCCACCTTCCATGGTGACCTGCGGTGTAATCATTCAACCGCATCCAACGACAGATAACACCCCCCAAAAGTCCAGGAAGTGACATCCGTGCTGGATCGACCCACCTTCGAGCGACTCGTCGCACAGGCGATCGACGCAGTGCCCGAGCCGTTCGCCTCGGCGCTCAACGAGGTCGCCGTCGTCGTCGAGGACCGCTCGCCCGACGATGACCCCGGTCTTTACGGTCTGTACTTGGGCGCACCCCTCGACGAGCCCTGGGCGGCATCAGGTGGACTCCCGCCGATGATCGCGATCTACATGTATCCCCTGATCCACGACTGCGCGACCGAGGACGAGCTGGTGGACGAGGTCCGCATCACCGTGCTGCACGAGCTGGGACACCACCTGGGCATGGACGAGGACGACTTGGAGGCGCTCGGATACGGGTAATGTCCAGAGGCGCTGAGAGCTTCCGTGATCGGGAAGTAGAATTACCTCGAATGGGCGACGAACTGGATGTGCTCCTGTCGCGCCGGAGCGTGGGCAGGCTCAAGCCGGACCCGGTTCCGCGCCACGTCGTCGACGAACTGCTCGTCGCGGCCACGTACGCGCCCAATCACCATCTGACCGCTCCGTGGCGGTTCATCGTCCTGACCGGTTCGTCACGACGCGCCATCGGCGAGGCCCACGCCGCCGCGGTGCTGCGCGAACACCCCGACGCACGACCCGACGTCATCGCGCGCGAGTCCGCCCGGCTGGAGCGCGCGCCCGTCGTCGTCGCGTGCATCGTGCGAACCGACCGCCACGACATCGTGCGTGCCCGCGAGGACCGCGACGCGGTGGCGGCGGCGATCCAGAACCTCCTGCTGGCCGCACACATCAAGGGCCTGGCGGCGATGTGGCGCACCGGAGCGATCGTGGACGAGCCCGAGGTCGCCGCCGCGCTCGGGCTGACGTCTGACGACGCGATCGTCGCGTTCGTCTACCTCGGCCGCGCGGCCTCCTTCCCACCGGACAGACCGCGACAGCCGATCGAGACTGTTGTGGAGTGGCGGGAACGGTGACACGGAGCAGAGGGGTGGGGCGGGCATCCTCCCCACCCATCGCCCATCTACTCGTGCAGCCCCTCGATTTTGATCGAGGCCTCGCCGCCGTAGCGGCGGTTGAGGTTGATGATGACGGCGGTCGAGCCCTCGATGATGAGCGCGTTGGCCAGGATGCCGGCGTCCAGCGCGCGTACCCCTGGCAGAGCCTTGGTCAGCTCCATGACGGCCTCGCGAGTGTCCTTGCCGCGACCGCACACCAGCACGTCTGCGTCGATCGTCTCGCGCTTCTGCAGCCGTCCGGCGGGGAGGTTGTTGTAGGCCATCGCCACCTTGGCC
>CAYMSM010000062.1:0-12807 GCA_964393105.1 uncultured Bifidobacteriaceae bacterium
GCCGCGGGCGTCCAATACGACCCCGGCGGGGTTGCCGCCGCGCGGATCGTCGCTGAAGGCGACGTAGCGCAGCACCTCGGTCATCGGACCAGTTCCCGGATGGCGGCCTCGATGGCGTCCTCGCCCAGCAGGACGTGTTGGGCAGCGTCACCCAGTGGGATGAACGTGTCGGCCGACGCGACCCGCGCCACTCGACCCGCGTAGCCGCCATCCACCAGGCCGGCCAGGATGCCTTCGCCCACACCGCCGCTTGCGCGGGTCTCGTCGACGACCAGCACACGTGCCACGGTGTCGGCGTGGCGCGCGATCGCGTCGATCGGCAGTGGCAACAGCCAGCGCAGGTCGAGCACGCGGCAGTTGATGCCCTCCGGGGCGAGTCGCTGTGCGACGCGCAGCGACATGTGCAATCCGTTGGCCCAGGAGACCAGCAGCAGGTCGCCGCCGTCGCCGTGGACCCGTGGCTCCCCGATTGCGACGTGTGTCTCGGACCACGTCGTCGGTGCGGGGTACCGGTCGAGCCAGGCCCCGTCGCCGGCCTCGTTCAGGTCGGCCGTCGCGT
This sequence comes from uncultured Bifidobacteriaceae bacterium, assembly GCA_964393105.1. Taxonomy (GTDB): domain Bacteria; phylum Actinomycetota; class Thermoleophilia; order Miltoncostaeales; family Miltoncostaeaceae; genus CALMEC01. Next base: position 560 of record CAYMSM010000062.1, read on the forward strand.
ACAGCGCGATGGGCTCGAGGAACACGCAGACCGTGCCGTCGATGGCCGCGGCGGCGACGCATGTGCGCAGCATCGCCGCGGCGTCCCCGGCCCTGGCGGGCGAGGCGACGACGATGCCCGGAATGTCACGTAGCACGCCCACGGCATTGTCGTTGTGGAAGTGGCCGCCAAAGCCCTTCTGATATCCGTAGCCCTGAAGGCGGATCACCATGCCGTTGCGATACTGGCCCTGCGAGAAGAACGACAGGCTCGCCGCCTCGCCGCGCAACTGGTCCTCGGCGTTGTGCAGGTAGGCCAGGTACTGGATCTCGGGCATGGGGACGAGGCCCGACACCCCTGCGCCGAGCGCGAGGCCCAGGATCGACTGCTCGTCGAGCAGCGTGTCGAACACGCGCGCGACGCCGGCTTTGGCGGCAAGCCCACGCGTCACGCCGTAGACGCCGCCCTTGACCGCCACATCCTGACCGAACAGCAGCAGGCGCGGCTCGACCAGGAGCAGATCGCCGAGAGTGCGGTTGATCGCCTGCGCGAGGGTCAGGGGCCCCTCGTCCTCCGGCAGCGTCCGGCCGAACCATTCGGACCGTGCGCCGGCCGGGGCCGATTGCGCCGCGGCCTGGGCGACCCGTTCGGGCGTGCGTGGCGACAGCGGCGCCATCACCTTCGCGGCGCTGGAGAGTTGGGGGGTCCCGACCATGGCAAGCGCGGCATCGCGCACCCGGGCGCGAATCCGCTCCGAGCGGGCGAGGATGTCCTCGGTCGTGGCCAGGCCCGCCGCCACCAGCAGCCGCGCGGTCCCGACGATGGGATCGCGCGCGTAGTCGCGACGAATCTCGTCGGGTGTGCGGTATCCCGCCTCGACATCGCTCCCGGCATGGCCCAGGAATCGCACTGTCCGCAGATGAAGGAACGCAGGACGCCGCTCTGTTCGTACCCACTCGGCGAGTTCGCCGGCGGTGTCGTACACCCGGGCGGGGTCGGTGCCGTCGACGCTCGTGTAGCGCAGTCCGGGCCGCTGGGCGAATGCGGCCTCGATCCATCCCCCTGGGGTGCGTACGCTGATGCCGATCCCGTTGTCCTCGCACACCAACAGGAGCGGCAGCGGCAGCCTGCTGTAGGCGCAGTGGCACGCCGTGTTGATCGCGCCGACCGCGGTGGAGTGGTTGGCCGATGCATCGCCGAAGCTGCAGACCGCGAGCGCGTCGAGCGGCCACTGGATCGCCGCGCCGAGCTTTGGCGCCCGCCCGATCGTCAACGCGACCCCGACGGCGCGCGGCAGGTGGCTGGCGATCGTCGAGGTCTGCGGAATGACCGCAAGCTCATGTCGGCCGAACACCTTGTGACGCCCGCCTGCGATCGGCTCGTCGACCGAGGCGAACATCCCCTGCAGGATGTCCCTCACCGGATCGATCCCCTCCACCTGTCGGGCGCGGGCGCAGTAGAAGCCGCCGGAGCGGTAGTGCAACAGCGCAGGGTCGGTGGGGCGGAGGCCGGCGGCGACGGCGGCGTTGCTCTCGTGGCCGGCTGAGCCGATCGTGTAGAAGCCGTGGCCACGGGCACGGAGCCACCGGGCGGCCAGATCGATGTGACGGCTCTCGAGCTGTGCCTCCAACAGGTCGAGGCAGGCGTCGCCGGTCAGGCGTGAACCCGCAACGATCGGGTCGACGCCGGCTCGCGACGGGCCCTCGACGAGGACCGCGACGGCCTCCTGCCAGGCGGTTTCGAGCGGATCGAGCCGATCGGATGTCATGGGGGTCGCTCCGAACTACCAGGCGTCGTCGGACGCGCGGCGGCGCATGCCGCTCTCACCGAGGGACTCCCACACGTCGAGCTTTGTCCTGATTCCGCGGATGACCGCGTCGGTGAACTCGTCGGTGTGGGCGTGTCCTCCCAGATCCATCGTGCGGACGTCGTCACCGATCGTCTCGAGGGCAGCCTCGTAGATGGCACGCGAGGCCGTGTCCTCTCCCATGTACGACAGCACGGCGGCGCCGGCCAGGATCATCGCGAGTGGGTTGGCCACGTTCTTGCCCTCGAGCGCCGGCGCGGTGCCGTGCGGTGCCTCGGCCATCACCACCGTCGGGTGGTACCGATCGTCGACGGCGAACAGGAGTGACTCGGCACCCGCGATCGATCCGAACAACTGCAGCACCATGTCCGACAGTAGGTCGCCGTCGCGGTTGAGGGCAGGGACGACGAGCGCGTCGCCGGTGTGCGAGATCAACATCGCATACGTCGCGTCGATCAGCATCGGCTGGTAGCGCACCTCGGGGTGTCGGGCGGCGGCGGCGTCGAGCTCCTCCTTGAGCATGCCCTCGTACACCGGCGACACCGTCCACTTGGGGCCGCCGCTGACGGTCGCACGCATCCGGACAGCCTGCAGGAATGCGACCTCGGCGACCTGGCGGCAGACCCTGCGGCTGATGTGCTCGGTACGCCAGGCGACCTCGTCGTCACCCGTGCCCTCGCGGTGCTCCTTGGCTCCGTAGGCGTCGTCGACCGCCATCCGGACGATCGAGATCGGTGCGTGGATGCCGCCGATGGGCCGCACACCCGACAAGCGCCGGCCCGTGCGGATGATGACCTTGCCGTCGACCTCCTCGCGCAGGATCGCGTTGGGGCTGCCCACGTCGCCCGGGGTCTCCGGCGTGATCGTCGCGGCCTTCAGGCCGAAGCCATGGCGGCACATCGCGCGCGCGGCCTCGTGGACGACCTCGTTGCCCGTCGCACGACGGTTTTGGAGCGACAGGTCGTACCGCTCAAACGTCAGCTCCGCGCCGATCACTGCAGGGTCGAGCACCCGCAGCGCCTCCTGGAGGAGCTCCTGCCCGGTCTCGTCCCCCTCCATGACGACAAGTGTCTTGGTCATCGCGGCACAGCCTCTCACAGTCGTGTAACCCGCACTGCGGTCGGCTCACCGGGTGATCGCGTGCAGCGCAGAGCAGTCAGTACACCGGTGTGGGCTGCGGGGAGCGGTCAGGAACGTCCGCACCAGGGTGGCGGGAACAGCGTTCGGAGATGACTGTTTCTCGCTCTCCGGTCGGCGAACCAACGGTGACCGAGGTTAGGCGCGCTGCAGAGCCGCCTCGGGTAGGGCATCGATGCAGACACAGACCAGGTCGTCGCCGGTTTGGGCGGCGTCGGCGAGCTCGTGGTCTCCCACGGCGTCGAACGCGGATGAGCAGACGCGGCCGTGCTCGCGGAGCTCCGCGGTCACGAGCTCGACCGCTTCGGGAAGCCACTGCGTCCCAGCCCCGTCACGCAGGATCGCGAGCGCGGCGGCATCGTCCATTCCGGCGCGGTAGGGGCGGTCTGAGGTCATCGCATCCCAGGCGTCGCATGCGCTGATAAGCGCGGCCTCGGTTGGGATGTCCACCGCGTGGAGGCCATCCGGGTATCCGCGACCGTCCGCCCGCTCGTGATGCCAGCGCACCAGCCGCGCAGCGGGCGCGAGCATCGGCCACGGCGTGAGCAAGGCTTCACCCCAGACGGTGTGCTGTTGCATCAACGCGAACTCGCCGTCGGTGAGGGCGCCGGGCTTGGTCAGGACCTCGTCAGGGGCGGCGAGCTTGCCCACGTCGTGTAGCAGGGCGCCTATGCCCAGGGCTCGGAGGCGGTTGGGGTCGAGTCCGTGGCGCACACCCGCGCGCATCGCCAGCTCGGCGACGCGAACGACGTGGTCGCGGGTGACCCGATCCTTCTGAGCCAGGGCCGCGACGAACCTGCGGACGACGGGCGTCAGCCCCAGCTCCAGCGCGAGCAACGGGTCGCGATTGACCACCGGCGCGAGCATGGGGACGATCCGGCCACCGCGACCGTGTGCGATCAGAAGCCCCGCAACGCTTGCCAGCACGCCTGCCGCGTCGGCGGCGTGGGCCAGCCACCAGGCGAGTGAGTACGGCGCAGCGCCGAGCCATGCCAATGTGGACAACCCCAGGTATGTCATTCCGGCGGCCGCGATCAGCGACGCCGTGCGGCGTCCGATGCGGTAGAGCCGGATCTGGCGGGCGGCCAGGACCAGGGTTCCGGCGAGTGAGATCGCGATCGCCGCGAGCGCCAGCGGTGTCCCGCCGGTTGGAGCCGGCACGAAGTTTGGCGCCGCCAGGAACGCGCCGGCAATGGCGCAGCCGGCGATCGTCGCGACGAGGGACCACGCTCGCCATGACCTGACCAGCATCTGCGCGATCGCGGTGGCGGGGGCCAGGAGCGGCGCCGCGGCCATGACCGCCAGCGGAACGGCGGCAAATGCGGTCACCATCACCGCGTTGTTGGGCCCGTAGAGGACGCCGGGCACGGTCAGACCATGAGCGAGGGGCACCACTGACGCGACGGCGAGCGCTGAACCGAGGATTGCGATCTCGGCGAGCTGGTGGCGCCATCCGACGATCAACACGGCGATCGCTCCGGCCAGGCACAGCCCGGTCAGGGTCACGATGATCGCGAAGGCGGCGGCGGGAGACTCCCACGACGCGTGCGCGAGGGGTCTCCAGGCGAGCGCGATCGTGATCGCGAGCGCGGGAACGGCAACACAAAGCCAAGCGAGCGCAGCCCGCCGTGCGGTCATCGGCATACCTGTGTGATCGGCGGCCGTCGAGCGTTCCTTGACCCCCGACAGCTCGCAACCCGGATGTCAGACCGGTCCGCTACCGTTCGGGCGGTGTTGAGAGCCGTGCGCCACCTCGCCTTGGTCGCCGCGATCGCGGTCGCGGCCGCGGGGTGCGCCTCGAGCGACTCGTCCGGTCCGGCCGCGACCACCGCCAGGACGAGCGCGACCACCCCCGCCACCGGGCTCCCGACCGTGAGCGGAGCGTTCGGCAAGGCCGCAACGATCACATTGCCGGGGCCGGATCCGAGCGGCTACAGCGCCACCGTCCTGTCAGCCGGCAAGGGGCCGAAGGTCGCCAAGGGCGACCTGCTGGTCGCGCACTACCTGGGCCAGACGTGGCGCGACGGCAAGGTGTTCGATCAGACCTATGTACGCGGCCAGCCCGCGCAGTTCCCGATCGGGGCGGGTCAGGTCATCCCCGGTTGGGACGAGAAGCTCGTGGGGCAGAAGGTCGGGAGCCGAGTGCTGCTCGTCCTCCCGCCCGACAAGGGTTACGGCCCCTCGGGCAAACAGCAGGCCGGAATCCAGGGAACGGACACGTTGGTGTTCGTCGTCGACATCGTTGGATCGTTCGGGGGGACCTCGAGCGCGGATGGCACGTCTGTCGTCCCGGTCGCGGGTCTTCCGACGGTGACCGCCAAGGCTGGGCAGAAGCCGGTGATTGCGGTTTCCAAGGGCGCCTCGCCCCCTGCGAAGCTGGTTGCGCAACCCTTGCTCCAGGGAGCAGGCGCAGCCGTCAAGAGAGGCCAGACGTTGATCGCCCAGTACGTCGGCGTGGTCTACGGCACGGGCAAGCAGTTCGATGCCTCGTGGGATCGTGGGCAACCGGCGCAGTTTCCGATCGGGGTCGGCCGGGTCATTCCCGGCTGGGACAAGAGCCTCGTCGGACGGAAGATCGGCTCGCGGATGCTCTTGGTCATCCCTCCGGTTGACGGCTACGGCACCGCGGGCAACGCGCAGGCCGGGATCAAGGGCACCGACACCTTGGTGTTCGTCGTCGACATCCTGGGCGCGGTCTAGCGCCGACGTCGGGCGTAGACGATGGGCATCGGGAGGTTGCGGACCGCCACGCGACCTCCCGAGCGATGCCTATGCCGCCAGCGCACGCCTCAGCAAGACCGCGGTGCGGATCACGGCGCGAAACTGCGCGTCGTTCGCAGACGTCCGCGCGTTCCCCAGCAGGTGATCGATGCCGGCCAGGTGGGACGGGTCCGTCGCGCGGGCGATTCGGTCGCGGATCCATTCCAGGGTGGCGACGTCTCCGTTCGCTCCCGCTGCATCTCCGATCGACGCGTCGAGAATCAACTGGCGCAGCCACAGGTCGAACCGGGCGCGGTCGATCGCGACCTGCGACCGGTAGCGCAACTGAAGGTCCAGGCCCGCCTGGAGCACATCCAAGGAGGCGTGCCGGGCCGTGATGCTCGCGCGTCCGGCGATCGCGCGTCGCAGAGCCTTCAACGCGGCGTCGGTCGGTGCGATGAGGCGCGGCGGGACCCCGGTTGCCCGGTGGGCGCTCCACGCAGCAGTCATGGCGGTGGCGACAGAGGCGGCTCTCGCCCAGTTCGCGACTCGAATCGCACGAAACACTTCGTCGACGCCATTCGTGAGACGCGTGAGCTCACCCGGTGGTGGACCCGGGACGGTGTCCGTCGGCACGGCGAGCGCAAGGGCCTCCAGGTCACCGTCGTGTGCAGACGAGAACTCCCCGTAGCCGGGGGCGAACACCTTGTCCGAGAAGCTTCCGTCGTCGTGGAGCTCTCGGCTGACGAGGGCGCCGGCGATCTGGCCACGCGGGCCGGCGACCCTCTGGCTGACCCGAGCGACCGCAACCTCTTCGAAGACCAGCCCGGGGATGTTTTCGGGGCGGTGTACCTGGCCGACCTGTGGGGCGGCGGGCATGATCATCGCCGCAGGGCCTTCTTTGCCGGCAAGCCACGTCCCGCCGGTGTCCCGGACGACGCCATCGGTGTAGTTGAAGACGTCCTCGCCGAAGTACCAGACCGACCCGTCGTCGGCCTGCGCATAGAAGTCCAGGGCCACCTCGTCGATCCTGCCGTCCAGATATGCGGTGTACTGCGACACCAGGACCTTGACGCATTGGCCCTCGGTCCACTCGATGATCCGGGTGTCCGGCAGCAGGGTCGTCTCGGTGCGAAACGGCTTGCCGTCGACCCTGCCGTTCAACACGACCGATTGGAGCCGGCTGATCGGAAACAGGGGATTGGTGATGGTGGTGGAGTCCGAGAACTTCGGGGTCGCACGATCCACTCGTGCCGTCAGTGAGGCAACCGGCAGCTTGTCGAGTCCGGCGGCGGCCATCTGGCCGGCCGATGGTTGGGGGATGGTGGTCGCTGCCGTCTCGGCGCACGGACGTGGTCCCGTGACCCCGGTCAGGTCTCCGGCGCCGAAGAGCGCTGACGCCCCGATGATCGCGACGACGACGAGCACCCCCGCGCCGAGGCCGAGCGTCCCGGTCGGCATCCTGCGGAGTCGTTGCAATGACATGTCGATACCCCCTTCTGGTGACCGATCTGGTCGGCACGGTAGGAGGGCGAGATGAGAGCGCGGTGAGGCCCGCAGCTTGATCGGGCGATGACACCGCGATCGGAACTAGCGATGGGCGTGATCCGGTTGGCGCGCCGCTCGAGCGCATCACTCCACGGCATGACGTTGCCCGCGCGGTCAGCGCCGCGACCGGGCCGCCGCGAGGGACGTCAACGAACGCGGAGGGACCCGGGTCGGCTCAGACGTACGACGCGATCAGGAAGGCGCCGGCAGCGCGGCGGAGGGCTCGGGAACGACGGACGGCCGTCCCATTCGTCGCAACCAGCTGACGTGCGAAGTCATCGCTCCGACGAGGGTGCGGTGGACCTGATAGCGCACGCCGTGACGCTCGCAGACCTCCTGCACGATCGGCGCGAGGCTCGGGTAGTGCGTGTGGCAGACCTTCGTGAACAGGTGGTGCTCGATCTGGAAGTTCAGGCCACCCATGTACCAGGCCACGAGCGGGTTGCCCGGCGCGAAGTCAACGGTCGTTTCGACCTGATGGCGCGCCCACTCGACCTTGCCTGCGTTCGTCATCTCGGCGACGCTCGAAAACTCGGCCTCCTCGACGCAGTGCGCCAGTTGGAACGTCAGCGCGAGCACGAACGCGAGGATGAACGATGCGACGAAGAATGCCAGCGCAACGTGCCAGACCGGGTGGAAGAGCAGCGGTATGCCGATCGTCCACGACAGGAAGATGAACTTGCCGAGCCAGAACCCGACGAGTTCACGTCCACGGGGCCAGGGGAGCGGAGTGTTCTCGATGTGCCCGATCATCAGCTGCGTGGTGTCGCCGATGATCTGCCACTTGACCGCGAAGAACCCGTAGAGCGGCCACGCGTAGATGTGTTGGAAGCGGTGGAACCACCGTCGTTTCTGGTCAGGGGCGAGTCGCAGGAACGGGAGTTGCTCGATGTCGCCGTCGGCGCCCGCGATGTTGGTGTACGTGTGATGGACGACGTTGTGTTTGATCCGCCACACGTAGGAGCTTGCGCCGATGAGGTCCAGCGACCACCGCATCCACCGGTTGAGCCAACGCACGTTCGAATACGACCCGTGATTGGCGTCGTGGGTGACGTTGAAGCCAATGCCGGCGACGGCCAAACCGAGCGAGAGCGCGCAAAGGCCCCCCTGCCACCACGTGGAGGCGAAGAACATCAGCAGCGTCCACGAGACGGCTGCCCAGGCAAGGATCACGCCGGTCTTGACGTACAGCCGCCTCCGGGCACGGCGCTCACGATGTGGGTCGGAGACGTACTCCTTCACGAGGGCTTTCAGCTCGACGTAGAACGAGCCGCCGCCGTTGAAGCCGATCGCGTCGGTGCTCATGCCGCGCGCCTGGTCGCGAGGGATCCCGTAATAACGCGCACGGCCACCCGGTGATTTCCTGCCGCCACATTGCTCAAGCTGCATCCGCCTTCGTGTGAGGCGCCGCCGGATCTTGGGCTGGGCGACTCTCGCTTCTCACCCGGTCGGGAACCGGATGGACACGGGTGAGCCCGTGCGCGCGAAAGACTAGCGCAGCTCCCCGGATGCCGCGAAACGGGGTGTCACTCGGGTGCGTCGGGGTGCGGGACGGGGACCACGTCCAACGTGTTGATTCCAGCGAAGTCCGCCGGAGTTGACCGTGAAGAGCGGAAGGTCATTTGCGATGGCGACCGCCGCGATCAGGGCGTCGTAGGCGACGGTCCCAGAGCCGTGCCGGGCGCAGGAACAACGCCCAAGTCGTCCGCCCGCTCACACGATCAGGCTGATGCTGATTGGGGAAGTGGCGATCCAGGCCAGGGTGCCGAGGAAGACGACGACCCCGAACGACAGGAGCACGACGCGAAGGCGGCGCGACGGGACCCTCGCGCCCATCCCGGCGAAGAACAAGGCCGTTGCGAACAGGACCACGGCGAGCACGTAGTTCGTCGAGCGCTGGATGTACGCGCGTGCGCTCGTCGCAAACGCCTCGGCATCGGTCTCGAGGCGGTCGGCCTCCTCGCGTGCCGCCAGCCGATACTGGGGCATCGCGAACGGTGTCAGGGGTGCGTTCGCGTTCTTCAGGGGCCCCGTGGCGACCCAGGCGTCGACCGCGGGCTTGAACTCCGGGCGAAAGCGCTTGAAGTAGAAGTCGGCGAGCTCAGTCCGCTCCAGCGCGTACGCGTCGACCCATTGGGTGAACGTCGCCACGTCGATCTGCGTCTGCGAATTCGCGAGACCCGAGGCGCGCGTCGACTCGATCCGGGCTGCGCTGGCGCGGCTGCCCGCCTTCGCCTGCTCGCCGTTCCAGCGGCTCGCCTCATATCCGCTCCAGGCCGTGCCGACGGTCGCGAGCGCGAGGAGCAGGGCCGCGACGATCTCGAGGCGATCGATCCGAGCGCCGTGGGGTGACTCGCTCAGAGTGCGAGCCCTTCAGCGTTGCAGGGTACGCGAACGTTCCGGCCGACGGCTCCGAGCGCCTGGTCGATGACCCGCAGCGATCGCTCCATGGCGACGGGCTGGAGGGCCCCGACGCCGGAGTGGTACGGACGGTCGAGGAACGCCAGCAGGAGCAGCATGATCACGATCACCGATGTGACCGAGCCCATCAGGAGGGCCTGTGTCACGGCGCGCTCGCCGCGATCGGCGAAGAAGAGCATGTAGACGAAGACGACGCCGGTGATGAAGAAGAGGACGACCCAGAGCGGTGTCGGGATCAGGCCCGCGGCCCCGTGGACGCGATCGCGGCGGGCCTCCTCCCGGGTGGAGGTCAGGTCGAACCACTTGTCGTACGCCGACTGCTCGGTCGCGGTGGCGGGCGTGACAGTCTGGAGCGTGTCAAAGAGCTCGACCGCCCAGGGATTGATCGCATCACCCTGGGTGCCGGCTTCCATCCGCTCCCACTCGCCGTGTACGACCGTTCGGGCATAGCACATCAGCTCGCCGGTCAGCTCTCCGACGACCTTCGGCGCGAGGAACTGCGCCGTCTCGACCTGCTGCATGACCGCAAGCGCCTCAGTCTCGGCGCCGGCGCGCGACTGGTCGTAGCTCGTGAACGTCAGGAAGATGATGAACCCGAGCAGGACGGAGAAGCCGGTCGCGAGCACCCCGAACACGCCCGAGGCGCGGTCGCCGTCCGCGAAGTAGCTCCCCTCGGGCGCGCGCCGACGCACCAGCAGCATCGCGGTGATCGCGACCGCGGAAGCAGCGGCGACGATGAGGAATCCATAGACCAGGTTCATCGGAAGGTGGGCAATGGTATCCAGCCGGGAGGATGTCCCGTAGGGCGTGGAACGTGATGGAGGGGCGAGGGTCCCTTCGCTCCGTCGGTTGGCGGCTGCCAGCGTTCGGAGCGATCTGCCCGGATCTCAGGAGGAACCGCCATGAACTTGAAATCACTCGCATCGTGAGTGTCCCGGCATGAAACCCCGCATTCTCCCGGCTGAAGAGGCCACATTCTCCCTGCCAATTCATCCTGACCGGGTCTGCAACGCCGGTCGATGATCACACGCGCCATAGTGGAGCAGGTCGCTTCGCCCGGCTGCAGATGCGGCCGATGACGCTTACTGAGCTGGGGCGTAGCAGCAGCGCGATTTCACTGTCTGCACTGCTCGACGGCGCGAACAGCCGAAGCCCCGACACATCGACCTCACTCGGCGAACTCGTGGACGAAGTCATCCGCGGTGGCTGGCCAGGTCTGCGCGATCATGCGCCTGAGCACGCGTCCTCCAACGTCGTCATCATGTTCCGGGGACTCGACGAAGTGGGCAACAAGGCGTTCGCCGAGTGGCTCATCGAAGCCGATCACACGGGACCGCTCGTCCTCGACGAGAATGCCGTGCTGGACGCAACCGGACGGCATGTCCGCCTTGCCGGCGTCACCGTGGCCGACTTCCGCGACGGCAAGATCCGGTCGTACCGGACGTACTTCGACGACCTCTCACTGATCGAGCAGCTCGTCGGCGCCTGACAACGCTCGCGCTGTGGAGTTCCAGGTCGAGGACGATCCGGATCCGCTCGACGTCGAGGTCCTCGAAACGCAGATCCGTCGTGAGGCGTCCGCCGCCATGGGACTCGGTGACGAGGTCGAGCTGGCAATCTTCGTGCGCGACGCCGGCAAGGTCGTGGCCGGCATCAGCGGGTGGACTTGGGGCGACTGCTGCGAGCTGCAGAGCCTCTGGGTGGAGCCAGATCTCCGAGGTCGCGGCCTCGCGACTCGGCTCCTCGCCGCAGCCGAGGCCGAGGCGGTGGCACGCGGGTGCGCGCAGACCGTCCACTTCACCTACGACTTTCAGGCCCGAGCACTCTATGAGCGGAACGGCTACGAACTGGTGGGTCGAGTCGAGGACTTCCCATCAGGAACGGACGTCCTCTGGTACCGCAAGCGCCTGAACCCAATCGGAGTTGCCGCTGAGCCGGCGCGCAATGGTCGTAGCTCGTGAACCCGAGGAAGACTGACCTGACCCCCTGAAATCGGTCCGTCAGTTGTGAGGGTGACGATCGCCCGAACGGGCCGGCGGCAACTCCATCGGCTCGGACTCGTGACGGGGATCCGGAGATCTAGAGCACTGGCTGGCTGACCAGCTATTGGCCGCAAACCGGCTCTACTAAACGGTTCCTGGCGTATACCCCCAACGGGATTCGAACCCGTGCCGCCGCCTTGAAAGCGCCGACCGGCAACGACCCCAGAACCCAGTCATAGAGCCGGAAAGCGTTACGTAGAAACGGTTCTCGGGCTTGGCTACCTCACCCGCTTTCACCCCTAACACGCTCGAAATGGCCGTATTTCGGAGGCCCAACGGAGGTCTGGAGGTCCAACGGAGGTCTCCGAGCGAAAACAATCGCCAGCCGAAACGTGCAAATGTTGCCCAGTAGTTCATGGACTCCCTACCCTTGTGGGCATGGAACGGATCAGGCAACACGCGATTGGCGCGACCATGTTGCTATCGGTAGTGGGCTGGGTCGGCTGCGGCGGCTCGAACTCGTCGCCTTCTGGCACCACCCCCGCGCCCGCCCAGGTCACCGCGTTGTGCGAGGCGACGGAGCGCCTGAACGTGCGTCGCGTGGTCGCCAACCCGAAGGCCCTTCGCCTCGGGCGGGTCGTCTTTCACGCCGCTCGCCCTGCTCGGCTCGGTGC
>CAYMSM010000063.1:0-27605 GCA_964393105.1 uncultured Bifidobacteriaceae bacterium
AACGGCACCGAGACCGCCGTACCCACCGCTTCAGCGGTGCCCGCGTTCTCGACCGTCACGTCATACGTCAACGACCCACCCACGAACGCCGGATCCGGATCATCGGTGATCGACGTCACCAGATCGGTCGTGCACTCGGCCGTCTCGATCTGCAGCGACCAGCCGTTGAGGGTACCGCCATTGGCAGCGGTGTCATCAGAGATCGTCAACGTCCACGTACCGTCGGGGTCCTCACCCATGAACGCCGCGAGGGGCTCTTCAGGCGCCAACGGGGATGCGAGCGTCAAGTTCGCGTAGACGTGGTCGGTCGCAAGCCCGTCGTTGGATGCGTACGGAACCAGACCGGCGGGGTTCGCGTCGTCGTTCCAAACGGTGCCGGAGAACACGTCGTCGCTCCCGCCACCGTTGTCGGTCGTCAACGTCACCACGGTACCCGCGGGAGACGTCAACGTGACGTCCAGATCCGCAGCCGACGTGTGGGTGATGTCGGTCGTGACATTGACGTCACCGATCGAGGCGCCACCCGCGATGTCGATGGTCGACGTCACGACAGCCGGCCCGGTGGGGATCACCACCGCCAAAGGAGGGCCACCTACCGCGCTCGCAGCCGTCGCGGTACGGGTCCCGGTTGTGGTCAGCGCCAAGCTCCAGCTGTCCAACGAGCCGCCGGAACCGCCCACGTCGTCGGAAATCGTCAGCGTCCAGGTGCCGTTGGGATCCTCGCCGACGAACGCGCCAAGCGCCTCCTCTGGAGCCAACGGGGATGCGGTCACATTGTTCGCGTACACGTGGTCGGAGGCGAGCCCTTGGTTCGATGCGTACGGGACGGCCCCGGCGGAGTTCGCATCGTCATCCCACACCATGCCGCCGAACACGTCGTTGTTCGTACCTCCGTTGTCGGTGGTCAATGTCACGACCGTGCCGGCCGGCGAGGTCAACGTGACGTCCAGGGCCGACGACGTGTTGTGCTGGATGTTCGTGGTCACGTCGAGGTCAAACAGGTTGCCCGTCGCGCCGGTCACGACAATCGTCGACGTCGTAACATTCGGGACCGGTCCGGCGGGAATGGTCGCCGGCGTCGTTTGGGAGAACGCGCTCGTCGAGGCGTTGCAGCCCGGGGGTGTGGCGGGAGCGACGGCCGAGGCCGTCGGCAGACCGATCAGCGGCAGCGCCGCCGCCGCAGCAAGGATCGCGACCCACCTGCATCGCCGTAGGTACAGGCGTTTCATGTCTCTCCCGTTGTCGAACATGGCCGGAGCGGCGATGCGTGCCGCCTCGGTAGATGCAGCTCTCATCGGCCGACATCTGCTCGGAGTTAACCGGGCTCGGCCCGCAAGGCTCGTCAGGATCCCGCAGCACCGTCTCTGCGGCGAGAGGATCTGACCGCCTCACCCGGGTCGGTGCCGACAGCTCACGCCCGACGCTATTTCGTTGATGCGTACCTGAGTCGTCCGTCAGCGCCCACGTCGACCTGGACCGTGTCGCCGTCGGTGAACTCGCCTTTGAGCAGTCGTAGCGCGAGTTGGTCTTGGATGCGTTTCTGGATGACCCGCTTCAAGGGTCGCGCCCCGTACACAGGGTCATAGCCCTCGTCGGCGATCTCGCGCTTGGCGGCGTCGGTCAGGGTGACCGTGATGTCGCGCTCGGCGAGGCGCGTGGCCAGGTGGGCGAGCTGGAAGTCCACGATGCGGTCGATCTCGGCCCGGCCCAGACGGTGGAACACGACGATCTCGTCGATGCGGTTGAGGAACTCCGGTCGAAACTGCTCGCGCAGGGTGCCCAGCACCCGCTCCTCGGCGATCTCCGACGATATGCCCTCGGTCAGGAACTGGCTTCCCACGTTGGAGGTCATGATCACGACGGTGTTGGTGAAGTCCACGACGCGGCCCTGACCGTCGGTCAGGCGTCCGTCGTCCAGGAGCTGAAGCAGCACGTTGAACACGTCCGGGTGGGCCTTCTCGATCTCGTCGAGCAGCAACACCGCATACGGCCGGCGGCGCACGGCCTCGGTCAATTGACCGCCCTCCTCAAAGCCGACGTAGCCGGGAGGGGCGCCGATCAACCGGGCGACGGCGTGCTTTTCCATGTACTCGCTCATGTCGACGCGAACCATGGCCTTCTCGTCGTCGAACATGAACTCTGCCAGCGCCCGGGCCAGCTCGGTCTTGCCGACTCCGGTGGGGCCCAGGAATATGAACGAGCCGATCGGCCGGTTGGGATCCGACAGGCCGGCGCGGGCACGACGCAGGGCGTTGGCGACGGCCTCGACTGCCTCGTCCTGGCCGACGACGCGCTCGTGCAGGCGCTCCTCCATGTGGACGAGTTTCTGGACCTCTCCCTCCAGCAGCCGACTGACCGGCACGCCCGTCCAGCCGGCAACGACCTGGGCGATGTCCTCCTCGCCGACCTCTTCGTTCAGCATCTGCCCGTCGGACTGCTTCTGCACCAGATCCTCCTGGGCTGCGGCGAGCGTCTGCTCCAGGTCCGGGATCGTGCCGAACTTGAGCCGTGCGGCACCCTCCAGATCGGTTTGACGCTCGGCACGCTCGAGCTCGGTGCGGGCCTGCTCGATGTCGCTCTTTGCCCGCTGGATGCGCCCGATGACCTCCTTCTCCTGGTCCCAGTGGGCGCGCATGCCGGCGGCCTCCTCGCGCAGCTCGGCCAACTCGGCCTGCACAGCCTCGCGGCGGGTCACGGAGCCAGGGTCCGTCTCGGGCTTGAGCGCCTGTTCCTCGATTTGGAGCTGGATGATGCGTCGCTCCACCCGATCGAGCTCCTGCGGCACCGAGTCGATCTCGATGCGAAGGTGGCTGGCGGCCTCGTCGACGAGGTCGATCGCCTTGTCGGGCAGAAACCGGCCCGTGATGTAGCGGTGCGACAGACGCGCGGCGGCCACGAGCGCCGCGTCCTGGATGCGCACGCCGTGGTGCACCTCGTAGCGCTCCTTGAGCCCGCGGAGGATCGCGATGGTGTCCTCGACCGAGGGTTCGGCGGCGTACACCGGCTGGAAGCGCCGCTCGAGCGCCGCATCCTTCTCGATGTGCTTGCGGTACTCCGCGAGCGTGGTCGCGCCAACCGCGCGAAGCTCGCCCCGCGCCAGCATGGGTTTCAGCAGGTTGGCGGCGTCGATCGCGCCCTCGGCGGCGCCGGCCCCCACGATCGTGTGGAGCTCGTCCATGAACAGGATGACCTGGCCCTCGGCGTCGGTGATCTCCTTGAGCACCGCCTTGAGCCGGTCCTCGAACTCGCCGCGGTACTTGGTGCCGGCGACCAACGCGCCAATGTCCAAGGCGATCACGCGCTTGTCGCGCAGGCTTTCCGGGATGTCGCCCGCGACGATGCGCTGCGCGAGGCCCTCGACGATGGCGGTCTTGCCGACGCCGGGCTCGCCGATCAGCACCGGGTTGTTCTTGGTGCGGCGAGAGAGCACCTGGATGACGCGGCGCACTTCGTTGTCGCGGCCGATGACGGGGTCGAGCTTGCCGCGACGGGCGGCATCGGTCAGGTCACGGCCGTACTGCTCGAGCGCCTGGTACTTGGCCTCGGGGTTGGGATCGGTCACGCGGTGCGATCCACGCACCGACTGCAGCGCCGCCAGCAGCCCGTCGTGCGTCACGCCCGAGGCGGCCAGCGCATCGCGTGCGGCCGAGGCCTGGTCCACCAGCCCCAGCACCAGGTGCTCGGTGGACACGTACTCGTCACCCAGACGTTCGGCCTCGCGGCCCGCGTGGTTGACGACATCGCGAAACGCAGGCGAGGCGTGCTGCTGGCTTGCGCCGCGCACCACGGGCAGGCGTTGGACCAAGGCGTCGGCCGCGATCCGAAGCGCCGCCGTGTCCGCGCCCGCCTTGTCGAGCAACGGTTCGACGATACCCTCAGACGCGTCGAGGAGCGCCACCAGCAGGTGGGCGGGTTCGATGATCTGCTGCTCGCGCGACTCGGCCAGCAGCCGCGCGGCGGCGATCGCCTCCTGCGCCCTGACCGTGTACTGCTCGACTGCCATCTACGCTCTCGACCTCCCTCTGAGAATCGGCTTGACGATGCGCGCGGGTGGCCCGGCCCGGCGGATGTGGACGATCTCCGTGCTGAGCGAACGGCGCATCGCCTCGATCTCCCGCAGGGCTGCGGCCGCCTGTGCGAGCATCTCGGCCTCCAGGGCCAGTACCCGCGATCGCGCCTGCTCGAGCGCGCGCTCCAAGTCGAGCACTCGCTCGATGCCCATCAGGTTGAGCCCCGTCTCGGACATCTGCTGCACGCGGCGAAGCCGCGCGACGTCGGCCTGGCTGTAAAGACGCGTCCCGCCCCTGGTGCGCGAGGGGCTGACGAACCCCCGCCGCTCGTACATCCGGAGCGTCTGCGGGTGCATCCCCGCAAGCTCCGCGGCGATGCCGATCATGAAGAGCGGCCGTGTGTCAGGCGTCGGCATCGCCCCACCTCGCGGCTCGCGGCGTGTGCCACTTGGCGCCGACCGTCACGGCCACTTGAGGGCCGCCGCCGCTCACCGGAACAACCGATCGCGGGGGTTGGCGCCGTTCAAGGCGGCGAACGCCTGTAGGGCAGCGCGCTGCTCGTCGGTGAGTTTGGCGGGGACCTCAATGCGAAGCCGGGCGATCAAATCCCCCGCGCCCGACCCCTTGAGGCGCGGGACGCCCTTGCCGACGACGCGAAGCGCCTTGCCGCTCTGGCTGCCGGGAGGCACGGTCAGCGAGACCCGCCCGTCGAGCGTCGGCACTTCGACCTTGGCGCCGAGCGCGGCCTCGGCGAACGTCACGGGGACCTCGATCTCGAGGTCGTCGCCGTTTCGCGTGAACAGGCGGCTGGGCGTCACATGCGTGGTCACGATCAGATCACCCGCCTGGGCGCTGCGGCCCCCGGCCTGGCCGCGACCGCGCTTGCGGATCTTGGTACCGGTCTTGACGCCCGCAGGGATCGTGACCTGCTCGTTGCGTCGCACCCGGCGCACGCCGACGCCGGCGCAGGTGTCGCAGGGATCATCGATCAACGTGCCCGTCCCGCCGCAGGCCGGGCAGGGTTGGCTCATGACCTCGAAGCCTCCCAGGTTGCGCCCGACGACGCCGCGGCCACGGCACTCCTGGCACAGGCTCGACTTGGAGCCGGGCTTGGCACCGGAGCCCGAGCAGTCGCGACAAGCCTCGTTGACGTCGTAGGCAACCGGGACACTTGCGCCCGCCATGGCCTGGTCGAACGAGAGCGTGACGTTGACCTCGACGTCCGCGCCGCGACGCGACGCGCCCGCCCGTTGCCCGGCGCTACCCGCCCCGGCACGACCACGCCCGAACATCTCGAAGATGTCACCGAAGTCGAAGCCAGACGGATCGAAGCCCCCCGCTCCGGCGCCGGCGCCACCCGGCCCAAACGCCTGCGGACCCATGTCGTACTGATTGCGCTTGTGGGGATCCGAGAGCACATCGTGCGCGTGCGCGATCTCTTTGAAGCGGTCTTCCGCCTTGGGATCATCCTGGTTCTGGTCGGGGTGGAACTTGCGGGCGAGCTTGCGGTACGCCTTCTTGATGTCATCTTGCGACGCATCGCGGGAGACCCCCAGCACCTCGTAGAGGTCGCGGGCCATGAATCAGGCCCTGTCGGCGGGGGGACGCGCGGCGACCACGACCTTGGCCGGGCGCAGCACCGTCTGGCCGAGCCGGTAGCCCTTCTCGGCGACATGGACCACGGTGCCCTCGTCGTGCTCGTCCGTCGAGTGCTGGGCAACGGCTTCGTGCACCGCCGGGTCGAACGGCGTGCTGTGGGCCTGGATCTCCTCGACGCCGCGTCCTGTCAAGAGTCCCGCGAGCTGCCCACGCACCATGTCGACGCCGGCGACGATCTGGTCCCCTGCTCCGCCCAGGGCGAGAACCGCCCGCTCCAGGTTGTCGATCACCGGAAGGAGCTCCGCGACCAGATCACGCACCCCGGAGAGATGCTGGATCTCGCGATCGCGGTCCACGCGCCGGCGGTAGTTGTCGAACTCGGCCTTGAGCCGCTGCAGCGCGTCCAGGTATTCGTCGCGCTCGGCGACGACCCTGTCGTGCTCGTCCGCAGGCACCACCGACGTGACCGGCGCCTCCTGATCGGAGACCTCGATCACGTCGACATCGTCGAACCCGTTGCCGGTCGGCGCAACCTCGACGTCAACCGGCACGTCGGGGATACGGGGGTCGGGTGTCACACCGCCCCTTTCTCTTCTTCGTCGATGACTTCGAACTCGGCGTCCTCGACGGTGTCCTCGACGGGGTCGCCGCCGTTGGTCGCCTGCGTCTGCGCGGCCTTCTGGTAGACCTGCTCGCTGAACCTATGCAGCAACTCGATGAGGCTCTGGGTCTTTGCCTCGATGTCGGCCGTGTCCTCGCCCTGGGCTGCTTCCTTGGCCGCGGCGATTGCGCCCTCCAGGTCGCGCGTGAGCTCCTCGTCGATGACCTCGCCGTGTTCCTTGAGCTGACGCTCGGCCTCGTGCGCACGCGCCTCGGCGTTGTTGCGCGCCTCGGCGAGCGCCCGCAGCCGCTTGTCCTCGTCGGCGTGAGATTCGGCGTCCGAGACCATCGAGCGGATCTCGTCGTCGGTCAGACCGCCGGAGGCCTCGATGCGGATTTGCTGCTGGTTGCCGCTGCCCTGATCCTTGGCCGACACGTTGACGATGCCGTTGGCGTCGATGTCGAACGTGACCTCGATCTGCGGGATGCCGCGCGGCGCCGGCGGGATGCCGACGAGCTGGAACTTGCCGAGGGTCTTGTTGTAGCTCGCCATCTCGCGCTCGCCCTGGAGCACGTGGATCTCGACCTGCGACTGGCTGTCTTCGGCCGTCGAGAAGATCTCGCTCTTTCGCGTCGGGATGGTGGTGTTGCGCTCGATGAGCCGCGTGAACACGCCGCCTTTGGTCTCGATGCCGAGCGACAGCGGCGTAACGTCGAGCAAGAGCACGTCCTTGACCTCTCCGGCCAGCACACCCGCCTGGATGGCCGCGCCGACGGCGACGACCTCGTCAGGGTTGACGCCCTTGTGAGGCTCCTTACCGGTCAGCTTCTTGACGCGCTCCTGTACCGAAGGCATGCGCGACATGCCACCGACCAAGACGATGTGGTCGATCGACCCGTCTTTGCCGGAGTCGGCGATCGCCTGCTTGGTCGGACCGACGAGCCGGTCGAGCAGGTCGGCGACGAGCTCCTCGAGCTTGGCCCGCGAGAGCGAGAGGTCCAGGTGCTTGGGGCCGGTCGCGTCCGCGGTCACGAACGGCAGGTTGATCTGCGCGGTCGCGGTCGTCGAGAGCTCGATCTTGGCCTTCTCAGCCGCCTCGTAGAGCCGCTGCAGCGCCATCTTGTCGACCGACAGGTCGATGCCCTGCTCGCGCTTGAACTCGGCGACCATCCAGTCGACGATCGCCTTGTCGAAGTTGTCGCCGCCCAGGTGGTTGTCACCGGCGGTCGACTTGACCTCGAACACGCCGTCACCGATCTCGAGCACCGACACGTCGAACGTGCCGCCGCCCAGGTCGAATACCAGGATCGTCTGGTCGTTGCTCTTGTCCAACCCGTATGCCAGGGCCGCGGCGGTCGGCTCGTTGATGATGCGCTTGACCTCGAGGCCGGCTATCTTGCCTGCGTCGCGGGTGGCCTGGCGCTGCGCGTCGTTGAAGTACGCCGGGACGGTGATGACCGCCTCGTTGACCGTCTCGCCCAAGAACGCCTCGGCGTCGGCCTTGAGCTTTTGAAGGATCATGGCGCTGAGCTCCGGCGGGGAGTACTCCTTGTCGCCGGCATGGACGCGGGCGTCGCCGTTGGCGCCGCGCACGACCTCATAGGGGACGATCTTCATCTCCTCGTCCACCTCGGCGAACTTGCGTCCCATGAACCGTTTGATCGAGAACACGGTGTTCTCGGGATTTGTCACGGCCTGGCGCTTGGCGACGGCGCCGACGAGGCGCTCGCCGGTCTTTGCGAAGCCGACCACCGACGGGGTCGTGCGCCCTCCCTCGGCGTTCGGAAGTACCTCCGGCTCACCGCCGGTGAGGACCGCGACGCACGAGTTTGTCGTGCCGAGGTCGATGCCGATCGTTTTACCCATCTGGAAGCTGCCTCCTCGGCGCTCGTCGCGCCACGCTGTGGTATTGAAGCTTAGTGCAGTATGAAATATGAGTCGCTACGTGTCAAGGTGCTCCCGTTCCGGGAGCACTATTCCCGGCCTCGCGGCCGGGTTGCGGGGCTCGTGGCCCCGGAGAACCCTCATCCTTCTCCCTCCAGACATCCGCGGCCAACGGTGCTCCCGTTCCCGGGCACGATGCTTCGAAGGAGACGAAAGCCAGTCCCCCGGCCAGGGCCCAGGCCAACCCGGCCGCAAGGCCGGGGTTAGTGCTCCCGGATTAGTGCTCCCAACCGGAGCACTAATCCGGGAGCACTGCGAAGCCTGGCTTGATGACGTTGTTGATCAACGCGAGGCGCTCCTCGAACGGGAGGAACGCGCTCTTCATCGCGTTGATCGTCGCCCAACGCACGTCGGCGAGGGACCAGCCGAACGCCTCGTTGAGGTGCATGAACTCATCGGTCAGGCAGGTTTGGCTCATCAGCCGGTTGTCGGTGTTGACCGTGACGCGGAAATGGAGCTTTGCGAGCAACCCGATCGGATGCTCGGCGACCGAGGGCACCGCGCCGACGTGGACGTTCGACGTCGGGCAGAGCTCGAGAGGAATGCGCGCGTCACGAACGAACGAGGCCAAGCGCCCGAGCCGGGGAGCCCCATCCGGTCCGACGGTGATGTCGTCGATGATGCGCACCCCGTGGCCGAGTCGCTCCGCGCCACAGAGGTGGAGCGCCTCTGCGATCGACGGCAGGCCGAACGCCTCCCCCGCGTGGATCGTGAAGTGGAAGTTCCCGCGGTGGATGGTCGAGAAGGCATCGAGGTGGCGTGACGGCGGATAGCCGGCTTCCGGACCGGCGATGTCGAAGCCGCACACGCCCTGGTCTCGAAACCTGATCGCGAGCTCGGCGATCTCGCGGCTGAGCGCCTCCTGGCGCATGGCCGAGCAGATCACGCGTACGGTGATACCGCGGTTCGCGCTTCCTCGTTCGAAGCCCGCGAGGACGGCGGCTACGACCTCGTCCAAGGTGAGGCCTCGCTCGCGGTGAAGCTCCGGCGCGAAGCGGATCTCGGCATAGACGATCCCGTCCGCGGCCAGGTCTTCCGCGCACTCGGCCGCGACGCGTTCGAGGCTCGTCCGCGTCTGCATGACGGCCACGGTGTGGGCGAACGTTTCCAGATACAGGACGAGGTCGTTGCGGTTGGCTCGTTGTGAGATGGCCTCGCGGAGTGCTTGCGCGTCGGTTGTCGGCAGGTCCTTGTAGCCGTTGTCCTCGGCCAGCTCGACGATTGTCTGTGGGCGAAGACCGCCGTCGAGGTGGTCGTGCAGGAGCACCTTGGGCGCGGCGAGGAGGTCGGTGCGTTCGATTGTCATCGGTGCAAGGTAGTGCATCGGGCCCTGACGGGGGCCCAGTCAACGTAATGGGCAACGAACTGAGGGTCGCCGGCGACGGCGAGCACACACCTGGTCACAATCACGGGCCGACGGGCATCCGCCAGATTGAGGGTTGACACCCGAGCGTGATCTGCCGATGCCTCCCGCGTGCATCTGAGTATTCGACTCTTGGTTGTCGCGCTTGGCGCCATCGGCGTCGCGTGGCTTGTGTGGAAGCAGGTCCATGACCTGGAGCGAAGGCCGGGCACGATCGCCGTATCGGCGCTCGCAGTGCTGTCGGTCGGGTTCCTCGAGTTCCGAGCCCAAGCGGCTGAGCGTCGGTACTCCGATCTCGTGAGCCAGGTCGCCCACCGTGACGTCGGCGTCCGCTGCCAGGGCGTTTTCGGGCATCTGATCGACATCGGTCAGGAACTGGGCACCGTGCAGTTCAACGCCGAGGGCGACCCGGCCAACAAGACCGACATCAAGCGCGACGCGTGCAAGTGGCTCAAGCAGTACGAGCGGGGCGACAAGAAGGTCACGCTCAACTCGGCGCTGGGCGTCCACGTGTTGGCGCACGAGGCGATCCACCTGCGCGGCTGGACCCAAGAGGCGGTGGCCGAGTGCTACGGGATCCAGCACACCGCCCAGATCGCCCGCGGTCTTGGGGCGACGTCCCGGCAGGCCCAGGCGCTCGCCGACCTCTACTGGAGGATGGTGTACCCGGAGATGCCCGACGAATACCGGACCGCCGACTGCGCCGATGGCGCCCGCCTGGATCTGCACAAAGACTCGGACATCTGGCCATAGTGCCCCGCTTCGCGCGACATTATTTTGGGGGATCAGGTGAGCGACAGGGCTTTCGTGAGGCGGCTGACCCTACCGGTGCGCGGAACGCGCAGGCGAACCGACATCACCACCTGCCCGTCGAGGCGGACCTGAACGGGTACTGCGCGCCCTCGGAGCACCACTGATTGGAGGCGGGTTGCCCGTCTGCTCTCGATACGGCACCGGACGGGACGCCCTCCGCCGACTCGAACCGAGCACCGATGTGGACCGGCCGCGAGGGGCACCACCACGCGGATCACCCCGCGACGGGCCGAGGTACGCCGAAGCGACACTGTTGCGGTCGGTGCCGGGGTGGGCCTGCCAGCGACCGAGAAGGCGGTGCCGGGCACGACCGGCGCGGTTGCGAGCGGCACGGTGCCCGGCACCGTCACCGTGACAATCGCGGCACCGAGCGCCACCGATGCAACGACGATTGCGATTCCGGATGTGGGATCGGTGAGCACCCGGCCGACTTGCAACGGTGCGTCTGCAAACGTGGGCGTTGCAGGCGCTGCATCGATCAAGCGGGTCCTGGTCGCGAGCCGGTAGTCGCCCGCCAGGCGGACCGTGACACCGGTGACGGTCGGGTTCGTGGCCGCGACACCCTCGAACACCCCGACGGGGCTCCGCAGGTCCATGTACCAGTACTCGGGGTTCGCTCCCCGTTGGACGCGAAGCGAGGCGACACCTGCCGCAAGGGCGCTGGACGACTCGAGGCGATACGTACCGCTTTGCAGGACGGTCGCGAGTCCCGAAGAGGGGATGAACCCGGCCTCGGCCTTGCGGAACGCCGCCGGGTGACGTTCGCTCGTCCCCATTACGTCGTAGGGGTCGCCGTATTCGCTGTGGGTGCATGAGGTCGAGAAGCTGACGGGGACGCCTGCGGGATCGACGCACCGGACGGCCGAGGCGTGCTCGGCGCCCAGGTTGTGCCCCAGCTCGTGCGCGAGCACCCGCACCGAGATCGTGCCGTTCAGGAAGCTGTCGCTCCCGGGCATGTCCGCCGCACCGGACCACGCACACGCCGTGACACGTGGGAACACGTAGATACGGTGCTGGTAGCCGGTCACATCGACGGACGCGGCACTTGCGGAAGCGTTGGCCGCGGCCATCCAGGCATCGGGATCGCATATCGCCGTCCCGTTGGGGATCGTGTACCAGCCGTAGACGTCACCGTCCGGGCGGACCTTGCCCGCCAGGGCCAGCGCGCCGAACGACTGCTCCTGCTCGAACACGTTGAGGGACGCGGGGCCGGTGAACACGGCGGCCCGCGCCTCAGCCGCGGTCCACGGCGTCGCCGGAAGCGACACGAAGTTGAACATGATGACGGCGACCGTGCGAGGCCCGCGGCCAACGAGCCTGGGCGAGGCGATGGGCGCCGAGGCCTCGATACCCGACGGTGCGGCCACCATGTGGTCGGCGCCAAGGTCATCCGCGTGGAGGCCGCCTGCCATCGCGCCCGGCGCCCATGCGCCGAGGAGGGCTGCGAGCAACGCGCATCCCCGACGCGCCCGCGCAGGCGCTCGGGACGCATGGCCACCACGTCCATCCCATCTCGACCTCATCCGAAGACAGGTACCGAGTGTCGCGGATCAATCCTGCGTCCGGATGGCGAGCGAAGCCCGATTGGATGGCCGTCGGGCACCATCACTTTTCTGGCAGGCCCTTGGTAACCTCGCCCCGATGCCACCGACACGACTCGAACGCGCCCTCGCGGACGGACGTTTTGCCGTCACCGCAGAACTCGGCCCACCGAAGCACGCCGACCCCATGGCTGTCGTCGAGAAGGCCCTGCTGCTCGGACCGGTATGCGACGCCGTCAACATCACCGACAACCAGACCGCCCAATCGCGCATGGCACCGCTCGCCGCCGGCCGCATCGCGCTCGAGGCAGGTGCGGAGCCGGTCATGCAGATCACGGTGCGCGACCGCAACCGCATGGCCATCACGAGCGATTTGCTGGGCGCATCGGCCTTGGGCATCCACAACACTCTCTCGATGAGCGGCGACCCGATCCACATCGGAAACCACCCGGAGGCCGCTGTCGTCAACGACATCGACACGATGGCGCTGCTGCGTCTTCAGGGATCGCTTCGCGAGGGACGGTTCGCCAACGCCGACGGCGAGGAGATGAAGGGCGCGCCGCCGCATCTTTACATCGGCGCGACGGCCAACCCCTTCGCTCCGGACGCGGACGTCGAGATCCAGAAGATCAAAGCCAAGATGGAGGCCGGCGCGGACTTCTTTCAGACGCAGATCACGTACATGCCGGATGCGCTCGACCGCTTCCTGGAGCGCCTGCGCGCGTCGAGTCTGCCGTCCTGGCCCAGGCTCATCATCGGGGTCGGCCCGTTCAAGCACCTGAAGATGGCGATCCACATGCGCGACAAGGTGTGGGGGGTCGAGGTTCCCGAGGCCCTCATCCAACGGATGGAACAGGCGGCCGACGAGGGCGAAGAGGGAAAGAGGATCTGCGTCGAGGTCATCGAGCGTCTGCGCGAGACCGACGGCGTCGCCGGCTGCCACGTCATGGCGGTCGCCTGGGAGGAGAGCGTTCCGGAGATCTTGGAGCGGGCGGGGCTGGGCTTGGCGTAGATCGCCCGCCGCGAGCGCCTCCGCCACCTGGCAGGCGGGCGCTGCACGGTGGCTGGCCCCCGGAATGACGAGAACACCCTCCGGTGGAGGAGTCACGCCGAACGTCGAACCAAATGCCAATTGGCCGACGACGACACGGCCAATTGGCAGATGATGGCAAACCGCGTGGCCTCTCCTGGAGGAATACATCCCTCTCACTCACGATTTCTGAATCGGAGCGGTGTACTCCGACTGGCTCCTGGTGTGGTCCACCGTCATGCAGCCGATTCAACTCATCGCCCGGGCGTTCGGACGACGAGACGATCCAGCGTGTGAGTCAGCCCGGCGAGGCCGGTCAGCTCGCCCGCACGGGGCAGGTCGCTCGTCTCGCCGAGGCGGTTGATCCACGATCGCCGCGACCGCCTCGAGACACCGTGCCAGGACCTCGCGGTACGACAGCGCCCGCCTCTCCTGGACGAGCGGCTCGACCGCGTGATGGCGGCGAAGGAGCGCGTCGGGGTCGGCGTCGGGCCCACACCGAGCTCATGGCAGCGCGGATGCCGCCCTTCCAATCGATCAGGGTGCCGTGGCAGTCGAACGTCGCCCACCGGTCGCTCATGACGACCCCTCGTTCGCGCCGTTCTGGGAGACCACCACGACCTCCACGGCCTGCTCCACCAGCGCGAGCATCGCGGCCACCCAGACCGCGTCCTCGGCTGGGTCCTCCGGCGTCGGTCCTGTGGCCAGTACCTGCACCGCCCGCGAGGTCACCGGCGCGTCGCGTGCGTCCACCCGCCGAAGCTCCTCGCGCGCCCAATCGCGCGAATCGACATCACCGGTCGAACGCGCAAGGTCCCGCCCCGCCGCATCGGTCTCGTCTGCGGCCAGGTAGGCCGCGATCTCCTCCTCGTAGTCCGGCGGGTCCAGGTCAAGCAGGTCGATGACGATCGCGCCGATCACGAGCGCCAGCTCGGTATCAGGCGAGGCCCCGCCGGTCAGCCGGCGCTCGAGCACGCCCAGCCGCTCGGTGTTGCGCTCGATGACGGCTGCCAGAGATCGGCCCGCCGCGTCCGCGAGCGCGAGGGCGAACGGGTTGTCCGGCCGCTCATCGCACGTCAGCTCCAACGCCTCGGTCGCGAGCACGTCTGGGGTGTCCCCGACCGCCTGCTCCACCGACGCCCCTATCGCGAGCCGAAGCGCATCCCAGTGGGCGGCCGCAGTCGCGTCGCGCAGGCGGTCGAGCTCGTCCGCAGCAGCTCCCGCCACGATCGCGTCCGCGAACGCCCGGGCCTCGGCGCCCAGTACGCCCCGCGGGAACACGACCGCGGTGCGCACGATCAGGGGCGTGAACCGCGGGAACCCGTTCATGCGCCGATGACCGGGTGTTCGATGGATCCGAGCCCCTCGATCTCGATGCGCACGACATCCCCATCGCGCAGGTACCGGGGCGGGATGCGGGCGACCCCGACGCCGGCCGGCGTGCCGGTCGTGATGACGTCACCAGGCTCGAGGGTGAACGACGCCGAGATGAACGCGATGAGCTCCGCCACGCCGAAGACCATGTCCGCGGTCGTGCCGTCCTGCACGAGCTCGCCCGACAGCCACGTTCGGATCGACAAAGCTTGGGGATCGGGCACCTCGTCGGCCGTGGTGATCCACGGACCCCACGGGGCGAACGTGTCCGCGCCCTTGGCCCGCACCCACTGCGGCTCGCTCTGCTGCACGTCGCGAGCGCTGACGTCGTTCATGATCGCGTACCCGAACACATGTGACAGGGCGTCGGCGGCGGCCACGTCGCGTGCGACCCGTCCCATGACGACCGCAAGCTCGCCCTCGAAGTCCGGTTTGCCCGTGTACCCCGGCAGCCGCACCGGACCGGCCGGACCGGTCACCGACGTCGGCATCTTCGCGAACAGGAGCGGCATGTCGGGGACGGACTTACCCGTCTCGGCCGCATGATCGCGATAGTTCAGGCCGATCCCGATGAGCTTCCGCGGCCGGATCGGCGCCATGACCGAAAGCCCGTCCAGCGGCACGGATTGGCCGGTTGGCTCGACCGGCGCGCCACAAACGACTTCGAGGACAGATGCAGAGATCCGGTGGACGGTCCCATCCTCGACGACACCTGCGCAGGGCCCGTCGGGACCGTAGTACGAGAGAATCCGCATACGTCGCTATCCTACGTCGAGGTCCGCGGTCCCGCCGCCTGACCCCATGACCGAACGCGAGCCGCCTATCTCCACGCACACCGAGAAACTCGACCCACCGCCCCCGTCGGCCAGACAGCGCGTGAGCGACGGAGCCAGGAGCGCCGTCGACCCGCTCATCCGCGCCCTTGTCCGACGAGGCGTCGGCCCCAACGCCATCACCGTCACCGGCTTCCTGGTTGTCGTGGCGTCGTGCGCGCTGATCCTGACCGGCCACTGGGTGCTGGCAGGACTGGTGTTCCTCGTCGGGACGATGAGCGACATGCTGGACGGATCGGTCGCGCGCATGTCCGGCAGGTCGACCAGGTTCGGCGCGTTCCTCGATTCCACCCTCGATCGGCTCGCCGAGGGCCTCGTCCTGGGATCCGTCGGCGTCGTCTTCGCACGCGACGGCAACGAGTGGGCGCTCGCCGCCTGTTTCGTGGCGCTGACCGCGTCGTTTCTGGTGTCGTACACGCGGGCGCGGGCCGAGGGCCTCGGCATCGACGACAACCGCGGCGGGCTGATGAGCCGAAGCGAGCGGCTCTTCCTGATCGGAACGGGCGTGTTCTTCGGCTGGATCGACCACTTCCTCGAGGTCGTGGTCTATGTGCTGGCCGTGCTGACGGTGCTGACCGTCATCCAGCGCGTGCATCACGTGTGGAGCGCGTTGCGCGCGGAGGCCCGTCGCTAGAGTCGCGCCGACCGCGGCATGATGTACACTAATCACTACGTCGTACACCAAATTGCTGGAGGTCACCCGTGAAGGGTCCCGTCAACGTCGCCATCATCGGCGTCGGAAACTGCGCGTCATCCCTCGTCCAGGGAGTCCACTACTACCACGACGCCAAGGACGACGAGTTCGTGCCGGGGTTGATGAACGTCACCCTGGGCGGCTACCACGTGAGCGACATCAACTTCACGGCTGCCATCGACATCGACGCCCGCAAGGTCGGTCGCGACCTGGCTGAGGCGATCTACACGGAGCCCAACAACACGTACCGCTTCGCCGAGGTGCCCAAGAGCGGCGTCGTCGTGCAGCGCGGTATGACCCACGACGGGCTGGGCAAGTACTTGAGCGAGGTCATCACCAAGGCACCCGGCCCCACGGCCGACATCGTGCAGCTGCTCAAGGACACCGACACCCACGTGGTGATCAGCTACCTGCCGGTCGGCTCGGAGCAGGCGACCAAGTGGTACGTCGAACAGATCCTGCAGGCAGGGTGCGCGTTCGTCAACTGCGTGCCGGTGTTCATCGGACGCGAGCCGTACTGGCAGCGCCGCTTCGTCGAGGCCGGCGTCCCGGTCATCGGCGACGACATCAAGAGCCAGGTCGGCGCGACGATCGTCCACCGCACCCTGGCGCGCCTGATGCGTGAGCGCGGCGTCAAGATGCAGCACACGAGCCAGCTTAACTTCGGTGGCAACACCGACTTCCTCAACATGCTGGAGCGAGAGCGGCTTGCCTCCAAGAAGATCTCCAAGACCAACGCCGTGACGTCGGTGCTCGGCCAGGAGATCGACGCGCGCGACATCCACATCGGACCCAGCGACTACGTGCCGTGGCTGACCGACCGCAAGTGGGCGCACATCCGCTTGGAGGGCCAGGCGTTCGGCGACGTGCCGCTCAGCATGGAGCTCAAGCTCGAGGTGTGGGACTCGCCGAACTCCGCCGGCATCGTCATCGACGCGGTCCGCTGCGCCAAGCTCGCCATGGACCGCGGCATCTCCGGGACACTCGAGGGTCCGTCCTCGTACTTCATGAAGAGCCCGCCGGTCCAGCACCCCGACGACGTCTGCCGTGAGCTGACCGAGGCGTTCATCAGCGGCGAGTCCAACCGGGCGCTCACCGGCTCCGACCCGGACACCGTTCCGGCCACCTCGCCAGCAGAGTAGCCGGTCGGTCATGGGCGACCCCGGCTGTTACTGTCGGAGTCGCCCATGACCGGCCCCCGCTTAATCGCGCTCGTCTCGCCGCATGCCTGGCCGGCGCACGACGATCTGACGTGGCGTATCGAGCAGGAGGCACGTGCGCTCGCGCGGCGTGGACACCGTGTCAGCATCCTGACGCCCGCGACCGGGCCCGAGCTTCTGGCAGACAGCCGCCGCCGGTTGCGCGCCCTGCGCGACGGTGACACGTCGGCGGTCGTGAGCGAAGCGGGCCAGGTCGTCGTCGTACCGCTCGGACGGTCGCTGCCGGCAGGCCCCCGGCGACGCATCGGCGGGCCGCTCGATCTGTCAGCGGCGCTCGAAGACGTGCTGTCACGCGTCCCGTTCGACGTCGTCCACGTCCATGAACCCCTGGCGCCGAGCCCCGCGCTCGCGGCATTGCGACACGCTCGCCGCGTCACGGCCGCGACGTTCTACCGACCTGAGCAGCTTGCCGGAGTCGCGTTCGTGCAACCACTCCTCGAGCGCGCCATGGCACGCTTGGACGTGTGGGTGGCCGCCAGCGAGACATCGCGACGGGCCGTGGCTGAGCTGTTCGCACGCGACTGCACGGTCATCCCAGCAGGGATCGATCCCGGGATGTTCCACCCCCCGGTCGAGGGAACGGACGGACCTCCGGGACTCGTGATCATCGCGCGCGGGGCGGATCGCGCGGGCTTGCGGTTTGCACTCCGCGTCGTGCGAACGCTCGACCTGGACACGGTGGGCGCGATCACGATCCTCGGTCCGCGCGAGGCCCCCTGGCGTACGCGGGCGGCGGTGCCGAAGAGGCTTCGCGAGCGGGTGGTGGTGATTCCGGACATCGGTGCCGACGCCCGCGGGCAGGCGTACGCCGCGGGCGGGATCGTGCTGGTCAGCGCCCCCGACGACCTGGCGGGCTCGACCGTCGCTGAGGCGATGGCCTGCGGCCTCGTGCCGCTGATCCCGCGGACCGGCGACGATGACGCGGTCATCACGCATGGGCGCGACGGCTTGGCGCTGGCACCCTTCTCGCGCGACGTGTGGGCTGCCACGGTCACCGACCTGATCGCCGAGCGGAGTCGCTTGGCTGAGTTGGGCGCACACGCCGCCACGCGCGCCTCGGAGCGCACCTGGGACACGGTCGCGGTCGAACTCGAGGAGGGGTACGGCAGCACCCGGACGATCGGCACCGCGGTGGCGCTACGCGCGCGCCTGGTGGCGGACCTGCGGGTGCATCCCGGACCTGATCTGCCGCCGAGGGCGATCGTGGACGCGTGCGTGGCGCGCGACGTGGGCGTCGTCGCGGTGATCACGGACACCGGCCCCGAGGCGGGGCTCGAAACCGCGACCATCGCGCGGGGACGCCTGGTCGTCGTGGCGGGTCAGCACATCCGAACAGACGCTGGCGGGCTGGTCGGCTTGTTCCTTCGGACCGCCGTCCCCCACGGGTTGGGTCTGGAGGAGACTGCCGAGCTGATCCATTCCCAGGGCGGGGTCGTCATGGCGCCGCACCCCGGATGGTCGGAGCCACCAAGCAGAGACCTGCTTCGTCGCCACCGAGGGGCGATCGACTGCTTCGAGACGCTCAGCGGCCCCGCATCGACCGCGCGAGCGGGGTTGGGAGAAGAGGCCGCCCGCCTGACCCAACGGTTCGGGATGCTGTCCACCGCGGGCAGCGGCGCCACCACGGTGGAGGACATCGGAGCGGCGCATTTGAGGATGCGTCCGTTCACGTCCGCCCGCGAGTTCCTCGACGCACTTGTCGACGCGGAACCGGTGCAGCGGCGACGGGGCCTGCGGACGCGCACGCAACGTGAGAGACGCCGTCCAGCCGACCCTGCGAACTGAAACGCGTTTCACGCAGGAGATCCGCTACCACAAAGCCAATAGATGCGTCGCTGATGACCCCGGACACACCAGGCAACGACTCCCGCACACAACGGCCGCGTCGCGCGGCGAGCGCCGCGGGCGGCGGATCGCCCACCGACCTGCAGGATGCGTACCTGCGCCGCTCGATCGCCGAGATCGAGTCGCTCAACCGCGAGATCCTGACGTGCTCGCACTGCGTGCCCAAGGACGAGCTTCCGGTGCTCGCATCGGGCTCGCCGCAGGCGGAGATCATGATGGTCAAGTGGTCGGCGAGCCTGGCCGAGCGCCAGGAGGGCGTCGCGTTCTTCGGACGTGCCGGCACCGCCATCCTCAAGAGCGTCGAGCGCCTGGGCATCAACCCCGCCACCATGTACGGCACCCTCGCGGTCAAGTGCAGCCATCTGGCGGAACGCGACGCCGCGACCCTCTGCCCTCCCTGGCTCGCCCAGGAGATCGCGATCGTCATGCCCAAGCTGGTGGTGGCGATGGGCGAACAGGCCCTTGACGCGCTCAACCGGCTCGACTACCCGCTCGCCGAGCCCATCCGCGATGAGATCGGCGTCGTGCAGCGCTGGACCCCGACGATCGACGCGTTGTATGTCCCGGACATCGACGCGTCCCTGGACGAGCAGAACGCCAAGCGCGCGTTCTGGACTGCGTTCCGCGCCATCGGCGAGTGGCACGAGGCCCAGCCTCCGTACTAGTGCCGACCCCCCCCACCCCGGGGCGCAGCCGACAAACGGTCGACCCAGACCTCTTTGCGCCACGACAACGCGGTGGCACAGTGGCCGACTGCCGTCCACGTGCGCCGGAAGCCGACGCCACCGGCCACACGAAGCTCGCCCGCGCCCAGGCGGAGGTGTCTGCTCTACGTACCCAGCTCGCCGCTGAACGGCGACTTCACCGCAAGAGCGTCACGCAGCTACGCCGCACGACACGGCCGGGCCGCAGCGTCGCCCACGCGCTGATCATCGCCGCCACCACCTGCGGAAAGCGTTGAGCGGACCATACGCCGCCCTCTGCAGGGCGGCTTGCAGCAACCCAGCAAGGTCTTTGACACCGAGGTCCGATGATCGTACGGTGCCGTGCAACGCGAGGGGAATGTCTCGGCGGACGGGGTCGGTATCGGCGGGGGCATCGCGGCGGCCCCCGAGGGCTACCCCGGACGCGTGACCGTCTACGTCGAGGTGCCCGACGTCGAGGCCGCGCTCGCGAATGCCGAGCGGGTCGGCGGGTCGCGGGTGATGGGTCCGGAAGAGGTGATGGAAGGGGTCGAGATCGGCCTTTTCAACGATCCCGAAGGCCATGTGATCGGGGTCATCAAGGCGACGTCGTAGCTGTCGGCGCGTTCTCCTGGGTGTCGTCCGCCGGTGGCCCTTCGGCCACGAGGCGGCGGATGACCGGGAAGACGTCGGGGGGGCCGATCACGACGAGCACGTCGCCGGCCTGCAGCACCTCGTCGGGGTGGGGCATCGCGACGGCCCCGCCCCGGCGCAGGATCGCTACGATCGTCGAGCCGGTCGTCCGGCGGATCCGGCACGTCATGACCGTCAGGCCGACCAGCGGGCTGTCGACCGGGAGCTCGATCCACTCGACGACCAGGTCCCCGAGGGCGAGCTCCAGGTCCTGCACCAGCTGTGGACGGTAGATGACACCGCCAAGGAGGGCGCCGACCTGACGGGCCTCGTCGTCGTTGAGCGCGATGCGGTAGGGCTCCTCGTCGTCGCGCTCGTCGAAGTGGTACAGCTCGCGCAGACCATCGGTATGCACGATGACGCAGACGCCCTCCCCGCGGTGGGTGTCCATCGTGAACTTGGTCCCCACGCCTGGCAGACGCGTCTCGCGCACCTCACGCATTGTCGACTCCTTTGGTCATGGTCCGAGCACGCGTCCCGGTGGCGAAGATCACCCGACCGAGACGGCGTGTCTCCTTCATCAATAGCACTCCGATGACCGTCGTCACCACGACGAACACCCCCGCGAAGGGGCCGATGCGATCGCGGAAGCCCGCGTCGAGGGCGACACCCGCCGCCGCGAGCTGTGAGAGGATGATCGTGAACTCGCCGCGGGCCACGAGCGACGTTCCGGTGTTGAAGCTGCGGCGAGGCGTCAGCCCGGTGGTCCGACCGGCGATATAGCCGCCCAACAGCTTGGTGGCGACGGCGACAGGGATCGCCGCGACGAGCCAGGTCCAAACACGACCGGTCTCGCCCAGGTCGACTCCCAGACCGAACGAGAAGAAGAAGATCCCGGCGGCGAAGTCCCGCAGTCCCAGCAGGTCCCCCTCGATGTCGTCGCGCAGCCGGCTGCCCGAAAGCAGCACGCCGGCCAGAAGCGCCCCAATCGCCTCGGAGAGCCCCGCCGCCTCAGAGAGCGCCGCCGACCCGACAGCCACCGACAGGGTCAACAGGAGCAGCTGCTCGCGCTCGAGCCGTGGCGCGATGCGGTCGAAGATGCGCGGCGCGTAGCGGCTGGCGAACAGAAACGCACCCACCACCGCAAGCGCGATTGCGACCGTGCCTGCGATGCCGAAGGCGGTGACGTCTGAGCCGACGGCGAGCGCCGCCGCCACCGCCAGGAAGAGCGCGATCGCGATGTCCTCGAACACGAGTACCCCGAGCACCAGGTCGGTCTCGGGGTCGGCCAGACGCCGGAAGTCGAACAGCGCTCGCGTGATCACGGCGCTACTCGAGACATAGATCAAACCGGCCAGGATGATCGCCTCGGCCGTGAATCCCAGCAACACGATCGAAAGGATCAACGCGCCGCCACCTGCGATCCCCAAGTCGATCATGCCCCCCACGACCGTGAACTTGCGCGCCTGGGTCAGACGCTCCAGCGAGAACTCGAGACCGAGGAAGAACAGCAGGAGCACGATGCCAAGACGCGAGATCAAGTCGGTCGCGTCGTTCGGCGTGACGACGTGCAGCACTACCGGCTCGCCCGGCCCCAGCAGGATGCCTGCGCCGATGTAGATCGGTATCGCCGAGAGGCCGAGCCGCAGCGCAAGCAACCCCGAAACCGTCAGGGCGACGAGGACGACTGCCAGTTCGGTGAACTCGACGGGGGGGGCTCCCTCGTTCGCGCGTGGACCACCACCCTACCGTCCCATGTGACGCCCGGACCGACGACTCGCTATCCCCGCACGAACCTCGCGACCGCTTCGATGTGGGGGGTCTGGGGGAACATGTCCACCGGGCGCACCCACTCCAGGGCATAGCCCCCGTCGGCGAACTTGCGCGCGTTGTCGGCGAACGTCGCCGGGTGGCAGGACACGTAGACGAGCACCGGCGGCGCGAGCTCCAGGATCCGTCGAACTGCTCCGCCCGAAAGGCCCGCCCGGGGCGGGTCGACGATCGCGACATCGGGAGGCGGCAACTGGCCCCGGTGCTCACGCAGCACGACAC
This sequence comes from uncultured Bifidobacteriaceae bacterium, assembly GCA_964393105.1. GTDB lineage: Bacteria > Actinomycetota > Thermoleophilia > Miltoncostaeales > Miltoncostaeaceae > CALMEC01. Next base: position 22,236 of record CAYMSM010000063.1, read on the forward strand.
GCACATCGCCGCACAGCACCCGGTAGTGCTCGAGCCCGTTGGCCCTCGCGTTGGCCTTGGCGTCTCTGACGGCCTCCCTGATGATCTCGATCGCAACGACCTCTGACGCTTTCGGTGCGAGCACGAGCCCCATGCTGCCTGCCCCCGCGTACAGGTCATACACGACCTCGTTGCCGGTCAGGCCGGCGGCCTCGGCGGCACGGTCGTACAAGCGCTCGGCCATCTTGGTGTTGGTCTGGAAGAACGCGCCCGACGACAGCCGCAGCGACACGCCGTGCACCCGCTCCTCGAGCCAGTCCTGGCCCCACACCACGCGCGATGGCAGGCCACCGGTCACCTCGGCTACGCCATCGTTGATCGAATGCACGAGGCCCACCAGCTCGGGGTGCACTGCCGTCAGACGCGGCCCCAGCCGATCAACCGCCTCGTCTGCTCCGGATGCCGTCACGATCGTCACCAACCCCTGGCCCGTGTTGATCCCGACCCGGACCACGACGTGGCGAAGCGCCCCGAGCTGCTCGACCCGCGTATCGACGTCGCTCGTTCGCGCCACTTGGCGCTGGTCGAACGGCACGATGCCTTCGTCCACGGCCCAGGCGCGGACGGTCTCGCGCAGAGCGTTACCCAGCGGGGTTGCGAGCATGCACTCGGAGACGTCGACCACCTGGTCCCAGCGGCCGCGCATGTGGAAGCCCAGGGAGAGCTCGCCGTCAGGGCCTGGCGCAGCGGAGTACTCCATCTTGTTGCGGTAGGCGAAATGCTCGACCGCACGGTCAGGGTCGAGTACCGGGACGTCGGGAAGATGCGCGATGCGCGCCAGGTGATCGGCGATCTGGTCGCGCTTGGCCCTGAGCGTCGCCTCGTAGCCCACGTGCTGCAGGCGACACCCACCGCAACGCGGCACGTACCGGCACGGCGGGACGATGCGGTCGGGCCCCGGCTCGATCACCTCGACCAGCTCGGCCTCGGCGAACCTGCGTCTGGCTTTGCGCACACGCACGCGCGCCCGGTCGCCGGGAGCGGTGTCGGAGCAGAACATCACGAACCCGTCCGCCCGCGCGACGCCCTGCCCGCCGAACGCGAGGTCGCCGACCGTCACCTCCAGCTCGTCATCGCGTTTGGGCCGTTCCATGGGGGTTGAGGATAGGGGCTTTCGACGGAGGGAGGTTGCCGCCACTGGTGCAGCGTCAGGACCCCTGGCCTGCCACCTGGCCGGTCACGAACAGATCGCGTTCGGCGACGAGATCGAGATCTCCCAAGGGCGCGCAGATCGGGTGCCCAGCACGCTGTTTGCGCGGCACACGCACGGGGCGACACCAGCACGCGCGTCGAGGTCGCCGGAGGTGCCGTCGTGGCATCCGGCGTGTGCCACCTTGCGGAGCAATCGCTACGGAACGGCCTGGGCCATCCCGTCGCCGGTGTCGAGGGAGCTCTCGATCCGCGACTCCTGGCCGACGAGCACCGCGCCGACGGCGGGCGCCTGGCCGCGCGACACCACGGCGGCGCTGAACGCGAGCGAGACGCTCGTGCCCCGCTGCCAGGCCAGCAGGTACGGATACGGATCGATGCTCGCGCCATCTCCCGGGTGGATCTCGAAATGCAGGTGCGGTGGCGTGGTGATGGCTTGGCCGGTGTTTCCAACGAACCCGATGATCTCGCCACCGCGCACCCTGATGCCGTCCACGACATGCGCCGCATATCCGGAGAGGTGGGCGTAGTAGTAGGCGTTGCCCAGGTCATCGGTCAGCCACAACCGGTTGCCGCCGAGGGTGTTGACCCCCACCTTCGAGAGCACGCCGTCGGCGACGGCGAGGACCGGTACGCCGATGGGCGCGAAGATGTCATTGCCCTGATGCCACCCGGTCCCGGCGCGTGGCGCGCCGTAGTCGCTCGTGAACGTGGCGGTCGAACCGAATACCGGGAACACATACTGTGCCGTGCTCGATGCGGCGGCCGGTTTGGGACCGACCTGTGGAATCGCGACAACGGGTGGCAGGGTGGCGCTCTGTCCCGCCGCGGCGTTCGGCGTCGATTCGGCTCCGAATGCGCTTGAGCCCGCAATCATCGTTGCGGCTACGACGAGAAGGCCCCTGAGGGCGACGAGATGCAGATGCACGCACCCATTGTCCAGGTGAGCTCGGACATGAGCAACCACCGGGGGCATGCTTTCGCCAGCTCGTCACCATGGGAGGCGCAACGGGAATTTCATAACCCCGCTATTTGGACAAATATTGTAGTCCTGGTACTTTGGCCCGTCGGACCGAACGGCCTGGTCGAAGGCTCCGTTGAAAGGCAACGCTGCTGCACTTTCGCCTCACTCACCTGCGCCGGCTCTGGGCGCTCCTGCTCATCGTGACCGGCATCGCCGTTGCGCCGACTTCGGCGGCGGCTGCCCCGTCGATCGCCGAGTTGCGCGCAAAGGTCGCGCAGATCCAGTCCGAGGTCGCGGCGATCGACCGCCAGGTGGGGTCGGCCGCCGAGGCCTACAACGGGGCCGTCTACCGGTTCGACCAGGTCCAGTCGCGGATCAGGGCCAACGGAGAGACCCTGCGAAAGGCGCGGCGTGACCTCGCGAAGGCACGCTCGATCCTGGGCGACCGCCTCCGCGCGGCCTACATGCAGCCACCCCCCTCACGCATTCAGCTCATCCTGTCGAGCGGCAGCGTCTCGTCCTTTCTGAGCGGGACCGAGGCGCTCGATCGCGCAAGCAGCCAGGACGCGAGCATCGTCCGCAGCGTGCAGGCGCTTCGGCGGCGCACGGTCGTCGCCCGGCGCGAGCTCTTGGCCGACCAGGGCCAGGCGAAGACCGAGGTCGCCCGCCGTCAGCGTCAACGCGACGTCGTCACAGGGCTCCTGCGACAGCGACAGGCGGTGCTGTCCGGCGCCAAGGGCCGTCTCGGCGAACTCCTCGAGCAGGAGCGTGCCAGGGAGCGCCGCGAAGCGGAGGCGGCACGACGGCAGGCACTCGAACGGATCAGCACAACGTCGAGCCTCGCCACGACCGGCAGCGCGAACCCGAGCGCGGGTGGCTCGGGCGGCGGCGGGAGCGCTGGCGTCGTCAGTGGCCCGGGCAGCGCGTCGAACGGCCAGGCGGCCAGGATCGCGCTGCAGTACCTCGGTGTGCCGTACGTGTGGGGCGGCGCCACGCCCCGAGGGTTCGACTGCAGCGGCCTCGCCACCTACGCCTACGCCAAAGTCGGCAAGTCCGTCCCGCACTACACCGGGGCGATCTGGGCCGCGTTCCCCCGGGTGTCCGGGCCGCTTCAACCCGGGGACATGGTGTTCTTCCATGGCCTTGGGCACATGGGGATCTACATCGGCGGGGGACAGATGGTCCATGCTCCGCATACCGGCGATGTGGTCAAGGTCTCATCGATGTCCGGACGCGGCGACTACCTCGGGGCCGTTCGACCCTAGGACGGACCAAACGACCCGCTCGACAGGGCACTGGGCGGCCTATGGCGGACCATTCGCCCCGCTCGACACCGCTTGGGCGGCCTATGAGCCGCCTTCGGCGTCTCAAACGTCGATCGGGGCTCGAGACCCTTCGGGGCGCCTCAATTGTCGATCGGGCCTGAGGACCCGCACCGAACTGCGGAATCGGCATTGAAACCCTAAAGGTTCGCGCCCAGGAGCCGATTCCTATTCCCAGAATGGCTGGACGCCTTCCTAAAGTGGCCGGACGCCACCTCCCGATCAAACGCGCAATGGCCGCGGCGCTTCTGGCTGCCGCCCTCGGCACAGGGCAGGCATCGGCGGCTGAGGAATGGAGCGTGAGCGCTGCGCCGGCGCCCACCGGCGCGCAGGACGATGTCTGGCAGGTCGAGCCAACCGGAGGTTCGTGGTCGGTTGCCCCCGGCGTGCAGCTGCCGACGGAGCCGCCCAGCCCGGGGGAGATCCTCGACCAGTTCGTTGCGAACGCCGCATCTGGCGCGGCCCCTCCGGTTCCACCGACGGCCGCTGTCGCGAGCGTCGAGGCGACTTCGGAGGTCGAGATCGACGAAAACGCACCCGAGGTCGTGGCCCTGAGAGCGGCGGAAGCCGAGCTTGAGCGTATCGACGCGGATCTGGCCGACGTGCGCTCGCAACTCGAGCTCGCCGCAGAGGATCAACTCGACGCCCTGACGGCCCGCGAGGGCGATCTGGAAGAGCAGGCGACCGCGGCGGCAAGCCGCGTCGACGAGCTGCAGCCGGCGGTCGAGAAACTGCGTGAAGAAGCGGCGACGCGCGCCGCCCAACAGCAGGCGACTGCGACCAGCCCCTTCGCGACTCTGCCTGGCCTGTCGTTTGCTCCGGTCTCTTCGACCGTGCCCACCATCGACGCGAACCTGTCCGGCCAGCTCGACAACTACCTCGCCGGTAAGGGCAGCCCGCTCGCAGGGCATGGTGCCGTGTTCGTCTACCAGTCCACGGCGGTCGGCTTGGATCCCCGACTGCTCGTCGCCATCTCGGGCGCCGAGACGAGCTTCGGCACCTACGGCCCGTCGCAGACGATCCACAACCCGTTCGGCATGGGCCCGGGCATCGTGTACCCCTCATGGGACGACGGGATCGCCGCCGCCGCCAGGAACCTGGGCGGACGCCTGTACAAGGGCTCCGACCTCGTCACGATCTCCCAGATCCAGCGGCGCTGGGCGCCGAATGGCGCGGGCAACGACCCGACGAACCTCAACAGCAACTGGAATCGCAACGTCAGCCGCTACTACGCCGAGCTCGGCGGCGACCCCAACGGCACGGTGTTCACCGACCGCAGGGCATCGCAGATCGCCATTCCGGTCGCGTTCGGCGTCGCACCCGGCATCCAGGGCACGGTCGCGGCTCCCGCTGCCTACGGCCCGGGAACGAACGTTCCCGGCGGCGGTCAAGGCAAGGGCGCGGCGGCGGTCCAGCTCGCGGTGAGCTTCATCGGCACGCGCTACCAATGGGGTGGCACCAACCCGAAGACCGGATTCGACTGCTCCGGCCTGGTGCAGTACGTCTACAGGCGCCGCGGCGTCACGCTCCCCAGGGTCGCCGAGCAGCAGGCCGCGGTCGGCACGCCAATCTCACCCGAGCAGCTCGCACCCGGCGACGCGGTCTTCTTCGCCGACCGCAAGGGCTACATCCACCACGAGGGCCTCTACATCGGCGAGGGCTACTTCGTCCACTCACCGCACAGCGGGGACGTCGTCAAGGTCTCGTCGCTCTCCGAGCCGTACTACGCATCGCAGTACGCCGGCGCCCGCCGCTACTAGTGGTGTGACATCAAAATGACGTGCCAGTATCCGTGAGCGAGAGCGAGCGAGGCGGTGGACGCAGGCCGTCGGGAATATTGGACATATTCGCGATGCCGAGGACGCCGTATCGCGACGCTCGCAGCCACGGAGACTC
>CAYMSM010000064.1:0-24394 GCA_964393105.1 uncultured Bifidobacteriaceae bacterium
AGTGGTCGCTCTCGTAAGTACGGGCACGTATCCCGAGCGAAAACCGAGTCAGGCAAGGACGCAGTGTCTTGCCGCTATCGGTACCCATAACGGTGAGACCGAGGACACCGCCTGGCGAAGGTTTGCAGCCGGGATACGAGGTTGTACTTGCGAGAGCGACCACTTAGCCGGCCCCCGCGACGTCCGCGGGGGCCGGGGCCGTCCAAAGCGCCGCCAGGGCCGCGTTGCCCGTCTCGCCCCGGTCGATCAACGCGTGGATCGCCGGGAGCGCGTCGCGGCGCAGGTAGACGTGTCGCTGCCCGACGCTGGGCTTCTCGCCCAGGAGCCCCGCGCGGATGAGCGCTTCTCCGACGTGGAGGGCGTCGGCCCGGTCCTCCTGCGGCGCCCCGCGCGCGAGATGGTCGAACTCGGTGTGGTATTGCGCGCCGACCTTGCGCTTGTGCAGCAGGCGGCGAAGCACGCGGCGCGCGTGGCGGCGCCTGGGGCACGGGTCGTCTTCGATCGCAAGGCTGGGAGCCGCATGGCGCACCGCCGGGCCTTCGAATCCGCGGTGGCGCAGCAGGTCGACAAGATCGGCGGGATAGCCGGACTCATCGAGCGCCCATCCGTGCTCCATCAGGGCGAGCGCGAGCGGGACGGGATGAACGCGGGTCGTGTGGCCGATCGCGACAAGACCGCCTCCCGTCGTCGCGGGCGCAAGCGGAGCGAAATCGAGGGGAGGTCCGTCGATCGCGACGTCGGTCAGGGCTGCGATCGCGACGTGCGCCGGCGCCGGATGCGCTTCGCTGAGCGCCACAGCCGCCAGCAGCGGTTCGAGACCGGGCAGCAGCAGGGCGGTGAAGCCGTTCCAGTCCACGAAGCCCATGTCGGCGACACGGGCCCCCGCGTCTGTTGCGGCGCGCAGGCTCCGTGTCAGCACCGTCATCGTACCGCGTGGAGCGAACTGCTCGGTGCTCGACGTGAGGATCGGGAGCACCCAGGCCGGCTCGCCGTCTGTGCCCGCCCCGGCCCAGAGCCAGGCCGTGTACGTACGCGTGAAGGTCGATCGTTCGGACACCGCAAGGGTCTGTGAGACGGCCTCTTCGACGTCGCCGCGCTGCCATGCGACGAGGCGTCTGGCCACTTCGACGGGGTTGCGATGCAGGTCGGCGATGGTGGGGGAGTGCTGGGTCACTCTCCAAACCGTAGCGAGGTACTCAAGTTTCGCGTGCGGGTCTCCGATGAGAGACGCAAGAACGTTTGCGGACCGACCGGTCGCGCCGTCACCCAACCGTGGGGTAAACAGTTGCTGAGAGTCGTATCGGGACCAGAGGTGGCAGCGGGTGTCGTGCACTCGCCGGTGCTCGGTCGTCTCGACATCGACCCGGGCCGCGTCGTGCAGTTCATCGAGCCGATCGCCGGTTTCCCGACCTGCCTTCGATACGCATTGCTGCCGTACATGCAGGCAAACGGTCGCGAGGACCCAGCGATCCGGTGGTTGCAGGCCGTCGATCCGCCCTTCCACACGTTCATCGTGGCCGATCCCTGGAGCGTCGTGCCGGAGTACGCCCCCGAGATTGCCGACGCCGACGCCGAGCAGCTCGATGCGCTGTCGTTCACGCAGGCGGCGCTCCTTGGGATCATGACCGTGTCACACCGGCAGCGCGAGCTGTCGATCAACCTCCGCGCCCCGGTGGTGGTCAACCACCAGATGCGGCTCGCGAAGCAGGTGGTGCTCCTGAACGGGGAGTACACCACCAACCATCGCGTCTGCGAGCTGCCCTGACCACTTAGCGAGAGGCGGAGTTCAGGCCTCGGGCTCGTCCTCGTCGCTCTCGTCCTCATCCACCTCGTCGAGCGAAACCTCCTCGATCTCATCGTCATCGGCCTCCACGAGCTCGTCCGGCGCGTCATCCAGGTCGACGGCGTCCTCGACCTTGAGCACCTCCTCGTCGACGGTCTCCTCGACGTCGTCGTCGACGTCGGCGACCTCGGCCGCAGCCCCCTCGATCACCTGCGCGAGGGCCGGCGTGAGAACCTCGGTGTCGTCGTCCAGGTCGACCTCGTCGTCGTCGCCGTCCAGGCTCTCGAGCAACAACGGGTCGGTTTCGAGCAACGCCACATCGGGAATGCCCTGCTCGTCGACCAGACCATCCGGATCCCAGTGGACGATGACCTCACCGTCCAGGATCTCGGCCTCTGACAACGCGACCGGGTCGCGCGTGATCGTCTCGCCGGCCATGGGCGGTGGCGCCGTATCGGCCCGCAGCTCCGCCGGGTCGGCGGTCATCCAAAGCGTGATCTGGCGTGCCCGCTTTGCAACCGCATGGACCAGCGCGTAGCGCGAGCCGTTGACGTGCTCGAGAGCGTGGTCCAGCCGACGACCATGAAGCATGTAGAATCCTCCGATAGCGGGAACGAGCAGGAAATCAGCAACGCATAGTACAATCTATTTGGCGAACCACTCGGTGGTGATCAGGGGACATCCCCAGCAAGGAGGCACTGAGCATGCTCGTCCTCACCCGAAAGGCGAATCAGAGCATCATGATCGGCGACAACATCGAGGTTTCGGTGCTGTCGGTCATGGGCGAGAAGGTGCGTTTGGGGATTCAGGCGCCCCGGGAGGTTGCCGTCTTCCGCAAAGAGGTATTTCTCGAGATCCAGACCCAGAACGTCGAGGCGGCCCAATCGAGTCGAGACGCGCTCGACAAGCCCCTGTGGGCAATGAAGGAGACCGAGAACGGCTAGGGCCCTTAGGCGCCGATCTGCGGCTCATGGGTCAACTCGATGCGGACCGTGGTGCCGTGGGGCCCGGTGTCGACGTGGACGTGATCTGTCAGCTGCCGCACGATCCAGAGTCCTCGACGCCGCTTGCCCAGCATCATCGGAGGGTGGCTTCGGACGATCGTCGGGAAGTCGAATCCCGGTCCTGCGTCGCTCACCGTCAGGATCAAACGTGCGTCGTACCAACCGCGGACGGTGATCGGCGGCGTCCCGTGCTCCTGGGCATTGGCGATCAACTCGTCGAGGGTGAGCGAGAGATCGCTTCTGCGCTGGGCGAAGCCGTGGCGCTCCGCCAGGTTCCTGATCGCCTGGCGAACGGAGGGGATCTCAGTGGGATCGCCGGTCAACTCCGTCACGAACCCGTCGGCGCCCCGAGAGGGTCCGCCGTCAATGCTCGTTCGCCTCTGCTTCGCCATCTGACGTGGTAGTGAATCATGTGCGCCGGTCGTCAACGCATTCGCCGGGCACGCGCCGGGCTCTGGGGCCCGCGCAGGAACTACCGCGACAGTCATTCCTCCGCAGACCCCCTCAGGGTCATGCGGGTTGTCAGCCTCCGGGAGTAAGATCCTCACGTTCTTCTCGGGGATAGCGGGAGCGTCTGTATGAGGGTGTGGGGTTGGCGTATGGGAATGGTGAGCGGCGCTGTGATGGCCGTGGCGACCCCCGCCGTGTTCGCGGCGGATCCCCTTCCCCCGAACGTGATCGCTCCGGACGTGAGTATCGACGCCGTCCCGGTCGGGGGCTTTACGATCGAGGCCGCGCGCCGTGCGGTCATCGATGCCCGGATCGTGCCGCGGTTCGCACCGCTCGTATTGAGTCTGAAGGGTCGGCGACTCTCGATCAAACCGGCGGCAGCGGGGTATGCCGTCGACTTGGACCAGGCCATCGACATCGCGATGACGTATGGGCGGACCGTGCCGGTGGCCGCGCCGGTCAACGTGCCCCTCCCCCAGAGGGTCGATCGCGCGCGCCTGCGCGAGGTGCTCGCCTACCGGGCTCGTGACATCGAGCTCGTGCCTGTCGATGCCAAGCTGACGTTCAGGAAGGCGCGGCCCCGGGTCCGGCCGCCGCGTATCGGGACGCTCGTCGACATCCGCAAAGCAGTCCCGATCGTCGCGGATGCGATGCTCACCAGAAGCGTCCCCCAGGTGCAGCTGCCGATCCGTCGCCTGCGGCCAGCGCGAATGACGGCGGGCGCGAGCGTCGTGGTAAGTCGCCGCGGCCGGGTGCTGTCGCTGTACCGCGAAGCCAAGCTCCTTCGAACCTTCCGCGTCGCCGTAGGGACGCCCAGGTACCCCACCCCACGCGGTCTCTTCGCGATCGTGAGCAAGCAGCGAAACCCGACGTGGATCCCGCCCGACTCGCCGTGGGCCAAAGGCCTCGGTCCCATTCCGCCCGGCCGGGGCAACCCATTGGGGACGCGGTGGATGGGGACGAGCGCATCGGCCGTTGGCATTCACGGAACGCCGGCGAGCGCCTCGATCGGTACCGCCGCCTCGCACGGCTGTATCCGCATGTACATCCGCGACGCCGAGTGGCTCTACGAGCGTGTCAAGCTCAGCACACCCGTCCTGATCGTCTGATAGCTACGCAGGGTGCTGCGCTCGCGAGGGGCCGTTCCATCCGGGAACGCGGCTGATGATCTTGTACGAGAGCCAGATGCAGAGGAAGAGCATCGGCCACCCCATCGCGAGCTTGACGGCGCCGAGCGTGACGAGCTCGTCCTCGCCCGCCAGATAGAGAGGGATCTGGACCGCCAGCCGCAGCGCGAACATCCCCACCCAGATCCATGACGCGAGCGAGTACGCGCGCAGGAGGGCCGGGTTCGTCCGCCACGTCATTTCCTTCTCGCCACGCATGAACGTCAGCGCGACGCCAAGCACCGGCCAGCGGATCAGGATCGAGACGACGTAGGCGATGGCATAGCCTGCATTCAAGAGCAGGCCTGGCAAGAAGATCGTCTCGGCCCGACCGGTGCGGTGGGCTATGAACGCGGCGATCCCGACGCCTGCCAAACCGGCGAGAACGTTGGGGAGCGGCTGGCGCCGCGCCAGTCGCACCGCCGCCAACACGACGGCGACGGCAAGCGCGGCGATGAGCGATGCTCCGAGATTCCGGCCGCCGACCGAGTAGACGGTGACGAACACGAGCGTCGGAAGCCCCGAGTCGACGAGCACGGTGTACCCGCCGACGGCATGGAACATGCCGAGCCGTTGCCGGCCGTCGGCTGCGTCGATCCCGTTGGGGTCAGGGTCAAGGTTGGATTCGCTGCTGCCGGCGGTGTGGCGCTCGGCGGGTTGGTCGACCATCGCTCAAGGCTACCCGCGTCGTATTCGCGGAGGGCCGGGTCGCGGTAGAGGGTTCAACCTCCGTTGAGGGCGGCGGTGATGCGGGCGGCGTCGGGAGGGGGGACGAGCGCACGGACGAGGGTGCCATCGGGGCCCGCTTGCTGGACGACGTCACGGCCGACCGAGTAGATCGCGGAGATCAGGGCACCCTGTGTGTAGGGCACGAGCACCTCTATCGCGGTCAGGCGCGAGCGGGTGAACTCGACAAGGTGGGCGCGGAGCGCGTCGAGGCCCTCGCCGGTCAGGGCCGAGACACAGGTGGCCTCGGGGTGACGGAACCGCAGGGCCTGGCGCGCCTCGCTGTCGAGGCGATCGATCTTGTTGAGCACGAGCAGCCTCGGCACGTCGGCGGCGCCGATCTCATCGAGCACCTCGAGCACGGCGGTCTCGCGTGCGCTGCGACGGTCCTCCGGTTCGCTCGCATCGGCCACATGAAGGAGCAGATCCGCATCACGCGTCTCCTCGAGCGTGGACTTGAACGCTTCGACCAGTTGATGGGGCAACGCGCGTATGAACCCGACCGTGTCCGACAGGACGCACCGCGTTCCGTCCAGTTCGAACGCGCGCGTCGTCGGGTCCAACGTCTCGAACAACGCGTCGTTGACGCTGGCATTCGCGTCCGTCAGCGCGTTCATCAGGCTCGACTTGCCCGCGTTGGTGTACCCGGCAAGCGCCAGGCGGGGCACCGCTGAGGCGACCCGTCGAGCGCGCATCACCTCGCGTGAGCGCTCCAGGTCCCGCAGGCGCGTGCGCAGCACCGACATCCTGGTGCGCAACAACCGCCGGTCCGACTCGAGCTGGGTCTCACCCGGTCCGCGCGTCCCGACCCCGCCGCCCAGGCGCTCCAAGTGCTGCCAGAGACCTTCCTGGCGTGCGTAGTTGTACTCGAGCAACGCCAACTCGACCTGAAGCTTGCCCTCTGCCGTGTGCGCATGAAGCGCGAAGATGTCGAGGATCAGGCCGGTGCGATCCACCACGCGGGTGTTGAGACGGTCCTCCAGGGTTCGCTGCTGGCTCGGTGTCAGCTCGCTTTCGGCGGCGATCACATCCGGCTTGACCCGCTTGACCTGGTCGATCAACTCCTCCAGGCGGCCCTTTCCCAGGAATGTCCTGGGATGGGGGTGGTCCTGCCGCTGGACGACGACATCTACGGTCTCGGCGCCGGCCGTGCGCAGCAACTCCCGGGTCTCGGCGATACGGTCGTCCTCGTCGTCGCGACGGACGTTCATCGATGCGACAATGATCGCGCGCTCGACGGGTTTGGACGTCGGGAACGGGCGCTCCTCGCGTTCTTGTTCCTTCTCGGCCTTGCCGCGATATGTCCGCTGAAGTTCACCCATGCCGGTGCACTATGGCGCGTTTCGAGCCCTGCGGCTCATTGAGCCGCTGCGCGCACGGGCCGAGTCAGCAAATCCATGGTCCGGATGAGCACAGCATCCGGGACGGGCCCGTCACTACGCACCAGCAGGCTCAAGTCCGCCACGGCGAACGACAACACCTTGACGTCGTGTGAGCGGGCGCCACGGGCGCCGGCAAGCTCCCGCGGCGTCCACGCGGCAGCCCCGGACGTCTCGGCAGCACGTTGGACCGCGCCTCCGCCGACATTGGTCGCGGTCTGGTGGTCGCGCCACCGGCTCACCACGACCAGGACCCGCGCACCGTCACGCCCGGACCAGGTGCGCATGGCCGCGCCGCCGAACCCGATCTCCTCGTAGACCCTTGCGGACTCTGCCTTGGCCACCCCGGCCAGGGTCTCTTGCAGCTCGGCCGCGTCCACCGTCCTGACCTCGGTTGACTGATCGAGGCCAGGAGGGGTCGGGAGGATCTTGACCACCTCGGCCGGGTCGATGCTCGTCTCGGGATCCGACAGCGAATCGGCGCCGCAGCCTGCGAGGAGCGCGGCGGCGACCATGAGGGCGATCAATCGGGACACGTCGTCACTCTAGTGTCCCGGGTTAGAAGCCCGTCGAGGATATGGAGGGTGACAAGCTCGCCTCGGTGTGCTTAACGCAGCCTCAACCCTGGCGACGGCGGTTCCGCAACCCCTCTCGCTACAATCCGGGCTGTGAACAACACCAAACGTTCGTTCCGGAATCGTTCTGGGGAAAGGAGTGATGCTCGATGAGTCTCGCTGCGCAGAAGGCTGGAAACACCCTCCGCACGTTCGTTCTGCTCGCGGGCCTGACCGGCCTGTTGTTGATCGTCGGGCTGGTCGTGGGTGGCCGCAGCGGCTTGATCCTCTTTGCCGGCCTGGCCGTTGTCATGAACCTCTCCATGTACTGGTTCAGCGCGAAGATCGCGCTCAAGATGAGCAAAGCCGTTCCCGTCGACGAGGCCGAGGCACCCGAGCTTCACCGCATGATCGCCCGGTTGGCGACACGGGCGGGCATCCCCAAGCCCAGCGTGTACGTCACCCCGGCCGAGCAGCCGAACGCTTTCGCAACGGGGCGCAACCCCAAGAACTCGGCGATCGCGGTCACCCAGGGCATCGTCCAGGCGCTTTCGCCGCGTGAACTCGAGGGGGTCATCGCCCACGAGATGGCGCACATCAGGAACCGCGACATCCTGATCGCGAGCATCGCCGCGATGGTCGCGGGCGCGATCTCGGCGATCGCGAACTTCCTGCAGTTCTCAATGTTCTTCGGCGGCGGCGACGACGACGACAGCCCGCTCGGGTTCATCGGCATGATCGCGACGATCATCTTGGCGCCCGTGGCCGCGATGATCATCCAGATGGCCGTCTCGCGCCAGCGCGAATACCAGGCGGATGCGACCGGCGCGGAGTTTCTGGGCGACGGCAACGGGCTTGCCGACGCGCTCGAGACGTTGGAGCGCGGATCCCACGCCATCCCGCTGGCCGTCAACCCGGCGTCGGCCCCGCTCTACATCGTCAATCCCCTCGCCGCGTTCGGCGGACGTGGGATGATGAAACTCTTCTCGAGCCACCCTCCGACCGCCGAGCGCGTCCGACGTCTTCGGTCGTTCAGCGGGGTGCTCATGACCACGTCGAAGGGGTTGGAGATTTGAGCATCCGGGACGAGGTCGCGAAGCTGGTCGGCAGCGAGTCGGCAGGTCACAAGCGTCTGATCGAGTACGTCGTCAGGCAGCTTCGCGCGGGCCGCGACATGGCGGCAGTGCTCGATGACCCGTACGTCACGAACCGCTCCACGACGATGGACCGTCGAGCACTGCTCGAGGAGCCCCAAGTCATCGAGGCCGCCGGCGCCGAGCTGGAGGCGCTTCGCGCGCAGTTGGAGGCGGTCCTCGGTCACTGATTCGGGGGAGGCGTATCCTCCGATCGATGACGAACTCGACGCTGCCGGGGTCCATCTCTTCCACGCCGCGTCGTGATCTCGGAGCACGCGGGTGAGGCGCTTCCTCGAAGAGAACGAGACCATCATCCTGTTTGCCCAGGGGTTGGTGTTCTTCTCCTTGGGGTTCGCCGTCTGGATCCAACGTCGCCGTGCGACCCGGCTCAGGTTGACGCAGTCGTTGATCTGGCTCGCCGCGTTCGCGTTCGTCGAGGCGCTCGCCGTGTGGGGCTATGTCTTCGTCCCCATCCAGGAGAGCTACATCGGCTCCGGCCTCATCGACGCGCTGCTCATCGTGCGCGCGGTGCTCCAGACGGCTGCCTTCCTGTTCCTGCTTCAGTTCGGGCTGCGACTGACCGTCGACTCGAGGCGCCGGAGGAACGCCTGGACGTCGGTGTCGGTCCTTGCGGCTGTGGGAATGCTTGTCGGGGCCGGCATCCTCTCGGCAAATGCGGGCTGGACGGTTGGGCAGTGGGAGGAGTCGGTCGGGGCGCTCTTGCGACACACGATCCTGCTGCCGGCGGCGATCGTCGCGGCGATCGGGCTCTGGCGCCAGCGCGGTGAGCTGGCCGAGGCGGGACTTCGTGGAATCCAACCGTTTGCCGCAGCGGCTGCGGGAACGCTGCTGTTCTACGCCGTGATCGCCGGCATCGTCGTCGAGCACCCGTTCTGGTCGCCCGGGGCGCCTGGGCCCGACCTCGCGCGATTCGGTGCCGGGGGGATCCAGCTGGCCGTGTTTCGCGGTCTGGCCGGTCTGATGCTTTCGGTCATCGCGGTCAAGCTCCTCGAGATCTTCGAGTTCGAGGCGAAGCAGCGGATCGAGTCACTCGACCGCGCGCGTGCCGTGGCCGAGGAGCGCGCGCGCTTCGGCCGTGACCTGCACGACGGCACCATCCAGTCGTTGTACGCGGCGGGGCTGCATTTGGAGTCCGTCGCGATCACCTCGACCGATCCCGATACCCGCAAGCAGGTACGGCAGGTGGTCGAGGGGATCAATGCGACGATCAGGCAGATCCGCGAGTACATCTCGGGGCTACGCCGGCCCGACGCCGATGCCGCGATGATCGCGACGCGCCTGCAGGATCTGGCGCGTCACTTCGCCCGCGAGACCCGGGTGGTGGTCCATGTCCGTGTTCGAGGGGTCGATTTGGCCGGACCGATACCGGACGAGGCGGGCCAGCACTTGGAGCAGGTCCTGCGTGAGGCGCTCTCCAACGCCGCCCGGCATGGACGGGCGACGCAGATCGATGTCGAGCTGGCATTCGCGCCCGACGAGCTCGACCTGTTCGTCATCGATGACGGCATCGGAATTGCCGATCCACCCGTGCACGGGGGTGAAGGTCTTCGCAACATCCGCGAACGCGCCCGTCGATTGGGTGGCCGTGCCGAGATCGGTCCGGTCGCAGGTGGCGGTACGCGCGTCTCGCTTGCGATCCCGCTGGACATCGAGGCGCCGGACGAGTCCGATTCGAAACCCCAGGAGGTCCTTCGTTGAGTGCTCCCGACATCATCCGCGTCCTGATCGTTGACGATCACCAGGTCGTCCGACTCGGACTGCGATCGCTCCTGGCGCACACGAGCGGCTTTCGCGTCGTCGGCGAAGCCGGCACCGTCGCGGAATCGATCGCGATGGCCGAGCAGGCCAAGCCCGACGTGGTGCTGATGGACATACGGCTGCCGGATGGCAGCGGCGTGGAGGCTTGCCGGGAGATCAAGAAGCATCACCCGGACATGCGCGTGGTGATGCTGACCTCATACACGGACGAGGAGGCCATCGTCGGGTCGGTGATGGCGGGGGCCAACGGGTACCTGCTGAAGCAGGCGGACTCCGATGCGCTGACCCGGGCGATCCGCGATGCGGCGGCCGGGGCGTCGGCGCTCGACCCGCGCGCTGCGGGGACGCTCCTGGCCCAGTTCCGCGAGCTCTCGGCCAAGCAGGCCGAGGCCGAGCTTGCAGGTCTGACCGATCGCGAACGGCGCATGCTCGCCCTGATCGCCGAGGGCTATACCAATCGCGCGATCGGTGAGGTACTGCACCTTTCCGAGAAGACCGTGCGCAACCACGTCAGCCAACTCCTTCGTAAGCTCGGCTTCCAGCGTCGCTCACAAGCGGCGGCATGGGCGGGAAAACGCCGCCTGGAGTTGCCGCCCGAGTAGTGGCCAACGGGGCACCGCCTGGATCACAAACGAGCTCCTACGCGGCGCTCGTGACGGCCAGTAGTGCCTTCCATGCGACCTCGACGGCCGCCAGTCCGACTCGTGGGCCGAGGACGGACCGTTCACCCCTCGGTGGCACTCCCGGTGTCTGACACCTGGTGTTGCACAGCGGGGTCACGTCGCGACCAATTGGCCGCCACCGCAACAAAGGGTGTCTGACACCTGGTGTTGCAGGGGGTCGGACCCGTCGCAGACCGATCTATGGCGACAGTCCGGGGGCGAGTCGCGGCTCAGACCCAGTAGGCTGACGGGCAGTGAGTCGGCGAACCATGCGGGTGTGGCGTCTCCAGATCGTGATCCCGGCGATCATCGTGCTCCTCGTGCTTGCGCGAATTGCGTTGCACTACGGGGCGGAGCTGACGATCAAGGGCGCCTTCTACGAAGCACTCGGCATTGGTGGTGTCTACGCCACGCGCTGGCATTGGACGATCGCGCTCCTCGCCATCGGCGTCGGCTTCGCGCTCTTGCTCTCACTCCCCCTGCTGTTGCTGCGCGGAAAGGCACAGCCCATTGTGCTCGACCCCGACGTGCCCGTTGGCGATCCCACGGATCCGCGCGGGGACGCGTTCTCGCGCCGGTTCCCCGGTCTGGGCCGGGGAGCCCAGACGTTGGCGCGCGACCCGGGCGGCAAGATGGTGCGCGTCGCGCTTCGCCTTGCCTGGCTTGCGGCGTTCGTGATCTTGACGCTGGCCATCGTTCCGACCCTGGCGTCTGCTCGCGACGAGATCCTCGCGTGGCGCAACCGCACGGACTTCGGCGTCGTCGACCCGGTGTTCGGCAGCGACATCGGGTTCTTTGTGTTCTCGGAGCCGGCGTTGAGTTCGATCGCGCGGATCGCGGCAGTCGGTCTCGCGCTCGCAGGGATCGCGGTGGTTGTCGTGGGCCTCGGCCTGAGCCTCGTCGAGCGGCAGCGCCTGGGTCCCGCGGCCGGCGCGGGGATCGTCCGGCGCACGACGACATTCGCGTTCGCGCTGGGTGGGCTCTTCCTGCTGGCGCTCGGATCGCTCATCTGGCTGTCGCGCTATGCGCTGACACGCGCCGGCGACGGTGATGTGTTGGGCGGGGCGGGGGCTGCGGTCCGTAACGTCGACATCCCGACCCGCACCGTCGGCGCCTGGTTTGTCGCGGCAATGGCAATCGGGCTCCTTGTGCTCGCAGTGCCGGCGATCCGCGCCCGCGTCGCTCGCATCCCCCTGTCGCGCGCGGTGTTCATCATCGCGATCGTCTGGGTGGGCGTTGCACTCGCGCTGACGGTCCTGGCGACCGCGTGGTGGCTCATCCTGCTGATCCCCGCGATCGTCGCCATCGTGTGGTCACGCAATCAGGGCGCGACGAACCCGATTGCCAAGCAACCGACCCCCATGGTGCTGTGGCCGATCGTCGCGGCAGCCAGCACGTTCGTCGTGGTGCTCCTGGGTCCGATCGGCGCGGCGCTCAACGACGCGATCGTGTTGCGAGGCTCGCAGCTGCAGGTCGAGCGGCAGAACATCGAGGCCACGTTGACCGCCACACGCGCGGCGACCGGCCTCGACAAGGCCAAGGTCGTCGAGGCCGACTACCGCCAGCGGGGCGTCACGCGCGCCGCGATCGCCCTGGCGCCCGCTTCGGTCGCGTCGTTGCGGTTCCTCGACATCCCGCCGACCCGTGAGGCCTGCTTGCGCCTGCAGACCATCAACCAGTTCTATACGTGCGCGGACGTCGACGTCGACCGGTACACGATCGCCGATCGCAAGCGCACGCTGTTCTCGATCGGTCGCGAGATCGACTACTCCAAGTTCACGGACGCGGACTTCCAGCGACGGCATTTCACATACACGCACGGATACGGGCTGATCATGGCGCCGGTCGACGAGATCGACCCCAACACCGGTCGTCCCAAGTTCGTGGTGGGAGGCATCCCGCAGACGGTCGCCGGGGACTTCATCCAGCCGGCAGTGGCGCAGCCCTCGATCTACTTCGGGGCGCAGCCCGACATGCCGTGGGCGATGGTCGACACCACGCAACCCGAGTTCGACCGCACGACAAACGAGACGATCGATTGGGCCGGCACGACCGGGGTCAGGGTGGGCTCCGGCTGGCGACGGCTCGCCCTGACCGAGTTCCTGGGCGGGCTTCCGTACATCGGAGGTGGACGGCGCGTCTGGAACGCCACCGCCGGCCGTCCGGCCAACGCGGATTCGTCGACGCTCCTGTATCGCGACATCGGCAGCCGGGTTGGCGAGATCGCACCGTTCTTGGCGCTCGATTCGGACCCCTACTTCACCGCAGCCGACGGGCGGGTGTTCGTCGTCGCCAACGCCTACGCGGCGACCGCGCGATACCCATACGCCGTGCCCAACGGTGGGGTCAACTACCTTCGCCACACCGTCACCGCGGTGATGGACGCGTACACCGGCGAGACCAAGCTCTACCTGATGGACGACAAGGAGCCCATCACCCGCACGTGGCGGGCGGTATACCCGGAGCTCTTCACCCCCGGGTCCCAGATGCCCCAGGGCCTTCGCGCGCATCTGCGCTACGGCGAGGACCTGTTCGACTACCAGTCCGCGGCGATCGAGCGCTTCCACGTGACCGACACCGACGTGTTCTTCAACGGTGACGAGGCGTGGGCGATCACCGAGGAGGCGTACGGCGCCGGGGTCGAGGGCGAGCGCATCGAGTCGCCCGCCCGCTTCACGTACGCGGTCCTGCCCGGCGAGACCGAGGAACGGTTCGTCGCGGTGCGCGCGTACAAGCCGGCGGCGCGCGGCCGCGGCATCGGGTTCTCCGGATGGCTCGCCGTGTCGAACGAACCGGCGGACTTTGGGGCGCTCACGATCCTGCGGTTCCCGATCAACGGGGACCAGGCGCTCGATTCGCTCGACACGTTCACGTCGAATGTCGCGCGCGACCCCGAGCTTTCGCAGGAGATCACCACGCGGCGCGACCAGGTGTTACGCGGCAACACGATCGTCACGCCAATCGGGCAAGGGCTCCTGTACGTGCAACCGCTGTACCTGGACGCACCCGGCGATTCGCTGCCCACGCTGTGGCAGGTGATCGTCAGTTTCGGCGACGGCAGGGTCTCCTCGGGCGCGAGCTTCCAGGAGGCGCTGTCCGAGGCGCTCGGCGTCGAGCCAGACCCCGAACCGGGTCCGGCTCCGGCTCCCGGCACGACACCCGCGCCCGGTCCGACAATCGCGCAGCTCGTCCGTCGCGCGTCGGATGAGTTCGAGGCCTACCGCAAGGCGTTCGGCGAGGGCAAGGACGAGGAGGCCGCACGTCACCTTCGGGCATTCCGCCAGGCGCTGGCCCAGGCGCGACGCGCCGCCGACGAGGGCGGTGCGGGCACGCCCTAACGGGAGCGCCGGTCGAGCTGATCGGCCGCGAATACGCCGTAGAGGAAGGATTCGGCGACCTGCCGTAGAATCCGCCTGACGCTCATTCCCCTCGCCAGAGGTGCGTCAATGTCACGACCGGCAAGAGTGCTGGTACTCGCGAACCAAAAAGGTGGCGTCGCCAAGACGACGACCACGCTCAACCTCGGTGCCGCGCTCAAGGAGCGCGGATGCCGCGTCCTTGCGCTCGATCTCGATCCGCAAAGCAACCTCTCGATGAGCCAAGGCATCGACGTCGAGTCGCTCAGCACGACGATGTATGACGTGCTCGTGACCGCCCGGCCGCTCTCCGAGGTCATCCACGCCAAGGAGATCGACATCGCCGCCGCGGGTATCGAGCTGGCCGGCGCCGAGCTTGCGCTCTCGGGGATGATCGGGCGCGAACGCGCGCTGGACCGCGCGATCAAGCCCTACCGCGACCTGTACGACTACATCCTGATCGACACGCCGCCGTCGCTCGGCCTGCTGACGATCAACGCGATGGTCGCCGCCGACGGGGTCATCGTTCCGGTGCAATGCGAGTACCTGTCGCTGCGCGGCCTGGCGCAGCTTCGCCAGACGTTGGCCCAGGTGCGCGAGCACCTCAACCCACGCGTCGACATCTGGGGGATCATCCCTACGATGTACGACGGACGGACGGTCCACGGCCGTGAGGCGCTCGCCATGCTCGAAGAGAGCTTCGGTGACGTCGTGTTCACGACGCGGATCGGCAAGACAATCAAGTTCGCAGAGGCGCCGGTCAGGGGCCAGAGTGTGTTGACATACGACAGCGGGGGGCAGGCGGCCCGCTGGTACCGCCGCCTTGCAGACGAGGTCCTCGAGCGTGATGCGGCCGCTGCGGGCGCGAAAGCCGCCGCATGAGCGGCGAGCGCTCCAGCATGCGCGAAGGCCCGCTCAGCGAGCTGTTCCGCAGTACCTCGGACACGCCGTCGAGCGACCCTTCAGCGAAGCGCGAGCCGCCGCCAGCGTGGGGCCGCGAGGGGCCGGCATACGGGGGCGAGCGCTCCAGCTATATGGCCGTCATCAAGTGCGTGGGGATCGGCGGCGCAGGCGTCAACGCCGTCGACCGCATGATCGAGGCCGGTATCCGGGGCGTGGAGTTCATCGCGATCAACACCGACCGCCAGTCACTCGACGCGACCGAGGCGGACGTGCGGATCCCGATTGGGCTCGAGCTGACCCGCGGGCGGGGCACCGGCGGTAACGCGGCGCTCGGCGAGCAGGCCATGCGCGAGAGCGAAGAGCACATCAGGCGGGCGCTTCGTGGCGCAGACCTGGTGTTCATTGCGACGGGTGAAGGGGGCGGCACCGGCACGGGCGGGGCGCCCGTGGTGGCGAAGCTCGCGCGCGAGATGGGCGCGCTGACGATCGCCGTCGTGACGAAGCCGTTCGCATTCGAGGGCTCCCGCCGTCAAGCCATGGCCGACGCGGGCATCGCGTCACTTCGCGACCACGCCGACACCATCATCGTCATCCAGAACGATCGTCTGATGGCGGTCCTCGACCGCGGCGTCAGCATGGTCGACGCGTTCCGCGTGTGTGACGACCTGCTCCGCCAAGGCGTACAGGGCATCACCGACATGATCACGCTGCCGGGGCTGATCAACCTCGACTTCGCCGACGTGCGCACGGTCATCCGCGGCGCCGGCTCGGCGCTGCTCGGGATCGGCTACGCCAGCGGAGCCAACCGTGCCGAAGAGGCTGCGCTCGCCGCCATCAGCTCACCGCTACTCGAGACCCCGATCGACGGCGCTCGCGGGATCCTGCTGGGCATCACCGGTGGTCCAGACCTGTCGCTCTCAGAGATCAACCGCGCGGCCCGCGTCGTCGCCGATGCCTCGGATCCCGAGGCCAACATCATCTTCGGCGCGACGGTCGATCCCGAGCTCGAGGGCAAGGTGTGGGTCACGGTCGTGGCGGCCGGCTTCACCGGTCGTCGTGCGACCGCGGCGCGCCCACCCGCGGTCCCACAGGGCTCGTCGTTCGGGCGACCCGGGCCGGTTGTCGCGGCGCCACCCCCTCTGTCGTCCTCCCCGTTCCAGCTCGGGGGCCCGCACGACGGGCCGTCCGATCCACCCGAGCCGCCCGATTTGTCGGCACTTGGCCCGGATGAGCCGCGGGACGCCGATGGCACCAAGACCCGCCTGTTCGAGTCTCCGTATCCGAGCGCTCCCGCTTCCGATGAGCGGGAGGACGGGGGGTAACGGTCGCCGCCGGCCCCGTCGCTGTGGTCGCGGCGGGTCACCGTGAGAGTGCGCGAGCGGGCGCCGCGATCCTGGCCCGCGGCGGCAACGCGGTGGATGCGGTGTGCGCGGCAGCCTGTGCCGCGGCCGTCGCCGAGAGCCCGCTGACCGGGCCGGGCGCGGGGGGCTTCCTGCTCGCGCGATCGCCCCAGGGCACGGCGACGCTGCTCGATTTCTTCGTGGCGGTGCCCGGGCTCGGTCCTGAGGGTCGCCGCCTGGACCCGGCTGACCTCGATGCGTTCACCGTGCCGTTCGGCGATGCCGAGCAGGTCTTTCATATCGGCTCGCCGTCGGTGGCGGTGCCCGGGATGGTCTTCGGGCTGGTTACGGCGATCGAACGCCTGGGCCGCCTTCCGCTCGCCGACATCGTCGCGCCGGCGATGGCGCTGGCGGTCGAGGGCGTCGTCGTGACGACCGAGGTCGCCTACCTGTACGAGATCCTGACGACCATGCTGACCCACACGCCCGAGTCCTCGGCGATCTTCGCTCCCCGGGGGCGCATCCTGCGGGCGGGCGAGCGGGTCCGCATCCCGGAGTTGGCGGACACGTTCGCCGAGATCGCCCGGGCCGGAGCATCGACAATGCGTGACGGGCCACTGGCGCGGACACTCATCGAACACCTCGAGGGTACGGGCGGGCTCATCAGCGTCGCCGACATGGCCGGCTACGCGGTCATCGAGCGCACGCCGCTCCAGGTCGCCCACGGGGACGCGACGCTGTTGACCAATCCGCCGCCGTCGTCGGGCGGGGTTCTGATCGCAGCGGCCCTCGCGGCGGTGGATGGTGCGCTCGTGGGGGACGACGTGGGCTACTACCGCCAGATCGCCCATGCGGGTGCCACGGCGAACACCCTCCGTGACGAGGGCTTCGCCGCAGCGCTGCACGATCCCGATGTCGCGCAGCAACTGCTGACTCGAGCCACGTCGCGAAAGCCGACCGGAACGACACATGCGAGCGCAGTGGACGCACAGGGTGGTATGGCCAGCCTCTCGTCGTCATGCGGCTCGGGGGGCGGGGTGGTCGTGCCCGGCACGGGTATCCTGCTCAACAACATGCTCGGTGAAGAGGATCTCAACCCGGGCGGCTTCGGACGCTTGACCCCGGGCCGCAGGATGTCGTCGATGATGGCGCCGACCGTGATCACGCGCGGTGGTGAGCCCCTAGTCGCGCTGGGGTCGGCCGGCTCCAACCGGCTGCGCTCGGCGATCCTGCAGACCGTCGTCAACGTCGTCGACGCCGGCTGGGATCTGCCTGCGGCGATCAACCGCCCGCGTGTACACGCCGAGGGCGGGCAGCTCGAGGTCGAAGGCGGGATCTCGGACGAGGTCGTGGCGGCGCTCGCGGCGGACGGCCACGCGATCCGCAGGTGGGGCGATCGCAACCTCTTCTTCGGTGGTGTGTCTGCCGCCGGGTTCGGTCCGCATGGGCTGACCGGCGCGGGCGATCCACGTCGCGGAGGAGCGGCTGCCGGGGTGACAGCCGCGGGCGAGGTGATCGACCTCTGAGCGACGAGCCGAGATTCGATGTCGAGATCGACGGCGTCCGGTACACGCTCGTCCCGCAACCTCTGCGCACGAGCCTGTCGGATTCACCGGCCGCTTTGTGGGGCTTCCAGGTCCACGTCCTTCGGGACGCGGAGCTGACCGGAATCAAGACCTGCTTCGTGGGCCGCGTCCGGGTCCACACGAAGGACCCGGACGCTGCGGACGGCCCGGTCGCCGCCCTGATGCCGATCCTCCACGACGTCGCCGTCGCGAAGATCACCGAACGGTTGGAGCAGGGCGAGACCGGGGACGAGATCCTCTTCGCCTGAGTTGGGGCTCCTCGGGCTTTCGTGTGGGTGTTGCAGCGCACCCGAGATCCGCCGAATCGCAGTCGTGACCGGCTCGCGACCGCGGCCCGAGATGCCCGAAGACACAACACGTCGAAGGCACAGGCGTGAGGCCGTCGCAATGCCCGTATCGCCCTTCCCAAGCAAAGTTCGGATATCCGAAACGACGTGGCGGAGATCCACCAAACGATTTCCTCCGCGAGAAACCCCCTTTCGGCCAGCCAACGGGGCGCCGGGAAACGACCATTTGGCTGGGTTTCGGTTGGTCATTCGTTACATGACATGACACGAAGTTGCGACAGAAATGGCACAAATGGGTGGTGCGCTGTAACAGGTTATTCGGGCACGATCCTCGTATGGCGAATCGTCGTGAACATGGTGGGCGCGCGAGATCTGAGGCATCGGACGGGCCCGGGTGGTTGCCGGTGGAGGGCACACCGGAGGGCGGTCCACCCGGTGGCGGTCCGCCGTGCGCGATCTGCGCGGGCACAGGTCAGGACCCGCGACGTCTCGTGCACCTCACCCACGGGGTGGAGGTGTGGTTGTGCGAGACGCACGCGAGCGACCGGTTCATGCGAGACGACGAGGGCACCGTATTCGCCGAACACCTCGCCTCGATGTGGATCGCGACCGGGACCCTCACGGTCCGGCGCGCAACCGCCCTTCGCACGCACGTGCGCCAGACCCGGTCTGCGGGGGTCGCGCGCGGCCGGCCGGGCTCCTACTCCTGGCCGGTGCTCAGGCGCGAGGCAGAACAACGATTTTCCCAAGGGCACGACCCCCGCCAGGTAATCCAGGAGTTGCGCGCCCGCCACGCGGACTGCCCTGCGATGGCGCCTTCTGCCCGCACGATGCGCCGCTGGTACACGCAGGCGCGGTGGCTCGCGCCCCCAACACCAGGCCCGCGGGAGGCGAGGAAAGCCCGGCGGCGGCGGATCCCCGCCGCGTACGCGCTCGTCCCATTCCCGTTGGCCCAACACCTGCGCTGGGACTATCTCAACCCCACGTGGCGGGGCACGTAGAGAACCAGTTTCTTCGTGGGAGCTCGTGGATGCTCCAGATATTTCGGCGAGCTTAATACTTCTACCAAGGCACCAGTGAGGATCTTATCGGCGCTACTAATTGTTTGGGGCCGCGTGCGCGTTCCAGTCGTGCGCGTCGCCGATTTCGCGCAGACGCGTGAGCGTGGCGTCGTCGCACAGGGCACCGGCGAGACCGGCCTCGTATGCGAGGCGCGGGTCGACTCCGAGCGCACGCGCGGCGTCGTGCTCGCGTCCCAGGTCGGTGTCGAACATCGCGGGGTCGTCGGTCGAGATCGAGCAGCGCACGCCGGCGTCGAGTAGCCGGGGAAGAGGGTGGTCGACGAGCGAGGCCACGACACCCGTGCGCAGGTTGGAGATCGGGCACACGTCGAGCACCGTGCCCCGACCGACCAGCTCGCGGACGAGCCCGGCATCCTCGATTGCCCGCACCCCGTGTCGCAGGCGGTGGGCGCCGAGCGCCTCCAGAGCGCCCCGCACGGACGCCGGGCCCGCCACCTCGCCGGCGTGGGGGACGGACGCCAGGCCGAGCTCACGTGCGAGCGTGAACGGCCGCTCGTAGAGCTCAGGCGGGTACTGGGCCTCGAGGCCGCCAAGTCCGATGCCGACGATGCCGCGGTCACGATAGTCAGCGCAGCGGCGCACGAGCTCCATGGCCTGATCTTCAGGGCACCCCCGGTAGATGTCGGGGGTCAGGCGGACCTCCACACCATGAAGCTCGCGCGCGGCCTGGGCCCCCTCGCAGTATCCCTCCAGGATCTCGTCCCACCGGATGCCGCGCGCAACGCGCTCGGCGGGCGAGAAGATCCCCTCGATGTAGACGCACCCGAACGATGCGGCCTCCGCGGCGTAGTCGACGACGACCTGCCGGAAGTCCTGCGCCGTCTGCAGCGCGTTCGTGGTCAGGATCCAGACCTCGATGAAGTGCCCGAAATCACGGAACCGGTAGAGCTCGGCGAGCTCTTCGACGGTGCCCGCCGGCAAGGCGTAGTCGTTGCGTCGCGCGATCGCGAGCAGCGTCGCCGGACGCACGGTCCCCTCAAGATGGACGTGAAGCTCGATCTTCGGGTATGGCGTCACCGGCACGGCAGCGAGGCTAGCGACTTGTTACGGCCCCATCTGCGAACGGACTGCGAGCAGCGACGACTACGCGGCGGGGGGGATGGTTTCGAACCAGTTCTTCATGGGGAGGGCGGCGTACCGCCCCTTCTTCTCGACGTACGACCACACGTACCAGGTGTAGCGTTTGCCGGGTTTGAGCTTGCCTTTCGGCACGCGGAACTTGTTGGAGCGCGGGAAGGTCGAGAGCACCTTCCTATTGCCGTCATACACCTTGACGTTGTAGAGGGTGGCGCCGGGCACGACCCGGCGCCACGTCAGGAGCGGTCGAAGGGAAGTCAGGACCCTTCCGGCCTTGGGCGTCATGAACTTTGCGTACCGCGTCGTTGGATCTTGGGACTTGGGACGGTTGGTGTTGATCGCGAACGGATACTCGGCCTCGGAACTACGGTTGCCGTACTCATCGACCTGACGGACCTTGAAGATGAGCGGATGGAAGAGGCTCGGCGCCAAGGGGAGGGCTGGAATCGCCAGGTCGGTTGCAGTCGTGGTGCGGTCGATGACGGGACCGAGAACATCCCTACCGGCCAGGTCGATAACGGCCCACTCGAACCTTCCGCCGAACTCCGCGCCCTGCCAGGAGAACACGGGGGCGAGGTCGCGGGTGATGCCCGTGGGCCCCGTCAGGCCTGTCGGTGCCCCCGGCGGCGTCTGATCCACGTTGAAGACATACTCATTGCTGAACGGGCTCAGGCGGCCAAGGGAATCGACGAGCCTGACCCGAAAGCGCAGGATCCGGTCGCCTGCGGCGAGCGTCGGCGACGGAAACGAGACCTGCGTGGCAGCGGATGTACCCTCGGCGACTACGGCACCCACGTCGAGGAGTTGCCATTGCGAGCTCCCCACGCCCGAGTCGCCGGACCACGCGAATGCGAGCTGCGAAGCGGGGCCGGTAATGACGGGTGGGCCGCTCGTGATCGTCGGCGTGGGCGGAGGAGTCGTGTCCAAGGTGAACGTCACGGGCGTTGGCGTGGTCGCCGGCGTCTCCGTGGCGGTAAAGGTGTACAGCCCATCTGGCCCCAAAGGGAACGGGTCCGTCGTGCGGGGCGACGAAGCATTGAAATCGAATTCTTCATACCCGTCAGGACCCGTGAGCGTCCAGCTGATCGTTGTGGCCGGCGGAGTGGCGGTGACGGTGAACGTAGGGATGCTCGCGACGACCGGTCCACTGGGATTCGCCGTCACGGTTGGCGCTGCGTGCGCCGCGGTCGCGGTGGCAAGGAGCACCGCGCCGGCTGCGAGCACTGCCAACCGCCTTGCTATGACGAGACAGCGCGGGGCGCGCGTGGTCGCCGGCACCCGGATTCCGGTGCCGCTCTGTGCCGGGTCGAACGGCGTGCGCTGAAACGGTGCTCTGGCTATTTCTTTGCCTTTGCGTGCGTGTCGAAGTAACTGGTCATCGGACGCTTGACGAACTTGCGTCTCGCTCCGATGTACGCGAAGACGTGCCAGGTGTACCGGCGCCCCGGCTTGAGCCGACCCTTCGGTACGCGGAGCACCGCAAACCTCCGGAAGACGGCGACGACCTTTCGCTTGCCGTCCCAGATCTGGATGTTGTATTGGATCGCGCCCTTGACGGGCTTCCACGTCAGGCGCGGCCGGAGCGTCCGCAGTACGGCGCCCTTCTTCGGCTTCATCAGGTGGGCGAGATACGTCTTGGGCACCGCCTGTAGGGCGCGGCGCGGGGCCAGAGGTACCGCACTCGACCGGACGAGCGCGGACGGGTTTCCGACGGCGTCTTCGGCGTACACGGCGTAGTGATATGTGACGCCGGGGGTCAGGCCGACGTCCGTCAACGATTTCGCCGTGGCGGGCAGCGTGAACCGTGCGGCGGTGGCATCGGCGGCCGAGGCCGGCGGGTTGGTGCCGCGCAGCACCGTGATCCGCGCGAGGTCGGCCGCGCCGGGTGGCACCCACGTCAGGGCGATCTGACCGATTCCCGGCGAGAGCGCGAGCTTGGTGACAGGTCCGGGCGGCGTGCCGTCGGTGGAGGTCGTGAACGTCCACGCCGATGTGGAGCCGGGCCCGATCAGTGCGTTGCCGGCCTGGTCGCGCAAGTTCGGCAACTCGACCTCGTACCGGGTACCGATCGCAAGCAGAGCCGTGGGTGTGTCAGGGAACGGATCGAGGATCGCGCCCGTTCGATCTGTAGTGAACGTCACCCCACCGGGGACCGTGGCTCCGCACGGGTCAAAACAGATCCTGATCGGCGAAACCGGGATCTGGACCGGCTCGCTGAAGTTGATCTGGACGTTGGCGAGAGTACCGAAGCCGGTCGTCACGTTGGCGCCCGGCACCGGGAAGCTGGTGCCCGCGACGCTGGGGTGCACGGTGTCGTACACCACCGCCGGGGTCAGTGGAACCGCCGCCGAGACGTTGCCGGTACCCGCGGCGTCCCTTGTCCACAGGAATATCGACGTCGCGCCCTGCGTCGCAGGAACGACGATCGCACGGGGTGCCGTCCATGCCGAGAAGTCCGCCGCAGCGGGTACCGTTGCGACGGTCGTCAGCGCGTAGGTGATCGCCTCCCCCGAAGGCGTGATTCCATCGATTGTGTCCACCCCGGCGGCGGTGAGGTTGACGGTGACCGTCGTCGTCCTGGCAAACCCGGGTAGACTGTTCGTCGCCGGTGTATGGGCGATGGCACTCCCGGTCGGCGGTACGGTATCAACCGTGAAGGCCAACGCCGTGGCCGGTCCTGCGTTACCCAGCGCGTCGTTCTGCGACACCTGGAACGTGTACGCGCCAGGTAGGAGCGCGGGCGCAACGTACGGGCTCGTCGCGGGGGCGGCGGCGACGGTCGTCGGGCCCACGATCTGCACCAGGGACGTGCTGCTGGCCTCACCGTTCCACGCGAACGTGGGGGCTGCCACGTTGGTCAGCGCGACAGGGAAGGCGGTCAGGGTCGGTGCCACGGGTGAGGTGCCGTCGATGGCGAACGCCAATGGGGCGCTGAACCCGCCCGCGTTGCCCAACCCGTCGATCTGCCGGACGGCGAACGTGTAGCTGCCATCGGCGAGGCCCGTGAGCGTCACGCCGCCGGCCGGCGCCGCCACCGCGGTGCCGGCGTTCAACTGGTACTCGAAGCTGCCACCCGCCTCAGACGCCGAGTATGAGAAGAGCCAGTCGCGGATGTTGGTGGCGGCCGGCGGTCCGCCCGTGATCGAAGGAGCGCCGGGTCCGGTCCCGTCGATGCTGAACGCATAGTCGGCGGTGAACGCACCCGCGTTGCCCGCAACGTCGATCTGCCGGACCCTGAACGTGTAGGTGCCATCGACGAGGTTCGCGAGCGCCACCCCGCTGTCCCCCGCCGTAAACGTGTTGCCGTTGAGCTGGTACTGGAAGCTGCCACCCGCCTCAGCCGCCGAATACGTGAACGACTGGTCCCGGACGTTGCTGACGGCTGGCGGACCGGTCTGGATCGTGGGAGCCGCAGGTCCGGCCGTGTCGAGGGTGAAGGACACGTTTGCGGGGAGGGAGACCGGGTCGGGCCCCGTTTGGGTCGCCTGCAGCGTGTAGACCCCGTCGGCACCGCCGAGCGGCCCGACGTTCAACGGGCTCGCACCTGGCACGCCGGGGACTCCGTTGAGCGTCCAGTCGATCGTGGCGCCGTCCACGCCCGTGATCGTGTAGCTCGGCTGGACGTTCGTCGGTTCCGTCGGGGACCCGCCGCTGATGATCGGCGGGTCCGCGCCGAGTGCCGATCCGGCCCACGCGAGCGACGCAAACACGGCGAGAATGGCGAGAATCGACCGACGCCGTTGACGGCGACCGGTTAATGACGTGCCGCGGGGGTTCATGGTGAGTTCGGGAATGCTCACACCATCGTGCTCCCGTGATCGACAGCCATGGGCTCTCGCCCGGTGCGGCGGGCGGCGGCGACCGACTCCACCGGCACGACGCCTTCGCTGACGGTGAACGGAGGCGTGGCGGTGGAAGCAGAAATCGGGTTCGCCGGCGGCGTATCCACAAAGGGCGGGAAGACGAAGGTCGACGGGGCGGTGCCCGCGCGGACCACCGTTGCCCGCCGCCTCGCGAGGCGCGTGACGCCGAGCCCTGCCAGAGGAACGCCCGCGATCGCGCCGATCAGGACGACGAGCGACCTGTCGGGCTCACCCGATCCGGCCGGCTGCGCCGCGAGGGGT
>CAYMSM010000065.1:0-76921 GCA_964393105.1 uncultured Bifidobacteriaceae bacterium
GTCTGGTAGCTCGTCGGGCTCATAACCCGAAGGTCGCAGGTTCGAATCCTGCCCCCGCTACTCACAAAAGGCCCGGAAACGGGCCTTTTTCTTTGCCCCACGTGTCCCGGATGCGGGACACCTTTTCCGCTGTGCCCTCACAGCGTGGGCCCACGGCGGGGTTGACGACCAGGGAGGATCTCCTCCTCACCGCCGACCGGACCGCAGAGCTCACCGACAACCAGGTCCAGCAGCTCACGCCGGAGCGCCGAAGGCGAGGCGGCCCGAAATCCTCCGGCTTCAGACGACGAGGCTGTGTCTGCGCGCTTCACCATGCCGAGACAAGCATCTCAGCATCGATGGCCAGATCGAGTCCGGTCGTCGAAAATCCAGAGCGGGACACGCCGACCAGGCGGGTCCCCGAGTCGGTCCCAGGCACGGATGTCCTCAGGTTCGCCAGATCTGTCAGGTCGGCCCTGGTGAACGAGCCGCGCTCACGCCACTTGATCGAACCCACAAAATCCACCACGTGGGCCCGGTCCGAGTCCCTACCACCCACGAGATCGACCTCGACACGGTTGTCCCTGGTCCAGAACGACCCCACGAAGGCAGCGTCTCCGAGTTCGGTCCTGGGCAACATCCGTTCGACTGATGCCCGGACCAGCGGTTCGATCGCCTTGCCGCGGAACGTGCTCCATCCCTCTTCGATCCGTTTGACCGCAAGGTCTGCCCGGCCGCGTGCAACCAACTCGATGCTTGGTTGGACGAACCGCAACCAGAAGCGCATATACGGATCCACGATCGTGTACCGAGGGATCTTCGTCGAGGGTGGTTCGGCGTACGGGTTGGCCCGCTGGACGATTCGCTTGTCGGCCAACACCGCGAGGGCCACGTCGGCCGTGCCACGGCCGACCCCGGAACGCGCGAGGATTGCACTGTGGCTTCGCTCACCCGATCCGACGGCAGTCAGCACCGCCCGTGCTTTGAGATCGGCCGGAAGCTCGGCGGCCAATGCACGCTCGCCGGTGACGATGAACGGGGACGACTCGTCCGCGAACTCACGCCTGACGAATGAAGTGACGGTGTCGCTGGACCGCCAACGGCCAGCGAGCCGCGGGAAGCCCCCGATCACGAGGTATGCGTCCAGCGCGGTCTCTGGCTTGAGCCCGCGCATACGAGCGATGTCGGCGACCGACAACGGTTCGATGACGAGCTCTCTCGCACGGCCGTAGAGCGGCCGTTTGTACGCGGTCAGTGCTTCCATCATCGAGATGTCGGAGCCGATCAGGATCACGAACACGGCTCGACGCTCAAGCGTGTGCCAGATCTTCTGCAGGATCGCCTCGATGGCCGGCTCGGACTCGCAGAGGTACGGGAACTCGTCGATCACGACAACGACCGGTCGAACTGGTTGCGCGTCAGCCGTCGCGAGCACGAGTGCCGCCTCCCACGACCCCGCTCCGTCCGCAGGCAGCGTCGACGCGGACGCGATGCCCCCGGCGCGGGCGGCCTCGACGAATTGTCCGAGTTCAACGGCTCCGGGCTGCCGCGAGGCGGTGAAGAACACCGCCGGCACGCCGGCGTTCTCGACGAACTCGCTCACCAACCGCGACTTGCCGACCTGCCTGCGGCCACGCATCGACACCAGGACGCCCTGGCCGGCACGGGCTTCATCGAGGAGGTCAGCGAGTGCGGTGAGTTCCCGCGTACGCCCAACGAACGTTTTCATCGGCCCAGTCTAGCGGATGCAAAGGAAGTTGATGCAAAAAAACTTGTGTCAACTCTTCTTGTATTTCATTGGCTTCCACTTTTGTTTGGACTTCTTCGTCGTGGACGAGGACGGCAACCCGATCGAGCAGGCACTCCCGCCGGACATCGAAGCAGAGCTCAGGCGCGAGGCGTGGACCCGATTTCCGTGGACCCGACCGTCGGACCTCCTGGCACACGGCTCTCCACCGCGCTGAGCGCCTGCGCCAGCTCGGCCAAGGCGTCCTCAATTCCCGTGCTTTGGACTTCGGCTCACCGAACCCGTAGCGCCCGAATGAGCGGCGGATGTGGACCCGCGCCGCGTCCAGCTCGACGTCGGCCCAGCGGAGCGCGAGCAGCTCGCCTCTCCGTAACCCCGTGAAGGCGTACGCGCGGAACAGAAGCGCCCAGGGCTCCCCGGCTTTGGCGAACACCCTGCCGAGGTCATGTGGTGTCAGCGGGAGCTCGAGGCGATCGCCGACCGGCCAGGCGCGCCTTGAGGCCCGAGCGGCCACCTGCTACGCCTGCGACATCGAGGCGCAGGTCGTATCGGCAGTCTTTACGACGGAGGGCGACGCCGACGAGACCTAACGGTGGTTTGCGTGCGATCCGAGGGCGTCGAGACGAGCCATGTCCGCGTCTGTGAGGGCGAAGTCGAAGACGCGGCGGTTCTCGACGATGCGCTCTCGCCGCCCCGACTTGGGGATTGCGGGGATGTCGCGCTGGACGGCCCAGCGCACCATGACCTGCGCCGGGGTGCGGCCGTGGCGGCGGGCGACCTCGGCGATGACGGGGTGGTCGATCCGCCGGCCGCGTGCGAGCGGGCTGTACGCCTCGAGCACCACGCCGGCCCGGCGGTGGGCCTCGACCACTTCGGGCGCGAACGCGAACGGGCTGAAGTCGACCTGGTTGACCATGGGCGGCACGGCGGCACGGGCGACGAGGCGCCCCAGCCGGCCCGGGTCGTAGTTGGAGACGCCGATCGCGCGCGCCAGGCCCCGCTCGTGAAGCTGCTCGAAGTCGGGCCAGACCGCGTCGCTCGCCCGGGTGGGCCAATGGATGAGGTAGAGGTCGACCCAGTCGAGCCCCAGCCGCGCCAGGCTGCCAGCGAGCTCCCGCTCGGGATCCCCGGCCCCGGGCGTCATCTTCGTCGTCACGAACACCTGCTCGCGCGGGAGGCCGCTCGCCCGGACCGCCCGCCCCACTCCCTCCTCGTTGCGGTAGGAAGGCGCCGTGTCGACGTGCCGGTAGCCCGCCTCGAGCGCCCACGCCACCGCCTGCTCGGTCTCCCGGCCCGCTGGGATCTGCCAGACGCCCAGCCCGACGAGCGGCATCAGCGTCCCGCCGGCGAGCGGGACCGCCGGCTCGCCGCCGAGTCGGTGGTCTCCGATCAGACGAGCTCCCTCGGGGTTACAAACGCCACGAGCTCGGCACCACCGGGGCCGAGGTCCCGCCAACGGGACACGGGCGCCTGCAGGGTGGCCAGCGCGCCGGTGGGCATCTTCGCCCGGAGCCGGCCGAGGGCCTCGCGCTCGCCGCTCCCCGCGAGGGCCACGGCCAGCCCCTGCAGGGCCGGGTTGTGCCCGATGAGAAGGACCGAGGGCGCCGTCGCCGGCAGCTTGCGAAGCCGAAGGAGGAGGTCTTCCGCGCCGGCCCCGTAGAGCTCCTGCTCGACCTGGGCGGGGACGCCTGGCAGCGCCTCGGCGACGAGCTCGAGCGTCTCGCGCGTGCGTCGCGCCGGCGAGCAGAGGATGAGTGCCGGCCGGATCCCCTCGCGGCGGAGGTGCTCGGCCATCGCGCGGGCGGCACGGTGCCCGCGGGGAGCGAGGGGCCGCTCGGCGTCGAGGTGGCCCGGGTCCTCCCAGCTCGACTTGGCGTGGCGCAGCAGGTGGACGACCCTCACGGTACGCCGCCACCAGCGAGGGGATGGCGCCAGCGGAGACCGACGGCGGTGAGCGCGCGGCCGGTCTTGCCAGCTCGTCGGCTGGCGGCAGCCAGCGGCTCGTCGAGGAGGATGGTCGTCCTCATATGGTTGAGCATGTATGAAATCCATCAACATGGTCAAGTCGCGGGAGCGCTCTCAGGCGGGCTCGCAGGCTGTGACGCCCGCCCAGACGCGCCACTCCGCCACGTCCAGGGCGATCGCCGGCCCGCCCGGCGGCTCCCGACGGTACTGGGGATACTTCTCGGCGGACACTTCCTGGACGGCCGCCGTGTGGTCTGAACCCGCGAACTCGCGGATCAGGACTCGCATCGCCATGACCGAACCCTTGCAGGGGGTTCCCCACGAATCCAGGCGTCAGCGGGATCATCCGCTCGGCCAGGCCCGGCTCTTCGGGTCACGACCGCACCTTGCGCGTGCCCGGGGCGGCCTGGGAGACTCCACGGGTGCCGGACCTGGACCTCCTGCTGCGGGTGGGCGCGGCGCGCGTCGCCCGGCTCGCGACCATCGACCCGGACGGACGGGCGCACCTGGTGCCGATCTGCTTCGCGCTGGAGGGGGAGGTCCTCTACAGCGCGGTCGATCAGAAACCCAAGCGCTCGCGTGATCTCAGACGGCTTCGCAACGTGCGCGAGCGGTCCTGGGCCAGTGTGCTCGTCGACCACTACGAGGAGGACTGGGCGCGCCTGTGGTGGGTGCTGCTGCGGGGCCCCGCCCGGGTGCTCGAGCCCGGCGAGGAGGCACGTCGGGCGCTCGCCCTGCTGGCCGAGAAGTACCCGCAGTACCGACGTGAGCCACCTGAGGGGCCGGTGCTCGCGCTCAGCGTGACCGAGTGGCGCGAGTGGGAGGCGTCGCCCGCCCAGCTGGCCCGGTAGGACGGCTGATAGCGTAGCCGGGCGCGCCGCCAGCGAGCGTGCGGCCGCGCACCCGCCGACGACTGGAGGCGCCTGTGGCCACTCGCGAGTCTGCCCCTCTCCCCGACACCGCCCCGGTCCACGACCGGGAGTGGCTGCACGAGCATGCGCGGGCGCATCTTTGGCGGCACTTCGCGCCATCTCGGGTGAGCCGCGACGTGCCCATCATCGTGCGTGGGGCGGGGTGCCATGTGTGGGATGACCAGGGGAACCGGTACCTCGACGGGCTCTCCGCGCTCTTCTGCAACAACATCGGCCACGGGCGCACGGACGTGGCCAGGGCCGGGGCGGAGCAGGCGGAGGAGCTGGGGTTCTTCACCACCTGGGCCTACCCGCACCCCCGGGCGATCGAGCTGGCCACCCGGATCGCCGGGCTGGCCCCGGAGGGCCTGAACCGCGTCTTTCTGACCAGCGGAGGCAGCGAGTCGGTGGACTCGGCGATCAAGCTCGCCCGCCACTACCACAAGCTCGCGGGGAAGCCGACGAAGACCAAGCTGATCGCCCGCACGATGTCCTACCACGGAACAACGTACGGGGCGATGGCCGCGACTGGGCTCACCTTCCTGCGCGAGCCCTACGAGCCGATGGCGCCGAACGTCAGCCACGTGCCGGCGACGAACGTCTACCGCCAACCCGACGGGCACTCGCCGGACGAGTTCGCGGAGGCGATCGCCGAGCGGATCCGGTTCGAGGGGCCGGACACCGTGGCGGCGGTCATCGTGGAGCCGGTGCAGAACGGCGGTGGCTGCATCCCCGCCCCGGACGGCTACTTCGCGCGCGTGCGCGAGATCTGCGACGAGTACGACGTGCTCCTCATCTCCGACGAGGTCATCTGCTCGTGGGCCCGGCTGGGTGACTGGTTCGGGTCGCTTCGCTATGGCTACGTCCCGGATCTGATCACGACCGCCAAGGGTCTCGCGGGCGCGTACGCGGCGATGGGCGCCGTCATCGTGTCCGATCGCGTCGCCGAGCCGTTCTCCGAGGGCCCGGCGTTCATGCATGGGTTCACGTTCGGCGGGCACCCGATGAGCTGCGCGATCGCGCTGGCCAACATCGACGTCATCGAGCGGGAGGGCGTCAACGAGAACGTGCGCGCGAACGAGCCGGTTCTGCGCGACATGCTCGATGGGCTCCGCGACATCCCGATCGTGGGCGACGTACGCGGCGCCGGCTACTTCATGGCGATCGAGCTGGTGTCCGACCAGCGCTCGAAGGGTCGGTTTCCCGAGGACGTCGCCAACCGGCTCTGCGCGGAGCTGACCCCCGCCATGTTCCGCCGCGGCCTCATCGCGCGCGCGGACAACCGGGGCGCTCCCGCCATCCAGCTCGCGCCACCATGCATCGCCGGGCCGGAGGAGTTCGAGGAGATCCGCTCGGTGCTCCGCCCGCTGCTCGAGGAGACCTCGCGCGACCTGGGCTGCACCGCCGGCTGACGGGCGCGCCACCGAAAGGGTCGCGCCCGTCGTGCCGATCCAGTCAGTTGAAGGCCGGCATGATCCCGTCGTGGATCATCCGAAGCTGGCCATTGATGTCCGGTACGTCCACGTCACGCCCCGTGAAGGCCTTCACCAGGTGCGGATCGGTGATGCACAGGATCATGTGGTTCACGCCGGTGTCGGCGATGATGCGGATCTTCTCCACGCACTCCTCGGCAGTGCCCGCGATGGAGAGCGCGTCCTGCACCTCCGGCGGGATGAGGTCGATCGCCTCCGCGGTGCGACCCGCACCGAGCGCCGCGATGCTCGGCGCGAGGCTGTCGGGATCGATGCCGTGGCGCTCGATCTGCTCGCGCGGCATGGCCGAGATGTAAAAGGCCACCAGGCTGCCGGCGGTGCGCTTGGCCTCGGCGGAGTCCTTCGCCACCGTGAAGGCGCACCAGGCGCCGATGTCGAGCTCCTTCCAGTCGCGCCCGGCCTTGTCGGCCCCCTTCTTCGTGTGCTTGACGAGGTACTCGTAGGCCTCCTTCGAGTAGCTCAGCGCGTGGTGGACGCCGTCGGAGACCTCGCCCGCCAGCTCGAAGGATTTCGGCCCGCGCATCGCCCCGATGTAGATCGGGAGCCGCTTCTGCACCGGCCGGGCGAACGTGAACAGGCCGGAGTACTTGTAATAGTCGCCGTCGAAGGTGATCGCCCCGTCGTCGAGGAAGGTGCGCATCACGTGATGGGCCTCCTTGACCCGCGAGAAGGAGTTCATACGGGTCCAGTCCATGCCGTACTGGGCCAGCAGGCCGAAGTTGCCAATGGAGTACACGCAGTCCACGCGCCCGTCGGTGAGCTCGTCGAGCGTCGCGAGGGCCTGGCAGATGAGCGTCGGCTCCCGCAGCCCGATCGGCGCGAGGTTCGGCCCGAAGCGGATGTTCTTGGTCTTGTCCGCGGCCGCCGCGAAGAGCACGTACATGTCCTTGTGCCACGTCTCGTCGACCGAGTAGCAGGCGTAGAACCCGAGCTCGTCCGCGGTCTTGATCATCTCGATCGAGTCCTTCAACGGATAGTCGGGGAGCGTCACATAGCTGAACTTCATCTCGCCACCTCCAGTTCGTTCACGGGCTTCGGGTCTCGCCCTCTGCCTCGATCTCCTTGATGAGCTCCTCGCCGGAGAGGACCGAGTCGGCGAAGTGGTCGTGCATCCAGGCGAGGTGCTCCCAGCGGCTGTCCACGATCCTCAGCGTGTCCCACGCTGGGATGTCCTGCTGGCGGACGTGCTCAGTCATCAGCGCGGGGTCGACCTCGTAGACGTGGTCGAAACGCATCACGACGGTGTCGGTCACCCGGCGCTCCTCGGGCGGGCGCTGTGCCGCAAGGCGGAAGCCGATCACAGGACCACCTCCTCGTAGGCCTGGTCGAGGAGGTATTTGCCGGGATTCATGATGTTGTTGGGGTCGAGCGTGCGCTTGATCGCCTTCATCACCTCGAAGCCGCCCCCGAGCTCTGCCGGCACGAGGTCGACCTCGCCCTCGCGGCACGATCCGTGGCAGGCGCTGATCGAGCCCCCGTGGCGGAGCGTCACCTCGGCGATGTCGCGTTTGGCCTGGACCCACGCCGCCCAGCTCTCCTCGTCCCAGCGCTCCTCCCAGATACCCACGTCGATCTCGGTGAGGTAGTCGCCCCAGGGCTTGAAGGCGCCATTCGTGTAGGCGAACATGCCCCAGTCGTCGAACATGTCGTGGCGCTCGCAGAGGCGCTGAACGATGGCGTGCCACTCCTGCCGCACCGCCGGCAGAGCGCTGAAGTTGATCGAGGCGTCCTCGCAGTGCCAGCTCATCGGCACCACCTGGCCGCTCCTCACCCGGCCGTGGAGGGGGGTCGCGTAGCGGTCGTGGCGCGCCGCCCAGTCGCCCTGGGAGATCTCGTCGCCGAGGTAACGACCCCCGGTGTCCAGGCCGATCGTGAGCAGGCGCTTGGCCGCGGGCCGCACCTCGCAGGCCGCGCCGTACATCGCCGTCGCGACCACCGCCTTGACCTCCGGCGGCTGGGGGATGTAGGCCTCGTCGTCGCGGCGCAGGTAGTCGATCTTCCACTCGTCGAAGAGAACGACGCCGGCCAGCGTCGCGAGTCCGGATCGCGCCAGGGCGGCGGTGGAGCGCCAGGCGGTCTCGTAGTCCGGGTAGGAGAAGAACGCGGCGAACTCGACCTCCGGCCGCGTGACCAGCTCGAGGGTCGCCTCGGTCACGATGCCGAGCGTGCCCTGATGGCCCATGAAGAGGTGTTTGAGCTGGTAGCCGCTCGACGACTTGCGGATCTTGCGGCCGCCGCCGTCGCCCACCTCGATGATCTCGCCGGTGGGCAGCACCATCTCGAAGCTGATCACGAGATCGCGGGTGTGGCCGTAGCGGCCCCCGATGAGCGACCAGCCGTTCGTGCCGATGCGCCCGCCCACGAGCGAGCACGGGTACGAGGCGGGGTCGTCGGGATAGATGAAGCCGTGCGGGCGCAGCTCCTCGGAGAGCTTCAGCATGTTGATGCCCGGCTGCACCGTGACCGTGCGATCCTCGATGTCGATCTCGACGATCCTGTTCATCAGCTTGACGTCCACGAGGATCCCGCCCCGGAGCGGCACCGCGCCGTCGGTGAGCCCGGTGCCACCGGCGCGGGGCACGACGGGGATCCGCCGGCGATTCGCCAGCTTCACCACCTCCGAGATCTGCTCTGCCGAGGTCGGCAGCACCACGACGCCGGGGATGTGCTCCGTCCAGCGATGGAGCGGGAAGGGGGCCGGCACGCGGGCCCTGTTGGCGCGGGCCGAGATGCCGGTGAACACCCCCTCCGGGCCGACGATCCGGACCAGCTCGTCGATCACGGAGTCGGACAGGGCGACCGTGCTCACCGCGGCGGTTCCTCTCCGAGCCCGGCCGCCTCGGCCACCAGCTCCATGAGGTCAACGACCGCGATCGGCGCGTCGCGCAGCTCCCCGGCCTCGGAGAGCGGGCGCTCGGACCACACGCACGCGCTCACGAGCGTGTCGATGTCGAGCGCCGCCGCCCGCTCCATCCGCCGCCGGCTGATCTCCGCGGTCAGGTCGGGACGTTCGATGGAGAGCCCGCCACCCGCTCCGGAGCAGTATGACCACTGGGTGACGTGGTCCACGTCCTTGAACGTGATCCCGGGGATGGCGCGAAGGATCTCGCGCGGCGCGGCGTGGATGCCCTTGCGCTTGTTGAGCCGGCAGGGATCGTGATAGGTCACCACCCGGTTGACCGGCACCGTCAGAGGCAGCCGCCCGTCGCGAACGAGTTCTGCCACGAGCTCCACGGCCAGCACCACCTCGAAGTCGAAGTCGTCGCCGAAGTAGGCCGGATAGTCCTCGGTGAACGCGATGTAGTCGTGCGGGTCGATCGCGATGACGCGCCGTGCCCCCACCGCCCGCCAGTCGGCCACGTTGTGCTCGGCGAAGCGGCGCGCCTGCTCGACGTAGCCCATCTCGGCCGCCGGCCCGCCGCAGCACCACTGCTCCCGCATGAGGCCGAACTGGACGCCGGCCGCCTTGAGGATGCGGGCGACCGAGCGGGGCAGCGAGGTCCGGTGGAACGCCGCCTCGCAGTCGCAGAAGAGGATCGTCTCGCCGCCCACCGGCAGGTCAAGACCCTCGGCCCAGTCGGCGACGCGCTCCTGCCTCACCGGAGTCCCGCCGAGGACCGGCTCGTGGCGGCGGTCGTCGGTGAGCAGGTTCCACTCCCTCCACCCGGGCTGGTGGATGCCGGCGTCGACGGCGAGTCCCCGCACGGCCTTCACGAGATCCACCGTGCGCGTGCGGAAGCGGTAGAAGTCCCCCGTGAAGAGCGTGTTCGGGCACCGCAGCTCGCACGCCCCGCACTGGGTGCAGTGCACGTAGTCGCGCGCGATGTCCTCCACGCCGAGCACGCCCTGCTCCATCCCGACGACGTTCGCGTGGAAGGCCGTCGGCGTGTGCGCCTCGTCGCGGGTGACCTGGGTCACAGGGCACACCTCGCGGCAGAACTTGTGGCCCGAGCTGAAGCAGTTGTAGGCCGCGGTCCGCCACCGCTCGAGGAACTCTTGCGTCAGGCCGACATCGGCCTGCTCCCGCGACGTCCGCTCGTCCATGACGCCCCTTTCAGCGACAGGACCGCGAAACTAACACACGCGGAGCGCGCCGTCCCGGATGGCCCTTGCCAGCCGGCACGGCGAGCCGTCAAGATAGGGCCGAGGCGTCGACACGGAGGAGGCGAGCGGTGACCACACAAGCCCAGGGGAACTTTATCGGCGGCGAGTGGCGGAGCGGCGCCGGCGGCGCCGTCGATCGGGTGGTCGATCCGGCGACAGGCGACGTGATCGCCGAGGTCGCCTCCTCGACGGCCGCCGACGTGGACGCGGCGGTGGACGCCGCGGCGAGGGCGTTTCCCGCATGGGCGGCGACGCCGCCCGGCGAGCGCTCGACCGCCCTCTGGCGGCTCGCCGACCGGATCCAGGAGCACGCCGAGGAACTCGGCGGGCTCGAGAGCCAGAACGTGGGCAAGCCCATCGCCGCGGTCCCCGAGGAAATCGCCTTCGTCGTGGACAACCTGCGCTTCTTCGCGGGCGCCGCGCGAACCTCCACGGGACAAGTGACCGGCGAGTACATGGCCGGCTACACCTCGATCCTGCGCCGCGAGCCGTTGGGCGTCGTGGCCTCGATCGCGCCGTGGAACTACCCGCTCATGATGGCCATCTGGAAGATCGGGCCGGCGCTTGCGGCCGGCAACACCGTCGTGCTGAAGCCGTCGGAGCTGACACCGCTCACCGCGCTCAGGCTGGCGGAGTTGGCCGCCGACCTCCTGCCCCCGGGCGTCTTGAACGTCGTCACCGGACAGGGTGAGAGCGCGGGGGCGGCGCTCTCCAGCCACAGAGACGTGGCGATCGTCTCCCTCACCGGCGAGGTCGCCACCGGCAGGGCGGTCATGCGCGCAGCGGCTGACTCGCTGAAGCGCGTCCACCTTGAGCTCGGCGGGAAGGCGCCGGTGGTCGTCTTCGACGATGCCGACGTCGAGGCGGCGGTCGCGGCCGTGCGGCTGTTCGGCTACTTCAACGCCGGGCAGGACTGCACCGCGTCGACGCGGGTCCTCACGGGGCCGGACGTCTACGGCGACTTCGTGGACGGGCTCGCGGAGGCGGCCGCCAGCCTTGTGACGGGAAGCCCGACCCGGGAGGACACGGAGCTCGGGCCGCTGATCTCGGCCGAGCAGCGCGAGCGCGTGGCCGGCTTCGTGGACCGCGCCGTGGGAGCGGGGGCTCGCATCGTCACGGGCGGCAGCCAGGGCGAGGGCCCGGGCTTCTACTACCAGCCGAGCGTGCTGGTCGATGTCGAGCAGGACTCGGAGATCGCGCAGCGAGAGGTCTTCGGGCCGGTGGTCACCGTGCAGCGCTTCAGTGACGAGGCGGAGGCGATCGCCTGGGCCAACGGCGTCGACTACGGGCTCTCGGCCTCCGTGTGGACCCGCGACGTCGGGCGCGCACACCGTGTCGCGAACGCCCTGCAGTTCGGCACCGTTTGGGTGAACGACCACGGCCCGCTGGTCTCCGAGATGCCTCACGGCGGCTTCAAGCAATCAGGAATGGGCAAGGACATGTCGTCGCACGCCCTCGAGCACTACACGGAGCTCAAACACGTGATGATCAAGACCGGCTGAGGGTGGATCCGGGAACGTGCGGCGTCCCGCCCACCTGATCCCGATCGGACGGGAGCGCGGACATGCGCGTCGTGCCGGCCGCGTGCCTGACGCTCATCGTGATCGTCGTCGCCCCTTGCCTTCGTCCAGGAGCGGCGCGATCAGCGCCGCGGCGCGGGCCGCGCCGTCCGACTCAACCGGTCGATAGTCGACGTCGCGTCCGATCGTCTCGGCGATCGCGGCGGCGATCGTCTCCGGTGTCTCCCGGTCGAAGTCCATGCACCGCCCGGCGCCGTATCGCTCGAGCCGCTGGCGGACGTGGAAGTTCTGCTCGAAGTGGTGGCGGAGCGGGAAGTACAGGAACGGCCGCCGGTTCGCGGTCAGCTCCATCGACGTCGTCAGCCCGCCCTGAACGACAGCCAGGTCGCAGGCGGCCAGATGCCGATAGAGCTGATCGACGAACGCGCACAGCTCGAGCCCGTCGTGAGCCGGGAGTGACGCCGGGTCGATCCGCGGGCCCGCGACGACGATCATCCGTAGCGCCGGTACCCGCGCCTTCGCCGCCGGGAAGGCCGCGATCACCCGCCGAAGCAGGTGTCCGCCGACGCCCGAGCCGCCGACCGTGACAATGCAGACCTGCTCGTCCTCGCGGTAGCCGAGCTCGGCGCGCAGGGCCTCCCGATCGGCGACCGCAGCCGGGTCGAAGCCCGTGATGTATCCCGCGAACGAGTAGTGCTCCTCCGTCCACTCCCGGATCCACGGCAGGTGCGGCGCGAACCGCTCCGGCACGATGTCGTCGGGGTTGCCGACGAAGACGGCCTGATCGCGCACATTCGGGAAGCGCGCGATGTGTTCGATCATCTCCTCGTTGTAATCGCCGGTCAGGAACGCCTCGTGGTCGCCGCCGTCCGCCATCGGAAGCCAGCCGACGAAGTCGGTGAGCCAGACGTAGGGTGCCCGCTTCTGCTCGGGGTTCTCGTGCAGGTAGTAGTCGAGTTCCCACGCCTCGTCCCCGATCCAGAGGTCGTACTGCTCGTCGCGCACGAGGTCGTGGAAGACCATGAAGTTCGCGAGCAGGATCTCGTCCATCCGCCGAATCGCGTGGAAGCAGTGCAGGTCGTGCTCGGCGGACTCGCTCTCGATGTGGCGCGACTCGTTGGCGAGGAACGCGCTGGCCGGGTGGATCCGCTCCCCGCGCGCCTCGAGCACTGCCGTCACCGGGTGCTGGGCCAGCCAATCGATCTCGAGGTCGGGATGGAGTTTGCGCAGCTCGTCGGCGATCGCGACGTCACGCTGCGCGTGGCCGAGGCCGACCGGCGAGGAGATGTAGAGGGCGCGTTTGCGACGAGCACGTCCGCGGGACCAGCTCGCCGGAGGCCGCGGCCGACATGCGAAGTC
This sequence comes from uncultured Bifidobacteriaceae bacterium, assembly GCA_964393105.1. Taxonomy (GTDB): domain Bacteria; phylum Actinomycetota; class Thermoleophilia; order Miltoncostaeales; family Miltoncostaeaceae; genus CALMEC01. The sequence continues at coordinate 13,079 of CAYMSM010000065.1, forward strand.
GCGGAGGAGCAGGTTGACCTTGACTGGGTCGCGGACATGCGGGCCGTGGCCGGATCCTTCGAGGACGACGGCGTCGCCGCCCGTGTGCTCGGCCAGCGCGAGACCCCGCGTGTGCGAGACGATCGCGTCGTCGGCGCCGTGGATCACCAGCACCGGGCAGCGGACCCGGCCCGCCAGCCGGCGCGCCTCCTCGGGCTCGAGCCCCGCCCCGTACTGGGCGGTCACGAGGGTCTCGCCCGTCGTGTCGAGACCCCAGCCGACGCAGTCCTCGAACGGCTTCGTCGAGTGCGGCTCGGTAAAGAAGCGCGCGAAGAAGAACTCGAGGAAGCCTCGGTGGTCGCGAAGCCAGACATGCTTGTTGTACGTGGCCCAGCCCTCGTCGGTGTCGAGCGCGTCCTCCCAGGAGTAGACCGCTCGCTCGGGGAGGACCTCGCCGCCACCGGGATAGGCCGGGCCGATGAAGACGGCGGCCTGGACGCGCTCGGGATGCTCGGCCGCGAGCAGGAGCGCCCGCTGGGCGCCGAGCGAGAACGAGACCAGAATCGCGCTGTCCGTGCCGGTCGCGTCCATCACCGCGAGCGCGTCTTCGGCGAACTCCCGCTCCGCGTACGCCTCCGGCTCGGCCGGGCGGTCGGAGCGACCGTTCCCGCGGCCGTCGAACGTGAGCACCCGGCAGTGGCGCGCCAGATAGGGGATCTGCATCTTCCAGTGGCGCGAATGGATGATCGACCACGTCGGCACGAGAAAGACCGTCGGCTCGCCGCCTCCGTAGAGCTCGTAGAAGAGGCGGACCCCGTCGCGCTCGACGTAGCCCTCCTCGTCGGGATAGCGCGCCCGCGTCTGCTCCTGCGCAGCCATGCGTCCAAGCTCGATCGTCATTGCGTCCTCCTCTCGAGCCAGCCGTCGATCCAGTCGAGGAGCTCCCGGTGCCCGCTCTCGATCCCCAGGAGCCGCTCGAGAATGATCCCCTCGTTGAACGTGTGCACGAGCGAGACCAGCGCCTCGAGCGGCAGCTCGAGCCCGAGCTCCTCTCGCACGGGAGCGAAGGCCTCGGTGAGCACGGTGCGCCACTCGGCGTGCACCCGTGCGAGCCGCTCCCGTAGCTCGGGACGGTTCCACGCCAGCGCCTGCAGCTCGAACCAGATCTTCTGGTACGGCAGATCCTCCTCGAGGTAGGACATCGCCGTCCGCCACTTCTCGAGAAACGGCGCGTCCGCCGCGTACATCTGCCGCTGCCGCTCGATCAGCCGCTCGGTAAAGCGCTCGAGCACGCGCACGAGCAGCTGCTCCACCGAGCCGAAGTAGTAGTGGACGAGGCCGTGGTTCGCGCGGGCCTCCTCGGCGACCCGCCGCGTCGTGATCCCGGATGCGCCGACCTCGACGAGCATCCTCTCAGCGGCATCGAGAAGCGCCTGCTCGGTCTCATGGCCGGGACGTATGGCCAACTTAGTCATCTGACTCATGCATTTGACTAACTCGGGCCACGGATGTCAAGCGCGAGCTCACAGGCTCTGGGAAGTGCCCAGATGCGTGCGCTTTACAGGCCATCCATCCGGGCCTAGGCGGTGCCCGCGGGCGCGGCCGTTCAGAGACTGGCAATCGAGGGACCGGCTGGGCTCGATCGACCTACCCACGCTCTTGGTCTCGGGTCGCCACGACGAGGCGACGCCTGCGCTGCAGGACGCGCTCCTCAACGGGATCAGCGGCGCCGAATGGGTGCTGTTCGACGACTCCTCGCACATGCCGCACGTAGAGGAGCGCGAGCGGTACATGCAGGTCGTCGGCGATTGGCTCGCTCGGCACGACTGAATGATCACGCTCCGAGCGAACACCAGAGTGGAGTCAGCGGGTCAGCCTCATCACCCTCGGATTTCCGGTCGCACACCTGGCTTGATCGTGTCGAGCCGGGCCCCGTTCGGAGTCCCGTCGGACCGCTTCGGCACAGCCGGCTGTAGGCTGCTGACGCCACGCATACCGAGAGAAGGAGACGCTATGAGCACCAGCACGATGGAGATATTCGTTGCCGCGTACGCAACCGAGCAAGGGGCTGGTGCGGCCCTGAAGGATTTCCAGGCGGCGCAGCACGCCGGCGCGATCGAACTGATCGACGCGGCTGTGATCGTCCACACCGCAGACGACAAGGTCAAGATCGAGGAGACCGCTGATCCCAGCGGCAAGAAATGGGCAAAGCGCGGCGCGATTGCGGGCGGCCTGGTCGGCCTGATCTTCCCTCCCAGCCTCATCGTCTCCGCCGCCGTGGGCGGGGGTGCCGGCGGGCTGTGGGGCAAGATCCGCGACAAGGGCTTCGCGGATGAGGATCTGAAGGAGATCGGCAACAGCCTGCCGCCGGGCTCGTCGGCCATCATCGCCGTCGCCGAGGACCGGATGCTCGAGCAGCTGGAGCGCGGACTCGCGGGCTACGAGAGGATCGCCAAGCACGCGGTCTCGGCCGAGGGCGCCGCGCTCATCGTGGCCGAGGTGGAGGACGCGTCCGAGTAGACGACCGCCGGCCCCTGAGCATGGGGCTGGGGATCTCACACGGCGGGGACGGGTCGTCCCCGCCGTGGGGGCACCAACCGACATGCACGCGTGACGCCGTGGAGCCGCTTCCCGCATTGACCCGGGGGCGTCCGGGTCAGCCACCGCCGAAGGCTCCTGCTGGCTCGTAACCCGGTGGTCGTAGGTGCGAATCCTACCCCCGCCGTCGCGGCATCACTTGGCACCAGCCCCCCCCCCGCCTATTGTTTGGGCGTTGCCGAGTCCGCGGCGGGGATCGCGGGTAGGCTGACCGCGTGGAGCAGCCGGTCAGCCTCATCACACTTGGGGTCGCGGACGTCGACGAGGCCCGCGCGTTCTACGAGCGCCTCGGCTGGCGTTGCGACTTGCCTCTGGACGATGTCGCGTTCTTCCAGCTGGGCTGCTTGGTGTTCTCGCTCTGGGGTCGGGACAAGCTCGCTGGCGACACCGCGGTGAGCGACGGTGGAGGCTGGGGCGGGGTCACGCTCGCCCACAACGTGCGGTCAGCCGACGAGGTCGATCGGGTCATCACGCAGGCTCGGGAAGCCGGCGCCACAATCGGACGCGAGCCGGGACCCACGTTCTACGGCGGCTATTCCGGGGTGTTCGTCGACCCGGACGGCCACCCGTGGGAGGTCGCCCACAACCCCGGCTTCCCGATCGACGAAGACGGCGCGATCTCCCTGCCGCCACCCGGATAGACGACCGGCACGGGTCGGGTGATGTGCGACCTCCGCGTGCCCGCCGATCAGCAACTGCGCAGAGGCGAACCGTGGTGACACCGGGTGTCTGACACCTACTGTTGCACGCGGGTTCGTGACCCTCACGGGTCACTCACCGAGCGCGGGGGACCAACGCCATCACGACGAGGCAACCGGCTGATTGGTTCGGGCGCGGCTCAACGGGAACAATGAGGGGATGAGACATGGCAGCCAGAGGTTCCAGGCAGACGAGCGGATCGCCGTCGGGGCGACTGCGGAGTTGTGGCGCGGACGCGATCTCGAGCTCAACCGGCCGGTCGCGATCAAGCGGCCTCACCCCCATCTGGTCGATGACGAGGAGACGCTCGCGCGGTTCTTGCGGGAGGCGAGGAACGCGGCGCAGCTCAGCCATCCCAACGTGGTGCAGATATTCGACGCCGGTATCGACGACGAGGGTCCATGGATTGCGATGGAGCTCGCCGAGGGCCGGTCTTTGGCCGAGCATCTACGGCAAAACGGTCCGCTCGATGCCCGAGAGACGGCGGCGATCGGAGCTCAGATCGCCTCGGCGCTCAGCCACGCCCATCGGATGCGCGTGGTCCACCGGGACGTCAAGCCGAGCAACGTCATCATCGACGCGTCGGGCGACGTGCGTCTTGTCGACTTCGGCCTTGCGAGGCTCGCCGACGACGGCACCCTGACAGGGGTCGGGCTCATCGCGGGCACACCCGCATATATGGCGCCCGAGATCCTCCGGGGAGGAAACCCTGCGACACCCGCAGGCGACGTGTACTCACTCGGCGTGGTCCTCTACGAGCTTCTGACCGGGGTCCAGCCGTTCACGGGCAACAACCCGTTGGCCCTCGCCCTCGCACACGATCAAGGGGGTCCGCCGTCGCTTTCGGCCAAGCGCCCTGTGCCTGCAGCGATGGAGCGGCTCGTCGCCCTGTGCATGGCGAAAAACCCCGCGCAACGTCCAACGGCCGGTTCGCTCAAAGCCGGCCTGATGGAGTTGGCCAGGCCGGGAGACCTCACCCAGGCGATCGCCCCGCGAGGGTCCGACGACGTGGTCACGATGGCAGTACCCGCCGTCGCCGCCGACCGCCCGCGAAAGGACCGTGCGACGCCGGGCAGACGGGCTCCCCTCACTGTCACCGTGGTGTCCGCCCTTGCGATTGGCGCGCTCGGCCTCGGCATCGCAATTCGTGGCGACACCCGCCAGGACCTCGAGTCGGGCGCCCCGACCACGACCCAAAGCCGGACTGGCCCTGCGCCAGCCGATGGGAGCACCAGGCAGGTCGAGCCGCCCGCCGCAGCCCCGACGGCAGCCGGGCAATCGCCTGCGGCTCGTCGTATCGCGGAGCTGATCGGTGTGGCGGCTTCGGCCGACGCGCTCAGCGAGGAGCTGTCGGCGAAGCTTGAGCAGCTCTTGCGCGGCGTGGAGCACGCGCTCAGTGGCGGCAACAAGGACGCTGGCGCAGAGGCTCTCGCGAAGCTGGCACGGGATTCCACCGCGCCTGCTTGAAGAACAGCCCTCTGGGCGCCGACCTCGGCGGCGCGATCCAGACCTCGCCCCCTCGTGGGGCATCGATCTCACCGGCGATGACACGCGTGGAAAGTCCGTTCGCGACAAGGGCAATGAGGATGACGAGGGGTGAGCCCAGACGAGGCGCTTCGGTATCACAATGACGCGACCGCGACGGTCACCGCCCGATCGTCCCTCCCGTCCATGCCGGGGCGTCCGATGCCGGGAAGGAGTCGAGCGACGCCTGCTCCACGACATCGATCAGGCGCTCGTCTTCATGGAGTTGAGCCGCGGGAGGATCGGGAGGCGGTCGATCGGCGGCACTCCCACCCGGGCCGGCCGGCACTCTGCGTGCCTCATCGACCGCGGTGGTGGGAAAATCATCCATCTCGCAGAATCGCCTCTGCCCTCTCGTGTTCGCGTGGCACCGGCGACGTCAGCTCGACTGTAGCGCGCGCGGTGATTAACTGTCATTTGGCGCCGTACGCGTCGGCCAATCGTTACATCACGCGAGTGGATCTTGTGACGTTTCGACACACTTTCGGCTGCACGCTTTCATTGACTCCTCGGGCCTGACCGGGACCGCGGCGATACCAACCGCCTGGCGGTGAGATACGCTGGCCACCGATGACGGGGACATCGACGAGCCGAAGATTCGGAGCGTGACGAGGGCGGCAAATGCAGGCATCGGGTGGCCGGTCGACCTGCTCGATTGGAAGCGTCGCCTGGGTGCGATGTACGCCTCGGCGCGGGCAGGTGGTGCCGGCGAGGCGACGCTCGACGCGTTCCGCCGCGCCAAGGACGAGCTCTTCGCCGAGCATCCCCAGAGCCCGATCCCGGCGGAGCACCGGCCTGGCTTCACGGGACTGGACTACTACCCGTACCGGCCCGCGCTACGGGTCCATGCACCGCTCGAGCCGGACCCGACGGGCGCCGAGCTCGTCCTGCCCTCGAGCACGGACGAGCCGTTTCGCTTTCAGTTCGTCGGCCGCGTGCGTCCGACGCTCGGCAGCGACCAGGTGTCACTCGCCGTGTTCTGGCTCACCGCATACGGCGGTGGCGTGTTCGTGCCGTTTCGGGATGTCACCGCGGGCACGGCCACGTACGGCGCCGGACGGTACCTGCTCGACACGGTTAAGGGCGCCGACCTCGGTGCCACGCCCGACGGAGACCTGGTGCTCGACTTCAACTACGCGTTCAACCCCTCGTGCTCGTACGACCCGCGCTGGAGCTGCCCGCTGGCCCCACCTGAGAGCCGGCTTGCGCTCCCCATCGAAGCCGGGGAACGCACGTGGACGCCGTCGCTCCCCTGATGGAGAAGCCTCAGAGGGCCGCTCGCAGTGCGGGGCGGGCGCCGACCACGTCGAGCATCTGCTGAGTCTTGGGCATGCGCGCGAGGTCGAGCGGGAGCTTCGGCACCAGCCACATTCGCGCCGTGGCCGCGATGTCCGCGATCGAGAACGCGCAGGTGATAGAGCCGCCCGGCTCGAGAAGTGCCTCCCAGCCTTCGAGCGCAGCCTCCAACTCCCCAAGCGCGTCGGTGAGCTCCGCCTGCGGCACCGGCTCCTGCGCGTAGTACGTACGAAGCTCGACCTCCCACAACACCGCGCGGATGGCAAGGCTCAGCACGTCCATCAGTTGGTCCACCCGCGCCCGCGCCGCGGGGTCGCGCGGGTTACAGGTCACCGCGGCCCCCACGGTCGGCGAGGTATCGCAGAATGGTGTTCGACTCGACAATGCGCAGAAACGCGTGATCAGACAAACGCGGTTCAGATGAGCAACCGGTCGTCAATCACGGGACAACGGAGCCCACCGCACCGCGACGGGTCACACGCCGCCGGAACGCCACGGGCGTCGGTCGGCAGCCCATCACGCGACGACGACCGGCATCGCGGCCGGCCGCGGCGGCCGCGAGGTGACGAACCGCTCCACCTCACCCATGACGAGGTCCTCGGCGAGCGCCGCCTGCGCCAACCGCTCGCCGGAGCTCGCGGCGGCGACCCGGCGGATGTCCTCCATCGTGTGGAGGGCGACCCCCGCAACCCCAGCGGCATCGGGGTCGATGTCGCCGGGGACGGCCATGTCGATGAGCGCCATCGGGCGCTGCGGGCGGGTGGCTATCGCGCGTTGGACGTCGGCGCACGTGACGAGCACGTGCGGCGCGGACGTCGCGGCGATGACGACGTCGGCCGACCTGATCTCGGTGTGGAGCGCGGCGAGCGTGTCGCTCCGCCAACCGCGCGGGGAGGCCAGCACTGTCGCGGCCTGGTGCCTACGGCTGATGACCATGACGCTGCGCACCTTCCGAGCGGCGAGCGCCTCGGCGGCGACGCCTGCGATCTGCCCCGCCCCGATGATCACCACCCGTTTGTCCTCGAGCGGACCGACTGCCCGCTCCACCAGGCGAACCGCGATCGACGGCACCGACACACGCCCCTCCCCGATTCGGGTCTCGCGGCGCACGCGCTTGCCCACCTGAACCGCGCGTCGGAAGACCCGGCTCAGCATCGGTCCGCTCGAGCCCTCTAGGGAGGCGGCCTCCCACGCCCGGCGGACCTGTCCCTGGATCTCGCTCTCCCCGAGCACCATCGAGTCGAGACTCGACGTCACCCTGAACAGGTGCTTGACCGCCTGCAGTCCATAGTGGACATAGAGGGAGCGCGACAGTTCGGGCAGGCCGATTCCGCTCGTGGCGGCGAGCGCCTGGACAAGGGACTCCCGTGCAGCCGCGAGATCGTGGGCAACCGCGTAGAGCTCCCTACGGTTGCACGTCGACAACGCGACGATCTCCCTGATCAGGTCACGGTCGTGGAGGTGCGATACGACTCCTGTTTCGCCGTGCACCCCAAGCACGCAGCGCCCGAGCAGGTCCACGGGGGCGGTGCGGTGGGAGAGGCCCACGCAGATGAGATGCTCGATCCTCATCCGTCACCCAGCATCACCGGAGGCCGGCACTTCACGAGGTGCGCCGCGGCTACCTGCCTGACACTGCTGTGTGACGTTCACCGTTCTGCGCTCCCTCGCTGGGCACGGCTGAAGCCTTCTCGACGAGCCGCGGGTTGCGCGACCCTCAGAGACGATCGCGCGAAACGGCTCGCCGTCCAATGGACTTAAGTCTAGGTCGAGGTATAGTTTTTGTATTATTCACTTTCGTAAGCCGGCTCATGCGAAGACCCGGTACGCGCACGTGATGCACCGATCGGTCAGGGATGCTGATCAGCGCCGAATGCCCCTGCGCTAACGTACCGGTGTGCCAGTCATTCGCTCCGACAAACGAATCATGGGAGGTTGAAACGTGTCGCCAGAGACCGCCATTGGGGCGATGACGGGTGAGGAGCGGATGCTGGGGGCGTGCCGCCTGGAGCCGGTCGACTGCACGCCTGTGTGGTTCATGCGCCAGGCGGGCCGGTGTCTGGCCGAGTACCGGGAGCTTCGCGAGAGGTACGACATCCTGACGATGACGCGCACCCCCGAGCTGTGCACCCAGGTCACGCTGATGCCGGTGAAGCTGATGGGTGTCGACGCCGCGGTGCTCTACGCCGACATCATGCTCCCGCTCTACGGCATGGGGGTTCCGTTTTCGATCGACCCGGGCATCGGCCCGATCATCCCGAATCCGATCCGCGACCAGGCGGCCATCCGGGCGCTTCGCATCGTCGAGGCCGAAGAGGGCACGCCAGAGCTCTTCGAGGCGATCGGGATGGTGCGCAAGGAACTTGCCGGGCGGGCGGCGGTCGTCGGCTTCGCGGGCGCCCCCTACACGCTCGCCTCGTACATGATCGAGGGCAGGCCGAGTAAGGACCGCGGCATGGCCAAGACCCTGATGTACGGCCAACCCGAGCTGTGGGCCGAGCTGATGGAGACGCTTACCGAGGTGACGATCCGGTACCTGACCGCGCAGGTCAAGGCCGGCGCGCAGGTGCTGCAACTGTTCGACTCGTGGATCGGCGATCTGGGTCCCGCTGCCTACGCGGAGCACGTGTTGCCCTACAACCGGCGCATCTTCGCCGCCGTCCGCGAGGCCACCGGCGTCCCGACGATTCACTTCGGCACCGGCATCGGCGGCATTCTCGAGCAGGTGGCGTCGGCCGGATCGGACCTGGTGTGCGTGGACTGGCGCGTCGGACTGGCCGATGCATGGCGGCGCATCGGCCACGACAAGGGTATCCAGGGCAACCTCGACTCGACCGTCGCCCTGGCTCCCTGGGAGGCCATCGAGCGGGAGGCCAACCGTGTGCTCGACGAGGCGGCGGGCCGCCCCGGCCACGTCTTCAACCTGGGCCACGGAGTCCTTCCAGACACGGACCCGGGCAAGCTCACGCGACTCGTCGAGCACGTCCACGAGACCACGGCGGAAGGCGAATGACCGGGGTGCTCCTGATGACGTTCGGCACATCGGTCACGTCGGACGGCGTCGAGGGGTACCTGCGAAGCGTCTACCAGCGCAATCCCCCTGACGACGTGGTCGCCGAGTTCAAACGCCGCTTCGACCTGATCGGGCGCTCGCCGCTGATCGAGACCACGCTCGCCCAAGCCGCCGGCCTGCAACGTGCCCTCGATGCCGAGCACGGTCAGGGCAACTTCCGGGTCGAGGTCGGGATGCTCCATACCGAGCCCCGGATCGCGACTGCCCTTGTCAGCCTCATCGCGGCGGGTGCGGATCGCATCATCGGGATCGTGCTCGCACCGCAGTACTCGCCCCTGATCCTGGGCGGCTACACCCGCGCGGTCGAAGCCGCGATCAGCGAGCAGAGCATCGCGGTGCCGGTCCACGTCGCAGGCGCATGGCATGACGTGCCCGGGTGGATCGACTCGCTGGCCGAGCGTGTGCGCGAGACGATCGACGCCGCCGGCGAGTTGCCGATCGTGTTCACCGCCCACAGCCTTCCCAAGCCGGTGCTCGAGCGTGACCCGGGTTACCTGGAGCAGATCCACGAAACGATCCGTGGCGTCGCCGAGCGCGTCGGGCTTCGCGACGATCAGTGGCAGTTCGGCTACCAGAGCGCTGGACACAGCCCCGAGGAGTGGCTGACCCCCGATTTCAAGGACCTGGTCCCCGGCATCGCCGAGGCCGGACACACCGGCGTGATCTTCGTGCCGGTGCAGTTCGTCGCCGACCACCTGGAGACGCTCTACGACATCGACATCGCAGGCCGCGAGGAGGCCGAGGAGGTCGGCCTGGAGTTCCACCGCGTGCCCGTACCGAACGCCTCGCCCGCGTTCGCCGAGGCATTGCGCCAGGTCGTCGCCCGCGAGACCTGATCCGCACGAGAGGGCTCGCAACGCGTCGATCTTCCAACCGTACTTTGCGACGGGAGCGCACAAGCGACTCTGGGAGTACACGTTTCTGGAGGCCGCCCCGGGGGCGATCGCAGCCGGAATGGTGGATCAGAGCGAGGTCGACGAGCTGGTGGCCGAGTTCGCAAGTATCGGCACCGACGACACCACGCTGGTCGTCCAGCCGTGCCTCGTCTCCGTCCGAGGAAGGGCACCCGAGTAACAGATCTCGCGTGCGGCGTTGCAGGGGACGCCCGCGCCAAGTGGTTCACTACTACTAGTGGTGTGACATCAAAATGGCGTGCCTGTATCCCTGCGCGAGAGCGAGCGAGGCGGTGGACGCAGGTCGTCGTGAATATCGGGCATATTCGCGATACCGAGGACGCCGCATCGCGACGCTCGCAGCCAGGGAGACACCACCGCTATTTCGATGTCGCACCACTAGCTAGGGTACCGCGGAGCAAACGACGAGGAGCGGCAGTCGAGGAGATGGGGCACAACAAGTGGAAAGCGCTGGCTGTGCTCGGCGTCGCATACCTGATGGTCGTGCTGGACGTGTCGATCGTCAACGTCGCGCTCAACGCCATCCAGGAGGACCTGAACTTTGCGCAGGCCGACCTGCAGTGGATCGTCAGCGGCTACGCGCTGACGTTCGGCGGGTTCCTGCTCTTGGGAGGCCGGATGGGCGACATCCTCGGCCGCCGCCGGCTGTTCGTCGCGGGGCTCATCGCGTTCGCGACCTTCTCGCTCTTGTGTGGGCTCGCGACCTCTCCCGCGATGCTCGTCGCATGCCGCATGTTGCAAGGAGCGGGCGCGGCGCTGCTGGCTCCTTCGGTGTTCTCGATCGTCTCGGTCACCTTCGAGGAAGGAGCGGAGCGGAACAAGGCCCTCGGCATCCTCGGGGCGATCGCCGGCTCGGGCGCCGCGATCGGCGTGCTGCTGGGCGGGGTGCTCACCGAGTACATCGGCTGGGAATGGTGCTTTTTCATCAACGTGCCGATCGCGATCATCGCGCTCCTATTGACGCGCAAGTTCGTCCGCGAGAGCCACACGGAGGGCCTCGCGAGGCACTTCGACACCCAGGGAGCGGTCCTGGTGACGGCGTCGCTGATGATACTCGTCTACGCCCTGACGATGGCGACCGACGTCGGATGGGGCGGCGTGCAGACGATTGGCTTTCTCGTGGTGTCGGTGCTGCTGATGGCCGGGTTTCTGGTCGTGGAGAGCCGCTCCAAGTCACCACTCGTCCCGCTCGGGTTCTTCAAGAACCGCACGGCCACCGGCGCCAACGTCATCGGCTTCGGGCTCGGCACCATCGTGTTCGGAATGTTCCTGCTCCTGTCGCTCTACATGCCGCAGGTGCTGGGGTACTCCGCGCTCAAGACCGGCGTCGCGTACCTCGCCGTGGCGCTCACCGCAGTCGTCGCCTCGGGCATCGCCCAGGCGATCGTGACGAAGATCGGGGTCAAGGTCGCCCTGGCCATCGGCATGCTGCTGCTGGGCGCGGGCCTGCTGTACTTCACGCAGATCTCTGTCGACGGAACGTACGTCGGCGACCTGCTGCCGGGCTTCCTGCTCGTCGGCGTCGGCCTGGGCTTTTCGTTCGTGCCGGTCTCGATCGCTGCGCTCGCCGGGGTCAAGCCGCATGAGGCGGGGCTCGCGTCCGGCCTGATCAACACCTCGCAGCAGATCGGCGGGGCGTTGGGCGTCGCCATCCTCACCACGGTCGCCGTCACGCGTGCCGAGAGCCAGATCGCCGGTGGAACCGAGGCCCGTTCTGCCTTTACCAGCGGTTATGGGCTGGCGTTCTGGGTCGGGCTGCTCTTTGCCGCCATCAGCTTGATCGCCACGTTCCTGATGCTGAGCGGCAAGGAGCTGGACGCACCGGTCGCCGCGCACGCCGTCGCGGGCGAGCGACCAGGCAACTGACCTCGCCGGTTTGACCCGTTCTTCGACCGACCGGAAGCCCATGACCCCGAGCGACGTGATGTGGTTCCGGCGCGACCTGCGCGTCGACGATCACCCGGCGCTCCGCGCAGCGGCGGCACGCGCGGGTCCTGTGTGCCTGTTCGTCGTGGATCCCGGCATCCTCGGGCGGCGTCACCACCAGGCCCCGGCCCGGCTGCGGTTTCTGCGCGCGGGGCTGGAGGCGCTCGACGCCGAGCTTCGCGGGCGTGGCGGCCGGCTCGTCATCCGTCACGGCGACCCGGCCGAGGTCGTGCCGCAGGTTGCGTCAACCGTCGGCGCGGATCAGGTGCACGTGACCCGGGATCTCTCGCCGCTCGGGCGGGCCCGCGACGACCGCGTACAGCAGGCGCTCGCAGCAATGGGCGTCGCGTTCGCCCAGCACGGCGGTGATCTGATGGTCCCGCCCGAGGACCTCCCGGGACCCGAGGGGACCGGCTACCGGGTCTTCACGCCGTTCTACCGGGCCTGGCTCAGGGAGGTGCTCGTCGCGGCGCCGATGGCGGCTCCCGACCGGTTGGGCGGACCGGACCTGCCGTCCGACGACCTCGCCCCGCTCATGCCCGAGGGGCAACCGTTCGCACCCGCCGGGCCGGCGGCGGCTCGCAATCGACTGTCGCAGTTCGTCGCCCAAGATGCGAACTACTACCGCGAGGAGCGCGACGTCGTCGCGAACGCCGCGACATCACGGCTCTCGCCCTACCTGCGGTTCGGGATGTGCACGGCGTCGCAGATCGCGCGGGAGCTTGGGCTGCCGAAGCTCCTGTCACCGGGGCCGGAGGCTGCGTGGCGACAGGTCGCCTGGCGTGAGTTCTTCCATCATCTTCTGTGGTGGCGGCCCGAAGCGGCGCATGGCCCCCTGCAACCGCAGTTTCGCGACATCCGGTGGGACAACGATGCGGCGCACATCGCGGCGTGGACGAATGGACTTACCGGATTCCCGCTTGTCGATGCCGCAATGCGCCAGCTCGCCGACACCGGCTGGGTCCACAATCGCGCACGGATGGTGGCGGCGTCGTTTCTGGTCAAGGACCTGCTCGTGGACTGGCGCATCGGTGAGCGCGTCTTCATGCAGCGCCTGATCGACGGCGATCCCGCCAGCAACAACGGCGGCTGGCAGTGGGTCGCCGGCACCGGCACCGACGCGGCGCCGTACTTCCGGGTGCTGAACCCCATCGTGCAGGCCAAGAAGTTCGACCCAGAGGGCATCTATGTCAAGCGCCACGTCCCCGAGCTGCGGCGCGTGCCCGAAGAGCACATCCACGAGCCCTGGCTCATGGACAGCGAGCTGCAAAGGCGCATCCTCTGCCGCATCGGCACCGACTACCCGGCGCCGATCGTAGACCACCTCCAGCGGCGGCGGGTAGCGATCTCCCGCTACAAGGACGCCACGATCAAATGACGTACCCTCGTCGCGCGTCTCGATCCGATCATATGGTCGCTCACCCCTTGGCGTGAGGAACTGTCACCACTCGGGCAGCGGCCGGGCCCACCTCATCATCTCGTTGGCCACATCGACGTCGAAGGCCTCGGGATCGAATCCTGCCGGCACCCATTCAATGAACTCTTCATGTCGCTCGTGGGTCGGCTCGGCGACCGCGGCGAGCAAGTCGTCGTAGCCCCACGGGCCACCGCAATCCTCCGATGGGCATGCCCGCTCTCCCGCAAGGCAGACGGGGTACGTCACCCCGACCTGTCGAGGTTCGACCGCCTCGACGACAATGTCGTGCTCCCATCCGTCGCCGAAGTCGTAGTCCCACCGCATCGTGGACTCGACGGCCGGCAGCACGTCTGCGAGCCGGACCGTCCGCTCGTCGAGGGTCGTGCGAAAGCCTTCGCCGTCAGGGATATCGAAGATCACGCCGCCGACCTCGAACGCATGCAGGTGACCTCCAAGCCACCCAATGGCGCCTTCGATGACTCCCGCGAGCGCAGAGAGCTTGATCCCAGCCTGGATCCACCGTCCCTCGCGGCGCGGATGCGCGCGGATCGCCGTCGCCATGCGGGTTCGGCGTCGACCCGAAGGGTTCACCCTGCGGGTGCTCCGCCGCACCCGCCTGGCTCGGCGCCCGCACACCCCGCATCCACGATGATCGGTGGATCCAGGCTCAGACGGCACCTCAATGCGCCGCCACACCGGTGGCTCGACCTGACGCAGGGTCACCTTCAACCGATGAACCGTCTTTGGTCGTGTCGCCATCACTCCCTCCGAGGAACCTGCATCGGCCCAGATCATCTCATGACCATCGGGTCGGACGTCCAGCGAAAATCGGACAACATCGACCCGGCAGGGCGCGGTACGCTACGGAGCGAATAGGTTGCGGTCGCGTATCAGCGCGACCAGCCGCAGCTGCCCACGACCTTGAGCAAGAGCGTGCCCGAAGACAACGTACCCGTCGTCCTGCCCAGCTTGGGCGAATCCGTGACCGAGGCCACGATCGTCGAGTGGCTCAAACAGCCAGGGGAAGCCGTGGCGCTCGACGAGGAGATCGTCGAGGTCACGTCGGACAAGGCAGACCTGCGCATCCCGTCGCCGACCGCAGGCGTGCTCGCGCGCATCGTCGCCCAACCCGGCGACACCATCGAGATCGGCCAGATCCTGTGCGAGCTCTCCGCGAACGGCGCCCTTGCGGCGACTGACGGCGACAGGGCGTCAGCGGCGGCGCCACCGCCGAGCGCCGCCGACGCCGAGATCGCCGAGATCGTGCTGCCCAGCCTGGGCGAGTCGGTGACCGAGGCCACGATCGTCGAATGGCTCAAACAGCCCGGCGAGGCCGTCGCGCTGGACGAAGAGATCGTCGAGATCACGAGCGACAAGGCCGATCTGCGCGTGCCATCGCCGTTTGCCGGCGCGCTGACCGAACATGTCGCCCAGCCGGGCGACACCGTCGAGATCGGCGGGCTTCTCGCACGCATCGCCGTCGGCGCCGCCGGTGCGACCGCGGGGGCGGCGGCCGCCGCCGCGTACGAGCCTGCCCCCGCGCCCGAGCGCATCGCCACAGCGGTCGGAGGCGGCCTGGCCTCACCGCTCGCGCGCCGCATCGCCGGGGCGCAGGGCGTCGACCTGGCACAGATCACCGGAAGCGGCAGCCGCGGACGTATCCAGGCCGCCGATGTCGCGGGTGCTTCCAACGGGGCGGGCGCCGCACCGCAGGCGGAGGAGGCCGTTCAACTCAAGGGCCCCCCCGCGATGCTCGCCAAGTACATGAACGAGAGCCGTGCGCTCCCGACCGCGACGACATTCCGCACGATCCCGGTCGGGACGCTCGACACGCGACGCCGCCAGATCAACGAGGCCCTCGCAGCCGCCAGCCGCAAGGAGAAGCTGTCGTTCACCCACCTCGTGGCGTGGGCGATCGTCAAGTCGGTGGAGCGGTTCCCGGTCATGTCCACCGGATTCGACGAGATTGACGGCAAGCCGCACAAGCTGGTGCGCAGCAACGTCGACATCGGGTTGGCGGTCGACGTCGAGCGCCGCGACGGCAGCCGGTCGCTCCTGGTGCCGGTCGTCCGCGCAGCCGAGACGCTCGGGTTCAGGGGGTTCGTCGAGGCGTACGACGACCTGGTCCGGCGCACCCGCGGCGGCAACGTCGCGCCGGACGAGCTTCGCGGCGCGACCGTCAGCCTGACCAACCCCGGCGGGTTCGGCACGGTCGCCTCGGTCCCGCGCCTCATGCCCGGCCAGGGGACGATCGTGGCGACGGGATCCATCGCGCTCCCAGTGGGCTTCGAGCACGCCGACGCCAAGGCCCTCGGCATCCAGAAGGTCATGACCGCGACGTCCACGTACGACCACCGGGTGATCCAGGGCGCCGAGAGCGGCGCGTTCCTGCGCCAGATCGACCTGTTCCTGGCCGGAGAGGACGGCTTCTACGAAGAGGTCGCCCAAAGCCTGCAGATCAGCTTGCCCCCACTCGAGCAGCCGAAGGCGCCCGAGGCCGCCCCGGCCGCATCGGTCACGGTCGGCCCCGCTCAGGCCGTCCCTGCCGACCACCGCACCCTGCAAGCGGTGTCTGCGGCGATGTCGCTCGTCAAGGCGCACCGGCTGTACGGCCACATGGCCGCCGACCTCGACCCCCTGGGCTACCCGCCGGTCGGCGACCCCGCGCTCGAGCCGGCATCGTTGGAGCTGACCGAGTCGATGATGAAGCTGGCGCCGGCCGACCTGCTGCGGGTGTTCATCCCGGGCCAGACGTTCGCGGATGTCTACCCGCGCATGCGCGAGACCTACTGCGGCACCATCGCCTACCAGGTCGAGCACATCTCGAGCCACGAGCAGCGCCGCTGGCTTCGCCGCGAGATCGAGAGCGGGTTCATCCGCGTCGTCATGCCCCAGGACGAGCGGATCAAGCTGCTCGAGCGGCTCGTCAACGTCGACGTGTTCGAGCGCTTCTTGCAGCGCGCGTACATCGGCCAGAAGACGTTCTCGATCGAGGGCGTGGACGCGCTCGTCCCGATGCTCGACGAGATCATCGAGCTGTGCGCCGAGTCGGGCGCCAACCAGATCGTCATCGGCATGGCCCACCGCGGACGGCTCAACATCATCACCCACGTCGTCGGCAGGCCGATCGAGTCGATCCTGGGCGAGTTCGAGGGCATGACCGAGTCCGCCGGTGACGAGGACTGGATCGAGACCGCCGGGGACGTCAAGTACCACTTGGGCGCCGAGGGCTCGTACGTCACGTTGTCTGGTCGCCCGGTGGCGATCACGCTCGCCGCGAACCCCAGCCACCTGGAGCAGGTCAACGCGGTCGTCGAGGGCGCCACGCGCGCTCGGCAAACCGCGCGCCAGGGCCGCGAGGCCAACCACGATCCCAGCCTCGCAGTGCCGGTGCTCGTCCACGGCGACGCCGCGTTCCCCGGCCAGGGCGTCGTCGCCGAGACGCTCAACCTCAACGGGCTCACCGGCTACACGACCGGCGGCACGATTCACATCATCGCCAACAACCAGATCGGCTTCACCACCGATCCCCAGGACTCACGCTCGACCCGGTACGCGAGCGATCTGGCCAAGGGCTTCGACGTCCCGATCATCCACGTCAACGGCGACGACGTCGAAGCGTGCATCTCGGCGATCCGCCTGGCGGTGGCGTTCCGCAACAAGTTCCAGCGCGACATCCTCGTCGACCTGATCGGCTACCGCCGCCACGGCCACAACGAGACCGACGAGCCGGCCTACACCCAGCCGGTGATGAGCCAGACGATCAAGAACCACCCGCGCCTGTACCTGGTGTACGCCACGCAACTCGTGACCGAGGGGATCGTCACGGACGTCCAAGTCGGCGAGATGGAGGCCCAGGCCAACACGAAGATGTCCCAGGCGCGCACCGCCGTCGCCGCGCTGGTGGCGCAGAACGGCACGGACGCCGGCCAAGCCCCGCCGCCTGCCCTCTCCCGCCGCGCGGAGGTGACCACCGCGGTCTCGGCCGAGCTGTTGCACAGCCTCAACGAGGAGCTCCTGGCGGTGCCCGAGGGGTTCACCGTCCACCCCAAGCTCGTCCCGCAGCTGGAACGTCGCCGTGAGGCGATGGGCGCCGAGGGCGGGATCCTGTGGGCGCATGCGGAGACGCTCGCGATGGCGTCGCTCCTGGTCGACGGCGTCCCCGTTCGCCTGACCGGCCAGGACAGCGAACGCGGCACGTTCAGCCAGCGCCACCTGCGCCTGCACGACGCCGCCGAGGAGGGGTGGATGCCGTTCACCGGCAAGACCCACATCCCGATGCGCAACTTGCGGGACGCGACCGCCAGCTTCGAGGCATTCAACAGCCCGCTGTCGGAGGCCGCGACGATCGGGTTCGAGTACGGCTACAGCACGCTCGCCCCCGAGACCCTCGTGCTGTGGGAGGCGCAGTACGGCGACTTCGCCAACGGCGGCCAGATCATGGTGGACCAGTTCATCGCGTCGGGCCGCGCGAAGTGGGGTGAGCGGTCACGCCTGGTCATGCTGCTGCCGCACGGCTACGAGGGCAACGGCCCCGAGCACTCTTCGGCCCGGATCGAGCGGTTTCTGCAGGCGTGTGCCGAGGACAACATGCGCGTCGCCAGCCCGTCGACGGCCGACAACTACTTCCACTTGCTTCGCCGTCAGGGACTGTGGAGCGAGCTGCGACCGCTGATCGTGTTCACCCCCAAGAGCCTGCTGCGCTCGCGTGAGGCGTCGTGCCGGGTCGAGGATCTGGCCACCGACGGGTTCCAGGCGCTCATCGACGACCCGCGGGCGACGGAGCGGCGCGCCGAGGTGACCCGTCTGCTCTTGTGCTCGGGCAAGGTCTACTACGACCTGGACAACGCCGAGGCCCGGCAGGGCGCGACAGACGTCGCGATCGCTCGGCTCGAGCTGCTCTACCCGTTCGCCGGGGAGCGGCTCAAGAAGTTGTTCGCGTCATACCCGAATCTGACCGAGGTCTCGTGGATGCAGGAGGAGCCGCGCAACATGGGCGCGTGGACGTTCGTGGCGCGCCGCCTGGAGCGCATCCTGCCGTCGGACGTCACGCTCTACTACGTGGGACGCTCCGGGCGCTCGAGTCCGGCCGAGGGTTATACGCAGGCCCACAAGACCGAGCAGCTGCGCATCGTCAGAGAGGCGTTCTCCCCCGGCGCCGACCGCGTCATTCCGTAGCCAAGTGACCGATCCCCCGACGTGGCGTCGGCTCGGACCGAGCCACGTCACGGCGGCGGGTGCGTTGGAACAGGGGGTCGCGCTGCTGGAGGGTGCGGCACCGGACGATCCGGCGACCCTCGCGTGGTGGCTGGTCGACGATGACGCGCTGGTGCTCGGGCGCGGCGCGAAGGTCACCGCCGATCAGGCGGCGAGCGCGGCGGCGGGCGTCGCCGCAGTACGCCGAGCGTCCGGCGGCGGCCCGGTGCTCTGGGGACCGGACCTCGTGGCCCTGGACGTCGTCATCCCGACAGGGCACCCGCGGTTCTCGATGGATGTCGTCGGCTCGTATCGGTGGTTGGGCGAGGCGCTGGCCCGGGCGATCTCGGGTCTCGGCGCCCCGGCACGGGCGATCAGCCCTGCCGAGGCGCGGAGGGGCGACACCTCGATGGCCGCGATGGCCTGCTACGCCGCGCTGTCGCCGTGGGAAGTCGTGATCGGCGACCGCAAGGCGGTCGGGTTGTCCCAGGTACGTCGGCGCACCGGGACGTTACTGCAAGCAGGAATCCTCCTGAGCATCGACGGGGACAAGCTCGCCGAACTCCTCGACCTCGACCCGGCGACGCGACGCAAGCTCGCGAATACCCTGACCGCCCGTGCAACCGGCCTGGACGAGCACATCGCCGCCGATCACCAAGAAATCATCGACGCGGTTACCAAGGCCATCGCCGAAGCAGTGTGATCCCGGCGGCCGCCGTCACGGCGGTGGTCTGGGGCGTGGTCATCCGGCGACTTCGTGGGACTGTTCTCACGCCGGTATGAAGGTGTATGATTTCCTGCATGGCAGTTGAACGGCTCACCGTCTCGCTGGAAGCAGAACTCGCCGTGGCTGTGCGTACCGCCGCAGAGGCAGACGAGCAGAACGTGTCCGCCTGGTTGGCCGGTGCAGCACGCCGGCAACTCGCCGCGCGCGGGCTGGGCCAGGTCATCGCCGACTGGCAAGCCGAGCACGGTGCGTTCACAGACGATGAGCTCTCGACTGCCCGCGCACGCCTCGGTCTGTGACCTCGCTGGTCCTCGACGCTGGAGCATTGATCTCGCTCGACCGCAACGATCGCGGGACCTGGGCGCTATTGAGGGTCGCGGCGGACGAAGCCGCAGCAGTGTTCGCTCCGGCCGCTGCCATCGCCCAGGCCTGGCGCGGCGGCACTCGCCGAGTCCTGTTGTCTCGAGCTTTGGCGCACTGCGATGAGGTCGCCCTCGACGGCGTACGCGCGCGCGCAGCCGGAACGCTTTGCGGGCAGGCAGCCACGTCGGACATCATCGATGCATCCGTCGCGCTGACTGCGGCGGGTGCCGCCCGCAACGGCGGACCGGTGTCGATCGCGACGAGCGATCCTGCGGACATCCGCAGGTTGCTCGATGTGCTCCACGTCACAGTCCACATCGTCACGATCTGATCCGGCCGAACCCCCTGCGAGGCGGACCCGTTCTCGGCTATGAGCGCACCCAAACGATCGCTGGTGAGTGTGTCCTGTGTCTCACCCATCCTGACACGGGACAATGCGCGGGGCTTCGCGCGGGTGTGGTCGGGCAGGCTGATGATGAGAGAGACCGCAGTTGGCGGATCGCGTCAGTGCGCGTGCAGATCGCTCTGCGCCTGGCGATCTGCAGTACCCGCAAGCATTCCCGGGGCCCGCCACCCGCCCGCGGCTGGGTGTAGCGGTCGCGACCAATGACGTTTCTCGCGGCGCGGATCGCGTCGAGGGCGTTGCTCTTGCCACGCCCGTCGCGGTCGCGCCCGGGCTGCCGGCCACGCGGAGGTCAGCGGAGGCTGCTCGCCGCGATCCCGATCACGAACCCGTCGACCGTCCTGCGCGGGCCCCTTCATGACAACATCCCGCGCCGGTGACCCGTTCGACACTCATCCGTCCCCGTGTCGTCGTCCCGGCCGCGATCCTCGGGTTGGCGCTGATCGTGGTGCTCGCGGCGCTCGACGCCGGCGACACGCTGCTGTCGATCCCCGAGGCGATCCTGCTGGGCCTGGTGGAGGGGCTGACCGAATACCTCCCGGTGTCATCGACCGGGCATTTGACGGTCACCCAGCGGCTGCTCGGCCTGACCGACACCGATGCGGGCAAGGACGCAGCTGACGCCTACGCCATCGCGATCCAGTCAGGGGCGATCGTGGCCGTTCTCGGCCTCTACCGGCGGCGCATCGCGACGGCGCTGCTCGCGGTCGCGGGGCGCGGACCGGACCCGGTGGGCGGGCGACGGCTGGCAGTCGCCATCGTCGCCGGATTCCTTCCCGCCGCGATCGCCGGGTTCCTCCTCGGCGACCTGGTCAAGGAGCACCTCTTCGGCCTGTGGCCGGTGGTCGGCGCCTGGTTCGTCGGGGGCATCGTGATCCTCGCATGGCCCCCGTCTGCCAACCGAGCCGGTCGAGCGCTCGAAGCGCTCACCCTGCGCGACGGGCTCATCATCGGCCTCGTGCAAACGATCGCGCTGTGGCCGGGTGTCAGCCGCAGCCTCGTGGTGATCCTGGCCGGGCTCGCGATCGGGCTGAGCATCGCAGCCGCAGTGGAGTTCGCCTTCCTGCTCGGACTGGTCACCCTGGGGGCCGCGACGCTCTACGAGACGTTCGACAAGGGTGGAGTCATCATCGACCAGTTCGGCGTGTCGGCGCCGCTCGTGGGCTTCGCTGCGGCGTTCCTGTCCGCCGCGGCGGCGGTGGTGTGGATGGTCGACTACGTGCAAAAACGCGGGTTGGCGATCTTCGGCTGGTACCGTATTACCGTGGCCGTGGTGGTCGCAATGCTTGCGCTCACAGTGCTGTAGGCCCTCTCCTTACACCGGGTACCCGACTGCGGGTGTTCTGCCGGTTACGGGGACGACCAGCACGGCCGGCCCGGACTCGGCGCGCCCCCACACGTCAGCCAACGCATCATCCAGCTGATCGCGGTGCTCGATGCGTTCGGCGCTCGCGCCGAACCCACGCGAGATCGCGACCAGGTCGATCGTGGGGTCGGTCAGCGCGAGCCCGGGCCAGTCGCCGTCGGCCCGCCCCGTGAGCCCTTCGAGCCCCGCCCGCAGGATCTCGTAACCGGAGTTGTCGGCGACCACGACCGCCACCCCCAGTCGCTCCCGCGCGGCGGTCCACAGCGCGTGCACGCCGAACAGGAAGCTGCCGTCACCATGCACGCACATCACCCGCCGGGTAGGGTCGGCGAGCTTTGCGCCCACCGCCGCCGGCAGGCCCCACCCGAGCGCGCTGCCACGGTGGGCGAGCCAGTTGCGTGGGGTGTTGCGCGCGCCCAGGGCCGTACGAAGCCACCGGCCCGAGGTCAGCGCCTCATCGACGACGAGGTCATCAGGGCCGACCGCAGCAGAAATCGCAGTACAGAAGCACGCTCCAGTGATTTCTTCTCCCGCGCTCGCACCGTTGAGACGCTGGAGGGCATCCTCTCGGAGTCGGGCTGTCTCGGTCCGAGCTCGCTTGGCACGATTCGCCGCCTCGCTCGGCTGGGGGCCGAGGCGATGAAGGTGATCGACGATTGCCTCAAGCCCGGGAGCCACCGGACACACGATGCCGACCTTGGGGCCAAACACCCGTCCGACCTCAGCCGGATCCGGGTCGAGGTGAATGAGACGGACGCGAAAACGCCGGGAGACGTCACCCGGACTCGTGCCGAACACGCGAAACACAGGCATTCCAACAGCGAGCACAGCATCGTGCGGGTCGAGAATCGGTGCGATCTCGGACGCAAATCCCGGGAGCGGCCCGCGCCACATGGGGTTGCTCGCCGGTACCGGCACGCGCGCAGCAAATGCCTCACCCATGATCGGGGCACCGATGAGATCGGAGATCTCCAACACCCGATCCCATGCCCGTGCGTGAGCGACCCCATCGCCGGCCAGGATGATCGGGTCGTTGGCGTTTGTGAGCATCTCGGCGGCTCGCCGGAAAAGTGCCGGGTCGGGGTCGGGAAAGCCCACTCCCACCCCCACTGACCTGCGTGGGACCGGCCCGGCCTGAATGTCCATCGGGATCGATAGCACGACAGGCCCCCGCGGACGAGCCATCGCCTGCGTGTATGCCCATGCCAGCTGCTCAGGGAAGTTCCTTGGGTCTGAGACCTCGATGGCTGCCTTCGCAATCGGCTCAGCCAGCTTGACGAGCTCACCTCCCAGAAAGGGTGCTTGGCCCAGGAGCGACGTCACCTGCTGCCCTACGGTCACGAGCAACGGGACCCGGGCGCGCGCGGCGTTGAGGATCCCCGACATCGCGTTGGCGAGGCCGGGCTGCACGTGCACGTTGACGACACCGAGCCGGTCGCCCTGCTGCGCGTAGCCGTCGGCCATGCCCATCACCGCGGACTCGTGGAGCCCGAGCACGTAGCGGATCCGATCCTGCCGTCCCAGCGCATCGACGAGTGGCAGCTCGGTCGAGCCGGGGTTTCCGAAGATGACCTCGACGCCCTGGTCGGCCAACCATCCCAAGAACCAATCCGAGGCATTGGACCGACCGTCCCAACGCGTCGGGGCCGGTGCCCAACCGGTCACGCGCCGTCCGGTGGTCACGCGAGGGGCGCCATCGTGAGGCCCGCGTCGCGAAGCTGCTCCCAGTACAGCTCGGCCCGTTCGCGCTCCCCGCTCCACACGCGGGCCTGGCCGGCGCTGTGGATCTTGTTGGCGAGTGCCATCCCCTTGGCTCGGTCGACCCCGGGGATGTACTGCGCGAGCGTCATCGCGACGCCCTCGAACGTGTTGTGGTTGTCGTTCTTGACGATCACGTGCACCGGCTGCCCGTCCCCTGCACCGCCGCGCGGACGGCGCTCGCGCGGCTTCTCAGCGGGTGGACGGACGGTTTCGACGGTCGACATCGGAACGATTCTACCCCGGCTGCATGGGCCATCCGACCCCCTCGCTCGATCGCCTCGTATGCGATATTCTTTCTCGCCAGAAGGGTCCGTTTCCAGGGATTTCACCGACACCCACAGGAGCCCGGGCATGGCGGTCTTGGTTCGGGAGCGCCCCGGCCGCTAGCCTTTCCTGTTCCGCCGAGACCGGCTCCGGTCAACCGACCCCGGAGGATCCACATCAGCCAGCCGCGCACAGCCCCACCCGACAAGCAGGGCCTCTACGATCCGCGCTTCGAGCACGACGGGTGCGGCGTCGCGTTCGTCGTGCACATGAAAGGCCACCGAAGCCACGACATCGTGCGCTCCGGCGTCCAGGCCTTGTGCAATCTGGACCATCGCGGGGCGCGCGGCGCAGAGACCAACACGGGCGACGGCGCGGGAATCCTGATCCAGATGCCCAGCCGGTTCTTCCGGAGCGTGGTGGACTTCAGCCTGCCCGCCGAAGGGGGATATGCGACCGGGCTCGTGTTCCTGCCGACAGACCCCACGGTGGCCTCCGGCGTGATCTCGACGATCGAGGACGTGGTGGCCGAGGAGGGCCTGCGGGTGCTGGGCTGGCGCGACGTCCCCACCGACGGATCGATGTTGGGCGCCCAAGCGCTCGCGGCCATGCCTGTGTTCCGACAGATGTTCATCGAGGGAGACGGGACAGCGGGGATCGACCTCGAGCGCCGGGCGTTCATGTTGCGCAAGCGCATCGAGCACACCGTCGGTGGCCTGGACGAGGGTGGCTGCTACATGCCGAGCCTGTCGTCGCGCACATTCGTCTACAAGGGGATGCTGATCCCCGACCAGTTGGCCGCGTTCTTCCCCGACCTGCAGGACGAGCGGGTCGACTCGGCCCTGGCTCTCATGCACTCGCGTTTTTCGACGAACACGTTCCCGTCCTGGCCGCTCGCCCACCCGTACCGGTACATCAGCCACAACGGCGAGATCAACACCGTTCAGGGTAACCGCAACTGGATGCGGGCCCGCGAGGAACTCTTGGCGAGCGACGTGTTGCCGGGCAACCTGGAGCGCATCTTCCCCATCTGCACCCCCGGCGCCAGCGACTCGGCGTCGTTCGACGAGGTCCTGGAGCTGATGCACCTGGGTGGCTACTCGCTGCCGCACGCGGTGCTGATGATGATCCCCGAGGCGTGGGAGCGCCACGAGGAGATGGATCCGGCGGTGCGTGACTTCTACCGCTTCCACTCGTCGGTCATGGAGCCGTGGGACGGCCCGGCGTCCATCGCGTTCACCGATGGCACGGTCATCGGCGCGGTGCTCGACCGCAACGGCCTTCGCCCCTCGCGCTACGTCGTCACGAGCGACGATCTCGTCATCATGGCCTCCGAGGTGGGCGTGCTGGACGTCGCTCCCGAGGACGTCGTCCTGAAAGGCCGCCTGCAGCCGGGCCGCATGTTCCTGGTCGACACCAACCAAGGCCGCATCGTGGGCGACGACGAGATCAAGGCGGATCTCGCATCGCGGCGCCCGTACGGCGCGTGGTTGCGCGAGAACCTCGTGGACCTCAAGTTCCTTGCGGCGCCCGCCCAAGAGCTGCCGGCGCACGCCGACGTGCTGCAGCGCCAGCAGACGTTCGGCTACACGACCGAGGAAGTCAAGGTCATCCTGGAGCCGATGGCCCGTGCCGGGGTCGAGCCGACCGGCTCCATGGGCACCGACACGCCGATCGCCGTGCTCTCCGCGCGACCGCGCCTGCTGTTCGACTACTTCCAGCAGCTCTTCGCCCAGGTCACCAACCCGCCCCTCGATGCGATCCGCGAGGAGCTTGTCACGGCGCTCGGCGGAACCATCGGCCCCGAGGCCAACCTCTTGGATCCGCAAGCATCGTCCTGCCGGCAGATCTTCCTGGAGCACCCGGTCATCGACAACGACGAGCTGCGCAAGCTCACGGACGTCGCGTCGCAGCCCGAGACCCCGGACTTCCGATCTGCGATCATCCCGTGTCTCTATCCCGTGGCGAACGGCGCGGCAGGCCTCCGTGCCGCGCTCGACGAGATCCGCCAGCGCGCGTCGATGGAGATCGCGGCCGGGGCCCAGATCCTGATCCTGTCGGACAAAGGCTCCACGGCTGAGCTCGCCCCGATCCCGTCGCTCCTCTCGACGAGCGCTGTGCACCACCACCTGATCCGCGAGAAGTCGCGCACCAAGGTCGGCCTTGTCGTCCAGGCCGGCGATGCGCGCGAGTGCCATCACATGTGCCTGCTGATCGGCTACGGCGCAGCCGCCATCAACCCGTATCTGGCGTTCGCCACGATCGAGGACATCATCGCGCAGCGCCTGACCGAGCTGGACGACCCGGAGAAGGCCCGCCAGAACTACATCAAGGCCTGCGACAAGGGCATCCTCAAGGTCATGTCCAAGATGGGCATCTCGACGGTTGCCTCCTACACCGGGGCGCAGATCTTCGAGGCGATTGGCCTGTCCGAGGAGCTGGTCGAGGAGTTCTTCACCGGTACCGTCAGCCGCCTGAGCGGCATCGGCCTGGAGGAACTCGCCGAGGAGATCGCCCGGCGCCACCGCCGCGCCTACCCCGACCGCCCGACCGAACTGGCCCACCGTGGCCTTGACGGCGGTGGCGAGTACCAGTGGCGGCGCGAGGGCGAGTACCACTTGTTCAACCCCGAGACCGTGTTCAAGCTGCAACACGCGACGCGCACCGGCCGGTATGAGATCTTCAAGCAGTACACGCGCCTGGTCGACGACCAGGCGGAGCACTTGGCGACGCTGCGCGGTCTCTTCCAGTTCCGGTTTGGCACGCGGCCGCCGGTGCCGATCGAGGAGGTCGAGCCGGTCGCACAGATCGTCAAGCGGTTCTCGACCGGAGCCATGAGCTACGGCTCGATCTCAGCCGAAGCGCACGAGACCCTGGCGATCGCGATGAACCGCATCGGCGGGCGCTCCAACTGCGGCGAGGGCGGCGAGGACCGGGACCGCTACGAGGTGGAGCCCAACGGCGACTGGCGACGCAGCGCGGTCAAGCAGGTCGCCTCGGGTCGGTTCGGCGTCACCAGCGAGTACCTGGTCAACTGCACGGACCTTCAGATCAAGATGGCGCAGGGTGCAAAGCCCGGTGAGGGCGGCCAGCTTCCCGGCAACAAGGTGTGGCCGTGGATCGCCAAGGTGCGGTACTCGACGCCCGGCGTGGGCCTGATCTCGCCCCCACCCCACCACGACATCTACTCGATCGAGGACTTGGCCCAGCTCATCCACGACCTCAAGAACGCCAACCCCGAGGCACGCGTGCACGTCAAGCTCGTCGCCCAAGTGGGCGTCGGGACCGTGGCCGCAGGGGTGTCGAAGGCGCACGCCGACGTCGTGCTGATCTCCGGCCACGACGGCGGTACGGGCGCCTCGCCACTCACCTCGATCAAGCACGCGGGCGCGCCGTGGGAACTCGGACTGGCCGAGACGCAGCAGACGCTCCTGCTCAACCGCCTGCGTGACCGGATCGTGGTCCAGTGCGACGGCCAGATGAAGACCGGGCGCGATGTGATCATCGCCGCGCTCCTCGGCGCCGAGGAGTACGGATTCGCCACCGCGCCGCTGGTGGTGTCGGGGTGCGTGATGATGCGGGTCTGCCACCTGGACACCTGCCCGGTCGGCATCGCCACGCAGAACCCGGAGCTTCGCAAGCGGTTCTCGGGCAAGCCGGAGTTCGTTGTCAACTTCTTTGAGTTCATCGCCGAGGAGGTCCGCGAGCTTTTGGCCGAGCTCGGCTTCCGGACGATGGAGGAGGCCATCGGCCACGCCGAGTTCCTGGACACATCCAGGGCCATCGCGCACTGGAAGGCGTCCAAACTGGACCTGACACCGATCCTGCAGATGCCGGAGCCCGCAGAAGGTGACGCGCGCACTTGCACAAAGGTGCAGGACCACGGCCTTGAGCGTGCGCTCGACATCGAGCTGATCCAGCGCGCCGCGCCCGCGCTCGACCACATGACGAAGGTCGAGTTCAGCGTCCCGGTGCGCAACGTCAACCGCACCGTCGGCACGCTCGTCGGCCAGGAGATCAGCAGGCGATGGGGCGAAGGCCTGCCCGAGGACACCATCGTCATCAACCTGACCGGATCGGCCGGGCAGAGCTTCGGGGCGTTCGCGCCGCGCGGGCTGACGCTGCGGCTGTCAGGCGATGCCAACGACTACACCGGCAAGGGCCTGTCGGGTGGCCGCATCGTCGTCCGCCCGCCCGACGGCTCGCTGTTCGCCGCCGAGGAGAACGTCATCGCGGGCAACGTCATCCTGTACGGCGCAACCGGTGGCGAGATGTTCCTGCGCGGCGTGGTCGGTGAGCGGTTCTGTGTCCGCAACTCCGGTGCGATCGCCGTCGTCGAGGGCGTGGGCGACCATGCCTGCGAGTACATGACCGGCGGGCGGGTCGTCGTACTCGGTCCCACCGGCCGCAACTTCGGCGCCGGCATGAGCGGCGGCATCGCGTACGTGCACGATCCCGACGGGGCGTTCCCGCGGCGGGTCAACATGGAGATGGTGGACCTGGACCCGCTCGACGCGGCCGACCGCGCGTTCCTGCTCGACCGCGTCAACCGCCATCAGCACGAGACCGACTCGGCGGTGGCCGCCCGCCTGCTTGGGCGCTGGGAGACCGCCGTCGAGGAGTTCGTCAAGCTCATGCCCAAGGACTTCAAGCGCGTGCTCGAAGCCGAGAAGAAGAGCGCCGAAGAGGGCGGCGATCTCACCAGCGCGGTCCTCGCTGCCGCCCACGACTAAGTTGTAGGGGAACTTATGGGAGACGCCACCGGCTTTCTGAAGCATGAGCGCGAGCTGCCCGAACGGCGGCCCGTGCCCGAGCGGCTGCGTGACTGGCACGAGGTCTACAAGGACTTCCCGACCCACAAGGTCCGCACGCAGGCTGCGCGCTGCATGGACTGCGGGATCCCGTTCTGCAACCAGGGCTGCCCACTCGGCAACATCATCCCGGATTGGAACGACCTGGTACACCGGGACCTGTGGCACGAGGCGAGCGACCGCCTGCACGCCACCAACAACTTCCCGGAGTTCACCGGCCGTCTCTGCCCCGCCCCGTGCGAGGCGGCATGCGTCCTGGGCATCAACGCCCCCGCGGTGACGATCAAGCAGATCGAGGTCAAGATCGCCGACCGTGCCCGCGACGAAGGATGGCTGGAGCCCATCATCGCGACGGTCAAGACCGGACGGCGCGTCGCCGTCGTGGGATCAGGGCCGGCGGGTCTTGCGGCGGCCCAGCAGCTGACGCGTGCCGGGCACGAGGTCGTGGTGTTCGAGCGGGCGGACCGCATCGGCGGGCTCCTTCGCTACGGTATTCCCGACTTCAAGATGGAAAAGCACGTGCTCGACCAGCGCCTGGAGCAGATGGAGGCCGAGGGCACCGAGTTCCGCGTCAACGCAAACGTCGGCGTCGACATCCCCGTGCAGGAGCTGCGGCGCGAGTTCGACTCGATCGTGCTCGCCGGCGGCGCCACGGCGTGGCGCGAGCTTCCGATTGCGGGGCGCGAGCTCACTGGCATCCACCAGGCCATGGAGTACCTCCCCTTGTCGAACAAGGTCGTCGCAGGCGACATCGCCGAGACGCCTATCACCGCCGCGGGAAAGAACGTGGTGATCATCGGCGGCGGCGACACCGGCGCCGACTGCCTGGGCACGTCCAACCGCCAAGGCGCGACCAACGTCGTGCAGCTCGAGATCATGCCCCGCCCCCCCGAGGCGCGGGCCGACAGCACCCCGTGGCCGACATGGCCGCTCATGTACATGAGCTCGGCGGCGCACGAGGAGGGCGTCGATCAGCAGTACGCGATCTCGACGGCCGAGTTCCTGGGCGACGAGGACGGCAATGTCCGGGCGCTCAAAGCGTCGGCGGTCGAGATTGTCGTCACGGACGGCCGCCCGTCGTTCCAGCCGCTCCCCGGATCGGAGACCGAGATCCCGTGCGAGCTGGTGCTGCTCGCGATGGGCTTCGTCGGCCCGGAGCGCGAAGGGCTCCTGACGGAGCTGGGCGTCGAGCTCGACGCGCGTGGCAACGTCGCCCGTGACGCCAACTGGCAGGCCAGCCAGGAGGGCGTGTTCGTCTGCGGCGACATGGGCCGCGGCCAGAGCCTGATCGTGTGGGCCATTGCCGAGGGCCGTGCGTGCGCCGCATCGGTCGACCGGTACCTGGTCGGCGACACCGTCCTTCCGGAGCCGGTCGCGCCCACCAGCATGCCGCTCCGCTAGCGCTCTGTCTCGGCGCCCCGAATCGGACCCGCCGGCCGTCGGCCCTGGCGCGTGTCACGAGCGAGCACGCATCACGCTCGCGCTCGCAGGCTGTCTGCTCGCGGTCCCGTCCGCGAACGCGATGGTCCGAGGCGACGGGCCGACCTATCCGGCGGCGGCGTTGCCGACGGCTCGTCGCATGCTGACCAGATCACGGTAGAGGTCGATGACCTCTCCGATCTGGGCCTCGAACGTGAAGCGGTGGCGCTTCTCGGCGACGGTGCGACGCAGGGACGCCATGTCGAGATCCCGGACCGCATCCGCGATGTCGGCGACGTCGTCGAGCACCACGCCAACGCCCTCCCGCTCGACGAACCTGCGTAGGGCCAGGTGCTCGCGAAGCGTCACGACGGGCAGCCCAGCGCCGAGGTACTCGTACAACTTGTTGGGAAGCACCGTGTCGAGGTGGGCTGCGTTCAGGGTTCCGTTGAAACCCGTCCAGCCCAGGTCATACCGCGGGATCGTCTGCATGAGGGTGGCGGGATCCAGGGGCTCATAGCACCGGATGTTCGGCCAGTCCGCTGCGAGGGCCTGGTAGTCGGGAGCCGGCCGTGCCGGGTGGATGGCGACCGCCAACCCGGCGTGAGCAACGGCGCGGAAGATCTCGCGCAGGTCGTAGTGGCTCCCGTCGGTCGAGAGGCTTCCCTCGTACACAATTGTCCGCGGACGCTCGGCGACCGCGCGTTCGGGCAGGTCGACGATGCGGTCGCGGCGCAGCGCGAGATTGCCCAAGACGAGCGTCGTGCTCGGCAGCTCGTACCGGGCCCGCACCACGTCCACCAGCTCGGGCGAGACCGTGATGAGCGCCGAGGCCCCCTCGATGGCGGCGCGCTCCAGGTCGAGCGGGTCGACCGGCTCCGGAAAGCCATCGCGGTACGGGGTATGACGCAAGCTCTGGAGATCGTGGATGTCGTGGACGAGCGGGATGGCGTCGCCAACCAACTCGAGGGCGAGCACGGTGAGCACATCGGGGAGGTTGTGGCTGTGGATCAGGTGGGGTTGGAAGTCGTCGAGCACGGCCCGCAGCTCGTCGACGGGCTGGGCGTCCTGACCGAGATCCCACCACACGTCGAAGAGCTCGTCGCCGGAGCCGTAGAACTCGGTCAGGGTGCGCCCTTGATAGGCGAACCCCAGCTCGAGTTCGGGCCACGCGCCCCGAAGCCCGACCGCGTACTTGAGCGCACGGACGCACGGCTGCCGCTGCAGGAAGAGGACCCTCACGAGTTCACGCGGCTCTTGATGGCCTTCGCGGGGTTGCCGACGACGATCGAGTACGGCTCGACGTCGCGGGTCACGACGCTGCCTGCACCGACCACGCAACCGTCGCCCAAGGTCACGCCGGGGAGGATGCACACGCCCATACCGATCCAGCAGTCGGCGCCGACCGCGACCGGGCCGAGGTTCCACCCCTGCTCCGGGATCGGTCGGTCCGTTTCCATCTCATGGTTGGCGGTATGGATCATGGTGTACGGGCCGATGATCGTTCGGTCCCCGATCGTGAGCCCCCCGAAGCCATTGACGTAGCACCCGAAGTTGAACCCGACCTTCTCGCCCACCTCGATGCGGTCGCCGTTCAGCCAGATGATCTGGTCGATGTAGAACGCCCCGTCGCCAACCCGCTTGGCGTCGTGCGGGCGAAACGGTATGACGCGCTTGCTTCGTTCGTTGATCAGCATCGGTCTCTCCAAGATCGTGTGTTCATTGCAGCCAGCGCGCGTGGATCACGCCGTACCACGGTGGCGGGCCTGCCACAGCCGTGCGTCCCCTGCTTGGGCAGCGGGACCTCGTCGGCGCCGGAGCCCGGGTCGGGTACGGCGCTCAACGTTCCGTCGGTGACGCGATCGGCCACTCTGACGCCACCTGCTCGGCCCCACAGCGCGCCGGTCACGGCCGCCGAGGCAGTCTACCAGCCACTCCCAGTGGCGCTTCAGCCAGTGACATCAACCAGGGCTTGACTCAGGGTCTCGACGCCCAGGCCATCTCGGCGTCGGTCACGAAGTCCTCGGATTGCCGAATGCCCTGGGGATCGCGCCCTGACCGGAGGCGGTCGGGACCCACGCCCGGCGGCTAGGATTCACGGGTGGCGACAGCTCCCGCCCGTACGGCTCCGTTCCATCCGCTCGTCGCAGATTGGTTCGCGCGCGCATTCGCCCTGCCGACCGACGCGCAGCGCCTCGGATGGCCTGCGATCGCGGCCGGTGAGCATGCGCTGATCGTCGCCCCGACCGGAAGCGGCAAGACGCTCGCCGCGTTCCTGTGGGCGATCAACGCGCTCATCGAGGAGCGTCTGCGCGGAGAGACCGCCACGCGCCTGGTGTATATCTCGCCGCTCAAGGCGCTCAACTACGACGTCGAGCGCAACCTGCGCGGACCGCTCGCAGGCCTCGCCGACGCGGCCCGGCGCCAGGGCCTCGAGCTGCCAGAGCTCTCGGTTGCCGTCCGCACCGGTGACACCTCCCAGCGCGATCGCGCACGGATGCTGCGCACGCCCCCCGACATCCTGATCACAACACCCGAGAGCCTGTACCTGCTCCTGACCTCCCGCGGGATCGAAATGATGCAGGCGGCGCGCACGGTGATCCTCGACGAGATCCACGCCGTTGCGGCGACCAAGCGCGGCGCCCACCTAGCGCTCAGCCTGGAACGCCTGGAGCGAGCGACGGACGGACCGCTCCAGCGCATCGGGCTCTCGGCCACGCAACGACCGCTCAGCGAGATCGCCCAGTTCCTGGGTGGGCAGGACGAATCGGGGACGCCCCGCCCGGTCACCATCGTCGACGCGGGTCAGCGCAAGGAGCTCGACCTCGAGGTCATCGTGCCCGTCGACGACATGCGCGACCTGGCAAACCCCGGCGCGCCGATCCTTGACGACCCGCTGTCGGTGCCGGGCGACGGTGGCAACCGCAAGTCGATCTGGCCGGCCGTCTACCCGGCGATCCTCGACCTGATCCGGGCACACCGATCGACGCTGATCTTCGTCAACAACCGGCGCCTGGCCGAGCGCCTGGCCCTGCGGCTCAACGAGCTGGCCGGGGCCGAGGTCGCCCGCGCCCACCACGGCAGCCTGGCGGCGGAGCAGCGGATCATCATCGAGGAGGAGCTCAAGGCCGGGCGTCTGCCGGCCCTTGTCGCGACCAGCAGCCTGGAGCTTGGCATCGACATGGGCGCCATCGACCTCGTCATCCAGGTGGAGAGTCCCCGCAGCGTCGCCCGCGGCATCCAGCGCGTCGGTCGCTCGGGTCACCAGGTGGGCGCAGCAAGCCGCGGTCGAATATTTCCGAAGTACCGCGGAGACCTGCTCGAATGCGCCGCCGTCGTCAGCCGCATGCGCGAGGCGGCGATCGAGGAAACCCACGTCCCGCGTCTGCCACTCGACGTCCTCGCCCAGCAGATCGTGGCGACGGTGTCAGCTGCGAGTCCCATTCCCCCATCCGGCGACCCGTGGACCGTGGACGACCTCCACGCCCTGGCCCGCGGCGCCTACCCGTTCGCAGACCTCTCACGTGAACAGCTCGAGGGCGTGCTCGACATGCTCTCGGGTCGCTACCCCAGCGACGAGTTCGCCGAGCTCGCGCCGCGAGTCGTATGGGATCGCACCGAGGGCACCGTGCGCGGCCGCGGCGGCGCACGCCAGCTCGCGGTGCAGAACGCCGGCACGATCCCCGACCGCGGCTTGTACGGCGTGTACCTGGTGGACGGCAACACCCGCGTCGGCGAACTCGACGAGGAGATGGTGTACGAGGCGCGCACCGGCCAGACATTCCTGCTGGGCGCATCGAGCTGGCGCATCGAGGAGATCACGAGGGATCGCGTGCTGGTCTCGCCCGCGCCCG
The DNA here is from genome assembly GCA_964393105.1 of uncultured Bifidobacteriaceae bacterium. Taxonomy (GTDB): domain Bacteria; phylum Actinomycetota; class Thermoleophilia; order Miltoncostaeales; family Miltoncostaeaceae; genus CALMEC01. The sequence goes on from CAYMSM010000065.1 coordinate 46,669, forward strand.
GGGTGCCCGGCGCAGTGCCGTTTTGGAAGGGCGAAGGCATCGGTAGGCCGGTCGAGCTGGGTCGCGAGGTCGGCAAGCTGGCCCGGGAGCTCGTGGCAGCCCACCCCGACCGCGCGCTCGCCAGGCTGAGATCCGAGTCGGCGTTCGACGAGCGCGCCGCCACCAACCTGATGGCCTACCTCAATGACCAGGTCGACGCGACGGGCGCCGTACCGAGCGACACCACGGTCGTCGTCGAGCGCTTCCGCGACGAGATCGGCGACTGGCGGCTGTGCGTGTTGACACCGTTCGGCGCACGAGTGCACGCCCCGTGGGCGATGGCATTGCAATCGCGCCTGCGCGAGCGGGGCGGCATGACCGCGCACGCCATCTGGAGCGACGACGGCATCGCGATCCACCTGCCCGACGCCGACGAGGTTCCGGCCGCCGAGATCGCGTTGATCGAGCCGGGGGATGTCGAAGATCTGGTGGTCGGCGAGCTCGGCTCGACCGCGCTGTTCGGGGCGCGATTTCGCGAGAACGCATCGCGAGCCCTGTTGATCCCACGACGGCGGCCGGGGCGGCGCACCCCGCTGTGGCAGCAGCGACTCAAAGCCGCTTCGCTGATGGAGGTCGCCCGTCGCTACGGCAGCTTTCCGATCATCCTCGAGACCTACCGGGAGTGCCTCAACGACTGGTTCGATCTGCCGGCGCTCCGTGATCTTCTGCGACGCATCCAGTCGCGCGAGCTGGCGGTCGTGGACGTCGAGACGGCCACGGCTTCGCCGTTTGCCGGGTCGCTGCTGTTCGAGTACGTCGCCACGTACATGTACGAGGACGACACGCCGGCCGCCGAACGGCGCGCGACCGCCCTCTCGCTCGACCGCGACCTGCTACGCGAGCTCTTGGGGCAGGACGAGCTTCGCGAGCTGATCGACGCACAGGCGCTCGAAGCGCTCGAGGCCGACCTTCAGGGCCTGTCCGAGCGCGCCCGGGCCCGGAGCGCGGATGGGCTGCACGACCTGCTGCGACGCCTCGGCGACCTGACCATCACCGAAGCCGCCGAACGCCTTGTGGAGCCCGAACGCGCGCTCGAACTACTCCAAACGCTCCGCGACGAGCGGCGTGCGACCGAGGTCCGCCTGGGTGGTGAAGAGCGGTGGATCGCCGCCGAGGACGCCGGCCGTTACCGCGACGGGCTGGGGGTGATGCCGACGGCCGGCTTGCCGGATGTCTTCCTCGAGCCGGTCCCAGGGGCACTGCGCTCACTCGTCGCCCGGTACGCCCGCACGCACGGGCCGTTCACATCACAGCAGATCGCAGACCGACTCGACATCGCCGCCGATGCGGCCGTCGCGGAGCTGATGGCGTTGGAGGACGCGGGTGCGCTTCTGCGCGGCGAGATCCGGCCCGGCGGGAGTGGTCGTGAGTGGTGTGACGGCGAGGTGCTGCGTCGCCTGCGGCGCGCGAGCCTCGCTGCCGCGCGCAAAGAGGTCGAGCCGGTCGATCCCGAGGCGCTCGGAAGGTTCCTACCCGCCTGGCATCGCATCGATCGCCGCCACCAGACCCCGGGCGTCGACGCGCTGCGCGAGGTCATCGCCCCCCTCCAGGGCCTCGCCCTTCCCGCGGCGCAGTGGGAGCAGGAGGTGTTCCCACGGCGCATCGGCGGCTACTCGCCCACGTGGCTTGACGCACTCGCCGGCGCCGGCGAGTTGGTGTGGGTCGGCTCCGGCGCGATGGGCCGCGATGGCGGCCGCGTGGCGCTGTACTTCCGCGAAGACGCGACGCTGTTCGGCCCACCGCCGTCAGATCCTCCGCCCGACGGAAACCTCGTCCGCTCGGTGCGCGAGGCCCTTGCGGGCGGCGCCGGTTTCTGGGACGAGCTCCTCGAGGCCGTGGACGCCGCTCCCGAGGAGGTGTTCTCAACGCTGTGGAGCTTGGTCTGGGCCGGTGAGGCCACCAACGACCTGTGGATGCCACTGCGGGCGCCGCGCAAGCTGCCGCAGCCCCGGTCGAGCTCGTCGCGCTTCGGCCGCCGCACGGCCCGCGGGGGCGGCGCCGCGCACGGCGCGATCGCAGGCCGGTGGTCGCTGACCCGGCGCCTGTTCGCCCGCGCCCCGTCCGGCGACGAGCGTCTGCGCGCACAAGCCGAACTGCTGCTCGAGCGCCATGGCGTCGTGACCCGGGCGGCCGTGCTGGGCGACGGCGTGCCCGGGGGCTTCGCGGCCGTATACCGCCCGCTGTCCGAGCTCGAGACCCTCGGTCGCTGCCGCCGCGGGTACTTCCTCGCCGGTCTGGGCGGTGCCCAGTTCGCGATGCCCGGCGCGGTCGAGCGGCTGCGCGATCTGCGTAATGCCGACACCGAGTCGGCGGCGCTTGTGCTGGGAGCAGCCGACCCCGCCCAGCCGTTCGGAGCCGCCGTGCCATGGCCCAGGCGCGGTGCCGGCCGCGGCCCGTCACGTACGTTTGGAGCTCAGGTCGTGCTGATGGACGGCACCCCGGTCCTCTACCTTGAACGCGGCGGAAAGGGCCTGTTGACGTTGCGCGAACCCGATCCGTCGTGGTGCCATTCGGCCGTCACCGCCTTGGCCAATTGGGTGCGAACCGGACGCGGCCGCCGCGTCGCGATCGAACGCGTCGACGGCACCTCGGTGTTCGGCTCTCCGATGGAGGCGTTCCTCCTGGAGGCCGGGTTCTTCAGCGGACTGCGCGGAATGGAGCTGAGGGGCGAGAGATAGATGCAGATCGACCGACGGGAGGACGTTCGCAGCACCCGCAGCGCCGCCGGGCGACTGTACGATTGGACCTCGTCCAGGCGATGCACAGCCGCTCCGTGCGGGGATGACGACCGAAAAAATCAAATGGCGTTGACACGTGGTGACGAGAACCCCAGCCGGCGGTGACTCACAGTCGGCGATGACCGCCGCCCGATCTGCAGCCAACCGCAACGGCCAACGCATCACACACCGCGTCCATCACGGAGTCGCCGGCGGTGCCCAGTCGCTTGATCAGGCGGGTGCGCGCCAGCAGGAGGGCGTTGTCGAGGTTGGCGACCGACGGCTGAACGAGCCCCGATTCGGCACCGATGCCCACCTCGGTCGAGAGACCCCGGATACGAGATGTGATGGGGGCGCAGATCACAGAGTGCAGAAACGCCCCCAAGGGATCACGTGTCAGGATGAGCACGGGTCGGCGCTTGTCGCCCGCGACATCTGCAAACCAGACCTCACCCCGTTTTGGTACCGGCGCCTCGGCCACTACGGCCCGTAGAGCGCATCGTAGTCGACATCGTCGTCATCGAGATCGAAAGCGACCGGCAACGTGCCCAGAGCGATCTCGGCGTCATCCGGGGCGTCGTGGCCATATGCAATGAGATCGCGCCGCAAGCGCTCAACGGCGATCAAGCGGTCGAGCGCAAGGTCGATGACCGACGATGTCGACGACGCCCCTGTCAGGCCCACTGCGGCGTCGACCTTGGCCGGATCGAGCGTAATCGTCGTCTTTCGCCGTGCCATATGTGAATACTACCTTGTGGATGGTGTGTACGCCATACTTTTGTATGGCGTCGAGGGACGTCAATGGTCAGCCGTGGCGCCACGAATCAGGTCGGCCACGTCCACCGGTCGCTCCAACTGCGGCAAGTGAGCGACGCCTTCGAGTTCGACGAGCCGGCCGTTCGGGATGCGAGCGGCGATCACGCGCGACCGCGCGAGCTGGTGTGGCAGATCGCGAGTACCGACGATGACCAGTACGGGCATCATCAGGCGCTCAAGTCGCTCGAAGGCCGACGGCGGTTCGAGCGCCTGGGGGGCCGATTGGTTCGCGAGCGCGATGAGGTTCATCTCGAGAAAGAGCTCGCGCGCGGCGCCTCCGACCCGGCCCTCGCGACCCGCAGCGCCGTCGAGCCAGATCAGGGCCTCCAGCCGGTTGACCTCGTCCAGGTCGCCCGCCTCCTCTGCCGCTTCGATCTGGTCGACGAGTGGTTGTCCGATCTCCGCAACCCAGTCGGTCTCGGGCGCGCCGCCGACCGCCGAGGCGATCAGGATGAGGCGCTCCACCCCTGCGGGATGCGCCAGCGCGAAGTCGATCGCGAGGCGTCCACCCTGCGAGTTGCCGACGAGCACGGCCGGGCCGGTGATGCGCGCCTGGAGGACGGCCCAAAGGTCGTCGACGTTGAGGAACGGTGCGTCAGCCGCCGGGGTGCCACCGAAGCCTCGTCTGTCGTAGGCCAGCGCGGGGCGCTCGGGAGCGAGCGCCGCCATCACCTCGTACCACGACCGCCGATCTGCGACACCGGCGTGCAGGAACACGAGACGGGGGTCCTCACCCGAGACCGTCGCAGCAAGAGACCTATCCCCGGAAGGGATGCTGATGTCGTTCATACGGAGAACCTCATGTGACGAACGCGACAAGGTCGGGACCGACCGGTAAGGTACTGGGCATGTCCGTTCCCGTGTCCGAGATCATGTCGCCGATCGAGGCTACGGTCGGCGCCGCCACCACGCTCCGCCAGGCAGCGGTACGGATGGGGCAGTACAAGACCGGCGCCGCGCTCGTGATCGACCCGACGCTGCCCGGCCCCGGGATCGTGACCGAACGGGACATCCTGCGCGCGCTGGCCGAGGGCGCCGACCCTGACGACGCCCTGGTGGGCGACTACATGCACAGCCAGGTCATCACCGCCGCGCCCAGCTGGCCGGCCACCCAAGCCGCCGAAGCGATGACCAAGCACCACATCCGCCACATCGTCGTGTTCGAAGAGGAGCACCTTGTGGGAATCCTCTCGATGCGCGACGTGATCAAGGTGCTGGGCCTGAGCTCGACCGAGGACCAAGCAAGCTCCTGACACCGCTCCACCCCCGATCAGCGCCCGGGCAACGATCACCGGCGACGGTCTTGCACCGGGGCGGGTTACTGCGCCGAGGTCGCGATCGTGACGAGCTCGCCGCCCAGGCGGGCTGCTGCCGACCGCGCCAACGGGCGCTGGTAGGTCAACGCGACGACCACCACGGGGCCGCGGGCGGTGTAGACGACGGCCGCCGAGTGACGTGCCGACGAGATCCACCCGTGCTTCTGCGCGGCCGGAACGCCCGCTCCGAGCGACTCGCGGAACAACCCGAGGTTGTCACCCGCCGCCTCCGACGAGAGCAGGAGCCCAAGCACCAGACGCGCCTGGGTCCGGGTCATCCGTGTGGCGGCAAGCGCTCCGGCGTTCCCGATCGCCGCTTCGTGCAACACCCGCATGACCGTACCGAGATCCACCGCCGACGTCACGCGACCCGAGACCCGGGGCGGTTGGCGCAAAGCATCGACCGGGGGACGCGCGGTCGCGACGATGTAGGGCCCCGTGTACGTGCTCGACGTGGCTCCCATTCGCCGCAACGCCCCCTGCGCGCCCGCCGATCCGCCGATCCGCCGCAGCAGCCGGTTGGCCGCCAGGTTGGAGCTCCACGCGCCGATGGCACGGGCGTCATGGAGCACGGCCGACTCCTCGGGCTGCGGACCCATCCGGCGTGCGGCCTCGACGAGGACCCCCAACTTGACCGTCGACGCCGCCGGGAAGAGCGCTCCCGCGTTCCAACTCGCCGCGCGGCCGCTCGACAAGTCGTGCACCCACACGGCGGAAATCCCCGAGAAGCGCGCCACCGCGTCACGCACCCGCGCCTGCCACCCGGCATCGAGATCGGAAGCGCGGACCGAGCCGGATGCCGAGTCGGGCAGAAGCCACACCCCCGGCGACCGCGCACGGCCGACCGCGACTCCTGCACGGGCAAAACGGACCTCCAGGTCATAGCGACCGGCTCGGCCGGTCAGACGGGCTCTGGCGACTCCGCCGGCGATGACAAGAGGCCCCGCCGACGCGCCGTTGGCAAAGAGCGTCGCGGCATCGGCACCTGAAGGCGCCCGCGCGACGATCTGACCGAACGACGCCGCCCACGGGCGTGGCTCGATCAGCGCGGGGATCACAGCGCCCGTGGCCGCGGGCCCAGGCCGGCATGACGTGCGCGCCGACACGAGGCGCGTTCGCGCGACCGCCGCAGTCGCGCGGAACCTGCGGGCACGGGCCGGATCGAGCCGATCGAACCCCTCGGCTGACGCAACCTCAGCCGCCGCGTACCGCGCTGCCCAACCGCCCAGCAAGCGGCACGACGACGAGAACGGGGCGGCCTCACGCACGCTCTCCTGCAGATCACGCGCACGGTCGTAGTGGACCTGCACCGACGACGGCGCTCCGCCTGCCGCGGCGCGAGATGCCGAGGCGACCGACCCCACGCCGCGATCCACAGCCAGGACGAGCGCGCGGTCGCCTGCGCTCGCCGCGGCTGGGACGAGCAGCGTGAGCAGCAGAGCCAACACAGGGCGACGCATCATTATCTTGGAGGCTAACCGCTCTCACGGCAGTACCGGCGGCGCCTGGGTGGACGGCGCGCGACGTACGACTCGTTCACCATCGATTCACAGCGGAGCGGGTCTGGATTGGTAGGGTGCTGCGGTCGGTCGCTCAAGGAGGAAATACGTTGACGGAACAGGTCGAACACACCGCCAGTGTGACTGCCCCCCCGAGCACCGCGGTGGTCTCCGCACGTGGCGTCACTCGCCGATTTGGCACGGGCGACACCGCCGTCGACGCCCTGCGCGGTGTCGACCTGGACCTCGACCGGGGCCAGTTCGTCGCGATCATGGGCCCGTCCGGCTCCGGCAAGTCGACGCTCATGCACATCCTCGCTGGCCTCGACGCGCCAACCAGCGGCCAGACGTGGATCGACGGGACCCAGATCACCGGCCTCGGCGACAAGGCCCTGACCCTGCTGCGACGCGAGAAGATCGGTTTCGTGTTCCAGTTCTTCAACCTCCTGCCGATGCTGACGGCCGGTGAGAACCTCGATCTCCCGCTCGCCGTCGCCGGAACGAAGCCGGACGGCGGGTGGCGGAAGCAGCTCGTCGCTGAGGTCGGCATCGGCGACCGCCTCGACCACCGCCCCTCAGAGCTCTCGGGCGGCCAGCAACAGCGTGTCGCGATCGCGAGAGCGCTCATCGCGCGTCCCGCAGTGGTCTTCGCCGACGAGCCGACCGGCAACCTCGACACGAAGACGGGCCAGGAGATCCTCGACCTCCTTCGCCGCTCCGCCGACGACCTCGGCCAGACCATCGTCATGGTCACCCATGACCCTCGCGCCGCGGCCAACGCCGACCGCGTCATGTTCCTCCAGGACGGCCTGATCGTGCGCGACGGCGGCAAGCTGTCCGCGGACGCGATCTTCGACGTCGTCAAGTCGCTCGAGTAATGCTGCGCATCGCCCTCAGAAGCCTCGGGTCCCGCAAGCTCCGCTCCGCGCTCACCGCGCTCGCCATCCTGCTCGGCGCGGCGATGATCTCGGGCACCTACGTCCTCACCGATCAGATCACCGGGGCGTTCGACGAGATCTTCGAGAAGGCGAACGAGGGTGTCGACGTCGTCGTGAGCAGGCGCGAGGCATTCCGTTCGGAGGGCGCGGTGGTGGGCCCGATCCCCGATTCGCTCGTCGCCACGGTGCGGGGCGTCGACGGGGTCGCCGCGGCCGAGGGCCTGATCCAGGATCTGGCCTCGGTGGTCGTCGACGGCGAGTTCGTCTCCTCGGTCGGCGGCGCGCCGAACCTGGTGTTCTCGACGCCCAGCGAGCGGTTCCAGACGAACCAACTCGTCAACGGCGCGTTCCCGACTACGCCCGGAGAGATCGCGGTCGACGTCGACCTCGCCAAGCGCGAGAAACTCGATGTCGGCCGCAGCGTCGGGCTGGCGACGCGCACCGGGGTGCAACCGGTCCGCATCGTGGGCACGTTCCGGTTCGCCGACGCCGACACGATCGGGGGCGCCACGCTCACCGCGGTGACGCTCGCCGACGCCCAGCGCTGGTTTGACCGCAAAGGCCAAGTCAACGCTGTGGTCGTGGCCGCCGAGCCCGGGATCAGCGCCGATGCGCTGGCCCGGCGGATCGCCACCGAGGTGCCAGCCGACGTGCGCGTCGAGACCGGCCAGCAGAACTCCGACCGACAGGCGAACGACATCAACGACGACCTGGGGTTCCTGCGGAACTTCCTGCTGGGGTTCGGGTACATCGCCGTGCTCGTCGGGGCGGTCATCATCTTCAACGTGTTCTCGATCACCGTCGCCCAGCGCGTCCGTGAGTTGGCGATGCTGCGGACGATCGGCGCGAGCCGCCGTCAGATCATGCGAAGCGTGTTGATCGAGGCCTTCGTCATCGGCCTGGTCGCGTCGATCATCGGCATCGGCGTCGGCGTGCTGTTCGCGATGCTGCTCAACACGATCTTCGAGGCGGTCGGCTTCGGCCTTCCGACGACCGGCATCACGCTCCAGACCCGAACCGTGATCGTGCCGCTCATCGTCGGCGTCGTGGTCACGCTCATCGCCGCGATCATCCCCGCGATCCGGGCAACACGGGTCGCTCCGGTCGCGGTGCTGCGGGAGGGTGCGACCCTGCCGAAGTCCCGGTTCTCCAAGTTCTGGCCCTCCGTCGGGGTGTTCTTGGGGCTCGTCGGGGTGTTGCTGATCGTCCTCGGGTTCCGTACCACCGGGAACCTGGACCAGTCGCTCGGCCTTATCCTCTTCGGAGCCGTGCTGATCCTGATCGGCGTGGCCATGGCGATGAGGATGCTCATCCGCCCGCTCGCCCGCACCGTCGGCTGGCCGCTGCAACGCCTGTTCGGGACCAGCGCCCGCCTGGGGCGCCAGAACACGATGCGCGATCCCGCCCGCACGGCGACCACCGCCGCGGCGCTCATGGTGGGGATCGGCCTCGTGGTCTTTCTCTCGGTCTTCATCGACGGGCTCAAGAGCTCGTTCTTCGACGCCCTCGACAAGACCGTCCGCTCCGACCTGATCATCATCAGCGAGAACTTCGCACCGCTGCCGACCGGGATCGTCGACGTCGCCCGATCGGCGCCGGGGGTGGCGTCCGCGCTCGGGGTCGGGTTCGCCGAGGTCAAGGTCGACGGCGAGAAGGAGGCGCTGAGCGCAATCGACCCGGCCGGGGCCCGTGCCGCGGTCCGGTTCGACTGGCAGAACGGCGGCACCGACGACCTGCTCGACCAGCTCGGCACCGACGGTGCCATCATCGAGCGCGGCTTCGCCCAATCCCATGATCTCTCCGCCGGAGACAACTTCCAGGTCACCACCATCGACGGCAAGACGGCTGCCTTCCGGGTCGTCGGTGAGTACAAGGACCCGCAGCTGTTCACCGGCTTCACCGTCTCGAACGAGGCGTTCCAGCAAGTCTCGACCGACGGGGAGATCGGCGTCCTGCTCACCGCCTTCGGGCCCGGCATCGACCCCAAGGACGGCAAGGGCGCCGTGGAAGCGGCGATCGAGCGGTCGTATCCACAGGCCAAGGTCAGGACCCGCGCCGAATACAAGGACTTCATCGGCGAGCAGACCAGCCTGATCCTCACGATCATCTACGCGCTCCTGGCGTTCGTCGTGCTCATCTCGCTCGTGGGCGTGGTCATCACGCTCCTTCTGTCGATATACGAGCGCACACGGGAGATCGGGATGATGCGCGCGGTCGGCACGACCCGCGGCCAGATTCGAGCGATCGTCCGCAGCGAGAGCGTGATCACATGCGCGATCGGCGGGATCATCGGCCTTGGCGTCGGCCTGTTCCTCGGGTGGGTGATGATCAAGGGACTCGAGGGCGAGGGCCTCAGCTTCAGCGTCCCCGTGGTGACTCTGGTCGTCGTGTTCGTCCTGGCCGTGATCGCAGGGGTGCTGGCCGCCGTCTTCCCGGCCCGGCGCGCCGCACGCCTCAACCCGCTGGAGGCGCTCCACTACGAGTAGTCCCCCACGGGCTCGTTCTACGGCTGCCCTCGAGTGCCCGTCGACGCCCCGCGTAGGTCTCCGACCCCGGACGACCCCGCGACGCATGTCGAGACCTCGGTCACGGCCGCCCGGTTCGGCGCGATCGCTCAGGCCCCGCTGCCGTTGCGGCGCGAACCCATGTGTGTCAAACCGTCACAAGACTCACTCGTCGGATGTAACGATTGGCCGACGACGACAGCGCCAATTGGCAGGCGACACGCCATCGCCGCTCAGGTGATCGCGCTTTGCCGGCATCCAGCGGGAGGTGGCCGCCGGCACGCCACTCCGAAGGGCTGCTCAGCCCGCTGGGACGTTGCTTGGACTCGGCGACGGAATCCCATCGCTCAACAGGTTCGGGCGCGCCGGGCGCGGGACCCCCGCCACCGCGTAGGCATCGGCTTCGTCCAGGGTCTCGCGCTCCAGGAGGGCCTGAGTGAGCGCCTCCAGCTTGTCCCTGTTGGCGGTCAGCTTGGCGAGCGCCTCGCCGTAGCACGCGTCGACGATCTTGCGGACCTCGCTGTCGACGAGCTCGAGCGTGTGCGCGGAGGGGCCACCAGGACCGGTCCCCGGCAACAGGAACGGCTCATCGTTTGGTCCCGGAAGGATCGACACCGGGCCGATCGCGTCGCTCATGCCCCACCGGCCCACCATCTGCTTTGCGATGCGGGTGACCTGCTCCAGGTCGGACTCGGCCCCCGTCGTGACGTTGCCGTAGACGATCTGCTCGGCGGCCCGCCCGCCCAGCGCGCCCTCGATACGGCCCCGCAGGTACTTGGCGTCGTAGCCGTACCGGTCGGCGGACGGCGATTGGAAGGTCACGCCGAGCGCCCGCCCGCGCGGGATGATCGAGATCTTGCGCACCGGATCCGCCCCCGGCTCGATCATGCCGAGCAGGGCATGACCGGACTCGTGGTAGGCGGTGCGCTCGCGCTCCTCCTTGGAGAGCATGATCTTGCGCTCCGCCCCGAGCAGGATCTTCTCGAGTGCATCCGTAAAATCTGAAAGCTGCACCCGCTCGTGGGTGCGCCGCGCCGCCATCAGCGCCGCCTCGTTGGCCAGGTTCTTGAGGTCGGCACCGACCATGCCGGGCGACGACGACGCCAGCCCCTCCAGGTCGACGTCGTCCGCGAGCGGCATGTGGCGAGTGTGCACCCTGAGGATCGCGAGGCGCCCGGCCTGGTCGGGTGGGTTGACCGCGACGCGCCGGTCGAACCGCCCTGGCCGGAGCAGCGCCGCGTCCAGGATCTCGGGGCGGTTCGTGGCCGCCAGGACGATGACGCCTTCCGCGCCGCTGAACCCGTCCATCTCGGTCAGGATCTGGTTGAGCGTCTGCTCGCGTTCCTCGTGCCCACCCATCACCCCGCCGCCACGGGAGCGCCCGATGGCGTCGAGCTCGTCGATGAAGATGATCGCCGGCGCGGCCTCCTTGGCCTGCTTGAACAGGTCGCGCACGCGGCTGGCACCCACACCCACGAACATCTCGACGAACTCCGATGCCGAGAGCGAGTAGAACGGCACACCCGCCTCGCCCGCCACCGCCCTGGCCAACAGGGTCTTGCCGGTGCCGGGCGGCCCATACAGCAGCACCCCCCGTGGGATCGTGCCGCCGAGCTTCAGGTACTTCTCAGGGTTCGCGAGAAAGTCGACGACCTCCGACAGCTCGAGTTTGACTTCGTCGATGCCCGCGACATCCTCGAACGTCGTGCGCTGTTCGTTCGCCTCGTAGCGTTTGGCACGCGACTTTCCCACCCCGAGGATCCCGCCACCACCACCCGCGCCCCCGGCCGCGCGACGGAAGAACCAGACGAACAGCAGAATCAGCAGGAGCGCCGGGCCGAAGCCAACCAGCAGCGTCTCCCAGAACGGTCGGGGCTCGTCGAGCGACTTGGCCGTGTCCAGCACGCCCTTGGTCTCGAGCCGCTTCTGCAAGTCGTCGTTCTGGACGTAGCTCGGCCGGACGGTCCGGAAGCCCTTTGCGCGCTCGGTGCCGTCGACCTCCTGGATCTCGTTTCGGGCGTTGCCCGTGATGCGGTCGCCGAGCGAGCTGATCTTCTCGACGTTACCGCTGTCGAGCTGCGTCAGGAACTCGGTGTACGGGATCGTGATGCGTTGGGGCTCGTTCTGTGCGAACGCCTGGAACACGATCCAGTTGAGGGCCAGCGCACCCACCAGGATCCACCAGAACCGCCGGCCCCCGGGTGGCTTGACGCGCCGACCGCCACCGCTGTCGCTCTCGGCCGGGCGGCCTTCGACGCGCCACTCGGGTGGCGTGCTCTTGGGCTTTCGCTGCGGTGTGCCCCGGTCGGGGGAGTCGTCGGCCATGGGATTCGACGGTGATGATAGAACGCCCACCGGCGGGCCCGACCGCCGTGCCCATCAGCGCGGCTCGACGTCCATGATCGGGGTTGTCGGCGCAAGCGGACCCGCTTTGCCGACGCCGCCGTCGATCGTCGGGGCGTCGGACGCCTCCAATGTGGTCGCGGCCTCCTTCGCCGCCCGTGCCGCTGCGTCCTTGGTGGAGGCCCGGATCAGGCGACGATGCACGAGTTCGGCGTTGAGCTCCGCGCCGACCAGGAACAGCAGGCCCGTGAAGTACAGGAACGTGAGGTAGACGAACAAGCTCCCCAGCGTGCCGTACACCGCGTCGAGGTTGTTGAACGCGTCGGCGTACAGACGGATCAGCTTGGTGAGCCCGAACGTCGCCACCACCGAGAGCAACGCGCCGGGAAGAAGCGTCCGGTAGCCGAGACGCATGCCGTTGGGGCCATACCGGTAGATCACCACGGTGAAGAGCAGCAACGTGAAGATGCCCACCGGGAGCGTCAGCGAGTCCGCGAGCCCACGGACCGAGTCACTCGCGCCAAGCAGCCGGGCGAGACCACGAACCAGCTTCGGTCCGCCGGCGAGGGCCAACGTGCTGACCGCGGCGAGGACGCTCGCTCCGAGTGCGAATCCGAAGTTGATCACCTTGGCCCGCCACCATGGGCGGTGGTTGAGGTGCTGCGCGCGGTCGAGCCCGTCAACGAGCGCCCCGATCGCGTTGGACGCCACGTACAGACCGGCGATCACGCCGGCCAGGATCAGGAACCCGGCCGCGGTACCACTGGCCGTGCTGTCCCTGAACGTGTCGGTGAGACCGACGATCCCGGGTATCGTCCCGTCGAGCGCATCGAACAGGGACCGGTACGCATTCCGGCTCGACAGGTTGATCGCCGTCACGACGACGAACATGAACGGCACCGTCGCCAAGAACGTGTTGTACGAGAACTGGCTCGCGGTGCCAGTGGCCCCGTTGGCCATCGCGCGACGCAGCACCGCCAGGAACAGGCTCCAGACCCACGAGAGCATATGGGAGACCGGCCACATGATGGTGCGAAGGACTTTGTTCACGGTACTGGAACCCTGGTTGACCAGGATCGGGTGATTGTAATGGCGTTCGGAGGGGAGCCCTCGAGCACTACGAATGGTCCTGGCCGGCAAGGGTCGCCGTGGCACATCACCGGCGCCCCAGCCCCAGCTGGAACGACGACGACCTGCACGAGCTCGGCCGCATCTCCGGCTCGGACTTCGCGGTCGTGCAGGGCGGAGAACTACCTCGCGGCGCTTCGCTCCATCAGCTCGTCCTGGCTGTTTCGCGGAGCGGCGTCCATCGGACCCTGGACCCGGTGCCACGACCCCTCCGGGGTGAGCGACCAGGCCAGGTCGTCGTCGTCGAGTTCCGTCGCGAGGATCGCCTGAAGCTCCTCTCGGGCCGCGTCATCCTCGACCGGCGTCAGGAGCTCCACGCGGGCGTCCAGGTTGCGCCCCATCATGTCGGCCGAGCCGATGAAGTACCGCGTCTCGTCGCCGCTTGTGAACATGAAGATGCGTGCATGCTCGAGGAAGCGTCCCACCACCGACCGCACGCGGATCCGCTCACTGATGCCGGGCACACCCGGCCGCAGGCCGCAGACCCCCCGCACCAGGAGGTCGACGCAAACTCCCGCCTGCGACGCGGCGCACAGCGCGCGGATGATCGCGCCGTCGATGATGGCGTTCATCTTCCACACGATCCGACCCGGCGTGCCGGCACGATGCCGCCTGGTGACGCGCTCGATCTCGGCGATCAAGCCGGTCCGCAAACCGTCCGGGGCGACGAGCACCTTGCGAAACGCCGGCGTACGTGAGAACCCCGTCAGGTAGTTGAACAGGTCGGCGACGTCCTCGGTGATGTCCTCGCGACATGTGAAGAGCCCCAGGTCCGTGTAGAGGCGGGCCGTCGCGGGGTGGTAGTTGCCCGTGCCGATATGCACGTAGCGGTGCAGGTGCTTCCCCTCACGGCGGACCACGAGCGCGAGCTTTGCGTGGGTCTTGCGCCCGGCCGAGCCGTATACGACGTGGACGCCGGCCCGCTCCATGGCACGCGCCCACTGGATGTTGCGCTCCTCGTCGAAGCGCGCCTGCAGCTCGACCAGGCACACGGTCTGCTTGCCGCGCTCGGCGGCATGCATCAACGCCGGCACGATGGGGCTCTCGCCACTGGTCCGGTAGAGCGTCTGACGGATCGCCACCACGTCCGGATCCGTCGCGGCCTGCTCGACAAACCGCGCGACGCTGGTCTCGAAGTCGTCGTACGGATGGTGTACCAACATATCGCCCTGACGGATGACCGAGAAGATGTCGGGCGATTCGCCATCGTCGGCACGCAACCTCGGATGGACCCGAGGCTCCCAAGGCACCTCGCGAAGGTCGGGGCGATCGACTTCGATGAGCTGCCACAGACACGTCAGGTCGAGCAGGCCCGAGATGCGGTACACGTCACGCTCGGTCAGTCCGAGCGCTTGGCGCAGCTCCGCGACCACGGATTTCGGCGCGCTGTTTTCGACCTCGACCCGAACGACGTCGCCGAACCGGCGGCGGCGGAGCTGCGCCTCGACCGCGCCAAGCAGGTCGTCCGCCTCGTCGGAAACCGCGAAATCGGCGTCCCGGGTGACCCTGAAGAGGACGGTGTCGGCCACATCCATCCCCGGGAAGATGCGCTCGAGGTTCGCCCGAACGATCTGCTCTGTCGGAACGAGACCGCCGGGCACCTCGGTGAACCTCGGCAATCCGGGCGAGAGCTTGACCCGCGCAAGCCGGGTCTCACCGGCGCCGGAATCGCGCACATGCGCCCCGAGGCTGAGCGACAGTCCCGAGATGTAGGGGAACGGCTGCCCGGATCCGGCGGCCAGCGGTGTCAACACCGGGTAGATCTCGCGTTCGAAGATCGTCGCGACCCGCTTCGTCCCACGCGTGTCGAGGTCAGACAGCGACAGGATCGCAAGGCCTGCGTGCGCGAGCGCGGGGCGGATCTCGGTCTTCCACAGCCTGCCCTGCTCCGAAACCAGGCTCGCCGTGCGTTCGGCGATGAGGCCCAACAGGTCGTCTCTGCCCAATCCGTCGGGCGCAGACGACGGCCGGCCCGCCTCCAGCGCATCCTGATGACCGGCGACCCGCACCATGAAGAACTCGTCGAGGTTGCTGGACGTGATTGCAAGGAACTTGCAGCGTTCCAGGAGCGGTTGCTCCGGGTCGGCCGCCAGCGCCAGCACCCGGGCGTTGAAGTCCAACCACGAGAGCTCCCGGTTGATGTAGAGGGCCGGATCATCGAGCATCACCTCGCCCGTTCGGACCCGACGTCGTGGCGGAACGACCTTCATTGTCGACAGTCTGCCCGAGATCTCTCCGCCGACACGTCGTCGTCACCACTTCGCAATGGTGCTTGCACGGTTAGGGCATCGCGGGCGGTGGTGGTGGCGCGGCGATGCGACGCACGGTCAGGCGGTACGGACCCCGACCTGAGGCGGCCTGAACCTCGATCGAATGCACACCCGCCCGGGTTGCGGTGTAGCGCAGCGTCTCGGACGTTCCCGGCCCCAACGCCGTCGCGGCAAGCCAGTCGCGGGCATAGCCCCCACCTGGGACGAACGCCGGGGCACCCGGGCGCCAGATGACCAGATCGAGGTCGGACTGCCCGTTGCCGGTGACATCGATCTGGAGCGTGTCCCCGACGGCCACGGCGATGCGGTAGTCGTCCTTGGCGTCGACGTACTCCTCGACCGTGGCATCGATCGATGTCTCCCCCGCCGCCGGTCCCGGCAGCAGCGCCGGCCAGCGCTTTGCCTGTCCCGCGTCATCGTTGGGTTCGGCGCTGTCCTTGGCGGGAGGCGGCGTGGCCAGGGCCGCCGCCAGATCGAGCCCGCCCCAACCGGTGTCGTCATCCCGGCCGGGCGGACCGATATCGTCGGCGCTGGACAGCAGGATCGACCGCAATTGCGAGACGTCGAGGGTGGGCCGTCGCGAAAGCAGGCGCGCAGCGGCCCCCGACACGATGGCGGTCGCCATCGACGTCCCGGTACGACGCGCCAACCGCCCGTTCGGCGCCGTCGAGAGGATCCTCTTGCCCGGCGCCGCCAGCGCGACCTGCGGACCACGTGTCGATTCGGAGATGGCCCGGCCATCTCCACCGACTCCGGCGACGGTGAGCACGTGGCGATACGCGCCCGGGAACTCACGGCGGTTCCCGCCCTGCCCGCTGTTTCCCGCGGCAGCGATGACCAGCACGCCCGCCCGGCGGGCATCCAGGATCGCGTTCTGCTCGAGCTGCGAGAACCCGGAACCGCCAAACGACAGGTTGATGATCTTGGCGCCGCTCGCCACTGCCGCGCGGATGCCGCGAACCACGGTGGACGTGCTCGCCCGCCCCTGCGCATCGGCGATCTTGACGATCATCAGACGCGCATTGGCAACCCCGGCGACCCCCAGACCGTTACCGGTCGTCGCCGCGATGATCCCCGCGACGTGGGTGCCGTGACCGGACCGGTCGACAAGGGGCGCGTCATCGACGAACGACCGCGCCAGATCGACGCGAATCGCTCCGCGAAGATCCGCTGACCTGCCGTCTGCGCCGGTGTCGAGCACCGCGACCAAAGGGCGCCTGGATCCCGCCGGAGGGCTCCAATGGATCTGCCTCAGATGCGCCTGCGCCGGAAGCTTCGGATCGGTCGCGCCGAGTCGTCGCCGTTCGCGGTCGGGCTCGACCGCGCGCACGCCCGCACGGGAGCGCAGGTTGGCCGCACGCTGCCCCGGGCGAAGCGGGACGATCCAGGCGTCGCCCGCCGGATACAGCAGCTCGCGGCCGGGCCCGAGGACGGCAGGGTCGGCGCCCGGTGCGAGGGTGACGAGCGCGTGTGCAGGGGGCGGTGGCGGAACCGCGGGCGGCGCGCCGATCAGCGACGAAACCGCAATCCGATCGTGATGAACAGCGCGATGAGCACGAACACCAGCACCGCGGCGAGGACGAGCTGTACGAACCCGAGCAGGAGGGGAAGCGCGATCACCATGCCCTGCGCAAGCCCGGTGATCACCACGAGATCACGTCCGAGCCCCGGCTTGATCCGTCCCGAGAGCGCGATGCATGCAGCGAGCAGCACACCGACAACGACGATCGCGAGCCACCGAGACGGGTCGATCGCGAGGTACGCGACAACCTCTGCCAACGCGAGACCGCCGGCGATCGCAAATCGCCGCGAATGGATCGACGGCTGACGCACCCGTCCCGGTGGCCGGGACGGATCGTCGAGGGTGATGACCGGGTGCTCCACGGCCACCGATTGTAGCGCCGACCTACTCAAAGGGCCGTCGATGGAGGTCGGGTAGCAACTCACCGGTCCGGCGGCCCTCTGGCCCGGTCCCGATTGCCGAGCGGCTCGCCAGAATCCCGCACAGGTGCCCACGCAACACAACGTGTCAGGAATGCCGGGCGTGGCCGCCCGCCCGCGGCGGGTGAAAATAGGACTCGCTCTCAGGGATGTTGTCCCTTCTGCGAGTCCTATTTCCCCTTCAGACACAGGGTGGTGCGCAACCCGCGCACTCCGCGAGCGTCATCCGCGCTCTCCGACGCCTCCTACGGCAGAATGACCCCCGCGCAACACTCAGTGTTGCGCTACAATAGTTGCATGCCTGTCGCCGTCGCGCACAAAGTGTCTGCCCTTGCTGAGGACTTTGGCTCGCTTCGAAGGGTTGCCGATGCCCTCGACGTGGATCCCGCGCAGGTCAGCAGGTGGGCTCGTGGCGGCGGCATCGACGCGAGGAACGCCGCTCGTGTGGACCTGCTCGAACTGGTCGTGAGTGCGATCGCCCGCCTGTACGAGCCAACCGTTCTGAGAGACTGGCTCTTTGGCCTCAACCCCATGCTCGCCGATCGCAGGCCGATCGATGTGATCCGTGCCAACGACCTGGCGGCGGTGCTCCGCGCGGTCCAGGCCGAGGAGGGCGAGAGCTTCGCCTGAACTTTGGCGATGTTTCCCGTGGGACGCCTCAGCCCGACCCGATGTCCCCGGGGGCACGATGTGGGTGGCGCGCGAGCACCAAGGCGAGGGACGCCACGACGCCCCAGACCGATACGGGGCGCTCTATCTCTCCGAGTCGCCGGTCTCGGCGGTCGCCGAGCAACTCGCGCGCTTTCGTGGACGCCAGTTTCGACCGGAGATGCTGATCCGCCGCGGTCACCCGCTCGCGCTCGTCCGGTACGAAGTCGCCGACGGGCTCGATCTGATCGACCTCGACGACCCCGCCGTTCTGGTCCGCGAAACGCTCCGCCCGTCACAGATCGCAACGCGCCATCGTCGCGTGACCCGTACGACTGCGGCAACGCTCTTCATGGAGCACCCCGCCGCCGCCGGCCTACGCTGGTGGTCGACGCTCGAGGCCTCATGGATCAACGTGACGCTCTTCGCCGAACGCGCCGTGGACGAAGTACGCCCGGAGGCATCGATCATCCTGACCCGCGAGGTTGCGGTACTGGGCGAAGCGTGCCTCATGCTCGGACTCGAAACGTAGCCGGTCGCGTGCCGTCAGAGGTGAACGCCAAGCGGGGCGCAACCGGCAGCTGATCGCAGACCGCGTCACACCCGCCCCATGGGCCGACTGGATTCACCTCGCGTGCCTGGCAACCGGGAGGTGAACCATGTTCGCCTCGCAACCACGCCCGATGGTGAACAACTGCGCATTCCGTCACGTGGTGTTGGCGCTCTTGGCACACGGAGTCGCCGGCCCACAACGTCGGCGAGGTGCGGCACGAGGTGGGTCAGGCGCTGAGATGAGCGCCGTGGGAGGTGATCACGAACACCTCATGGCCGCCGGAGAATCGTTCGCCTGCGAGAGTTGCGGTGGCCCGATCGGAGTAGAGGCCTGCGAGCGCTGACCCGCTCCCGCACAGGAGGGCTGCTCCTGCGTCGAGTGAGACGAGTTCGTCCGCGATCGACTTAAGGTGAGGCACGAGAATCGTCGCTGCCGGCCACAGGTCGTTTCGGACCCACGTCGCGAGTTCCGGCATCTGCAGCGGAGGATCGTGGCCGTCGTCGGGGTCGAGCGGCGGCAGGCGGTCGAATGCACGGTAGACGTCGGCGGTCGACAGGCCCGCTGCGGGCTTGACGATCAGCGCGGCGAAGCTCGGCATCGGCGCCGGGGTCAGGCGCTCGCCTCGGCCCTCGGCCCACTGCGCCCCGCCGCGGACGAAGAACGGGACGTCGGAGCCGACCTGAGCGGCGACCGCTTCGAGCGTGGTGTCGTCCAGTCCCAAGTCGAACATGCGATTCGCGCCGACCAGGGTCGCGGCGGCGTCGCTCGAGCCGCCGCCCAAGCCGGCTTGCACGGGTATGCGCTTGTCGATGTCGACGGCGCATGGGAGCGAGCGTCCCACCGCGGCCTCAAGCGCGTCCAGAGCCTTCCACGCCAGGTTGGCGCTGCTCTCGAGACCCGCGCACCGCACCACGCGCTCGGGACCCACGGTCAACGTCACCGTATCCGCAAGGCCGTCCAGTGCGACCATGAGGGACCGGATCGGGTGATAGCCATCCGGCTGCAGCGGCCCCACCAGCAGACGGAGGTTGAGCTTGGCCGGCGCAGAAAGCGTCACGCTGTCCATGCGAGCTCCTCTGCGAGATCGGGAAAGACCGGCGGCGCCAGCTCCTGCGCACGAGTGGTCAGCGACAGCCCCCGTGACTCGAGCGCGGCAAGGACTCGGGGCTTGTCGGCGCCCGCGGCCGCCAGCGCGTTGACAAGAGTCTTTCGGCGTTGTGCGAACGCCGCGTGTACGAGCGCCCGCACTGCCGGTGCGGGCCCCGCCCCGATGCGCTCGAGACCGACGATCGCCGACTGCACACGCGGCCTCGGCATGAAGACCTCGGTGCCCACGGGGCGCATGAAGAACGACCGGCACGCAAGCTGCAGCAGAACCGACGGCGCGCCGTAGGCCGACGAGCCGACCGGTGCCGCCCACCGGTCGGCCACCTCGCGCTGCACCATCACGGCCCATACCGCGACCTCGGGCAAGCGCCACAGCGACTCCAGCACGATTGGCGTCGCGATGGAGTACGGCAGGTTGGCGACAACGCGCGTCGGCGCCGGATCGAGCGTCTCCAGATCCAACCGCAGCGCGTCGCCCCAATGCATGCGGACGTTTCCGATGCCCGCGAGCACCTCGGCCAGAACCGGCTCCAGCCGCTGGTCGATCTCGACCGCGTGCACCGTCCGCGCCGCACGTGCGAGCGCGATTGTCAGCGTGCCCACTCCCGGGCCGATCTCGAGCACCACGTCGTCCGGACCGACCCTGCCCTGGCGCACCGCGAGGTCCACAAGGTTCTCGTCGAGCAGGAAGTGCTGGCCCAGATCCGTGTCGGGGCGCAGCCCGTGCGCCTGCAGCAGACGCGCGGTCCCGACCCGATCGGGCTTGGTGGGCGCCCCCAGCCCCTTACCAGCCGAAGACGCGGGCGGCGTTGGCGGTCGTGGTGGCATCCAGAGCCTCGGGATCCTCGCCGCGAAGGTCCGCGAGGAACCGCAGCGTGTGGGCGACATAGGCGGGTCGGTTGGGTTTGCCGCGTCGCGGGACCGGCGCCAGGTAGGGGGCGTCGGTCTCGACGAGCAAATGCTCCGGCGGGATCTCGCGCGCGGCCCACTGCAGATCGGTCGCGCTGGGATACGTGAGCTGCCCCGCGAAGCTCGTGTAGTAGCCGCGCTCCACGACCTCGTCGATACGATCGACCATGCTGAAGCAATGCAGGATGACCGGCGTTCCCTCCGCCTCGCGGGCGAGCACGGTCATCGTGTCGTCGTCGGCCGCGCGTGTGTGGATGACCAGGGCCAGACCGAGCTCACGTGCCAGCCCGATCTGGGCGACGAACGCGCGCATCTGTGCCTCGGGACGTGCGTGGTCGCGGAAGTAGTCCAGGCCGCACTCCCCGATCGCCACCACTTTGGGATGGTCGGCGAGGCCGCCGATCCACTCGTGGTCCCGGCGCGTGAACTTGTCGGCGTCGTGAGGATGCACGCCGATCGCCGCATAGACATGCTCGAACTCCTCGGACAGCTCGATCGCGCGTTCGCTGGAGGCCCGGCCACAGCCGATCGTGACGATGCGCTCCACACCGACCTCGACCGCCTCCTCGACCAGATCTTCGGCTGGATCGTCACACGAGGCCAGATGGGTGTGGGAGTCGACGATCTGACTAGTCCTGATCGGGTTCGATACGTGGGAACAGCGGGCCGATGGGCTCAACCGTCGCGCCGGACCGACCACCGCCCCACACGGCCGACGCGAGCGACGGCATGCCATCACCCTGCCCCAGTGCCGCCAGCGCCCGCTCGGCTGAGACTGGCATGTACGGCCACAACAGGATCGCCACGATCCGCAGGCCTTCCGCCAGCGTCATCAGGGCCTGGTCGAGCTCACCCGAACGCGCCTCCTCCTTGGCCAGCACCCACGGCGCGCGCTCCTCGACGAGCTGATTGAGCCGCCGCACGAGCTTCCACGCCTCCTCGGCGGCGTTGGTGATGTCTGCGGTGTCGAACGCAGCCGTGACCGCGGTCACGCGCTCGGCCACCTCGGCTGCCAGTCCGGCATCGTCACCGGAATCAACTGGAACGACCCCGTCGCGGTACCGACCGATCATGCTGACCGTCCGGTTGAGCAGGTTGCCGAACTCGTTGGCGAGCTCGCTGTGGTACCGACCGTCGAACCCCTCGTCGCTGAACGGCCCGTCCTCGCCGAAGCGGATCTCGCGGGCCAGGTACCAACGCAGCGCGTCGATGCCGTACCGCTCGACGTACGGAAGCGGGTCGATCAGGTTGCCGGTCGTCTTGCTGAGCCGCTCGCCCCCCTTGAGCACGAAGCCGTGGATGAACAGCCCGCCGGGCACGTCGATCCCCGCCGCCATCAGGAGCGCCGGCCAGATGACCGCGTGGAACTTGAGGATGTCCTTGCCCAGCACCTGGAGGTCTGCGGGCCACAGATGCTCGGTCAGGTCTTCGCCCGGCCGAGCGTAGGACAGCGCCGTGTAGTAGTTGAGCAGGGCGTCCACCCAGACGTAGACGACGTGGTCGGAATCCCACGGGACCGGGACGCCCCACGTGACGTTGGCCCGCGAGATCGAGATGTCCTCGGCAGCTTGAGCGATGCGACGGGCCTCGTTGAGTCGGTGCGCCGGGCGCACGAACTGTGGGTGTTGGTCGTACAGGTCGAGGAGGCGGTCGCGGTAGGCCGAGAGCCGGAAGAACCAGTTCTCCTCCTCCACCCACTCGACCGGTCGGCGATGCTCAGGGCAGAGCTCGCCGTCGACCAGGTCGTCCTCGATGTAGAAGGCCTCGCACGACGTGCAGTACCAGCCGCCGTAGGAGCCCTGGTAGATGCCACCGCCGTCGTAGATGCGCTGGAGCACCGCCTGCACTCCGGCGACGTGCTCGGCATCGGTCGTGCGGATGAAGAAGTCGTGCGACAGGCCGAACGTTCCCCACAGCTCGCGAAACCGGGCGGAGATGACATCGGTGTGCTCCTTGGGCGATCGACCGAGTTCGTGCGCCGCTCGGGCGATCTTGTCGCCGTGCTCGTCGGTGCCGGTCAAGAAGAACACGTCGTCGTCTCGCTGGCGGTGGTGGCGAGCCAGGATGTCGCTCATGATCGTCGTGTACGCGTGGCCGACGTGCGGCTCGGCGTTGACGTAGTAGATCGGCGTGGTGATGTAGAAGCGACCGGGCAAGGCCGAGGAGTCTACAAGTGGCATTTTGACTACCTGTCGGTGCGCTTGACGGCGGCGAGCGCCTCGCGGTAGGCGGCGTTGCGCGCGCCCAGCCCCAGTTGCGCCGCGACATCCGCGGCCCGGGCGGGACTGAGGCCGGCCTCCATCAGGACCGCCACGCCGTGGACCACCCGGTCGCCGTCGGCGTCCGCGGGCACGGTCGCCGGCCCGATCACCACGGTCACCTCACCGTAGGGAGCCTCGGCGTACCGAGCGGCGAGCTGCGCCGCCGTGCCGCAGACCACCTCCTCGTGCATCTTCGTCAGCTCGCGACACACAGCGACCCGTCGCTGCGGGTCGATCGCGGCGAGCGCCGCGAGCAGCCCGCCCACGCGCCGCGGGCTCTCGAAGCCCACCACGCTTCCCGGCCAAGTGTCATACCGCGCGAACAGCGCCGTGCGCTCACCCGCCTTGCGCGGGAAGAACCCGACGAACGCGAACGGCTCGACCGGCAGGCCGGATGCCACCAGCGCCGCCTCGACCGCGCTCGGCCCGGGGATCACGCTGACGACGAGCCCGCCGTCGAGCGCCGCGGTGACGACCCGACGTCCGGGGTCGCTGATCCCGGGCATCCCCGCGTCGCTCACCAGCGCGATCGTCGCGCCCTCCTGCATCCGGCGCACCAGATCCTCGGCCCGGCCGGCTTCGTTGTGTGCGTGCACTGGCACCATCGGCGCCGACGAGCCCGCGTGGCGCAACAACGTCGCAGTACGCCGGGTGTCCTCACACGCGACGACGTCGGCATCACGCAGCGCTGCGGCCGCCCGGGGCGAGAGGTCATCCAGGTTCCCGATCGGTGTCGCGACAACCAGGAGGCGGCCCGGTACCACTAGGCATTCCCGTCGGCAAGGTCCCAGGCGAGCAGCCCGGCGCCGATCGCACCGGCAGATGGACCCAGACCGGCGGCGACGACGTGCGCCTCCGCGTTCGGCGGCAACGCGCGCGATCGGTACTCGTCGATCGCAGGTCCCAGAAGCAGGTTGCCGGCCGCGCCGACGCCGCCGCCGATCACGAATGCGTCGGGGTTGAAGATGTTCGCGAGGCTCGCCAGGCCGACACCCAGGAAGCGCCCGGCGCGCTCGAGCACGGCGAGTGCCGCCTCGTCGCCCTGACCGGCCAGACGCACGACGTGCTCGGCGGGCATCCCGGCATCGCGCGCGATGGCCGTGCCGCTGCACATCGTCTCGAGGCATCCCCGGTTGGGGCAGTTGCGCTGACAGGGGGGACCGTCCGCCTGCACGACCATGTGCCCCAGCTCGGCACCGGTGCCGCTGCCACCTCGGAAGACCCTGTCACCGGAGATGATCCCGCCCCCCACCCCGGTGCCGATTGTCAACATGACGATGTCACCGTGCTCGCGCCCGGCGCCCACGCGATGCTCTGCCAGCGCCGCCAGGTTGGCGTCGTTGTCGAGTCCGACCGGGACGCTGAGACGATCCTGCAGCTCTGCCCGTACGTCGATGTCGGCCAGGTCCACGTTGGTGCTCATCCGAACCCGTCCCGTCCGGGTGTCGATGAGCGACGGCAGGCCGATCCCGACGGCCAGGATCTGCTCGCCGCTCTCGGCGCGCAGACGCCCGACCAGATCCGCGACCGCAGCGACGAGCTCGGCCCCGGCAACCGGGGTCGGGAGGGTCACAGACGCGCGCAGCGAACTGTTACGGGCCACCACCGCCCCCGCAATCTTCGTGCCTCCGACGTCGACTCCGACAACCACCGAAAGAACCTCTCGCGAAGGGGGACCCGAACGGGGACGCTACCATCGTCCCCGAGTGAGCCCTCAGACCAAGAAGCCGTACCGGCGATTCCGCGCGCATGGACGCGCTCAGGACGATCCGGCGGCGGACCTGGCAGCGCTGCGTGAGCTCAACACGGCGACGCCCAACGAGCGGAACCGGGGTCCCGCACGGCAGGCGCCACAGCCACGGGCGGCCCGGGAGCCGCGAGCGCCCGCCAGGCGGTGGTGGTCACTGCGCGGGGTCGGGGCGGGCGGCGTCGTCGTGCGGGTCGTGGGAGTGCTGCTTGTCGCGATCGTCGGCTGGGCGACGCTCGGCTACTTCGCGCTCCGCGGCGCCGCGTCGGACGCCAACTCACGCATCTCGTCGACCGCCCGCAGGGTGCTGGCCGATCCCAAGGGCGGTCTGCTGGGAACCCCGCAGAACATCCTCGTCCTCGGCTCCGACGCCGACCGCGACCGCACCGGGGCGCGCGCGGACACGATCCTGGTGATGCGGACCGATCCCGACGCCGGCGTGATCCGCTACCTCTCGATCCCCCGCGACCTGCGCGTCGAGTACCCGGGCCAGGGACACGTCAAGATCGGCGAGACGTTCGCCTACGGCGGCAACCGCGGTGTCATCCGTGCGATCAATCAGGAGATCGGGCTCCCGATCCACCACATCATGGTGCTCGATTTCAAAGGCGTGTCCAAGATGGTCGACGCGGTGGGCGGTATCGAAGTCCAGAATCCGTTCGACCTTCACGACTGCTCCTACCCCGGCGGAACGAACGTCAGCTTCCCCCGCCGGCGCATTGCCCTGGATGGCGAGCAAGCGCTGGTCTACTCACGCGTGCGAAGCTGCGACGGCGACCTGGAGCGCGCCCGGCGCCAGCAGCTCGTCCTCGCCGCGATCCAGTCGAAGGTGCTCTCCTGGTCGGGCCTTCCCGCGGCACCGTGGCGCGGCGCGCGCATGATCCGGGCCATGTCCACGGACATGTCCGCAACGGACCTGGCCAAGCTCGGCTGGCTGCAGGGGAAGCTGACGACCGCCCCCAAGGACCGCGACGTGCTCGCTGGGGAACCCGCCCAAATCGGCGGCGTCTTCTACTTCCTGTTCGATCCCGACCGAGCCGGCCGGCAGCTACGCCGCTTCGAAGGACGCGGGTAGTCACGGCCCGGTCGCGCGGCGGGCGGTGTCCTTGGGAGTCGCCTCTTTGACCTTGGGTGTCCCACCGTCGGTGCTGGTCGAGCTTGAACCGGAGTCGGTTGAAGCGCCTGCGTCTTTGCTTGCGCCCGCGTCGCTCGTCGACGCGCTGTCGGACTTGTCGCCGTCACGGGGACGTTTCTTCGTCCCGTAGTCCGTGTTGTGGAATCCGGTTCCCTTGAAGTGAATCGCAGGGGCGTAGAGCACCCGCTGCGCGGCTTTGCCGCAGACCTCGCACGTGGAGATCGCGTCCTCGCTCATTCGCTGGATCACCTCGAACGTATGGCCCTTGGCACAACGGTACTCGTAGACAGGCACGCAATCTCCTCGTGCATCGAAATCCCGTGGAAGTATCGCACAATGGGTTGGCACTCTCGTAGGTCGTGTGCCAACAACCCCTCCAGGCTGGCTCCCGTCGAGGCCGCTGATACGATTGCGCGCTCCTGAGGACGCCTCGTCCCCAGGGATTCTCGATGGTCGAACCGATGCGAAAGGGCGAGACCGTTCGACGCGCCCTCCTGATCGAAGCCGGGGTCGCCGCGGTCGTTGTCGCGACCGTCCGCCGAAGGCCCGTATTCGGCCTGCTGGCGGCAGCGGGAGGGGCGCTCGCCGCCTGGGGCGCGTTCGCGCGAAACAGCCCGCTCTATGGATCGGTGCTGCACAAGGGCTCGCCGGCCGAGCCCCGATTCGCCCTGACGTTCGACGACGGCCCGGGTCCTTCGACCCCGGCCGTGCTGGAAGCGCTCCGCGAGGCGAAGGCGCGCGCGACGTTCTTCGTGCTCGGCCGCCAGGTCGAACGCCACCCGGACCTCGTCCGGCGTATCCTCGCGGAGGGGCATGAGCTGGCAAATCACGGGTATGACCACGGAATCCTCGTGTTCCGGAAACCGGCACACGTGCAGGAGCAGCTCGAACGCACCGAGCGCGCGGTGAACGCCGCCGCCGGCCGAGACGCGCTGGCACGTATGTTCCGCGCGCCACACGGCTTCCGGAGTCCGGCGACCGCGATCGCAGCCCGGCGGGCCGGCTACCGTCTGGCCGGCTGGAGCGCCGGCGTGTTCGACTCGGCCCAACCCGGCGCGGACGTGATCGCCGAGCGCGCCTGCCGAGCGCTCGAGCCCGGCGGGGTGCTCCTGCTGCACGACGCCGACGGATGGGACCCAACCGCGTCCCGAGAGCAGACGGCGGCGGCGATCGTCCCGATCTGCACGACCGCCCGCGCCCGCGGCCTCGAACCCGTTTCGTTGGGGGAGCTCATGCGATGACGACAAACGTCGCCACGAGGCGCCGCCTGGCCCGCCGGGTCAGCCGGCCACTGCAGATCGCCCTGCTCGTGGGGATCGCCGCGTTCGTGGCGTGGCAGGTCGACATCGAGGCCCTGCGCACCGCGCTTCGCCCCCAGTCGTGGGGGTTCATCCTCCTTGCCATCGCGGCCAACACGGCGTCCGTCGTGTTCAAGGGCCTGGCCTGGAAGGGCGTTGTCGACGGGCTGCCCGCGATCCGGTCGCGCACGCGGCTGCGGGATCTTCTGAGCCCCCTCTTCGTGGGGTTCCTGTTCAACACCGTGCTCGCGGCGCGGCTCGGCGAGATCGTCAAGGTGTTGCTC
This sequence comes from uncultured Bifidobacteriaceae bacterium, assembly GCA_964393105.1. GTDB lineage: Bacteria > Actinomycetota > Thermoleophilia > Miltoncostaeales > Miltoncostaeaceae > CALMEC01. The sequence continues at coordinate 74,122 of CAYMSM010000065.1, forward strand.
GCGCGGCGACGCCTCGCGGCGCGGGGCGAAGAGGTGTCCAATACGATGCTGCTGGGCTCCGTCGTCGTCGAAAACCTCGTCTCGACGATCGCCTTGGTGGGGGTCGTCGTGACCGTCGGCATCTTCTTGCCGCTGTCGCGCTCGGTCTGGATCACGACAATCGTCATCGGCATCGTGTGCCTTGCGATCATCCTGGTCGCGCTGCTGCGAAGCCCGGGGCGGCACATGCCCCCGTGGCTTTCCACCGGCCCGCTGTGGATGCGGGCGACGCGCGCATTCGCGCGCCTTTGGGGCGCGGTGCGCGAAAGCCACCTGGGCCTGCGCAATCCCCGCCAGTTCGCCGCGGTCATGCTGCCGAGCATCGCGTCGTGGTGCGCGCAGCTGGTGGGCATCTACTGCGCGTTGCGGGCGTTCGGGTTGGACGTGGCGGGATGGAGCGGAGCCGGACTGCTCTTGGTGACGGTCACGGTCGCGCAGATCTTTCCGGTCCTGCCTGGCAACGTCGGCGTGTTCCAGGCGGCGGTCGTCGTTCCGCTCACACACACCTTCCCCATCTCGAGCGCGAACGCGCTTGCGTTCGCGCTCGGTCTTCAGGCCACGGAGGTCGTCGTGGGCGTCGCCATCGGCTTCGTGTTCCTGATGGTCGAGGGCGTCAGCTTCGGCCAGCTCCGCGCCGAGGCTGAGGCCGAGGCACGCACGCGATCAGATGAGACAGAGCACTAGAGAAAGGGCGACGCCGCGATCTCGATGACGAGCGTGATGAGGAGCACCGCGATCGCGAGTTGCCCGAGTCGGGAGAGACCGTCAGGCGGCGTGCCCACCGCGCGCGACCTGCCCGGCGGGGGGATCTGCCAGATCGCCCACCGCAGCCCCACGGAGGCGAGCACAGCACCGAACTCCGCCAATCCGCCTTTGCCCAGCAGCACCAGCGCGATGCCCGCGGCCAGTCCGACGCAGAGCGCGATGACCTGTTCCTTGTCCCAGCCCTGCGTCAGCCAGCCCATGCCGCGAAACGTACCTGCCAACGGACCATTCCACCGCAGGTGGGTGCGGAATGGTGACACCGGCCGCCGGTGCCGGTGGGCACTCCATCTGCTCACCCCGGCGGCACCAGGTCGTCACCCACGGCGACCTCCATCCCGCCTACGGTCGCATCGGCTGGTCACCTACGCGAAAGGAGCGACAATGTCTGTCCTCCCCGAGCTCAGCCCCGACGCACGCGTGATCGGGATCGTCACCCTGCTCGACGAGGCCCACGCGATGCTTCCCGCAGGGCCGCTCGCCGAGTTGCTGTTGGCCGTCCGCCGCTCACTGGACGAGGCCGAGGGGCGCGTTCCCGCCGGCACCAACGCATGGATCTCGGCTCTGCGCCCGGGTCTCTCCCAGGCTGCCAGGGTGTACCTGCGCCCGATCGAGCTCCTGGTCCATGCCGCCGGCGACGGCTCACCCGTGCTCAGCCAGGGCCAGATCTGGCAGATCGATGCGTACCTCGACGAGATCGCCGCCCGACCGAACGGCGCGCGCCTGACACGCGCCGTGTGACAGAGCGCTCGGGTTGTGGCGGCTGACCTCGCGGACAGCATTCGCTTCTTGCCAGGAGTCCAGAAGCAGGTGTAGCGTCGCGATACCGGTAACCATAAGGGAGGCATTCATGGCCGAGTTGGAGGTGAGGAACCACGACCAGGCGGATGAGATCCGCCCCTTCGTGGGCAAGGGTCGGGTCGAGATCGTGAAGTTGGCCGCCGGAATCGTCGGGCGCGGGACGTTCGAGCCGGGTTGGCGCTGGTCGGAGCACGTCAAGCCGATCGCCGGCACCGAGAGCTGTCAGGCGCCGCACATGGGTTACTGCGTGTCGGGTCGGATGGTCGTCCGGATGGACGACGGAACCGAGAAGGAGATCGGCCCGGGCGACGTGATCGTCATCCCCCCTGGCCACGACGCCTGGGTCGTCGGCGATGAGCCGTGCGTCCAGGTCGACTTCACCGGCATGGAGACCTACGCCAAGAAGGGATAGTACTGGGGAAACCGGGTGCGCGCCGAATCCTCGACCCGGAGCAGGCTCACCTCGGCGCGCTCCACCGGCTTGCGGACTTCCGCGGACGAGACGTGCTCGAACTCGGTTGCGGCGACGGGCGTCTGACCGTCGGCATCGCCGCGGACGCCGCCCGGGTGTTGGCCTTCGATTCCGACGCTGAGGCCGTGGGCAGCGCCCGCCGATCGCTGCCGGCAGAGCTCTCCAGACGTGTCGACTACCGGGTCGCCTCCGGGCACGAGATCGAGCTCGCGCCCAGGTCGTTCGACATGCAGGACTCCCTGCGTCCTTGCCTCGCTCGATTTCGCTCGGCGATTCATCGACGCACCTCCGGCGGAGACCACTGAGGTCCGACCTGCTCGCGAGCGCTGCGACTCGCGCCCGCTCAGCTGCGTGTGGTGCGATGATTCGTGCGATGGGAGCAGAGGCGGTGGATGAGCTCATTCGCAGGGGTTGGGAGGCACTGGCTGACGCTGACTGGGACGGCGCGCGCTCCTGCTTCGAGCAGGCTCACGAGCTGGGCGAGAGCGCCGAGGCTCTGGACGGGCTGAGCCGGGCCCTCCACTTCCAAGGGGAATACGTCCGGGCGATCGAGCTGACGGAGCGCGCGTTCGCGGCGTATCGGCGGCTGGACAAACTGGTGGAGGCTGCCGACCGCGCGCGCTGGCTGGCGTTCCTGCACGGCACGATCAACGGCAACATGGCGGTCGCGAGCGGTTGGATGGCGCGCGCGGAGACCCTGCTCGGGGATACGGAGGAGTGCGCGGG
>CAYMSM010000066.1:0-10725 GCA_964393105.1 uncultured Bifidobacteriaceae bacterium
GTGCACCTGTCGATCCGCCAGCGCGTGATGCTGGACGACCTGATCACGATCGCGACCTCGGTTGGCGGCGTCGGCACGACCTCGTTTCGAAGCCGCCACACGTTCACGCGCGACGGCGAGGTCGTCGCCGAGGGTGAGCTCGTCCACGTGTGCGTCGACCGCCAGACCCGCGAGACCCTCCCCGTCCCCCAGTGGATCCGAGACGCGGCGACGTCGGACTGACCGATCGGAGGCACCTCCGTTGCAAAGTGTCACGACGATTGGCACAGAGTCGAGTGCATTTCGACACACATCGGCGTCGCGCTGTAACACCTTCCAGGAGCACGATGGTCCTCACGATCCACGGTGAGGAGGCGGCATGTACGAACCCATGACATACGCGTGGCTGATCCCGGGGCGGCTCGCGATCGCGGAGCGCCCGGGCGGCGGGGGAAGGTCGCACCGGCGCCTGCGCCGTGACGGCGAGCTTGCGTGGTGGGCGGCGCACGGGGTCACGACGATCATCTCGGGGATGCGCACCCGGCACGGCCTGCTCGAGGCGGCACTGGCCGGGTTTCGCATCTGCTGGCACCCGCTCGTGTCCGAGGACCAGGCTGCCCGCGAAGCGCAGGCGCTGGTGGCCGACGCGCGAGCCCACCTGGAGCGCGGCGAGGGCGCGGTGCTGGTGCATGTCGATCGTGCCGGTGAGTGGCTTGCCGGGGTCGACGCCGCGCTTCGCCTTGGGCTCGGCCTAGCGCGCACGCGTGCGGATGCGCTGGCGCAAGCAGCCGGCGACGGTCTGCCACTGGGCGAGGTGTCACGTGCAATCGTAGATGGCGCGGTCGGCCGTGGCCGAGCGCGCGCGGCGGCATGAGGGGCTCTGGTGCCCACCTCGCATCGCGTCCGTTGCGGCGACTTCTCAAGCACTGCTCAGTCGAAGCCGCCGCCCCCGCCTCCCCCGCCGCCGCCCGGAACTGGGATCCCCGAAACCCGCGGAGGCAGGCCCGCAGCCGAGACGAAAACGAAGTAGCTCACTTGGCGCGATCGTGGTCGACGCGGTTGGCCGTGCCCGCGCTCGCGTGGGCGGCAGGAGGGAAGGGGCGCCCAGCCCGCATCGGGATTTGGGAGGTCGCTGGTAGGGTCTCGGCCGACATGAGGTTTGTGAACACACCGATGCGCTGTCTCGCGCAGGTCGGCGCAGCGTGTGTGTGCGCGCTGCTTGCCATGTCCGCCGCCGCGTCGGCCGCCGTTCCCAGGCTGTCGGTCAAGGCCGCGGGCCTGTCGCCGATCGCGGCTATGCAAGACGACCGGATCCCCTACGCGGCCGATCCCGGTGAGCGAGTGCGGCTTCTGGCAGACGCCGGGGCTGCGCTGATCCGCGTCGACCTGCGCTGGGACAGCGTGGCGACCAGGCGTCCTGCCGCCGCGACCGACCCCGCCGATCCGGCCTACGACTGGCGCCAGTACGATGCGATCGTGTCGGCTGCCAACACGTACGGTGTCGAGGTGCTGTTCGCGGCATACGGGACGCCCGCGTGGGCGGTCGACGCCTCGGTGCGCTCCGAGCCGAGCTATCTGCCGGGACGGTTCCCCGAAACGTCGATCAGGCCGCTCGACCCGGCTGATTTCGGTGCGTTCGGCGAGGCGGCAGCCAAGCGCTACGCGCCGCTCGGGGTGCGCAAGTGGGAGGGCTGGAACGAGCCCAACATCGGGCTGTTCCTGCAGCCGCAGTACGAGCGGGTCGCAAGCCGATGGGTGGCCGCGTCTCCGGCCACCTACTCGACGCTGCTCAAGGCGTTCCACGCCGGGGTCAAGCGTGCCTCCCCCGCGGCTGTCGTCGCAGGAGCGGTGACCGCGCCGGCCGGCTCCGTGTGCCCGACCTGCCCCCTGAACGACGCACCCCAGCGCGTGAGGCCCCAGGACTTCATCGCCGCGCTCAACGCGCCGACCCTGCGACCCCCGATGGACGTCGTCAGCCACCACCCCTACCCGTTGAGCGCGCCAAGGACCAACACGGCGCCGGGTCGCTCCTACGTCGACCTGTACAACCTGGGCGTCCTCGTCACGGCGATCGACAAGACCTACCTCAAGGGCAAGAAGCTGTGGCTGACCGAGTTCGGCTTCGCGACGCGGCCCGTCACGGAGTACAACACCTACTTCAGCCCCGCCCGGCAGGCCAGCTACATCGTGGACGCGTACCGGCGGACCAAGGCCAACCGGCGCGTCGCGATGACGAGCTACTACTTCCTGCAGGACCACTCGGGCTGGGCGTCCGGTGTCCTGACGCAGGCCGGCGCCAAGAAGCCCGGCTACCAGGCGATCGGGCTGCCGTTCACCACAACGACCGGCGCGACGGCGTTCAGGCGTGGCACGACGGTCACGCTGATCGGGCAGGCGCGTCTGGGTGACGGCAAGCGGGTGGTCGAGATCCAGCGCAAGGTCGGCAATCGTTGGGTGCTGCTCAAACGGCTGACGACAAGTGCCGACGGCAGCTTCCGCGTGAGCCTGCGGTTGAGCTCCAAGATCGCCCTGCGCGCCAGGTGGACCGGGGTCGCCCCCAGCGGTGGGGCCGCGACGCGAACGAGCCCGGCAGTGACCCTCACGCCGCGCGGGTAATCAGTGGGCACCCTTCCCGGTCGAGGTCACGTTCGGCGGGATGCCCGCTTCAAGCCACTGGTGGGCCGCTCCGCCGCGCTCACCTGGGCACGCCGGCTGCTCTCGGTGCTCACGCTGGTCGCGATCGACCTGGCGTCACTCATCCTGGGCGTCATGGCCGCGTTCGCGGGCAAGCTCCTGCTGCGCGGGGACCCGGTTGACTTCGGCGCGATCTGGATCGAGGAGCGGCGAGTGCTCCCGATCGCGTCGGTCGTTCTGGTCCTCGTGTTCGCCCGCGCCCAGCTCTATCGCGCGCGTGAGCGGCGTGGTCATTCGGCGCGCATCATCGGCGCCACCGCGCTCACCACCGCGATCGTCGCGGCGTTCGTGATCGCCGCCGGCAACGACTTCACCACCTACTACGTCTTCTACGCCTCGTTCATCTGCGTCAGCGCGATCGCCGTCGCCCTGCGCGCGAGCCATGGGAGCCTGACGGCGCTCATGCTCGAGTTGCTCAAGGTGGAGCGCCGGGCGCTGCTGGTCGGCACGCCGGCGCTGACGACCGACATCGCGGCGAGCCTGCAGCGATCGGCCAGCACCCGGGGCGTGCCCTACCGGGTCGTCGATCAGCAGGAGCTCCTGGACGCCACGATCGACGGCGCCACCGGCCTCAACCCCGCTGTCCGCCAGACGATCGACCGGCGCGATGTCGACGAGGTCATCATCGCCGGATCCATGGGTGCCGACGCGCCCGTGTTGGCGCTCCTCGACGCCTGCCGGGCCAGCAACATCGCGGTGCGTCTCGCTCCGACCGCGACCGAGCTTCTGTCCCACACGCTCCGCGCCGTCCCCGCCCCCGGGCTGCCGCTGTTCGATCTCAAGGCGCCGGTCTTGTCGGGTGGCGCCTTCCTGGCCAAGCGACTGTTCGACATCGTGGTCGGATCGCTCATCCTGATCGGCGTCTCGCCGATCCTGGCCGTCGCGGCGATCGCGATCAGGCTCGATGACCGGGGAACGGTGCTGTTTCGCAGCAAACGCATCGGTGTCGATGAGACCCCGTTCGACTGCCTGAAGCTGCGCACGATGACCGAGGACGCCCAGGCTCGCCAAGCCGAGCTCGAGAGCCACAACGAGGCTGACGGAGCCATCTTCAAGATGCGGGAGGACCCGCGGGTCACGCGCGTCGGCGCGTTCCTGCGGAGGTTCTCCATCGACGAGCTGCCGCAACTGGTCAACGTTCTGCGCGGCGAGATGTCGCTGGTCGGCCCGCGACCGCTCCCCGAGCGCGACTACGCGCTGCTCGACGAGGTCCACAAGAAGCGCTACCTGGTGCTTCCCGGCATGACCGGCCAGTGGCAGGTCAGCGGCCGGTCCGAGTTGGGCTTCGACGAACTCGTTCGCCTCGACTTCTCCTACATTGAGTCCTGGTCCATCTGGCTCGACATCGAGATCCTGTTGAGGACGATTCCGACGGTCCTGTTCAAACGGGGAGCTTGGTAAGCGGGTCTCAGCGCAGCCAGCGTGTGAGCGATCGCAGCGAGCCGACTTGCTCGCTGGTGCGGCGGCGGCGAGGGAGCGCGACCGCTTCGCGCAAGACGGCCTCGATGCCGCGGGCGGCGCGGTCCCAGGAGTAGGACGCGGCGTGCTCGCGTCCCTCGCGGGCCATGCGTGCAGCTTCGTCAGGAGCGTCCAGGATGTCGCGGAGACTCGATGCCAGGGCCGGGGCGTCCCCCGCGGGGAACAGCTTGCCCGCGCGCCCGACGATCTCGGGGAGCGCACCGGCTCGGGCCGCGACCACAGGGGTACCGGATGCCATCGCTTCGAGCACGGGAAGGCCGAACCCTTCGCCGGTCCCAGCCAGCACGACGCACCCTGCGGCGCGGTATACCGCCGGCAGGTCCGCATCGTCGACGAATCCCGCCAGGTGCAGGCGGTCGGCCATTCCGATCATCCGCGCCATGGACCGTAGCCCCTCCTCCGCGGGACCTGAGCCGGCCAGCACCAGGCGCGGCGCCACCGAGGCGGGAAGCTGCGACACGGCCCGAACGAGCGTCGGCAGGTCCTTGCGCACGTGCAAGCTCCCGACGTGCAGGATGCTTCCGGGGATGACGCCGTACAGCTCCCGCACGCGTGCGACCGCGTCGGCACCGGGGTCGACCAGGAACCGCTCGTCGAGCCCTCCGGGCACCACCCGGATGCGCTCCTCGTCGATGCCGAGCCGCCGACGGATCGCGCCCGCCGAATGTTCGGACGTCGTGACGATCCGGGCGGCACGCGACAGGGACACGGCGTTGGAGTAGGCAAAGCGGGTCGCGGCGCCGCCCTTGGGCGCTGCCACCAGCGCTCGGTCCCACTCGGCGACGTCAAAGAGCACCAACACCATCGGGCACGACGAGACCAGCGGCAGGCCGCGGTTGGCGGGCGAGAGGAGGACGTCTGCTTTGAGTCGCTTCAGCAGTGCCGGGAGCGCGACCTGTTCGCGCGTCGCTTCGCGGCCGCCGCCCAGGCGGTGGACCTCAACGGGCAGCTCGACCGGCAGGTCGGCATGGGCGAACGGCAGGACCGTCAGCCAGTCGCGCCGGGTCAGCGCCCAGGTCACCCCGATCGCAAAGCGCGAGATGCCGCCGCGATCGCCGTCGGCAACCCGGCGCATGTCGACCGCGACGCGAAGGGGCGTGCTCACGTCTCGTTCGCCACCTCCGGGCGCTCCGCTTCGCGCGACTCGACGGCGGTGACGACCGGCGCGCCGGCCAGCGATTCACCGAGCCGCGCCTGCAGGACCGCTGCCACCAGCTCCCGCGCGGCGTCGGCCATGGTCGCTGCGGCGGGGACACGTCCGTGCACCGCGTACATCCCGTCCGCCAGCGACTGGCTCGTGACCGACAGCGCGTTTGCCACACCGCCTGCGCCTGAGCTTGCCAGGTCGCCGATCTGCCCGAGCGCGAGCTCGGCCGCGTCGGGCTCGCGGGTCAGGAGGGTCACCGACAGCATCGTACGTGCCGACGGGAACCGCCGGACCGCGGTGACCTGCCCGTTGGGCACAAAGCAGCGGTCGCCGCCGGCGTCGCGCACGATCGTGGTGCGCACGCCGACCTCCTCGACCACCCCGGTATATCCGGACGGTGAGAGCTGGATGACGTCGCCCACCGCGTACTGGCCCTCGAACAGGATGAAGAACCCGGCGATCATGTCGGCCAAGAGGCGCTGGCTTGCAAAGCCGATGATGATCGCGAGGACGGCGCTGCCTCCAAGCGCACCGACCCCGCCGCCGCCCGCCAGGATCACGACGATCGCAATGACCGTGGCCACCAGCACCACGTAGCGCAGCATCGTCGACAAGAGCGCCGCGGCCGTATCGCGTTGGCGGGCCTTGACCGGATCGGTCCCGGAGCGCATTCGCGACGCGATCTTGGGCCCGAGCCACCGAAGCACGGCGAACGCCGCCGCCGCCGCGGCGACCGTGATGGCGATCAGGACGAGCTTGGCCAGCCACCCGTCCAAGCCGAACGTCGCGGCGGGAAACGCAATCACTTGCATGAAGCCAGTCTACGGAGCGGCCTGGTTGCGGCTACAGGATCGGCAGGTAGCGCTCGATCTCGTAGGGGGTGATCTGCACCCGGTAGTCGTCCCACTCGGCGCGCTTGATGTCGACGAACCGGGTGTGCGTGTGCTCGCCGAACGCCCGCAAGAGCAGCTCGCTCTCGGCGCCCAGCTCGATCGCATCGCCCAGGGATTCCGGCAGCGCCTCGATCTCGGCGCGCACCCGCTCGTCGTGGCTCAGGTCGTACAGGTTCGTGTCCATGGGCGCAGGCAGCTCATAGCCCTTCTCGATTCCGTCGAGCCCCGCGTGCAACAGTGCCGCGAACGTCAGGTACGGGTTGCAGGCAGGATCGGGGCAGCGGATCTCGGCCCTCGTGGCACGCTCCTTGCCCGGGTGGTAGACCGGCACGCGGATCAGGGCCGAGCGGTTTCGCCGGCTCCACGCGATGTACACCGGCGCCTCGTAGCCCGGCACCAGCCGCTTGTACGAGTTGACCCACTGGGCGAACACGCAGGACATCTCCCGCGCGTGGCGGAGCTGCCCGGCGATGAAGCTCTTGGCGATCGGCGAGAGGAAGAACTCGTCGTCGGGGTCGAAGAACGCGTTCTGCTCGCCCCGGAACAGACTCTGGTGGGTGTGCATGCCGCTGCCGTTCTGGTCGTGCAGGGGCTTCGGCATGAACGTCGCGTAGTAGCCGTGCTTGTGGGCGACCTCCTTGACGACCGTGCGGTAGGTCATCACGTTGTCGGCCATCTGCAGGGCGTCGGTGTGGCGCATGTCGATCTCGTGCTGGGAGGGGCCACCCTCGTGGTAGGAGTACTCCACCTCGATGCCCATCGCCTCGAGCGCCAGCACCGTCTCGCGCCGCACGTCGCTGGCTGCGTCCAGCGTCGTCAGATCGAAGTAGCCGCCCCGATCGAGCGTCTCGGTCCCCGTCGGGCTCTTGAAGTAGAAGAACTCGAGCTCGGGCCCCAGGTAGAAGTGGCTGAAGCCCAATTCGTCGGCGCGCTGCATCGCGCGGCGAAGCACGTAGCGCGGGTCGCCCTCGTACGGGGCTCCGCCCGGCACCTGGATGTCGCAGAACATCCGGGCGACGGCCTGCTCCTGGGGCCGGTACGGCAGCACCGCGAACGTGGAGGGGTCCGGCATCGCGACCATGTCGCTCTCTTCGATCGCGTTGAAGCCCGTTATGGAAGAACCGTCGAAGCCCATCCCGTGGTCCAGCGCGGCGCCGAGCTGCTCCTTGGTGATGGCGAAGCTCTTGAGCTGCCCCAGGATGTCGGTGAACCAGAGTCGGATGAACTTGACGTCGCGCTCCTCGACGTGCGCGAGCACCTCTTGTCGTGTCACTCCATCGTCCTTTCAGCGCCGACCACGGCCCACGACGCTATCAGCGCCGCGCTCGGCCGCCGTCTGTGCGAATGGCGAAACGCCCTGCCTGGCGGTTGGCCTGACGGCGAAACCGCGTTGGCGCACTTGACCCGGCCACGGTCGGTGCCCATGCTTGTCGGCGTGCCGACAGATGCCCCCATGTCCTCCGCGACCGCGGTGGGCGCGCCAACGCTTGCCGATCTGCTGGCGCTGCCTGCGCTCACCGGCGCACGCCTGGTGCCCAACGACGCTGACGTGGGCGTTACGATCCGGGCGCTGGTGCCGCTCGATACCGGTGCCCCCACCGAGGCGGATGCCCTCGTCATCGCGCCGCAGGGCGTTGCCGACGCGCCCGCGGGGGCCGCGGCGGTCATCGCGCGGGTGGCGCCAGACGCCGTCCCCGACGTGCCGGTCGTCGTCATCGCCACCAAAGCGTCGTGGAGCGCGGTGCTCAGGGCACTGTCCGAGGCGATCGGGTCGGGAGCGCGGGCCAGCGCCGATGCGGCCCGGGCGGCGCTTCGCGGGCCGCTCCTTGCAGGCGAGGGGTACGCAGCCCTGGCGGAGGTGGCGTCCACGATGTTGGGTGCGCCCGTCGCGATCGTCGATCCGTACCTGGACACCGTAGGCGTGGTCGGTGTCGACGAGGCCCAGATCGCCGCGCTCGACGAGGCGGTCGAGCGCGCGCGCGCCGCAGAGCCCTCGTCGGTGACGGCGCAGTTCTTGGCGGCGGACGTGGCGGGCACCGTGCGCGAGTCGATTCCCGGTGCGGCGGGCGACGTCGGGGTGGTCGTGGTGTGGCGCTCCGATGGCCTCAGCCCGACCGAGCGCGCCGCGCTGGCCGAGGTCGTCGAGGCCTGTGCGCTCGAGCACGCTCGTGACGAGGCCCGGGTTCAGACCGAGGCGCGCCTGCGAGGCGAGCTGGTCGAGGAGCTCATCGCCGGCGAGGTCGTCAGCCGCGACTCCATCGTGCGCCGCGCGCGGTTGCTTGGCGCCGATCTGTCCAACGGAGCGGTCGCGATGATCGGGACGCTCCGCGACCCCCAGCAGTCCGAACGGGCCGCGGTCGACCCGCTGCTGGAGCGGCGGTTCCTTTCGCAGGTGCGCGCGGCCATCGATCTGCATTGGCCCCGCGCCCTTGTCGACTGGAACGAGGGGCGCCTGCTGGTTCTCCTGCCGACGCCGCCCGGGGCCGCAGACGACGAGGCCGGCGTCGACGAGCGCGCCCACACCCTGGCACGCCGCCTGCTGACGGCGACCAAGGAGACCGTCCCGGGCCTCGCTGTGACCCTCGCCCTGTCGCGCCACACCGCCGAGCCCGAGAAGCTCGGCGCGGCACTCGACGAGGCCGAGCTGGCCCTGTCGATTGGTGAGCGCCTGGGCCGCCACGGCGATGTCGTCACGTTCGAGGAGACCGGCACCTACAAGCTGCTGTTCCAGATCTTCGCCGATCGGCCCCAGGAGCTCTCGGCGTTCTACGAGCAGACCCTCGCGTCGCTCGTCCGCTACGACGAGCAGTACCAGACCGAGCTGGTCGGGACGCTCGCCACCTACCTGGAGCTCGACGGTAACCTCGCCGCCACTGCCGGCACGCTCTTCACCCACCGCCACACCGTCCGCTACCGTCTCGACCGCATCGCCGAGCTCTGCGGCCTCGACGTCGGCAAAAGCGACGACCGCGAGAAGCTCTCCCTGGGCCTCAAAGCCATGCGTCTCCTCGGCCGCCCAGTCCGCACCGGCCCCGCCGAGAAGCCTCACGGGAGGGGCAGGGGGTAGTCCCGGAGCTGTCGCGCGGCTCGCCACCCCCGGTGCATCAGGATCTCAACCGTCCCGTGTCAGCCGGGGGGAGCGTGCCGTGGTCGAGATGCACCGCAACACAAGGTGTCAGACACACCGTGGTGCGCGGCGCGTGGTGCACCTCAAGGAGGTGTCAGACACACCGTGGTGAGGATGTTCTGACCCCTCAAGCACCGGCCCTTTTGGCGGAAGGTTGTGCGGGATACACCGCAACACAAGGTGTCAGACACCCTGTGTCGCGGTGGGTTCCTCGGCGGCACCGGCGATCTGAACACATCCAACTGCACGTCGCCGGAACAGCGGGCTCGCGATACGACGGTGTGACAGCATCTCGTCCCATGCGCCAGACCGTCGGATTCCACGCCACCAGCTTCGACTGCCACCCGGTCGAGTTCGAGATCCCCGAAGGGGAAGAGGGGCCCGAGCCCGGCTCCGAGCCCGCGGCGATGCTGCGGTTCGTGGGCGGTGAGAACATGATCCTCAACATCCCGATCAGCGTCACCGATGCCGAGGGGATGATGGGGGCCTTCACCCAGGCCGAGCCGATGCGCCAGACACTCCCGACCGAGGCCATCAACTGGCAACCCGACAACGTCGGGCTGCCCGAAGGCATGTTCTGGGAGCTGACGCCGCACCTGGTCGGGATGTCGGTGACCCCGCCGCAGCAGCTCGACCACGGGCTCGTCCCGCACTGGACGCTCGCGTTCCAGGACGAGGACGAAAGCCAGGTCCAGGTCGCCGTCAGCGACGCGATGTGCGTTCAGATCATCCGCGCCCTGGCCCAGGTCTCACACGGCGAGTTCGGGGCGACCGAGGCTGCCGGCGACGACTGAGGTCGCACAGCCGCACGTCCTCATCGTGGACTGACCAGACCGACGAACAGGTAAACCTGAGCGTGTCCGGGCTGTGATGGCCCGGACAACGCAAGGAGGCTTGGTCAGGCCGCCTGGGCGAGCTGGACGAGGGTGCTGGCCGCCCACTGGACGCCTGCGACGAGCTCCTCGGGGCGCTCGGCTGGCAGGTCGTGCCCCGCATCGTCGACCTGGAGGAACCGTGCCACCGGCAGTGACTGCGCGAGCTCACGCTGGGTGGTCGGCGGATAGGCCCGGTCGGTCGCGCCTGCCAGCACGAGCACCGGCGGCTCGATCTGGACGAGCGCGCCGCGCAAGTCCGGTCGTGTCCCCATCGCCTCGGCCGCAAGTGCCACGCCTTCTGCGCCGCCGCGCTCGCGAATCATCCGCGCCATCCGCGCCCAGCGCTCCTGGCCTTCGATGTCCTCGGCCCGCGCACCCGCGCCGCTGACCACCAGCGCATTGACGAGGCCCGGGTGGCCGAGGGCGAGCGTGAGTCCCGCCGCCGCACCGAGTCCGACGCCCACGACGATCGCCTCGCCGCCTTCGGCTGTGATCAGTCGCGACACGTCCGAGGCGAAGTCGTCGATGCTC
>CAYMSM010000067.1:0-41651 GCA_964393105.1 uncultured Bifidobacteriaceae bacterium
AAGCCCGGTATGGGCTTGAACGTTGAGACCGGTGAGTACGTCGACCTTGTCAAGGCCGGCATCATCGATCCGGCGATGGTGACGCGCTCGGCGTTGCAGAACGCAGCCTCGATCGCCAAGAACATCATCACCACCGAGTGCGTCGTGGTCGACAAGCCTGGCGACGACCCGATGGGTGGCATGGGTGGCATGGGTGGCGGCGGGATGCCCGGCGGAGGAATGATGTAGATCGGCGCACGCCGACGTGAAGCACCCGACGGGGGCCCCAGCGGCCCCCGTCGCCATTTCGAGACATCGGCGGCTGGGCCCGTTCCATGTCCAGAGGCTGAGCAGGAAGAGCACGTGGTTGGTACCGTCGCCGCCGTGAAGCTTCGGATTGCAACGTGCGGCCACTCCCCGCGCCCGATCCCAACGAGGAGCTCCTGCTCGATGCGCTCGCGGCCGCCGGCGTGACCGTGCGCAGGGTGCATGGAACGACGCCGAAGAGCAATCTGGTGCTCGCGCCGACCGCCGCTGATCTCCTGTACGCCCGCACGGACGTCCCTCGAGACAGCGCCGGCAACCCCTGCTGATGGAGATGCTGGGCGGACCGTCGGGTGAGATCGCGTGACCGCAACCGCGGTCGGGGCGCTCGCGATCATCCTTCTCGGCTGGCTCGCCCGCCGGATCGGGGTGTTGCGCGCCAAGGACGCGCCGATACTCGTACAGGTCGTGATCTACCTGGCGCTGCCCGCGCTCGTGTTGCAGATCATGGTTACGAGCGATCTGCAGCCTGTATTGGTGCTGGTGCCGCTGGTCGGGTTTGCGGTCCATGGCGTGCTCCTGGTGGTCGCGCTCGGGGCCGCGCGGATGTGGAGGCTCGACCGCCCGTCGACCGGTGCGCTGATCGTGGCGAGCGCGGTCGGCAACACCGGGTTCTTCGGCGTGCCGCTCATCGCCGCGTCGGGTCCCAACCTGTCGGTCGCCGCGGCGGTCATGTTCGACACCTTCTGCACCGGCATCCTGACCTGGACGAGCACGGTCTGGATCAGCGGCCGGTTTGGGGAGGTGCCCGCCGGACGCGCGCCGGTCGGGAGCATGTGGCGCAACCTGCTGCTGCCGCCGACGTGGGCGATGGTGATCGGGCTCGGGCTTAACCTGGGCGGCGTTCGAAGCCTTCCCGAGATCATCGACCGCCCGCTCACGATCCTCGGCGCCGCCGTCCTGCCGCTCGTGCTGATCTACGCGGGACTCGTGATTGAGTGGGACGGCATCCGGCGCGCGTGGCGTGAGGTGGGCACGGTCGTGGTGATCCGCCTGGTGATCAGCCCGCTCGTCTGTCTCGCGCTCGCGCTCGCGATCGGGCTGGACGGAGGCGTGCTTCGGACGGTCGTGCTGATGGCAGCCATGCCAACCGCCATGATGTCGCTTGTGATCGGTGGCTGGTACAAACTCAAGACCGACGTGATCGCGGGCGCGGTCGTCGCGACGACCCTCCTCGCGACGCTCGTGCTCCCGTTGATCAGGGCGCTCCTGTGACCGGCTTCGGCGACAGGCTGGCGGCAGCCGTCGGGGAGCGTGAGTCCCAGATCGTGCTCGGCCTCGACCCGGACCCCGCACGGGTGCCCGGTGGCGCTGCGGGCGCCGAGCGGTTCTGCCTGGACGTAATCGCGTCCGCAGGTGAGCACTGCGTCGCGGCCAAGCCGCAGCTCGCATGCTTCGAGCGGTTCGGCGCCGACGGATGGCGCGCATTCGAGGTCGTGGCGGCAGCGGCACGCGAGGCCGGGCTCCTGGTCATCGCCGATGCCAAACGTGGCGATATCGATGCCACCGCCCATGCCTACGCGCAGGCGTTCCTGCGCGACCCGATCGATGCGCTGACCGTCAACCCGATGTTGGGCGCAGATGCGGTCGCGCCGTTTCGTGCGGCTGCGGAAGCGTCAGGGCGCGGGCTCTTCGTCCTGGTTCGCACGTCCAACCCCGGCGCTGCCGACCTGCAGGACCTGCGGCTGGCCGATGGACGCCTGTGGCACGAGGCCGTTGCGCACCTGGTGGCCCGGTGGGGGGAGGAGAGCGTGGGGGCGTCCGGCCTGTCGGCCATCGGCGCGGTGGTCGGGGCGACCGTGCCAGGACGCCTCGCGAAGCTGCGCGACCTGATGCCTGATCAGTCGTTTCTCGTGCCGGGGATCGGTGCCCAGGGAGGACGCCCGCAGGATCTGGGTCCGGCGTTCGGTGGGCGGGCCGCAGGGGTCGTGGTCTCGGCGAGCCGGTCGATCATCTACGCCGACGACCCCGCCGGTGCGGCTGCCGACCTGCGCGAGGTCGTGTGGACCGCGTGGCGATCCTCCCTTCCCGAGAACGGCTCCGACTGACACGCTCTACCAACCTCACCGATCGGCCCGGCCGGGCTCGTGTGGGGAAGTCGACCGCCCGTCGGTGCTAGATTCATCCCGATGCGCCTCTGGCCGCTGCTTGCGTCAGGCATCGCCGCCGTGGCATTCGCGGGGACCGCTGCCTCCGCACCACCTCCCGTCACCGCCAGTGCCTACATCCTCGTCAATCCCGCGACCGAGGAGGTGTTGGTCGAACGCGCGGCGGATCGGCGGCTGCCGATGGCGAGCACGACAAAGATGATGACTGCGATCGTGACCTTGGAACGGACGAGGCTTGCCGACATCGCTGTTGTGCCTCGCGTCGCCGATGCCCTCGGCGGGTCGACGTCCGGGCTCGTGTCCGGTGAGCGCGTGACGATACGGACGCTGCTGACGGGGCTGATGGTCGGAAGCGGCAACGACGCGTCCGTCGCG
The DNA here is from genome assembly GCA_964393105.1 of uncultured Bifidobacteriaceae bacterium. Lineage (GTDB taxonomy): Bacteria > Actinomycetota > Thermoleophilia > Miltoncostaeales > Miltoncostaeaceae > CALMEC01. Next base: position 2,787 of record CAYMSM010000067.1, read on the forward strand.
CTTGCAATGCACGTGGGTCGCGGATCCCAGAAGCGGTTCGTGCGGTTGATGAACGCCGAGGCCGCCCAGATGGGTCTGACGAGAACACGCTTTGCCAACCCCCACGGCCTCGATCAAGCCGGCCACTACTCGACCGTCCGCGAGCTGGTCGCACTCGGACAGCGGACCCTTCAGAACCCCTTCCTTCGCCAGGTCGTCGGGCGGCGGGCAGTGGCGATCCCCGGGCCCGGAGGGCGCGGCACCCGACGGCTGCGATCGGAGAACGATCTGCTCTCCATCGACCGCGACGCGGATGGCATCAAGACCGGTCACACCCGTGGCGCGGGCTACTCTCTCGTCGCCCATGCGCGACGCCGAACCACGGGGGTCGAGCTGTATGCCGCGCTGATCGGCTCGTCGAGCCGAGCGCAGCGTGCCCGTGATACCAAACGTCTCCTGGACTGGGGTTTTGCCCAATACGTCCGGGTGGTGCCGCTTCGTCCCGGCAGCGTCGTCGTCTCGATCCCAGTACGGGATCGTCCCGGATTCAGCGCGCCGCTGTTCGTCGACACCGAGTTGGCCGCCACGATCAGGATCGGGCGCAAGCTCACGCGGACCATCGTCGCCCCGGCCGAACTCGTCGGCCCGATCGCGGCGGGCACCGTGGTGGGCGAGGTTCGAATCGCCGAGGGGCAGCGCGTCGTCGGCACGCGCAAGCTCGTCATCACAACGGCGATCGAAGGACCGAGCATCGCCGAACGCATCCGCTCAGGCATCGGGAGGCTCGTATGATCCTGACCGTCACGCTCAACGCCGCCCTGGACCGCACGCTCACCGTGCCGAGCTTCTCGTCCGGGCATCGCCACCGCGCCACCGACGCCATCGCGCTCCCCGGCGGCAAGGGCGTCAACGTCGCCCGTGCCCTCAAGTTCCTGGGAGAGCCGGTCATCGCGACGGGACTTGCAGGCGGGCGCACGGGCACGACGATCATCGAGGAGCTGACCGCCGAGGGGATCCTCAACGACTTCGTACGAATCCGGGAAGAGTCGCGCGCATCGACTGCGGTCGTGGACCCGATGAGCGGCGAGCAGACCGAGATCAACGAGGTCGGTCCGGCCGTCGGGGCGGACGAGATCGCAGTGCTGTTCGACAAGCTGCGGTACCTGTCGAAAGGGGCCGACCTGGTGGTGCTTGCGGGTTCCCTGCCGCGCGACGTGCCCGAAGACGTCTATGCGCGGATGCTTCGCGATCTCAAAGCGGCGTCGATTCCGGCCGCGCTCGACGCGTTCGGAGGCAACCTGCGGACCGGCCTGGCAGGCGAGCCGATGGTCATCAGCCCCAATCGCCGGGAGGCCGAGGAGGTCGTGGGATACGAGTTCCAAGACGATGCCGACCTGGCAAGCGGGGCCGAGACGCTGGCGCAGATGGGCGCCGGCATCGTGCTGATCCACGACGTCGACGGATGCGTCGCGCGGTTCGGTCCGGGCAAGGACGGACGCACCTTCCGTGCGCGCCTGGGGCCGGTCAGCGACATCGTCGCCACGGTCGGGTCCGGCGACGCGCTCCTTGCGGGGTTCGTCTCGTCATGGCTCGCCCACCACGACCCTGAGCGCGCGGTCCGCTGGGCGGTCGCGTGCGGGGCGGCCAACACGCTGCGCCTCGGCGCCGGTGTGCTCGACCCAAGCGACGCGGAGGCCTTCTCACGCCGGGTCGAGATCATCGAAATCGCCTGAGGGGCATGCCGGCCCAAGCCGGTCTGCCGACAAATCGCGTGCTCCGTGCGTGAAACGTCCGTTGCAGCTGCAACAGGGCGGCTGGTACCCTCACACGCCAGACAGCACGTGACGGAAATCGAGCTCGAAGCAATCAGGAAACCCAGGTCGGCGACATCTGATCTGGGTTTTTTCGTATCCGTTCACGTGCTCCACCGAACCGACGAGCTGGAGGTGTGATGGGGATGGAGATCGAGATCGGGATGGGCAAGCGCGGCCGGCGCGCCTACGGGCTCGACGAGATCGCGATCGTCCCGAGTCGAAGGACGCGCGATCCCGAGGATGTCGACATGGCGTGGCGGCTCGGCCCGTTCACGTTCGATTATCCGCTCCTTGCGTCGGCGATGGACGGCGTCGTCAACCCGTTGACCGCGGGGATCATCGGGAGGATCGGCGGCCTGGGAGTGCTCAACCTCGAGGGCATCCAGGTACGTTACGAAGAGCCCGACGCCGAGCTCGAACAGATCGCGGGCTATTCGCCCGCCGAGGCCACCCGCGGCCTTCAGGAGATTTACCGCAGACCGGTCGACCCTGAGCTGATCCGCCAGCGCATCCGTGACGTCAAGGAGCAGGGCGTCGTCGTCGCCGGATCGTTCACCCCCCAGAAGGTGACGCAGTACATCGACGTGGCGCTCGACGCAGGGCTGGACATCCTGGTCATCCAGGGCACCGTCGTGTCGGCCGAGCACGTCTCGTCCCAGCACGAGCCGCTCAACCTCAAGCGGTTCATCGCCGAGCTGCCCGTCCCGGTGATCGTCGGCGGGTGCGCTTCCTATTCGACGGCGCTCCACCTGATGCGCACCGGCGCCGTAGGAGTCCTCGTGGGCGTCGGACCCGGCGCGGCCTGTACAACCCGGCAGGTCATCGGCGTCGGAGTGCCGCAGGCGACGGCGATCGCCGACGCGGCCGGGGCCCGCATGCAGCACCTGTTGGAGACCGGCCGCTACGTCAACGTCGTCGCCGACGGGGGCATGAGCTACGGCGGGGACCTGGCCAAGGCCATCGCGTGCGGCGCCGACGCGTGCATGATCGGCTCCCCGCTCGCCAAGGCCAAGGAAGCACCCGGCAAGGGCTATCACTGGGGCATGGCGACGTTCCACCCCGAGCTGCCACGGGGTACCCGGGTGGCGACCAAGACCATCGGGACGCTCGAGGAGATACTGATCGGGCCTGCCGACGAGAACGACGGCTCGCTCAACCTGATGGGCGGCCTGCGCAACGCGATGGCAACGTGCGGCTACGAGTCGATCCAGAGCTTCCAGAAAGTCGAGGTCATGGTCGCGCCGGCGATCAAGACCGAGGGCAAGAAGCTGCAGACCGCCCAAGCCGTGGGGATGGGGTGAGCACAGGGGGGGCGCTGGACACGGCGCTCGCAACGGCTGTCCCCGGCGGGGTGCTCGTCGTCGACTACGGCGCGCAATACAGCCAGCTCATCGCACGGCGCATCCGTGAATGTCGGGTGTTCTCGGCCGTCGTACGGCACGACGTGTCGGCCGACGACATCTCGGCGCTCGAGCCCGCCGGGTTGGTCCTGTCAGGCGGCCCGTCATCGGTGTACGAAGACGGCGCCCCGGCGGTGCGATCCGAGCTCCTTGAGCTGGGAATCCCGGTGTTGGGGATCTGTTACGGCATGCAGGGCATGGCGCAGGTGCTCGGCGGAGAGGTCGCCCACACCGGCGGCGGCGAGTTCGGGCGCACCCCGATTCGCGTCACCTCGCGTCAAGGGCTCTTCGGCGTCCTGCCGGCCGAGCAGTGCTGGATGAGCCACCGCGACGCCGTCGTGCGGCCTCCCGACGGGTTTGCGGTGACCGCCGAGACCGACGGCGCGCCCGTCGCGGCGATGGAGGACCCGGTACGGCGGATGTACGGTGTCCAGTTCCACCCTGAGGTGGTACACACCCCGTTTGGCACGGACCTGCTCAAGGGCTTTCTGTTCGACGTCTGCGACTGCGCGGCGACCTGGACACCGGCCCACGTGATCGACGAGCAGGTCGAGCGCATCCGGGCCCAGGTCGGCGATCAGCGCGCCATCTGTGGCTTGTCCGGCGGCGTCGACAGTGCCGTCGCCGCGTTGCTCGTCCACAAGGCCATCGGCGATCGTCTGACCTGCGTGTTCGTCGACCACGGGTTCATGCGACACAACGAAGCCGAGCAGGTGGAGCAGGCCTTCGGTCACCACTTCGGCGTCCCGCTCGTCCACGTCAAGGCGCAGAAGCGGTTCCTCGCAAAGCTCGAAGGCATCAGCGACCCCGAGGCCAAACGCAAGGCGATCGGCGAGGAGTTCATCCGGATATTCGAGGAGGAGGCCGCCAAGCTCGGGGCGGTGCCGTTCTTGGTCCAGGGAACGCTCTACTCGGACGTCATCGAGTCTGGGGGGCGGGATGGCGCCGCCACGATCAAGAGCCACCACAACGTCGGCGGCCTCCCCGAGGACATGGCGGTCGAGCTGGTGGAGCCCCTGCGGCAGCTCTTCAAGGACGAGGTGCGATCGGTCGGCGAGGAGCTCGGCCTGCCCGATCCCATGGTGTGGCGCCAGCCGTTCCCCGGTCCCGGCCTTGCCATCCGGATCATCGGCGAGGTCACCGAGGAACGCCTGGAGATCCTCCGCCGCGCCGACCACGTCCTGCAGGAGGAGATCCGACGCGCCGGGCTCTACCGCGACCTGTGGCAGAGCTTCGCCGTGCTGCCCGCGATTCGTAGCGTGGGCGTCCAGGGCGACAGCCGCACGTATGCCTACCCGATCGTCATCCGTGCCGTCACGAGCGACGACGCGATGACCGCCGACTGGGCACGCCTGCCCTACAAGCTCGTCGAGCAGATCTCAAATCGCATCATCGCCGAGGTTCCCGGCGTCAACCGGGTGGTGCTGGACGTCACGTCCAAGCCCCCCGGCACCATCGAATGGGAATAGTTGCGGATCGGGAGCAGGTTGCCCTTGAGGGCCCCTTACCCCGCTTCGCTCACCCTCGGGCGGCGATGGGCCTCGACATTGGTGACCTCGCCGTCATCCTTGAGCATGACGAGGGTCCCGTCGCGGCGGTCTTCGACGAACCGCACCAGTTCCTCCAGCACCGCGGCATCAAGTCGGTGGCCCAGACGGAGCGCGAGTGCGATCCGGTCGACTCTCGGTGACACCGTGGGCAGGGCGGCCACCGCGCTGGAACTCTGCGCGACCCGAAGCGGCCGGCTCGGGGCGGGAACCTTGCGGCTTTGCAGGTGATGCCAGCAGTATGGGCTGCCACGGAAGGGGCTCTGTTGACACCGCTTTCCATGACCTGCGACTGCGACACACCGGGTGACCGGGCTTACTGACATCTTCACACCGCCTCGTCGCGTCCGGAGTGCCCGTTGGCGGGCAGCACACGGCCGGACGCGTGTCAAACGTTATATCCTGTTCACAGGACGTCCAACATCCCATGGTGGACATCCTCCGCCTCCCCCGGTTGCGAGAGGCCGCGCTATTTCCTAGCATTCCCCGGCTGTCACGCGGCGCAAGGGCGCCGTTTTTCGTTGTTTGGACGATTTTCGCTGAAGGGCACGAATGAGCACACAGAGCGCAAAAGCAGGAACCGTCGATCGCCGCTGGTGGATCGTCGACGCCGAGGGCCAGAATCTTGGCCGCTTGGCGACGGTCATCGCGGAGACGTTGGCGGGCAAGCGCTCCCCGTGGTTCACGCGCCACGCCGATACGGGCGATTTCGTGGTCGTCGTCAACGCCGGCAAGGTCACGGTTACGGGCAACAAACTCCAGGAGAAGCGCTACTACCGCCACTCCGGCTACCCGGGGGGGCTCAAGTCCCGAACGCTGGCCGAGCAGCTCGACCGGGGCCCCGAAGAGGTGCTGCGCAAGGCGGTGCGTGGGATGCTCCCCAAGAACCGCCTGGGACGCCAGCAGCTTCTCAAGCTCAAGATCTACGCTGCCGCAGAGCACCCGCATGCGGCGCAGAAGCCCGAGCCGCTCCGGCTCACACGAAAGGCAGAGGTATGACGGACGAGACGATCGAGACGCCATCCACCGACATGGAGGCGCCGGCCCAGGAGGAGGCGCCGGTGCCCGAGGTGGTTGCGGCCCCGGCCGTCGTCGCGGCGCCCAAGCCCGGCGCGGAGCGCCCGCGGGCGACGGGCAAGCGCAAGACCTCGATCGCGCGAGTCATCGTCAACCGCGGTGGGGACGGGTCGATCACGTGCAACGGCCGCCCAATCGAGGAGTACTTCCCGCGTGCTGCGCTGGTGCGCACCGCTCGCTCGCCCCTGACGATCGCCGGCCTCGACGGCCAGGTGTCGATCGTGGCGCGACTCAACGGCGGCGGTGTGACCGGTCAGGCAGGCGCCTTGCGTCACGGGATCGCAAAGGCGCTGATCGAACTCGACGAGAACCTGCGCACACAGCTCAAGCGCGAAGGCATGCTCGCTCGCGACGCGCGCATCAAGGAGCGCAAGAAGGCCGGTCTGCGGGGCGCCCGCAAGCGTCCGCAGTTCTCCAAGCGCTAGCAATTCGTGGCATCCGGCCGATCGCTCTTCGGCACCGATGGCGTGCGCGGGGTGGCCAACCGTGAACTGACACCCGAACTGGCCATGGCGGTCGGGCGGGGCCTCGGTGCACGCCTGAGCCCAGGCGCGCGGGTGCTCGTGGGTCGCGATACGCGGCGCAGCGGGCCGATGCTCGAGGCGGCGCTCGCGGCCGGGCTCGCCAGCGCGGGTGTGCATGTCGACCTCGGGGGGGTGCTCCCGACGCCCGCCATCGCCGAGCTTGTCGCCCGGGGTGACTTCGCGGCGGGCGCGGTCATCAGCGCGTCGCACAACCCGTTCCCCGACAACGGAATCAAGCTGTTCGGTCCCGACGGGTTCAAGCTGCCAGACGACGAGGAAGGAGCGATCGAGCGGGCCATGGACGCGCCTGGGCTCCGCCCCGAGGCGGAGGGGCTCGGCTCCATCGAGGTGTGGCCCGAGGGGCTCGCCCGGTACGTGGAGGCGCTCGTCGAGCGATTCCCGATCGATCTGTCGAGCCTGCGCGTCGTCGTGGATTGTGCCCACGGGGCGACCGTCGTCAGCTCGCCGGAGGTGCTCCGACGGCTCGGAGCACAGCTCGTCGAGGTCATCGGCGCCGATCCCGACGGAGTCAACATCAACGTGGCGTGCGGGTCGACGCACCTTGACGCCATGGCCGAGGCGGTGGTGCGCACGGGCGCCGACCTGGGGTTGGCGTTCGACGGCGACGGAGATCGCGTGCTTGCAATCGACCATGCAGGACACCCCGTGGACGGTGACCAGATCCTGGCGATCCTCGCGGTGCGCTTGCGCGACCGGGGCGAGCTGGATGGCGGCGCGGTCGTGACGACCACCATGACGAACCTCGGGTTTCGCACCGCGATGCGCGCCAACGACATCGAGGTAAGGTGGACCGATGTGGGTGACCGCTACGTGTTGCAGGAGATGCGCGCAGGCGGGTTCGTCATCGGAGGCGAGCAGAGCGGGCACTTGATCAACCTGCGCTCGGGGCCGACCGGTGACGGGCTGGCAGCGGGATTACAGCTCCTTCACGCCATGGTCGAGTCCGGGCGTCCGCTCGCCGATCTCGCATCGATCGTGCAGCGGATGCCGCAGAGGCTCGTCAGCTTCCCGGTTACAGACAAGGACGGCCTTGCTGATGCGGCGGACGTGTGGGCGGTGGTCGCAGACTGCGAACGTGAGCTCGGCGATGAGGGGCGCGTGGTCCTTCGAGCCTCGGGCACCGAGAACCTGATCCGTGTCATGGTCGAGGCTTCGACCGACGACGCGTGCGAGCGATGGTGCGCTACGATCGCCGAAATCGCGCGGCGTGCCCTCGGGGGGATGTCCGCCGGGAGCGGCGAAACAGGTTGACCTGGCGGCCGGTTGCGCTGAAGGACACTAGGTTCACCTTCAAGGAGTAGCGCGTATGTGCGGCATCATCGGTTACGTCGGGTCCCGCGCCTGCAAAGACCTGATTCTCGACGGTTTGGAGCGGTTGGAGTATCGGGGATATGACTCGGCGGGTTTCGCGCTGCTCGAGCGTCAGGGCCAGGAGTTTGCGCAGGTCCACGCGGTGGGCAACCTCGCGAAGCTGCGCGCGGCCGCGGGTGAGAATCACTCGACCGCCACGACCGGGCTGGGGCACACTCGTTGGGCCACGCATGGCAGGGTCACCGAGGCGAACGCGCACCCCCACTGCGACCAGTCCGGCAAGGTCGCGGTCGTCATGAACGGGATCATCGAGAACTACGTCGATCTTCGTTCCGACCTCGCCGGCAAGGGCGTCGCGTTTACGAGCGAGACCGACACCGAGGTGATTCCGCACCTGCTCGCCAAGGCATACCGCGGTGACATCGCCCAGGCCGTGCGCGACATCCTTCCGCGGCTCGAGGGCCACTACGCGTTCGTCGCGATGCACGCGGACGAGCCCGGGCGGCTGGTCGGCGCGCGTAAGGAATGCCCGCTGGTGGTCGGCGTCGGAGACGGCGAGCGGTTCTTCGCGTCTGCGATCCCCGCGTTCCTGCGCGAGACGAAGGACATCCAGATCATCGAGTCCGGCGAGGTCGTCGTGCTCGAGGCGAATTCGACGACGGTCTGGAACGGGCAATCGGCGCCGATCGTCCGCGAGGTCACCCGGGTCGAGATGGACGAGGACGCGGCCGAGAAGGGCGGCCACGAGACGTTCATGCTCAAGGAGATCCACGACCAGCCTGACGCCCTGTGGGACACGCTCGGTGATCGTCTGAACGCCGACGGTAGCGTCGACCTGCTCGAGCTCAACCTCGACGACGCCGAGCTCGCGAGGGTGGAGCGCATCCATATCGTCGCGTGCGGCACGTCATACCACGCAGGTCTCGTCGGCCGGTACCTGATCGAGGACTGGGCGCGCGTCCCGGTGCACATCGAGGTCGCAAGCGAGTACCGCTACCGCACGTGTCTCGCCGGGCCTGGCGACATGGTGATCGGCGTCACCCAGAGCGGTGAGAGCGCCGACACGCTGGCGGCGATGCGGGTCGCGCGCGAGCGCGGGGCCCATGTCGTGGCGCTGACCAACATCATGGGCTCGCAGGCCACGCGCGACTCTGATGGCGTCATCTTCACCCGCGCGGGTCTCGAGATCAGCGTCGCCGCGACGAAGACCCACACCGCGCAGATCATGGCGCTCGCACTGCTCGCGTTGAAGCTCGGTCGCCTGAAATGGGCGCTCACATCAGCCGGCGCGCTCGACATCGCAGACGAGATGCGCCGCCTGCCCGAGACCGTCAAGGGGTATCTCGATTCGGCGGCGCCCGCCCAGGTCTCCGAGGTCGCCGGGCGCTACTTCCAGAACCCGTTCTTCCTGTACCTCGGCCGGCACGTGGGCGTGCCGGTCTGCTTTGAGGGGGCACTGAAGCTCAAGGAGATCAGCTACATCCCGACCGAGGCGTATCCGGCGGGCGAGATGAAGCACGGTCCCATCGCGCTCTTGGACGAGGGCTCTCCCGTGGTGGTCGTCGCGACCGACGGGCATGTGTTCGACAAGGTCGTCTCGAACATCCAGGAGGTCAAGGCGCGTGGTGCGAGGGTCATCGCGGTCGCCACCGAGGGCAACCGGCTGATCGGCGAGCACGTGGACGACGTCCTGTGGGTTCCCAAGACCCCACCGCTCCTGACGCCGATCACCGCGAACATCCCCCTCCAGCTCTTCGCCTACGCCGTCGCCCGCGCCAAGGGCTACAACATCGACCAACCACGCAATCTGGCGAAGACCGTCACCGTCGAGTAACCGGTTTCGCATCGACTACAGTTGCGACATGGAGCCCGTCAGGATCTACCACTATCCCAACTGAGGGTCGTCGAGCAATGCCGTGCGCATTGCAGGCGAGCTCGGCGTCGACGCCGATGTCATCCTGTACCAGAAGACCCCGCCGGATCGAGATGAGCTGGCGTGGCTCGTGGCGCACCTCGAGGACCCGCCCGCCGACCTGGTGCGCAAGGACAGCCTCTTCAAGAAGCTGGGGCTCGACGAGGCGGACTTCCAAGCTGCTGACGCCGTCGTCGACATCATCGCCACACACAAGATGCTGATGCAACGGCCCGTGGTCGTGAGGGGTGATCGGGTGATCATCGGCAGACCCAAGGAGCGGGTCCGGGAGCTGCTTACGGGGTGATCGGGTCGCCGTAGCGTTGCAGACCGTTACGGTTCTTACAGTTTGAACATGGAGGAATGACGGATCCCAGCCGATGGTCTTTGCAGATACGTCTGCGCCCATGGAGGGCCGTCCCGTGAATTCCGCTTCCGTTCGCCGCACCGCGAACGTCACCAATCTTCGCCGCACGGCCCTCGGCCTGGCTGCCGCGACCGCCGTCCTGTCGGGCCCGTCGCTCGCAGCGGCCTGCTCGCAGGACAACGCCACGTACTTCGAGAGCTTCCTGGACACGACGTGCCTTCAGGTGCCGCTCACCCAGACGACGCTCGACGCACTCGGTGGTCTGCGGCTCGAGACCAACGGCCCGGCGACCCTGAAGACGTGGGACACAGACGGCGATTTCGCCGGCGTCGTGGGTCCCCCGGCGTTCCCGCGCGTCGGGGTCAGCACGCTCGTCACGACCGGCACCGGCACTGGCGCGACGCTCAACCTTCCGACGACCGGCCTGCCGGTCACCGCCGATCCGGCCAACCCGGTGCTCGGTCCGGCAACGAGCGTGGTGCGCGACGGCGACAACGTCGGCGGGCCCAGCGTCGTCAAGGTCGCGAACACGTACGTCATGTACTACACCGGTAGTGCCGAACAGGGTGGCCCGACGGTCATCCTTCGCGCCACGTCGAGCAACGGCAAGACCTGGACGCGCGCGGCGCTCCCGAACACCGCGGTCCTCGCCCCGACGGTCGGTTCGTTCGACGAGGAGGGCGTCGGAGCACCGCAGGTGCACTACGACCCCGCCGACGCCACCGCCCCGTACCGCATGTGGTACTCCGGGCGGGGCAGGGTCTTCGGCGCGATCGGCTATGCGACCTCGCTCGACGGCATCGCGTGGACCAAGTTCACCGGCACCGGCACCCCCTCCGATCCGCCGGTCGCGGTCCTCGACCACGGCCTCGGCGGCTCGGGCGACAGCTTCAGTGCAGCGGACCCGTCGGTCATCAAGGACGGGCCGGTCTGGAAGATGTGGTACACAGGTGACGACTCCAACCGCAAGCGCGTCAACTACGCGACGTCGGTCGACGGCATCGTCTGGCAGAAGGGCGGAACCGTCCTGGGGCCCGAGAGCCCGAACGTGACGGCGAACTACAGCGAGGGCGCCTACGCGCCGGTGGTGTACAAGGTCGGAGCGACCTACAACATGATCTTCAGCGGCCGCAAGTTCGTCGGCGGCGGTGTGTACCAAACCAAGCTGCTGTCATCGAGCTCCTCGGACGGCATCACCTGGAGCGGTGGCAGCCCCGCGGTCAACCCGTCCGGAGCCAACTCCAACTTCGATTACTCGAACCTCGAGGCGCCGACGATCCTGGACGAGGGGGTCGCCGGGACCGAGCGGTACAAGCTCTACTACGTCGGTAACACGCTGGACGCGAACGGCAACGGCCACGACCGCGTCGGCCTCGCGACCTCCGGCAACGGCGGGAGCTTCAACAAGTTCTCCGGTGGGCAGGCCCTTAACTCGGTCCTCGACATCGGCCTGCTCGGCACGCCGTTCGACGCCCGCGGCGCGTCGGGGATCGCGGCGACGGCGACGACCGGGACCGGCGCCGACAGCTACGTCGGCTTCTCCTCCGGTACCCGCGGCACCGACTTCCTCCCGCGGATTGGGGAGGCCACGTCGGCTGACGCGGCCGCCTGGACCAAGGTCCCCGGGGCCGCTATCGGCGGCGCGATGTTCAACCTCGGCCCCGCCGCGCCCGCGGCCTCCGCCAAGGACAACCAGGGTGCCCTGGAGCCGTCGATACTGCTCGACGGGTCGACGTACGACCTCTACTACACCGGCATCGACCCGGGCGGCGTGCTCTCCGCCGTCCTTCGAACGAGCCTGCAGGACGGGACCACCAAGCAGCCCACCAACGCGTGGTCGGCCACTGGTACCCAGGTCGTCGCCGGTGACGGCAGCGGATTCGACGCGTCTGGCGTCAGCCACCCCTCGGTCATCAAGGACGGTGCCACGTATGTCATGCACTACACGGGTCGCTCCACCGGGGTGCCCGAGATCGGCCGGATCACGTCGGCCGCCGCGACGTTCGCGGCGCCGTCGCGCTCCGCGGCAGCGGTCGTCGCCAAGGGCGCCGTCGGGGATTTCGACGAGCAGGGCGCCAAGGACCCGGCCGTCGTCAAGCTCGCCGCGAGCGACTATCGGATGATCTACACCGGGATCGACGCCGACGGCATCGAGCGGCTCGGGTACGCCACCTCTCTGGACGGGGCCGCCTGGACGAAACAGGGCGTCATCCTCAACCCCAGCCGCCTCGGCTACGCGTACGACGAGGTGGGCGTGCGTCCCAGTGGCATCATGCTCGACAACGCCGGGACAGCGCTTCACGTCTACACGAGCGGTATGGACCGCACCGCACGCCAGCGCGCCGGGCACGCCACGACGGCGTTGCCAAGCGTGACGGGCGGCATCCCGATGGGTTGGGCGACCTACCAGCTGGGTGACTCCGCCTCGGTGTCGAGTGACTTCAAGACAATCACACGGACATCGTCGGGCACCGGGACGGATCTGTGGCTGTCCTTCCTGCAGCCATACAGCGGCGGCACCCAGTTCTGGTCGGATTACTTCCCGGTCACCCGGCTCTCGGCCACCGAACAGCTCAACCTGCTGCTCACGGTAAAGGCCATCCGCTGGCAGGCACGCCTGTCCGGCCCGGGCGGGACACCGTCGCTCGCCAAGGTCGAGGTCGACCATCCGCCGGTGCAGTTCTTCACCACTGGGTCCGCGACGACGCTGAACGTCGAGCCGGCGGTCACCCTTAACCTCTCCGGCTGGGGCAATCTGGCGGTCACGACCTCAGCGCTTTCTCCGAACGGCGGCGGTACCGTGGGCGGGACCGTCTCGGTGCTCAATGCCGACACCAACGGGGTGCTCGTCGCGCCTGTCACGCTCACCACGAACGGCACGACGACCCAGTCGCTCACCGTGATCAACGCGGCTCAGAACCGGCGCCTGAAGCTGGTGTTCAACCTCACGTCCGACGGGACGGCGACGCCCAAGGTGGAGTCGGCGACCGTCACCTACACGGCAACACCGATCACCGAGCCGCTCGCGTTGTTTATTGCGACGCCGACCGCGGGCAACGCACCCCTCGCGGTCACGTTCGATGCCTCGGCGTCGCGCGTGCCGCAAGGTCGCACGATCACGTCGTACAGCTGGGATTTCGACGGTAACGGCGTCGTGGACCAGGTGACCGCCACACCGGCCGCGAGCTCCATGTACCTCGGCGGCACGTGGCCCGCGAAGCTCACTATCACCGACAGCACCGGCGTGGTGTCGGCCCCCGCGACGGTCACGGTCACGGCGGTCGATCCGACCGCCCCCGTCGGCGTCGCGATCAGCGGCCCGGCATCGCTTGCCAGACCCTTCCAGGTGCTGAAGCCGCTGGTGCTCGCCTGGACCGGAAGCGACGCCGAGTCAGGCATCCGCAGCTACGCGGTCACCTACCGGGAGGCCCTGATCGGCGGGGTCTTCGGAACGCCGGTGGCCGTCGTCACGCCCACGCCGACAGCCACCGGCGTGACGTTCCCGCTCAAGCCGGGCGCCACCTACTGCTTCACGGTGACGGCCACCAACGGCGTCGGGCTGACCACCGCAAGCCCGGAGCGCTGCGCTGCGCTGCCGATGCACGCAGTGACCTTGACGGCCAAAGGCACCTGGGCCAAGAAGACGAAATCCGGTCACTACCTGAGCCGCTACCGAATCACCAGGGTCAAGGGCGCGACGTTGCTTCGAAGCGGCGTGACCGTCAAGCGCCTCGCGATCGTCGCCACCCGCGGCAAGGGGATGGGCACGGTGTCTGTCTGGATTGGGACCACCAAGATCAAGACGATCAAGCTCGCCGCCACCACGACGCGCCGGCGTCAGGTGATCAGCGTCACGAACTTCACCAAGGTCCGCAAGGGCACCGTCAAGATCACGGTCGAGAGCGTCGGCAAACCGGTGATCATTGAGGGCCTGGCGGTCTCGAAGGTCTGATCCGGAGGGGGCGGCAGGCCACGATCGGCGCGCCGTCCCGTCTTCGTTCCTTGACGGGCACCTACCCGGCTTCCAATCGCAGCGGCCGCGTGGGATGGCCTCGCGCGATACCAAGCGAGGCGAACCCGGCGAGCAGGGCGAGCATGCCGGCGGCCGTGAACGCGATCAGGTAGTCCCCGAACGCCTCGCGGAACGTGCCGGCGAGCCAGGCGGCCGTCGCACCGCCCAGCATGTGGGCACAGAACACCCATCCGAACACGACCGACGCCTGTTCACGGCCAAACGCCTGGTTGGTCAGCGCAATCGTGGGAGGGACGGTCGCGACCCAGTCGAGGCCGTAGACGATCGCGAACGCGACAAGCGGCAATTGCGATCCCTGCAACAGGAACGGAAGCGCAGCCAAGGATGTGCCGCGCAAGCCGTAGTACACGAAGAGGAGGCGCCGCGGATCGGTGCGGTCGGTCAGCCATCCCGAGGCCGTGGCGCCGACGATGTCGAACACGCCGATGACTGCCAGCAGGCTCGCCGCTGTCACCTGCGGGATGCCGTGATCGTGTGCCGCGGGGATGAAGTGCGACTGCACGGCGCCGTTCGTCGTCCAGCCACAGACGAAGAACGTGCCCGCAAGGAGCCAGAAGTCGCGGACGCGCACAGCCTGGCCCAGCACGCGGAACGGCGTCGTGAACACGCCGCCCGAATGCATGGCCGGCGCCGCCGGCGTGTCGTCCGCAGCTCCGTACGGCGCGAGGCCCACGTCGGCAGGGTGCTCACGCATCAGCACGAGTACGACCGGGATGATTGCTGCGGCGGTGATCGCGAGGATCGCGGCTGCCCAGCGCCACCCATGCTGGTCGGTGATCCACGCGAGCAGGGGCAGGAACACGAGGTTCCCGGTCGCGAAGCTTGCGGTCAGGAGCCCGATGACAAGCCCACGGCGTCGCACGAACCATCGCGTCGCCACGATCGCCGCGAGCGGGATCGAGATGGCGCCGGTGGCCGTGCCGATCACCAGTCCCCAGATGATGTCGAGCTGCCACAGTGTCGTCATCCCGATCGTCAGCGCCGCTCCTCCGCCCACCGCCACGAGGCCGGCCACCATGAGCCTGCGGATTCCCATCCGCTCCATGAACGCCGCCGCGAACGGCGCTACCAGCCCGTAGAAGACGAGGTTGATCGCGATCGCGAGCGATACCTGGGCGCGGGTCCACCCGAACTCGTCCTCGAACGGCACGACGAACACGCCGACGGTCGAACGGGACCCTGCCGCCGCCAGAAGGACAAGGAAGGTGACGGCGGCGATCACCCAGCCGTAGTGGATCCGGCTCGTCTTCACCGACCCCAGGCTACCGGTGATTCGACGGGCTAGAGGTCGACCGCCTATGCCCTGCCGGGGAGTCCTCCCCCGACGTCGCATGATCTCGGGTTGCCACGAGGCGACACACTTCGCGTCGTCGATGCGGCCGAACCCGGTAGCGTCCCGGGCGTGAGCGCACGCCGCACCCGGGTCCCTCGGGACGAGCCCCCGCTGCCGCATCACGGGCTTCCGGCTGGCCACGTCGTCGTCGAGATTCGGGCCGACCCCACGCGCAAGGGCGGCCGCCTGGTACTACAAGACGGGGTCGAGTCGAGCTATGTGGACGTGCTCGACCCGACCCATCTCGAGTTCGAATACCTGCGCCACCTCGCGCGGGTGCTCGACGTGATGCACCCAAAGCGTCGCCCGATGGCGGTGGCCCAGATCGGCGGAGGACCGTGCGTGTTGCCGCGATATCTCGACGCGACGCGACGTGACCTGCGTGCGCTCGTGATCGAGCGTGACCCAGAGGTCGTCGCGATCGCCAGGGAATGGCTCGGGTTGCAGCCGTCGGCACGGCTCGAGGTGCGGATCGACGACGGCCGGCGGGCGCTGGAGTCTCTGCCGGCGGCGTCGCTCGACGTGCTCGTCGTCGATGCGTTCGCGGGGGTCGTCGTTCCGCACCACCTGACGACCCTCGAGTTCGTCGACGTGGCCCGCCGCGTGCTCGCAGACGACGGTATCCACATCATCAACCTGATCGACCTGCCGCCGCTGGGGTATGCGGCGGGGGTTGTCGCCACGTTCCAGGAGCGGTACCGCTCGGTGGCGCTGCTCGCCGACACCGCGACGATCGATAAGCAGACGTCGGGCAACCTCGTCGTCGTCGCGACCGATCGCTCTGTGCCGAATGAACAGCTCGCCCGCCTTGCCGGCCTGGATCGCGATCCATGGGAGGTGCTGTGGGGCAGGCGCCTGGACCGGTTGGTCGAGGGCGCGGCGCCACTGCACGACGACGTGGCACCCCAGCACACGCTGGCCCTGCTGGGGCCGTTGTGGGGTCGGTCCCGCGAGGCCCACGCGCGAGCGGCGGGCGCCGGGTGATCGTCGGGGTTGGCGTCGACGTCATCGAGATCGAGCGCATCGTGCGCGCGCTCGAACGTCGCCCGCGCTTCGCCGAGCGGTGCTTCACCGCCGAAGAGGCCGCATACTGCCTGTCGCGCGCGTTTCCGCCGCAGCATTTCGCTGCGCGGTTTGCCGCCAAGGAGGCGGTCGGCAAGGCCCTTGGGCGCGGCATGACCCGCTGGCGCGAGGTCGAGGTCGTCCGCAGCCGCGGCGCGCCGACCGTCGCGCTTCACGGCCACTATGCCGGGTGGGCCGCCGAGCGCGGGGTTGACCGCATCCACCTGTCGCTGACCCACAGCAAGGGCCTCGCGGTCGCAGTGGCGGTCGCCGAGACGGACCCTGGCTGAAGCCGTGGTCCCACGACGCCGAGCCGATTCGAGGCGACGCGGACCGAAGTGTGTCGTTGATGTGACGATTGGCCGTCGCGGTCACGGCCAAATGGCAACGAAACGACGAAATCGCTCTCTGTTCACGGTCGCAATCCCGGTCAAGCGGGAGGTCCCATGGGCGGAAACGCAGCGGGTCGACGTTCGGCCCCCACCAGCCGCACTAGGATGGAGCCGTGCCGATTGCGACCACCACGACGCAGGCGCCGATCGCCGGCTGCACCCCGTTGTTCGGGACGTTGGCGCTGCGGTTGGCGGACCGGCGGGCGAGTGAGCGCCACCGTATCCCGTCGATCATCCTGATGGAGCGCGCCAGCCTTGCTGCCGCCGCGGCGATCACGGAGCGTTTCTCGGACCACCCCCATGCGCTTGTCGTCTGTGGCTCCGGCAACAACGGTGGGGACGGGTACGCGGTCGCGCGGCACCTGGTCGACGCCGGGTGGGACGTCGAGATCGCCGCACCCCGCGGAGGCTCGCCGACGACACCGGATGCGATGACCATGGCGACAATCGGGCGCAGCCTCGGTCTGCGCCCCAGGACCTTTACGCCGGCGTTGTTGGAGTCGGGCCGCCTCGTGGTCGACGCGCTCCTTGGCATCGGGGGTCGTGGTGGTCCGCGTGGTCCGATCGGTTCGGCGATTGAGGCGATCGAGCGGTCCGACGCAACGGTGGTCGCGCTGGACGTCCCGTCGGGCGTCGACGCCGATACCGGCGAGGTCGCGGGCGCGGCTGTGCGTGCGGCCCTGACCGTGACCTTCCACGGCGACAAACCGGGCCTCCACGTCGAGCCCGGCCGTGCCCGGTGCGGCGACGTCGACGTCGCCGACATCGGCGTCCCGGCGGCCGCAACGTCGGCCCCGACGGCGTGGCTGGCGGGACCAGCGGCGGGTATGGTGCCACCCAAGGCGGGCCACGCCGACAAGTACGCCGCGGGCGCTGTCCTGGTCATCGCCGGCTCGCCCGGGATGACGGGCGCGGGAGTGCTGTGCGCACGCGCGACGCTTCGGGCCGGCGCCGGGCTGACCGTGGCCGCCGTGCCGCAGGCCCTGCAGCCGATCTTCGCCGCGAGCACGGTTGAGGTGATGTGCACCCCGATCCCAGACGAGTCGAGCTGCTTCACCCACGTCTCGCTCGACGCGGTGGTGGCGGCGTCCCAACGTGTCGATGCCATCGCGATCGGCCCTGGGTTGGGTCGTAATCCGGCGACCACGGCGTTCATCCGGGCCGTGCTCGAAGCCGTCGCCCTGCCGGCGGTCGTCGACGCCGATGGCCTGTGGCACCTGGAACGCCGGCCGTCCTGGCTCGCCGCCCGAAGCGCGCCGACCGTCCTGACTCCTCACGCCGGCGAGGCGGCGCGGCTGCTCGGGATCACCCGCAGCCAGGTGGAAGGAGCACGGCTCGCGTCGGCCAGGCGCCTGGCCGAAACGTCCCGCGCCGTCGTCGTCCTGAAAGGTCCGGGCACCATCACGGCCGATGCCGAGGGCGCGCTCGTCATCGATGCGATCGGCACGGCGGCCCTGGCGAGCGCCGGCAGCGGCGACGTTCTGACCGGCGTCGTCGCCACGATGCTGGCCAAAGGCATGCCCGCGCTGGCCGCCGCCGCGACCGCCGTCGCCGTCCACTCGCGGGCCGGACTCTTGGCCGACCGGGGGGACGGCACCATCGCGGGCGACATCGTCGAGCATCTGCCATCGGCGATCGAGGCGCGTTGACGGCCGCGCGTAGCGTGGCACGGATCGATCTGGACGCGATCCGCCACAACGTGCGGGTGGTGGTCGCCGCGGCCGACCGCGCGAAGGTGATCGCGGTCGTCAAGGCGAACGCATACGGGCATGGTGCGATTCCGGTGGCACGAACCGCGCTGGCGGCGGGCGCGAGTGGGCTGGGCGTGGCGTCAGTGTCCGAGGCGGAGGAGTTGCGGGTGGCCGGGTTCGACGCGCCGCTCGTCATGTGGGGACCGATGGTCGGCGACGAGTGGCGCCGCGCCGCTGCCACCGGATGTGAGATCGCGGTGTGGAGTCCCGAGGCGGTTCATACGGCGGCATCGGCCGGAGTTCGGTCGGTGCACCTGAAGCTCGACAGCGGCATGGGGCGCCTGGGTGCGCGGCCCGAGGCGGTGGCCGCCCTCGCCGATGCCGCCGCGACCGCGGATGTCGACGTCGTTGGGCTGATGACCCACTTCGCGACGGCTGACGAGACCGAGGGGGAGAGCGCCGCCTTCATGGTGGAGCAGCTCGTGCGCTTTCGCTCGCTCGTCGGACCGCTGCGTCAACGGTTTCCCGAGGCACTCGTGCACGCGGCCAACTCGGCTGCGACGTTGCGCTCGCCCGACACGCACTTCGATCTGGTGCGCTGCGGCATCGCCGTCTACGGCTGTGACCCGTTCGGCCACGATCCCGACGACCACGACCTACGACCCGCGATGTCGCTGCAGTCCTACCTGTCGTCGATCAAGCCGCTCCTCGGTCGCGAGAGCGTGGGCTACGGCAGGCGATGGCGTGCCGCGCGCGGCACATGGATCGGAACCGTCCCCTTCGGGTATGCCGACGGCTATCCCCGCGCGTATGCCAACAACGCCCAGGTTCTGGTCGGTGGTCGGCGGGTACCGGTGGTCGGTATGGTGTCGATGGACCAGCTCACCGTCGATCTGGGTCCTGAGGCCATCGACGCGGTCGGGGACGAGGTCGTCCTGCTCGGCGCCCAGGGCGACGAGCGCCTGACGGCCGAGGAGCTGGGAGAATGGCGCGGCACGATCAGCTACGAGGTCACGTGCGCGATCGGATCCCGGGTACCCCGCGAGTACCTCGGTCCGTTGTGACGCAACCCGCGATCTATGCCCTGCTGGAGCCCCTGGCGCCATTGGGCACGGACGGCTGGATCGTGGGAGGGGGCCTTCGCGATGCGCTGCTGGGGCGACCCGTTGCCGATGTAGATCTGGCGGTCAGGGCCGATGCGAAGGAACTCGCCCGTCGCCTTGCCCTGGCCCATCGTGCTGCGCGGTTTCCGCTGTCGGATGCGTTCGGCGCGTGGCGGGTGCATGGCGGCCTGCTGCCGTTCACCGTCGACCTGACGCCCGTGCAGGGAGGGAGTTTGGAGCAGGACCTGGCCCGGCGCGACCTGACCGTCAACGCGCTGGCGCTGCCGCTCGCGGGTGGCAAGCTGATCGATCACCATAACGGTCTGGACGACCTGCGTGCTCGTTCGTTGCGCCTCGTGGGGACGACGACCCTGCGGGACGATCCGGTGCGCCTGGTGCGTCTGGCGCGGCTCGCTTGCCAGCTCGGCTTCGACATCGAACCCCACACGCGACTGCGGGCCCGTATGGACGCCGGCGAGCTCGTGCGATCAGCACCCGAGCGCGTGGCCGACGAGCTTCGCCGCATCGCGCGTCAGCCCGATGCGTGGCGCGGAGTTGAGACGCTCGACGATCTGGGGGTGCTCGGGGTCATCGTCCCGGAGCTGGAGGAGGGGCGTGGCCTGGAGCAGACGCCCTACCACCACAAAGACGTACTCGATCACACCCTCGAGGTGGTGCGACACGTCTGCGCGATCCGCGCCGATCCCGATGAGTTCTTCCGGAGCGCTGGACCGCGAATCGCCGCCGATCTTGCCGAGCCGCTCGCCGACGAGCTCACGCGGGGGGACGCGCTTGTGTTCACCGCCCTGTTTCACGACATGGCGAAGCCCGAGACATATGCGGTCACGCTCGAAGGCCGCGCCACGTTCTTCCAACACGACCGCCGCGGCGCGGAGCTCGCCGACGCGTGGTGCCGGCGCTATCGCACGTCGACCCGGTTTCGTGACGTCGTCGCGCTCTGCGTGCGCAAGCACCTGGCACTGGGGTTCATGGTGCACCGTCAACCGCTGTCGCTTCGCCAGATCGACCGGTACCTGCGCTCCACGGCACCCGCCGAGGTGGAGTTGATGGTGCTGTCGATTGCCGACCGGCTCGCGACGAACGGGCCACGCACGACCCCGCCCCAGCTCCAGCGGCACCTCGCCGTCGCCCTGCAGATCGCCCAATGGTACGTCACGCTCGCCGAGCGCGGGCCGGTGCGGACGCTCGTCAACGGGGCCGAGTTGGCCGAGCTTCTCCGGCGCGAGCCAGGCCGGTGGACGGCCGAGCTGTTGGACGCGCTACGCGAGGAGCAGGTGGTCGGCCTTGTGCGTACGCGCGAGCAGGCCGAGCGTTTCGCCCGTGTGTGGGCGGAGGTCCACCCTCCGGCGTAGTGTCGTGGTCATGGTCCGGCTGACGCGCATCTACACCCGGCAGGGCGACGGGGGCGACACGCACCTCGGCGACATGTCGCGTGTGCGCAAGACGAACGTGCGCGTCGCAGCGTACGGGGACGTCGACGAGCTCAACAGCGTCGTCGGTGTCGCGCGGCAACACGACCTGCCCCGGGGATACGACGCGTGGCTTGCGCGTGTGCAGAACGACCTGTTCGACCTGGGAGCCGACCTCTGCGTGCCAGAGGGCGGCGAGGGCGAGCGGCTGCGGGTCACGGCCGAGCAGGTGACGCGGCTCGAAGGGTGGTGCGACGAGGTCAACGAGACCCTGAAGCCGCTCACGAGCTTCGTGCTTCCCGGGGGCTCGCCTGCGGCCGCCGCCCTGCACCTCGGGCGCACCGTTTGCCGCCGTGCGGAGCGGTCGGTCGTCGCGCTCGGCGACACCGAGCCGATCAACGTTCATGCCGTCGAGTACCTCAACCGGCTGTCGGACCTGCTGTTCATCCTCGCGCGTGGGGCCAACCGGGCGGCTGGCTGCGACGTGTTGTGGGTCCCGGGAGGCCCCGCCCAGTAGTGCCGATGTACGTCGCGTTCCTCAGGGCCATCAACGTCGGTGGCCGCAACGTCGGCATGGCTGAGCTACGCGGGCTGTTCACTCAGATGGGATTCGCGGGCGTCGAGAGCTTCATCGCGAGCGGCAACATCATCCTCGAGGCCGCGGCAGACCACGATGCGATGGAACTCGAGACTCGCATCGAGGCGCAGCTTCAGGTCGCGCTCGGGTACGAGGTCAGGACGTTCGTGCGCACACCTGCTGAAGTGGCCGCGATCGCCTGGCGTCGACCCTTCGGGGAACTGGAGGGATCCTTGCAGTACGGACTGGTGGCGGCGCCACTCCGGGACGAGGCCAACGCGGCGCTGCAAGCCCTCGAGACCGACGCGGACCGACTCGCGTGCGACGGGCGCGAGATCGCATGGCTGCGACTCGTCCCGGCGGCGTCCAAGCTCACCAACGGCCGCATCGAGCGTGCGCTGGGAGTGCCCGCGACGTTCCGCAACGCCACGACCATACGCCGCCTTGCGGCCAAGTGCGGTTCGTGAGGGCTACGGCTGTACGGTGGGCGGGTCCCTTCTTTCCGATTCGAGCTGTCAGGCGGTCGCGCGATGCCGTGGAGCGGCGGCGGCCTGAACGAGTGCGGTGACGATCTCGACCGCTTCGGCTCGGGTGATGTGTTTGTCTGCTGCGAGCGAGCGCCAGGCGTGAAAGTCGATGGCATGGCGGATCGCGGCGGCGAGGACGCGCCGTCGTCCGCCACGGGTGGGCCAGCCGGCCGCCAGGATCTCCACCGCTTCGGTTGTGTAGGCCTGCAGCGGCACCAGGGTCGGGCGGACGGCGTCGACGAGCTCCGCGTCGCGCAGGACATTGCTGAACATCGGCTCGGTGCGCTCGTAGTAGGCGTAGAGCTCGTCCAGCGCCCGCGCGACCCGCCGGTGCGGGTCGCTGATCGCACGCCAGGGCTCGAGGTCGGGCCACGGGTTTGTCGTGAAGTAGTGGGCCGAGCAGGCCCCGAACAATTCGGCGTCAGTCGGGAAGTGGCGATACACCGTGTGGCGCTGCACGCCTGCCCGCTGGGCGACCGCGCTCAGCGTCGTGCGGGCCGGCCCGACCGTCCCGTGGAGGTCGATGGCCGCCTCGGTGATCCGCTGCCGCGTCTCGGCCATCTCGTCGGCGCGCTTCTTGAGCTGGTACTTGCGCTTCGGGTTCATTTGGCTATCCATCGCTGTGCGACCAATCTTGCCAGATCCCGGCATGAGCGTATAGGGGCAGTTCCATCACCAGATGTGTTCAAGGCAAAGGCGGACTCAATACTCCCGACGACTCAAGGGCTCATCTTGCGTCGAGTTCCGAGCGGGCGCGTTGAATGACGAGCAACGAGTGGGGCTCCATGGCGACCTCGGTGCGGGCGGGGTAGGAGCGGCCGTTGTCGGCGTCGGGCTCGCTCGTCGACAGCGCGAGCTGCCAGCGCAGGCCGAACCGTTTGGGGGGGAGCGTGAACAGGACCCGCTCGTGCGCGGCGTTCATGATCACCAGGAACGAGTCGCCGGAAAGTCGCTCGCCGCGGTCCGTCGGGGTGGGGATCTCGTCGCCGTTCAGGAACACGGCAAGGCTGCGAAGCTCCGGGTCGCGCCAGTTGCGCTGGGCGATCGGTCGGCCGTCCGCGCGAAACCAGGCGACGTCGGGCAACCCCGAGTCCATCGTCTGACGGCCCGTCAGAAACGCGCGACGGTGGAAGACGGGGTTGTGGCGGCGCAGTGCGATCAGCCGGCGGGTGAACTCCAGGAGGCGTTTCTGGCCGTCGTCGAAGGACCAGTCGTACCAGCTCGTCGCGTTGTCCTGGCAGTAGGCGTTGTTGTTGCCGTCCTGTGTGCGCCCGAACTCGTCGCCGCCCGAGACCATCGGCACGCCCTGGGACAGGAGCAACGTCGCCAGCAGGTTGCGGTGCCGACGGGCCCGCAGCGCGACGATCGCCGGGTCGTCCGTCTGTCCCTCGGCGCCGCTGTTCCAGCTGCGGTTGTCGTCGGTGCCGTCGCGGTTGTCTTCGCCGTTCTGCTCGTTGTGCTTGTGGTCGTAGGTGACGAGGTCGGCGAGGGTGAAGCCGTCGTGGGCGGTCACGAAGTTGATCGACGCCGACGGGTGGCGACCGTCCTCCTGGTACAGATCGCTCGACCCGGCATACCTCGAGGCGAAATCGGCGATCCCGCCGCCCGAGCCACGCCAGAAATCGCGCATCGTGTCGCGGTACTTGCCGTTCCACTCGGCCCACAGCACCGGGAAGTTGCCCACCTGGTAGCCGCCCTCACCCAGGTCCCACGGCTCGGCAATGAGCTTGACCTGACTCAACACCGGGTCCTGGTGGATGGTGTCGAAGAACGTCGAGAGGCGGTCGACATCCCACAATTCTCGCGCGAGCGCCGATGCCAGGTCGAACCGGAAGCCGTCGACGTGCATCTCGAGCACCCAGTAGCGCAACGAATCCATGATGAGGCGCAACACGCTCGGATGCACCGGATTGAGGCTGTTCCCCGTCCCGGTGAAGTCCACATATCGGCTGGGGTCATCGGGATGGGTTCGATAGTACGAGCGGTTGTCGATTCCCTTGGCGCTCAGCATCGGGCCTGTCACGCCACCCTCCGCCGTGTGGTTGTAGACCACGTCCAAGATCACCTCGAGCCCTGCGGCGTGCAACGCCCGGACCATCTCCTTGAACTCCTGGACCTGCTGGCCCAGCGTGCCGGCAGCGGCATAGCGGGCATGCGGCGCGAGGTAGCCGATCGAGCTGTAGCCCCAGTAGTTGCGAAGGCCCTGATGGCGAAGCGCGGGCTCATCGGCGATCTGATGCACGGGCAACAACTCGATGGCCGTCACCCCGAGGTCGGTCAGATACGCGAGTGCGGCTGGATGCGCCAGCCCGGCGTACGTCCCACGAAGCTCCGGGGGGATCTGCGGATGGATGATCGAGAAGCCGCGCACATGCGTCTCGTAGATCACGGTGTCGTGCCACGGGACGGCCGGCGCCCGGTCGTCGCCCCAGTCGAACGCGGGGTCGTTGACGACGCACTTGGGGACAGCCGGTGCGGAATCGGTCGGTTCTGGTCCGCCGTCCGGGCCGAACGGGAGCACCCGTGGGTCGCCGGTCTCGCCGCTGTCGTCAATCGCCTTCGCGTACGGGTCGATCAGCAGCTTTGCCGAATTGAACAGGTGGCCCTCGGCCGGATCCCATGGTCCATGAACGCGAAATCCGTAGCGCTGACCCGGCCCCACCGCGGGTAGGTATCCATGCCAGATGTAGGCGGTGCGTTCGGTCAGCGGCACCCGCGTCTCGGCGCCGTGCTCGTCGAACAGGCATAACTCCACGCCGGTTGCATTCTCGGAGAACAGCGCGAAGTTGGTTCCCTCGCCATCCCATGTGGCTCCGAGCGGAAACAGCCGTCCCGGCCACAGCTGGGGCGTCACTCGCGCCCGTCCGGCGCGAGCCAAACCACGGCAAGAGGAGGGAGCGTCACATTCGCGGAGAACGCGAAGCCCTTCCAAGGCCCCGCGTCGGCGACCGTCGCGCCCAGGTTGCCGATGCCCGAGCCGCCGTACACCTCTGCGTCCGTGTTGAGCAGCTCCTGCCACATCCCGCCCTGGGGAAGTCCGATCCGGTAGGTCTCGCGTGGCACGGGCGACAGGTTCGCGATGCACACGAACGGGCGTCCGTCGTCGGCGTAGCGGCAGAACGCAAGGACGTTGGCCGCGGCGTCCTCGACGTCGACCCAGGCGAACCCCGCGGGGTCGGCGTCGCGCTCCCACAGGGCGGCCGCGCCGCGGTAGATGTGGTTGAGGTCGCGCACGAGCCGCTGCACCCCCGCGTGGGCCGGGTCGTCCAGCAGGTGCCAGTCAAGGCTGCCGTCGTGGCTCCACTCGCCCTCCTGGGCCAGCTCGCATCCCATGAACAACAGCTTCTTGCCGGGATGGGCCCACATCCACGCGTAGAGCGCCCGCAGGTTTGCGAGCCTCTGCCACCGGTCGCCCGGCATCTTCGACAGCAGCGACCCCTTGCCGTGGACGACCTCGTCATGTGAGAGCGGTAGCAGGTACTGCTCGCTGAACGCGTACAGCAGCCCGAACGTCAGGTCGTCATGGTGGTGGGAGCGGTGGATGGGATCACGCTCGAAGTAGCGCAACGTGTCGTGCATCCAGCCCATGTTCCACTTGAGGTCGAAGCCGAGCCCACCCTGCGAGGTCGGTCGTGACACACCAGGCCACGCGGTCGACTCCTCGGCGGCAACCAGCGCCCCCGGGGTGCGGGCGTGCGTGCGCTCGTTGAGCTGTCGCAAGAACGCGATCGCATCCAGATCCTCGCGCCCGCCCAATGGGTTCGGCACCCATTCGCCAGCCGAGCGCGAGTAGTCCAGGTACAGCATCGACGCAACCGCGTCCACGCGCAGGCCGTCGGCGTGCATGTCCTCCAGCCAGAACGATGCGCTGGCCAGCAGGAAGTTGCGCACCTCGTTGCGCCCGTAGTTGAAGATCAGCGTCCCCCAGTCGGGGTGAGCGCCTCGACGCGGGTCGGCATGCTCGTATAGCGCGGTGCCGTCGAAGTTGGCGAGCGCATGGTCGTCGCGCGGGAAGTGCGCCGGCACCCAGTCCAGGATGACCCCGATGCCCGCTGTGTGGCACGCGTCCACCAAGACGCGGAACGCATCCGGTTCGCCGAAGCGCGCCGTCGGCGTGAAGTAGCCGGTCGACTGGTAGCCCCACGACCCGGCGAAGGGATGCTCCATCACGGGCATCAGCTCGACATGCGTAAAGCCCATGTCGGTGACGTAGGCCACCAGCTCGTCGGCGTGCTCGCGGTAGGTCAGCGAACGGTTTCCCTGCAGCGGGTTACGCCGCCACGAGCCCAGGTGCACTTCATAGATCGACACCGGCTCGCGCCACGGCTGTCGATCCTGGCGTTTCTGCATCCACGCGCCGTCCATCCAGCGGTGGGAGCTGCGGGTGACGATGGACGCGGTGCGCGGAGGCGGCTCAGAGGC
This sequence comes from uncultured Bifidobacteriaceae bacterium, assembly GCA_964393105.1. Lineage (GTDB taxonomy): Bacteria > Actinomycetota > Thermoleophilia > Miltoncostaeales > Miltoncostaeaceae > CALMEC01. Next base: position 29,309 of record CAYMSM010000067.1, read on the forward strand.
GCCGGCCATCGGATCGATCTTGGCCTTGGTGGCGCCGTCAGGACCGTGGATCTCGAACTTGTACCGCGCGCCGCCGGTGATGCCGGGCACGAACAGCTCCCAGACGCCCGCGCCGCCGAGGGAGCGCATCGGCTGCGCCTTGCCGTCCCAGCCGTTCCAATCCCCGAGGACGCTGACCGAGCGTGCCGACGGCGCCCAGACCGTGAACGCCACGCCGGCGACACCGTCGGTCTCGCGGGCCTGGGCTCCCATCACCCGCCACAGCTCCTCGTGGCGGCCCTCGGTGATCAGGTGCAGGTCGAGCTCGCCCAGTGTCGGGGCGAACGCATAGGGATCGGCTGCGCGGTGGGTCGAACCGTCGGGATAGATCGCCTCGATCTCATAGCGGCCGGGGGCATGGGTCAGGGACGCGGCGAACAGCGCGGACGCGACGTGTTCCAGGTCGACCGCGGGACCGGCGTCCGGATGCACGCGGACACGTGCCGCCAGGGGCCGCCACGCCCTCACCACCCACCCCGTGCTGGCCGGATGGACGCCCAGGACCGCGTGGGGATCATGGTGGGCGTTTTGCTCCAGGAGCTCGGCTGCGGCCCGGTCGTCGCTCATTCGGTCCGGTCGAGCAGCACATCGATGGCTGCCGCGGGGATCGCGACCCAGCCGGGCCGGTGGGCGATCTCGTAGCGCAGCTCGTAGACGGCCTTCTCGAGCTCGTACAATCCGAGCACCTCTTGGGTCATCGCGGACGTGGGCGGCAGAAGGCCGGTCGGCTCGACGACCTCGAAGTAACCGTCCAGCAGGGCCGCGCGGGCCGCCGGCAACCAGCCCGCGGGAACATCGACGCCGGCGTGGAGTCGCGCCGCCCCCGCGGCGTAGTCCAAGGAACGCACCAGACCCGCGACATCGCGAAGCGGGGAGCGCTTGCGGCGACGTTCGGTGGCCGGACGAGCGGGCTCACCTTCGAAGTCGATGAGGTACCACTCGCCGTCGCCCCACAGCGCCTGTCCCAGGTGCAGGTCGCCATGCACGCGAATCTTGCGTCCAAGGCCCGTGCTCTTGGAGACCCCACGCAGGCGATCACGGATGTCGTCGGCGCGGCCCGCGATCGGCGCCAGGGCGGGATCGTCGGGCAGGTTCGCGAACACGTCGTTGGTCAGCTCGTCGAGCGCCGCCGACATCAACGCCAGGCCTTCGGGGCTGACCTCTTCGGGCACGAACGCGGGATCGGCTCGCTCGGCGGCCAGCGTGGCGTGCAGATGCCCGGTGACGGCGCCAAGGCGTTCGAGTGCGGGCAGAAGCTCGTCGCTACGCCCATCGCGAAGCGCGGCGGCAACGAACTCCCATCCGTCCTGCGCGCCCGCCTGGTAGTGCTGCAACATCCCGAGCGTCGCGTCGAGCGGCCGGCCTCGATGCTCGAACCATCCCAGAAGCGGCGGCGTGTGCGGAAAGTCGTGTGCTGCGAGAAAGCGCAGCACCTCGACCTCGGGGTTGATTCCGGGCTCGAGTCGCCGGTAGCACTTGAGGATCATGCGATCGTCGAACACGACCGAGGTGTTGCTCTGCTCGTGGCCGATGGGTCGGGGGTGGCCGGGCAGCGGGTCGAGCCGATCCGCTCCGACTGCGCTTCGGAACTCCACGCCGGACGATTCACCGAGGGTCGTCGAGGCCCGGATATGGGCCAGGACGATCTGCAGGTCGCGCGGGTCGTCGAACGCCTCGTACAGTTCCTCGTCAACGGCCTCCCAGATCGCGGTCTCGACCGGGCCGTCGGCGGGTCGCAGCCCCACCATCAACTGGTACAGCTCGTGCGTGCCGCTGTGGAAGCCGACCTCGACCAGCGCGATCACGAGTGGCGGATCGTCGCTGATGGGTATCGACCCGACCACGACCGCGTGCGCGATGGCCTGCTGGCGCGACCCGTACCAGCGGCGATCCGAGATGAACGCGGCGAGGGCGTCTTCGTCGAGTGCGCCCAGGTCGCCGGAGGCAAGCAGCGCGCGCAGATCACTCATCGCCGGCCTCCAGCGCAAACCAGAAGAAGCCCCGGGGCGCAAACGTCAACAGGTACGGCAGCTCACCGACCGCGGGGAACCGGGAGCCTCCGAACATCTCGACCGGGGTCATGCCGGCAAAGCGTGACAGGTCAAGCTCGACCGCCTGTGCCGAGCGGGCGAGGTTGTGGACGCACAAGATCGTGTCGTCAGCGTGGCGGCGCACGTGCGCGAAGATCCTCGGGTTGCTGGTGCGAAGCGCCTCGTAGCTGCCCAACCCGAACACCGGATGCGCCTTGCGCAGTGCGATGAACCGTTGGGTCCAACGCAGTAGGGACCCCGGCGAGCGAAGCTGCGCCTCGACGTTGACCGCTTGGAACCCGTGTACCGGGTCCATCAGCGGCGGCAGGTAGAGCTGGGCGAAGTCGGCGCGAGAGAAGCCGCCGTTGCGGTCGCTCGTCCAGTGCATCGGCGTGCGCACGCCGTCGCGGTCACCCAGGTAGATGTTGTCGCCCATCCCGATCTCGTCGCCGTAGTAGAGAACCGGGCTGCCGGGCAGCGAGAACAGAATCGCGGTCAAGAGCTCGACCTCGTCGCGGCCGTTGTCGAGGAGCGGGGCGAGGCGGCGGCGGATGCCCAGGTTCAGCTTCATGCGCGGGTCGTTCGCGTACTCCGCGTACATGTAGTCGCGCTCGTCGTCGGTGACCATCTCGAGCGTCAGCTCGTCGTGGTTTCGCAGGAAGAGGCCCCACTGGCACGAGTCGGGGATCGGCGGGGTCTGGTCGAGGACCTCGATGATTGGCGCGGCTTCCTCGCGTCGCAGCGCCATGAACATTCGCGGCATTACGGGGAAGTGGAACGCCATGTGGCACTCGTCCCCGACCCCGAAGTAATGGACGACGTCCGCCGGCCACTGGTTGGCCTCGGCCAGTAGCACCCGATCGGGGTAGCGCTCGTCCACCTCACGACGCACGCGTTTGAGGTACGCGTGGGTCTCCAACAGGTTCTCGCAGTTGGTTCCCTCGCGTTCGAACAGGTACGGCACGGCGTCCAGGCGAAATCCGTCCAACCCCAGGTCCAGCCAGAAGCGCAGGGCCTCGAGCATGGCCTCCTGCACGTTGGGGTTGTCGTAGTTGAGATCGGGCTGATGATGGAAGAAGCGGTGCCAGTAGTAGGCGCCGGCCTCCTCGTCCCACGTCCAGTTGGACGTCTCGGTGTCGATGAAGATGAGCCGCACGTCTTCGTAGCGGTGCTTGGTGTCCGACCACACGTACCAGTCGCGCTTGGGGTTGTCCGGCGACGAGCGTGCCTCCTGAAACCACGGGTGATCGCTGGAGGTGTGGTTCATGACCAGGTCCGCGATGACCCGGATGCCGCGCTGGTGCGCCGCGTCGATGAGGGCCTTCAGGTCCTCCACGTCGCCGTAGTCGGGATGGATCCCGAAGAACTCGGCGATGTCGTAGCCGCCGTCGCGCATGGGTGAGGGGTAGATCGGAAGGAGCCACAGGCAGTCGATCCCCAGCCACTCCAGATAGTCGAGCTTCTCGATCAGCCCGCGGATGTCGCCGTGACCGTCACCGTTGGAGTCGTGAAAGCCACGGACGTAGACCTCGTAGAAGACGGCGGTCTTGAACCAGAGCGGCTCGGATGCGAACCAGCCCGGGCGCTCACGCTCGCCTGGATTCGGGCCGCTCAACGGCGGAGCGCCATCACATGGGCCGCGCCCGGGTCCAAGGCCGCGTAGTTGCCGCCGACGCGCCAATCGTAGATCGCAGAGGTCAGCAGATCGGTGAAGGTGACGCGCTCGCTCAGCCCGGTTTCGGCTGGGAGGTGAACGAGGCCGACCTGGCGCGCTGACGGGTCCAGATTGACGACGCACACGACGGTATGCGCCCCTGTGCCTTTGGCATAGGCGATCAACTGATCGTTCTCGGTTTCGAGGAACCGCAGCGGCCGGATGCGCTGGAGCGACGGCTGCGACCTGCGGATTGCGTTGAGCCTGCCGACAAGGTCGAGCAAGGGTCCGTCCAGACGACGGCGTTTGGTCTCGTACTTCTCGGAGTCCAGGTATTCCTCGCTGCCGGCCCGGACCGGAACGCGCTCGAAGTGCTCGAAACCCGAGTAGATCCCGTAGCTCGGTCCGAGGGTCGCCGCAAGCACGAGCCGGGCGCGAAACGCCGCGGGGCCGCCGGTCTGCAGGTACTCGTGGAGGATATCCGGGGTGTTTGCAAAGAAGTTCGGGCGAAAGAAGGCGGCCACGTCGGGGCGGGCGAGCTCGGTCAAGTACTCCTGGAGCTCATTCTTACCGGTGCGCCACGCGAAGTACGTGTACGACTGGCTGAACCCGACCTTGCCGAGTTCGTACATCACCGCGGGGCGGGTGAACGCCTCGGCCAGGAAGACGGTCTCGGGATGCTCTGCACGTACGGTCGCGATCAACCACTCCCAGAAGCCAAGCGGCTTGGTGTGCGGGTTGTCGACCCGAAAGATTCGCACGCCGTGATCACACCAATGCAGCACGACCGCGCGGATCTCCTCCCACAACGCCCGCCAGTGCGGCGTGTCGAAGTTGACGTTGTAGATGTCCTGGTACTTCTTGGGCGGGTTCTCCGCGTACTTGAGCGTGCCGTCGGGGCGGCGGTAGAACCACTCGGGGTGTTCACGAAGCCACGGGTGGTCGGGTGAGCATTGGATTGCCAGGTCGAGCGCCAGCTCGATGTCGTGCGCGGCTGCGGCGGCGGCGAGCCGGTCAAAGTCTTCGAGCGATCCCAGGTCGGGGTGGATCGCGTCGTGACCTCCCTCGGCCGCGCCGATGGCCCAGGGGCTTCCCGGCTCGCCCGGCCTGGCGGTCAGGGTGTTGTTCTTGCCCTTACGGTGGGTCGTGCCGATGGGGTGGATCGGGGTCAGGTAGAGCACGTCGATGCCGAGCTTTGCAAACGCTGGGAGCGCGGCTTCGATCCCCGGGAACCCGCCCCACGATCGCGGGAAGAGCTCATACCACGCCCCGAACGTCGCGCGCTCACGGTCGATGTCCAGTCGGAAGACCGGGCTACGAGACCTTTCCGGGCGTTCCGGGCTCTGATCCATTGCCGCGGCAAGCTCCTCGCCGAGCGCTGCGGCCACACGTTCTGCTTGCGGGGCGTCGGATGCGATGACAGCGGCGATCGCCCGGGCTGCGGTCTTGGCGGTTCCGCGCAGGCGCCGGACTGCGGCAGCGACGTGTGCGGCGCCCTCCAGCAGCTCGCTCGTCAGGTCCCCTTGCCCCCCGTCGACGCGCCGGCGCATCTCCTCGCGCCAGGACGCGAACAGGTCCACCCAGGCTTCGACGGCGAACTCGTGGATGCCGAGCTCCTGTGGGCTCAACGTCGCGTGCCAGAGATCGGTCCCCGGGGCATCGGTCATCGGGGTCTCGACCCACCCGCCCGTGGGTCCGCGGTGGCGCACCACGGCGCGCAGGATCTCGTGTCCGTCACGCAGGATGGTTGCCGAGATCTCAGTCGTGTCGCCTGCGGTGACCTTCGGGGCGCGCGCACCCGCGTCCAGTACCGGCTGGACGTCCTGGATCACGATGCGCCCGGGACGCGACTTCGGAGCTGGCGGGATCACTGCATCAGCATGCCCGATTCGCTCGGTGGGGGAGGCCGAGTCGAGCGCCCCCCGGTCGAGGCTACAAATGGAAGTCGAATCTGCTGTGGGATCACCGTGCATCCAGCCACTCAGGTGGGAGCGATACGCCCACGCCGGTTTGACCGGCTCCAAACGAGTGCGGCCCCAAGGATGACGAGACCGATTGAGATGATCTGCGCCGCCGTCAAACCGGCCGCGACGGAGTCGTTGCGGCGTATGAACTCGATCAGGAATCGCTCCGTGCCGGCGAGGATGCACCACACGCCGAACAGCGCCCACGGGCGGTCGAACCGGGCGCGCAGCCGCCACAGGATGTAGAACACGACGAGCATCGCGGTGGTCTCGTATATGGGGGTGGGGTGGACGAGCTCCGTGGTCGGAACCTCGCCTTCGGGATAGCTCATCGCCCACGGGAGCGAGCTGGCCGAGCCGTAGTCGCCGTCGCCTGACAGTTGGCAGCCGATGCGACCGATCGCATACCCCAACGCCAGTGCCGGCCCCATGGTGTTTGCGACGACGCCGATGGGGATCTTGCGCCACGCGGTCACGAGCCACACCCCAAGCGCGCCGCCGATGACGCCGCCGTACCAGACCAGGCCGGTGCTCGAGAACAAGCTCCCGCCGCCGTTCTGGATCAGGTAGTCGACCCGGGCACCGACGAGCCCGCCGACCCCTGCGGCGATGGCGATCTCCCATGCGAGCGCCGGGTTGCGCCCTCGGCTTGCGAGGTCGAGCGACAGGAAGTACGCGGACACGATCAGCGCGAGCGCCACCAGCAACCCGAAGCTGTGCAAGGTGAACGGTCCGATCGAGAACAGATCCGGGATCACGGTGCCACCCGGATCATGCGCGCGATCATGGGCGCGTCGTCCGCGCGCAGGTGAACTGGTCTCATAGTCGGCCGCACGATAGCGGTGTCCCTATCATCGGGCGTGTGGACACCGCTAGCGCACTCACCGATCGGGGCCTGCGCCGGACCCCTCAGCGCATGGCGGTGCTGCGTGCGCTCGACGACGGCCATGCGTTGAGCGCCCAGGAGGTCTTCTCGCGCGCTCGTGCAACCTGTCCCGAGCTGGGGCTGTCGACGGTCTATCGCACGCTCGTCGCGTTGACCGAAGCCGGCCTGCTCGATGCTCTCGGCCAGCACGAGGGTGAGGCGACATATCGTCTGTGCGGAGGCTCGCATCACCACCATCTGGTGTGCTCCCAATGCCGTAGGGTCGAGGAGCTCTTGGAGTGCGACCTCAGCCCGATCGAGCGCGGCATCGCCCGCGACACGGGCTTTCGCGTGGACGGGCATACCCTGACGTTCCACGGGGTGTGCCGGGAATGTCGGTGATGCGGGCGTGGCCGCCCGCCCGCGGCGTGTCAAGACGCGATCCGCTTCTGGGATGCTCCACCCCGCCGAGAGTCCCATTTCCCCATCAGGACCACTGACGCTGAGCGCCGACGAGGCGCGAAGGCTCGCGTTGTGGAGCCAGGGCTTGCTGGGGCCACGCGACCTGCGAGGCGGGCCCGCGGCCATGCTGAGACGCCTCGGCGCCGTGCAACTCGACACCATCTCAGTATTGGCGCGCTCACACGAGCTGGTCGCCTACGCGCGCCTGGGGCCGGTCCGTCGGGACGTCGTGGAGGCGGCGTACTGGTCGGGCGCGAGCGCGTTCGAGTACTGGTCGCACGCCGCGAGCATCGTGCCAATCGAGGATTGGCCCTGGTACGCGATGCGCCGTGCCCGGCACCGCGCTGGGCTGAGCGGTTCCGCCGGCCCACGGAACGCGATCCTGGCGGCCCTCCGCGCCGACGGACCGCAGACTGCGCGTCAGCTGGGCGGCGCGCGTCAAGGTGGCGACTGGTGGGACTGGTCACCGTTCAAGCGCGCGGCCGAGGAACTCCTGGCCGCGGGCGAGGTCGTGTGCGTTGAGCGCCGCGGGTGGCGACGCGTGTACGACCTGACCGAGCGGGCGATCCCCGAGGTCTTGCGCGCGCGCTCCCCATCCGATCGGGAGTGCAAGATCGCGCTCGTGCGCCGGGCGGCATCCGCGCTCGGCGTCGGCACGATCGGGGATCTGGCCGACTACCACCGCCAGCGTCCGACGCGGATGCGCGCCGTCATCGAGGAGGCCGGGCTCATACCGGTCACGGTCCAGGGGTGGAACGCGCCCGCGTGGGCCAGCCCCGACGCGCTGCAGGCGCTCGAGGTCGGCTTGCCCCGCAGACACCGGACCACGCTGCTGTCGCCGTTTGACTCCCTGGTGTGGGACCGAGCGCGCACCGAGCGGATCTTCGGCTTCGCACACCGGCTCGAGGCGTATGTGCCCGCGGCAAGGCGGGTATACGGCTACTTCGCGATGCCGGTGCTGGCGGGCGGCCGCATCGTGGCCCGCGTCGATCCGGTGCGCCGGGATGGTGCGCTCGTGGGTCGCACCGTGACGCTGGGGCGCCGTGGCGCGGTGGGATCCGTCGCGCGCGCCATTGTCGAGGCGGCAGGGTGGGTCGGGTGCGAACAGGTCAGCGTGGAGCGGGTCGTACCGTCCGACGCCGCCGCGCCGCTGCGAGCGGCCCTGACCGCGGCGACGCGAGCCAGGTGAGCGCGAACAGCCCGGTCGCCACCAGCACGACTGCGCCTCCGGCAGCCACATCCGCGTGAAACGACAGGTACAGGCCGCCGATGCCGGAGGCAACGCCGTAGGCGATTGCCGCACCGACGGTCGTCGCGATGCGGCGGGCCACCAGCCGCGCTGAGGCCGCCGGCGTGACAAGCAACGCAAGGACCAGCACGGTGCCGATCGCGCGGATCGACACGACGACCACGAGCGCCACCACGCACAGCAGGATCACGTCGATCGCGCCCGGGCGCATGCCCGCGGCGGCGGCGCCCTCCCTGTCGAACGAGCTTGCGATGAGCGGCCGGCGCAGTACGACCACCGTGCCGAGCACGACAACCGCGATCGCGGCCGATGCCGCCACGTCACCGCGCGACACGCCCAGCAGATCGCCGAACAGGAAGGACGAGATGTCTCGGTCGAGTGGGCCGAGGGCGGAGGCGAGCAGCACGCCGAGCGCGAACATCCCGGTGAACACGACCCCGATCGCCGTCTCGTCGGTCGTGCGGGCCTCGTGTGACGCCAACGCGATGCCGATTGCCGCGGCGAAGCCCGCCGCCAGTCCGCCCAGGATGATCGACCCGCCCAGGGCGGAGGCGAGCACCGCGCCTGGCAACACCGTGTGCGAGAACGCCTCGACCGTGAAGGGAAGGCCCCGAACGACCACGAACACGCCGAGCGCGCCGCCCAGGATTCCGACGAGGATCAGCTCCAGGCCGGCGCGGGTGACCAACTCGGTCGCCCACGGGTCGGTCAGCCAGCTCACCGGTCGTGGTGCTCGTGGTCGACCGGGTGCTCGTGGTCGTGCCCATGGTCATGATCATGGTGGGCGCCTTCATCGAGTACGCGGATGGGTCCTCCGCCCGCGCCGTCGGTAACGATAAGGATGCCCTCGTAGGTGCGGCTCAGGGTCTCGGCGGTGAACGTCGCGTCCGGTGGCCCGTAGGCCATGACGCGTCGGTTGAGAAACAGCAACCGGTCACATGTGGCGGCGGCGTCGTTCAAGTCGTGCGTGGCCACCAGGATCGTTCCGCCGCGATCGCGTAGTCGGGCGATCGACTCCCGCATGATGCGCCCGCTCTCGGCGTCCACACCGGTCAGCGGCTCGTCCAGCAACATCACCTGCCCACCCTGGGCGAGGGCACGGGCCATGATGACCCGCTGGCGCTGCCCGCCCGACAACTCCCCGAACGTGCAGGCCCGGTGCTCGCCCATCCCGACCTCGTCGAGCGCCTGTTCGGCCACGGCCTCGGCGGCACGGCCCAGCGGTCGCCACCACGGTGTCGCCGAGTAGCGCCCCATCAACGCGACGTCCAGCGCCGTGGCCGGAAAGTCCGCGGTCGTCCGATCGCCTTGCGGCACGTACGCGGGTGTGCCCTCGATCCGCACCGTGCCGGCGTGGGGGAGGAGGCCGAGCATCGCGCGAAACAACGTGGACTTGCCGGCGCCGTTGGGGCCGATGACCCCGACGATGCAGCCGGCCGGCACCGCGAACGTGACCTCGTCGAGTGCCCGCGCTGCGCCGAACGCCACCGTCACGCCGGTGACCTCGACTGGAGGCCGGCTCATCCTGAGCCGACGCCGGCGATGATCGCGTCCATGTTGGCCCGCATCATGCCCAGGTAGGTGCCGGCTTCGCTGTCGATCGGTCCCAGGGCGTCGGCGTAGAGCGGCGCGCCCAGACGCGCGCCGGCTTCCTCGGCCAGGGCGCGTTCGACACGCGGATCGATCGAGGCCTCCGCGAAGACGACCCGAACCATCTCGGCGCGGATCGTTGCGGCCAGCTCCGCCAGTTGCTTGGCAGAGGGCTGGGCGGCGGTCGAGAGCGACGGCAGCGTGGTTCCCACGATGTCGATCCCATAGCGCCTCGCGAAGTAGCCGAACGCATCGTGGTCGGTCACGATCTTGCGCCGGTCCACGGGAATCCTCGCGATCCGTCGCTCGAGCTCGCGGTCGAGCGCAGTGATCTGATCGGTCAAACTCCGCGCGTTGGCGCGGTACGTATCTGCGCCCGGCGGATCGGCGGCTGCCAGGGCCCGTTGGGTGGCGTCGACCATCTGGATCGCGTTGGCGGGGTCGAGCCAGATATGTGGGTCGCCGTTGGGGAGAGTGGCGACGCCCGTGCTCGTGACGGTGCGCGCGGCCGAGCCGCCCGCGTTGGCGACGACCTGGTCCAGCCAGTCGTCGAGGCCGAGCCCGTGCTCCAGGACGACGTCGGCCTCTGCGACGGCTTGAACGTCGGACGGTGTCGGCTCGTACTCGTGGGGATCGGCGTTCGGGGGCAGGAGCCGTGTGAGCGCGATGCGATCCCCGCCGACGCTCCGTGCGAAATCACCGAGCTGGGTCGTGGTGGCGACCACGGCGAGGCGCCCGTCGTCGGCGCCGGACTGCTGGGCGCAGCCGGTCAGGCCGAGAGCGGCTGAGGCGATGATCACCCCGAGGGCGCGGGTGGGGGTGCTCGGGCGCATCGAACGAACCGTACCTAAATGAGAATCACTGTCAAATAGGAACGACTGCCATATGGCGGCCGCGGCGTGAGTGCAGGGTGCGCGCGACGGCGATGACGACGAACACCGAGGCTGCGACGACCGCGATCCCCGCGCCCGGGGGCGCGTCCAATCGGTAGGCGACCCACAGGCCGGCGACACCTTCAGCTGCCGCAAATGCGATGCCCACCAGGTGCATCGTCGGGATCCTCCGGGTGACCAGCCGCGCCGTGGCCGACGGGACCAAGAGCAGCGATGCGACGAGCAGGCTGCCGACCGCGCGAACGGCGACCGCGACCGAGGCCGCCACCAGCATCATCAGCACGATGTCGAGCAGGCGCACACGGCGCCCGTCCGCCACGGCCAGGTCACGCTGGAACGTGGCAGCGGCCAGATCGCGGCCCGCCACCAGGGTCACGCCGAGAACGATGGTGGCGACGATGGCCGTGCGGACGATGTCGAACCAGCCGATCGCGAGCAGGCTGCCGAACAGGAGCGCGTTCGCACGGACACCGGGGTCGGAGACGTCGCTGACGAGCACAGCGCCCAGAGCCAATGCCGCCGACAGGATGATCGCGATCGCCACGCCGTTGGCAAGCTCGGGGCGGGTGGACATCCACGCCAGGACGAGCGCCAGCACGACGGCGGCCACCAGGGACGCTCCGAACAGGCTCCACCCGGCCAGGGCCGCGACCACGAGCGCGGGAAAGGTCGCGTGCCCGACCGCGTGCGTGACGAACGCCAGCCGGCGCGTCACGACCCACGTTCCGAGCAGGCCGGCGGGGATCGCCAGCACCAGCACCTCGATCAGCGCCCGTTGCATGAACGGCGGCCGGAACGGATCGACAAAAAGGTCGGCAACGGACATCGCCCGGGTTCATATCCGATTTGGCGGCGGTGACGCGTTAACACGTTCTTCACCGAAGTCCCAGGTGGTCCAGAGATTCGCCTCCTACGGTGCGTCGCATCGAATCCGAACCGACGACAGGGAGCGGGAGATGAAGCGACCAACCAACCGAACACTGATGGTGCTTGCGGGGACCGTTGCGCTTGGCGCCGGCGGTGCCACACTTGGCGTCGCCGCGTCCGGCGGCGGCTCCAGTCAGGCCAAGGACCTGGCCGAAGCGCTCAACAAGAACGAGGGTACCAAGCTGACCGAAGCGGACGTGCACGAGGCGATGCAGTCGGTGTTCAAGGCGCGACTCGACGCCGAGGTCAAGGCCGGCAGGCTCACTCAGACCCAAGCCGACGAGCTGCTGCAGCGGGCGAAGGACGGACCCAAGTTCCGCGTCGACCACGAGGCCGCGCGGGCCGCGCGCATCGCGCCGGTGGCGAAGCTCCTGGGCATGGCAGCGGACGAGATACGCGAGAGGCTCCACGACGGCACGAGCCTGGCGAAGCTCGCCGAGTCCAAGGGCGTCTCACGCGCCAAGCTCCTCGACGCGATCAAGGAGGGCATCGCCGCGGCTGCCAAGGGCGAGGGCGTCACGTTCACCGCCGAGCGCCTCAACGAGCTGGCCGAGCGCACGGCCGATCGTTCGGGTGACGCCGGTCGCGGCGGGCACCGCGGCTTCGGCCCGGGTGGTCACGGCGGCTTCGGCCCTGGTGGCCTCGGTCCCAGCGGCCCGCCGCCCCCGCC
>CAYMSM010000068.1:0-93806 GCA_964393105.1 uncultured Bifidobacteriaceae bacterium
CAGACACCCTGCGGTGAAGACGCCCCTGGTCCGCACCGACCGGGGCTCCGGGTCGGCTGTCCGAGTTGTGAATGACGCCCGCGTCCGCAACACCCGGTGTCAGACACCCTCCGGTGAAGGCGCCCGTGGTCCGCACCGACCGGGGCTCCGGGTCGACTATCCGAGTTGCGTCCCCCACGTGAAATGCGCGAGCCGGCCGCTGTCGATCAGCACGCGGACATCGTCACCGAGCTCAATCATGACCTCTCCTCGAAGCACGCAGGGACTGGGTCAGAATAGGTTGCGTGCTGCGCACGCTGCGCTGACCTTACGGAGTCGCGCCCCTGCATCCACGTTCACCCTCTTTACGTCAAGATTGGCCGCTAGGTGATCACCGTCTGGCAGCTCGGTGAGTCGTCGGGCTTCGTATCGGCGTCGCCCGTCCAGCGGGCGAAGGTCGTCCAGGTGCCGACCTGCGGCATCGCGATGCCCCCGCCGTAGGCGCCAGTCGCGTCCGTCGTCGTCGTCTGCACCGTCTCCACGCCGCCCGGCGGGGTGATGTGCAGCTCGACGCCCACGCCGGCGTGCGCCGGAGTCACGGCGCCGCTGATCGCGAAGACGCCGGCTTTGGTCGGGGTCGGTGGGCACGTGAGCGTCAACGTCGATGTCTCCCGCGGATCCGGGGTGGGCTCCGGATTGAGGAACTCTCTCGGCGTGACCCTGCGGACGCGATCGACGATCGCCTGGTCGAGCACCAGTCCGGGAGCTCCCGTGGCCGCGTTCTGCGCCTTGCGGAACGAGGCCAGACGCCTCACCAGCAGCGTGCGGAGGCGGCGCGTCGCCCGACTCTTGTCCGTGTCGAAGATGCGGCGACCCGCGACGAGCGCCTCGCGGATCCCGTCGGCCGACGCCCTGGCGGCCTTGATCCGGTTAGCCCGCTCAGTGGCCTTCATCCGCTTGTTCGCCGCCGCGACGGTGAGGCTGCCGAGTGCCCGCTGCTCCTTGACGGTGTCCTGGTCGTCGACCGTTTGGCGCACGAGCTGGGCCAGCGCGATCTCGGTTCGCAGGACTTCGGGAAGGGTCACGCGACGGAGCGCCGCGTTGCACGGGGTGCGCGCACAGACGGGCAGCCCCGCCGCAGCACGCCGCCGCTCGGCCGTCCGCAGCTGCACCCGCAAGCGGCGCAACTGGGCATCGAGCGCTGTCACTTGGGCACGCGCCAGTGCCGCACGCTGGCTGGCCGACAGGGTCAGCGCCGCCAGCGGCGCCGCCGTCGCCGGAGGCGGCGAGGCGACGACCGGGGCGGGGCACACCACGCGCGCCAGGAAATCCGCAAAGGAGTGGATCACGCCGGGGTTGGCGCGCAAGATATCGACCATCGGCGCGCGGCGGTCGCCGTAGCAACGGGCCTCGATGTCGGCCAGGGCCGCCGCGACGTTGCCCTCGACCTCGTAATCGTCGGCGGCGCGACCGGGGCAGCTCGGGGCCGGAGCGTAGTCGCGCGCCCAGTACTCGGCCCAGCCCTCGTTGAAGGCGAACCCGAGCCCGGTCTTGTTGCAGGGCTCGTGGTTCTGCAGGTAGTTGTGCGTGACGACGTCGCCCAGGAAGTGCCCCAGGTCGCCGTCATAGCCGTGGCGGATGACATGGCCGAACTCGTGGCGGGTGATGCTGTCGTCGCCGCCAGCGCCGTAGCCCACCGGGAACCCTCCCGGCCACATCACCGCGGTGTGCGGGGTGAACGGCACGCCGGCGGTGATGGCGTCGGCGTTGATCAGAAGCCCCCCGGACGGCGGCGTGGTGCCCGTGAGCGCGCGGAAGTCCTGGTGGGCACGGTGGAACCCGCGCCAGACGGCGCACTTGTGCGACTGGCCCGGCGTGGAGAACAGCAGCCCGCCGAGATCGCGCGCCGCCACGTTGTTGGGCGACCCGCCCGAGTCGACCGACCAGTCGTTGATGCCCCAGAAGTCCTTCAGGCGGACACCGGCCGCATCGCGTAGCGCCATACGGACGAAGTGGTTGTCCTCGGCGTCGGTCGCCGGCAGCGAGAACGTCCCGTCGGGGTTGGCGAACCCGCGGGCGTCGATCGAGCCGACCCACTCCACCGGAAAGAAGTCGGGGCTGCCGCGACGCCACAGCTGCAGCTCGATCCCCCCGAGCGGCTGGATGTCGCCGCGGTCGTCGCACAGCCACTGACCCCGGTAGACCGTACGTGCCGCCTCGGCCGGTGCGGCGAGGGCGACGAGGCCGAGCGCGACGAGGGCGGCGACGAGGTACCGATGCATCGCACCATTATGAAAAGCCCTCAGGGGGCAGTGGGACGGCCGGTCCCAGCCCGTTCGCCTCCGGGTGCCCGGCACCTGGAGTGGGCCGTTCGCTTCTCCCACTCCGCATCACAGTCCGGGGTGGGTGAGAGGATCGGCGGGCCAAACCGATCATGGAGGCTGAGATGCCGCGGATCGACGTCGAAGGGCTGGACCACGTCGCGATTCAGGTCGCCGACCAGACGGCCTCGGTGGCCTGGTACCAGCGACTCCTCAACGTCCGGACGCTCTACGACGATGTCTGGGGCAGGACGCCGACAATGCTCGCGGCGCCCGATGGCACCGGCGTCGCGGTGTTCCAGGCCCGGGCAGGAGCGTCCCCCGGCGTGACGCACCTCGCGTTCCGCGTGAGCGGGGAGCACTACATCGCCGCCAAGGCCCTACTCACACGCGAGGGCATCCCGTTCGAAGAGCAGGACCACGAGGTGTCCCTGTCGGTGTACCTGCACGACCCCGACGGGGTCCAAGTAGAGCTGACGACCTACCACTGACCCACTCACGTTCCCAACCCCAGCCGCGGCGGGCGAGGTGTCGACATGGCTCACGCGCGCTCGACGCTCGCGGAGTCGTGTCGCCACAGCACCGCGACATGGAGCACCGAGTCCGTGAAAGCGATGTTCAGCCGGGGCTGCGCCGAGAACTGGCCCTCGTCGCTGCCGGCGTGCCACTCGCCGTGGACGAAATCGTCTTCCTTGACGGTCAGGAAGCCCCCGGTGTCGAGCATGAAAGCCTCGAGGTCATCGCCGTCGGAGCGCCGTTCCCTGAACTCGGCGTGGCCCGGCGGAGAACCGATCAGCACCCCCCGGGCAGCGAGACGGAAGGGACCGTGCAGGCTGCCAACGCGCAGCTCCACAAGCACGGTACGGCCCACAAGGTCGGTCAGCTTCGCAAGGGTCTCCGCGTAGTCGAGCGGTTCATATCGAGTGTCGGTCTCGCCGGCGGTCATCCTGGTCTCCCTGTCGCGGATGACCTATTCAATCACCGCAGAGGCGGGAGCAGCGACCATCTCGCGGTCGCCAGTCGCACCTACGCCCGGAGCGAGCTACCCCTCGTGGTCGAGCAGATACGTGATGTAGAACGGCCGCAGCGCGTCGGCGAGATCGCCCTCGTCGGCCGTGCCGATGTCGTGCACGAGCGCGCGGACCTTGAAGATGTCGGCGCTACTGCGGCCCATGTCCCCCGTGGCGGCCTCCGCCGCTGGCAGCGTTTGCAGCAGCTCGTAGAAGAACTTGACGTCGAGGTGCCGTTCGGCACGCGTCACAGCGCGGTCGTGAAGCTCCTTGGAGCTGAGAGCGTCAAGTTCCTCACGGGTGGTCACAGCGACAAGGATAGTGCACCGTCCCAGGAGTTCGGCGGACATCCGGCGAGCGAGAAGCCGGTTCGATGGCTCGAGTACGGCCGGTGCGCACCTCGGACCGCCATGAGATGATGCGCTCAACCACTCCGCATCCCAGATGGAGGCATCACATGTCCCTCGATCGCGCAGTCGCCCCTGATCCATACGACCTCCTTCCCGCCGTGCCCTCCTTCACCCTGGAGAGCGACGACGTCTCGGACGGCCAGATGCTGGCCTCGACCTTTGTACACGACAGTGCCGGCGGGGAGAACACCTCACCTCACCTGCGCTGGTCGGGCGCCCCTGCGAAGACCCGCGGGTATCTGGTGACCTGCTTCGACCCGGATGCCCCGACGGGAAGCGGCTTCTGGCACTGGCTTGTGGTTGACGTCCCGGCGACCGTCACCGAGCTCGCTCGCGGGGCGGGTGCCGGGGACGGGTCCGCTCTGCCCGACGGCGCCTTCCAGGTGCGAAACGACTACGGCTCGGTCGGCTACGGCGGCGCGGCACCTCCCCAAGGAGATGTGCCTCACCGGTATGTCTTCGCGGTTCACGCGCTCGACACCGAGGCGCTCGGACCCGACTCGGGCGCCACGCCGGCAGTGGTGGGCTTCAATGCCGTTTTCCACGTGATCGCCCGGGCCACCCTTCGCCCGGTCTACGCTCACTAGTACTCCTTCCAGAGGTTCGTTGAAATCTGGCGTGAGGCGAATCCCGGCTCGCCTTCCGCCAGATGCGGGAGACGAACTCCGTTCACCTCCGCCACCCTCGAGGTATTCGTAGATGGTCGCGCGTGCCTCCTGGCGGGTCGGCCAGGAGCCCCATCGAGCAGCTCTCCCTCAGGGTGAACCTCGTACGAACCCCGGCGCTCCAGGTGCACTCACCTCCTGGGGAATCATTCCCCCACGAAGAGCGTCCGCGAACGCGGGTCGACGCCATTGCAAGGGGGTGTCGTCCCCCCTACGATGAATCGATGGGGGCACAACGGGGCCTCGTTGTCGGGCTCGCATTCGGCGCGGTGCTCTTCGCGTCGATGCCCGCGAGCGCCCTGACGACGATCGGCGCGGACCTCAACCGCCCGGCCAATGCGGCGTTTGGCTGTGAAGCGCTTGCATCGACTGACGCATTCGGCGGGCGACTCTTCCTGCCGTCCGGCGCCCAGACGTGCACATACCTGGGGAGCGGCTCGATCTCCGACCAGCGAGAGGTTCCAGGCGCCCCGGCGACCGGCGTCGTCGTTCGCGCCCGGGTCAAGGTCGGGCCGGTCACCGGGCCCATGCAGATCACCGTACTGCGCGCCACGCGCTCGGGTATCGGATTTGCCTGCTGCTTCCACGCAGGCGAGACCCCTCCGTTCGTTCCCGCGGCAAACGCGGTGACGACCCTCAACGTTCGTCTCCCTGTGCGATTCGACCTGAATCCCGCGTTCGGCGAGACCAGGGACTACGTTGGGCTTACCGTGCTGGCCCCCGGTGTGCCGATCCCTGCGCACGAGGAGGGCGCCCCTGGCCGGTTCGGCGCTCCACTTGCCGCATCATGGTTCCCTCACGTTCGCCCCGGCGATGAGCGGGTCGATAGCGCCGGAGTGGCCGGCGTCGTCCCACTCGTCCAAGCCGATGTCGTCCCGCTCTGTACGGGCGGCCTCGCCGCGCTCGCCGAGCACGGCGGCGCATGCCTTCGCGCGGTCACGCTCGCCGGCCGCACCGCTCCCGTTCGCCGAGGGGTAGCGACCGTATCGCTCGTGTGCAATCGGTCGACCACGTGTCAAGGGACGCTGCGGATCCAATCGGCGGCCGCGGTCGGCAAGGCCCGACCGACGACGTTCGGGACGCGACGCTTCCAACTCGGCCCAGGCGCGACACGCGCGCTCGCCGTCGCCCTGAACGCGAACGGCCGCCGACTCCTCCGCGGTCGCCGGACGGCGTACGTCTCGGCAAACGTGAGGCTCGGTGGTCCAGTGGTCGCCGCGCTCCGAGTCCGCCTCACGCGCTAGTGCTCTGCCGTTCGCCCGTGCCACCGCAGCAACTGCCGGGCGGACCCACCGGCACCGTGAGCCGTGTGGGGTGGCGGCTCACGGTGCTCGCGGGTCGAGTCAGTGGCGGATCCCGACCGACTCCAGGTACTCGCCCGGGATGGCGATCGCATCGTTCTCTGCGAGCCGGTCGAATCGCCGGGCAAGGGCGGCGAGATCCGCCGCCAGGTCCGGGCGGGCCCCCTCGTCGAGGGCCTCGAACGCCTTCACCGTGGGCCCGTACTCGGCCGCGAAGAAGTCGACGAACGCCTCTGGCGAGGTGAACCGGAACGTGAACGTCCGCGTCGAATGGGCAACCCAGTCCACCGCGTCGTCGAAGATCTCGGCGAGGTGCGACTCGGTGCCCCACAGCATCGGAGACGCGAGACCCGGCGGAGGGGTGACGTGGTCGGCGACGGTCCGGAACATCTCGCCGAGGAATCCCGACGGGACCCAACTCGCCAGGCCGATCCGTCCTCCGGACCGGCAGGCGCGGACGATCTCGGAGGCGGCGCGGCGATGGTCCGGGGCGAACATCGCTCCGTACACCGAGATCACCGCGTCGAACGCGGCATCGTCGCACGGAAGGGCTTCGGCATCCCCGTCGGTGAACGTGATGGTCAAGCGCTCGGCGGCAGCGCGTTCGCGCCCCCGGGCGAGCAGGCTCGGGACGTAGTCGACGCCGGTCACCTCGCAGCCGAGCCGCGCCGCTGCGATCGCCGCGTTTCCGCTGCCGGTGGCGACGTCGAGGACACGGGTTCCCGCCCGCAAATCGGTCGTGTCGCAGAGCCGCTCGGACACCGGGACGATGAGGGTGGCGACGGCGGAGTAGTCGCCGATCGCCCAGGTGGCCTGCTGGCGGCGCTTGATCGCCGCGAGGTCGGGGGTCGGCGGTGCGGTAGTTGTGGTGCTCATGGTGTTTCCTCTCTCATGGTGAGTTAGCACGACCGGTCGTGCTACAAGCGAACCATACGACCGGTCGTGCTAACTTGTCAAGGGATGACGACAGAACGACCGACCCCCCCAGCACCCGCCGCCCCGCGACGGCAGCGCTCCGATGGGCAACGAAGCCGCGACGCGATCCTGCGCACGGCCGCCGGACTCGCAACGGTCGAGGGGCTCACCGGCCTGTCGCTCGGCCGTCTCGCCGGCGCCGTCGGGATGAGCAAGAGCGGCCTCTTCGCGCATTTCGGCTCGAAGGAGGAGCTGCAGCTCGCGACGATCGAGACCGCCGCAGGCATCTATGACGATGTCGTGGTACGCCCCGCGCTCGGCGCGGCGACGGGCCGTGCGCGTCTCGAGGCGTTGGCGGAGCGGTTCCTCGCTCACGTGGAGAACGCCGTGTTCCCGGGCGGCTGCTTCTTCGCGTCGGTCTCCGCGGAGGTCGACACGCAGGCCGGGCCGGTGCGCGATCGCGCCATGGCGACCGTGTCGGAGTGGCTCGGGCATCTTCGCACCGCGATCGAGACCGCGCAGGCAGAGGGCGACATCGACCCGGCCGAGGACCCGGACCAACTCGCGTTCGAGATCAACGCCTACCTCCTGCTGGCGAACGCGCAGTTCGTGGCGACCGGTGAGGGGAGTGCCCTGGACAGGGCCCGGCGCGCGATCAACCGGCGGCTGGCCGCGCCGACTCCGTCCACCGTGTCATCGCAACGCCGCGCCGCCTCGTAGCCCGATGCGGAGGCGGCCGTCGCGCCCCGGTGTGGAGGCCGCGCATCTCATCGTTGGTACTTAACGGCGATCTCGTCCAAGCTCCCCGGCTGCCATTGCGTCGTGGAGCCGTCCGTGCCCGGAAGCATCACGTTCGCGTTGACGGTCACGCCCGTCGACCCCCGCGGTAGCGGCCCCGCCGGCGAAGGGCCCCTGTTCACTCGGCGGACGGCGAGCCCCCGCGACCGGGTCAAGTGAGCGGGCGACGATCAGCGGGAAGACGGTCCGCCGGCGCACCGGCCGGTCACCCGGCTGCTTGGTGACGAGGGTCGAGAAACGCAAGACGCGCGTGGCCGCGCTTGATCCCGTGGGCAACCGTGCCGTCCGGCAGACGCAGCTCGACCCGCCACCCGAGCCCGCGCACCCCCTCCTGCACCAGGTCGTCGACCCGTTCGACCACGGCGTCGACCCGTCCAATGCCGAGCACGACGAGTGGGATCCGATCGCCAACGTCGATCCCCGAGGGCTGACCGGGCTGATGCGGCGCTCGCTGGACCTCCACCGGCTTCGAACCTCCAGATCGGCTCGTCGTGGGTGTCGCGCGACGAACGCTGATCGCCCTCTGCACCAGCCACCGCGGGTGACATCGGCGAACACCGTCTTCCGTCACACTACTCGCCGTCGCGCCACGTGAAAGTGCTCTGCCCAAGAAGTTGGTGGATATCCGGCGAACGAAAAGCCGGCTGGACAGGGGAATGGGACTGGAAGAGTCCCCAATTCCCATACGCCGTGTGAGCAGGATCTTCCCGAAGCCGGAGAGGGGACTCGAACCCCTGACCTGCCGCTTACAAGGCGGCTGCTCTACCAGCTGAGCTACTCCGGCGCGGGTGACAGGGTACCGCGCCGGGGGCGCGGGTCAGCGGAGGTCGATGACCTCGCGGCTCTTGAGGTGGGTGGCGACCTTGCGCTTGACGCGCTGGAGGGCGTTGTCGACGGTCTTGGGGGTGCAGCCCTGGATCTCGGCGATCTCCTCGTAGCTTCGGCCTTCGAGGTACATGCCGAGGACATTGTGCTCGAGGTCCGACAGGGCGGACCCGAGGCAATCGAGGAGGCTTCGCAGCTCCTCCGTCGAGATCGCCTGCGTCATCGGGTCCGCGACGGGGTCTCCGGCGAGGACCTCGGCGAGCGTCGCCTCCTGCTCGCCGCTGCCGGCGCGGGAGTGGCTGAACGAGATGTAGGTGTTCAGCGGCGAATGCTTGTTGCGTGCCGCGGTCTTGATCGCGGTGATGATCTGGCGGGTCACGCACAACTCCGCGAACGAACGAAACGAGGCCTCACGCTCGACGCGGTAGTCGCGGACCGCCTTGAACAGGCCGATGAGCCCCTCCTGGATCAGATCCTCGATCTCGCCGCCGGCAAGGAAGTACGAGTTCGCCTTGAGGCGGACGAAGCCGCGATACCGCTCGATGATCTTGTCCATCGCAACCCGATCGCCCTCTCGAGCCCGTCGAACGAGTGCCCGATCATGATTCTCTACAAGAGATCGAGCTTGAATCTGTTCGGCGGTCGCCTGGTGATAGATCATCGTTCCCCCGCGGAGAGATCTGAATGATAGAAAGGGTTCTCAGTGAGATTAGGCCGAAGCCTCAGGTTCAAGTCGAACTTGGCGTTTGGTGTGAGTGGCGGCATTGTGCGCATCTCTTACGCCGATGTCAAATGTCCATTCCCGCAAATAGCGGGTTTATCGCCCGCGTGACGTCTCGAACAGCAGCAGCGCGGTCGCAACCGACAGGTTGAGGCTTGCCACGTGCCCAGCCATCGGGATGCGCACGAGCCGATCGCACATCGACCGCACCCGGGGACGCAGTCCCTCGCCTTCGGCGCCGATCACGACGATCGCGCCGGTGTCCCACTCGATCTCGCGGTAGTCCTCGGCGGCATCCTCGTCGGCCCCGACGACCCAGCGCGCGGGGCCTTTGGCGTCGTGCAGGAAGCTCGCCAGGTTCTCGACCTGCGCAAGGCGCACGTGCTCGATCGCACCTGCCGAGGTCTTGCACACCGCGCCGGTGACGCCAGGACTGCCCCGGCGAGCGATGACGATCCCCGCCGCCGCCACCCCGTCAGCGACCCGAGCAACCGCTCCCAGGTTGCGGGGGTCCTGCAGCCGGTCGAGGCAGATGACCGGGCCGGCCGCGTCGAGCACGTCGCGTCCGTCCACGTACGGGTAGGGGTCCGCGAACGCAACTATGCCCTGGTTGTCACCGGTGCCTGCGGCCTTGCCGAGCTCCGCGCGGTCGACGACGGTCGGTCGGAGCACCGCGACCCAGGGCTCCTTCGCCAAATCCGGGAGCGCGAGCACCTCATGGGCACGCCGGCGCCCGGCGGCCACAAGCTCCTTGACGGGATTGCGACCGTAGACGACCTCGACGCTCAATGGCGATCCCGCTTGCGGTACCGGGCGTTTGCCCTCCGAGGACCAAGCTCGACCATGAGGTAGAGCCTAAGGCTCGGCTCGGAAGACGTTTGACTCAGGAGCGGTAGACCTGCTGCCCCTCGGCTGCGTCACGCACCTCGAAGCCGAGTACCTGGATCTCGTCGCGCAGGCGGTCCGACGCGGCGAAGTCCTTGGCCGCTCGGGCGGCGACGCGTGCATCGGCAAGCTGGCGCACCACGTCGGGCAACGCGTCGTCAGGGGCGTCGAGCGAGGTCAGCGCGAGCACGTCCAGCAACTCCAGGAGCATCCGCTTGGCCTCGCGGAGCTGGTCGGCTGCGGGGCGGTCGGATTCGACCGCCAGGTTGACGGCCCGCACGACGGCGTCGAGCGCGGCGAACGCCTGCGGCGTGTTGAAATCGTCGCGAAGCGCCGCGAAGAACTCAGTGTGGGCCTGCATCAATCCCTGGGTCAGCTCGGCGCTCGTGCCCTCGCCGGGCGAGGCGATCGCGGCGTCGAGCGCCCGCAGGCCGTTTCGGATGCGCTCGCAGCGATGGCCGGCCTCGACCAGCCGATCGTCAGAGAACGGCAGCTTGGACCGGTAGTGGCTCGTCAGGAAGTACGCGATGATCGTCTCGCGTGGCCAGGCGTCCAACACCTCGTGCAGCGCCGCGATGTTGCCGACGCTCTTGGCCATCTTCTCGCCCGCCAGCTCGAGCATTTCGTTGTGCATCCAGATCTGGGCGAACGGCCGGTCACGGGCCCCCTCGGACTGGGCGATCTCGTTCTCGTGATGGGGGAACACCAGGTCAAGCCCGCCGCCATGGATCTCAAACTCCACGCCCAGCAGTGCCTCGGCCATCGCGCTGCACTCGATGTGCCAGCCCGGGCGGCCCGGCCCCCACGGCGAGTCCCAGAACATGTCCTCGCTGGGCTTGTGGCCCTTCCACAACGCGAAGTCGAGCGGGCTCCTCTTACCCTCGCCCGGCTCCTCGCTGCGAAGCTCGTCGAGTTTTCGGCCCGACAGCTTGCCGTACCCGTCGAAACGCTCGACCTGGAAGTAGACGTCGCCGGCCGCCGGATACGCCAAGCCCTTTTCGACGAGGTCGCCGATCAGGTCGATGATCTGCGGCATCGTCTCGACCACCGTCGGCTCGTGTGTCGGCCTGCCAAGCCCAAGGCGGTCGGTGTCGTCGAGGTAGGCCTTGGTGTACTTGGCCGCGGCCTCGGTGCTGGTGATGCCCTCCCTGCGCCCTGCGTCGTAGATCTTGTCGTTGACGTCGGTCACGTTGCAGACGAGCACGGCGCGGTGGCCCTGACGATCCAGGAAGCGCTTGAGCACCGAGAAGACGACGAACGGCCGCGCGTTGCCGATGTGGATGCGCGAGTACACCGTCGGCCCACACGCGTAGATGCGAACGACACCGTCCGGGCCGGTGACGAGCGGCTCCTTGCGCTTGGAGAGCGTCGAGTAGATGCGCACGCCCGTATCGGTCATAGAGGCTCCACGAGCGCGACAGCCTGGCAGGCGATCCCCTCGCCCCGCCCCGATGCCCCCATGCCGTCGGTGGTCGTCGCGTGGACGGTGACCGGGGCGCCGACAACTTTGGTCAGCGCCTGCTGCATCGCATCTCGGTGAGGTGAGAGCCTGGGCACCTCGCAGATGACGACGGCGTGGGCGTTGACGATCGCGAACCCGGCCTCGTGCACACGGTCGACGACGATGCCGAGCAGCCGCTCACCCGACGCGCCGGCCCACGCGGCGTCACCCGGCGGGAAGAGCGCACCGATGTCGGGACCGCCCGAGGCCGACAGCAGCGCGTCACACAGTGCGTGCGCCACGACATCCCCGTCGGAGTGGCCCGCCAGACCCGACGGATGGTCGATCGGGATCGTGCCCAGCATCAGCGGCCGGCCCGGCTCCAGACGGTGCGCGTCGACCCCCAGCCCCACCCTCACCCGATCGGCTCCTGCCGCGGCTCGCGACCTGCGAAGCACGTGAGCGTCGTGTAGCCGGCGCCGCGGAGGGCCGCCACCGCGGTCGGGTAGTCGCGGGCGACGTCGTCGGGTGAGTGCGCGTCGCTCGCCAACGTCGCCGGCACCCCCGCCAGGCGGAAGGCGGCGAGCCAGCCCGGATCCGGATAGAGCTCCCGCACGGGCTTGCGCAGGCCCGCCGAGCTGCACTCGATCGCGACGCCGGTCTCGGCGATGGCCCCGACCAGATCGTCGAGCCGGTCGGCGAACGTACGGGGGAACCGGTGGCCGAACACCTTCGGCAGATCCGGGTGAGCCATGACGTCGTACAGGCCCGACCTGGCCGCGGCCGCGAGCTGCTCCAGGTAGCGGTCCCAGACCTCCTCGGAGCCAATGTGCTCGGCGGCCGGATCGTCGGGGTCGTCGATCGCGAGGCCCTCCAGCCAGTGCACCGAGCCCAGGACGATGTCGAAGGGATGCGCTCCAAGCACCGCCGCGATCTCGTCGCGCCGGTCGGGCAGCCAGTCCATCTCGATGCCGACGAGCACGGGGAGCCCCGCGGCCCTGGCCTCGGCCAGCGCGTCACAGTGCGTGCCCAGGTCCTCGGTCGCCTCGCCCCGCCACCAGGGGCTTTGGTGCCAGTCGCGGGCGACGGTAAACCGGTGGACGTGCTCGGTGATTGCGATCTCGCTGACCGCCCGAGCACGGGCCCGCTCGACGTACCGGCCGATCCACCCGACCGACCGCGGGCCGCCGTGGGCCTCCCAGCGGCGGGCGTCGTTCGCGCGCGCTTCGACGCCGTCGGGCTGCAGATGCATGTGGTAGTCGGTCAGCACGGCCCCGGGACGATACGCGCTCGGTGGGCGGATCGAGCGGCTCTTCGACGGTACCCGTGCTTCGCCAGGGCCCCTACACCGCTGAGATGCGGAAGATGGCCGACATGGGTTGGGAGAGCTCGTTCACCAAACTCGACGCATTGCTCGCCGCATGAGCGTGGGACACGAACAGGAGACGAATACCGTCTGATGATCTTCCCGGTCGTACTCGGCAGCGGCGGACGCCTCTTTCCAGATTCGCCGGACAAACACGGCCTGCGGCTCGTCGAGTCGCAGGTCTGCGACGCCGGGGTCATGGTGCTGACCTACGCGACCTGAAGGCGTTGCCGGGCGGCGGCGACTGGGCGGCTCCGGGGACGACGTCCGCCAGGACCGCAACCAGGACGCTGATCGGGAGCGCTCATGACGCGATGAGCACGCGCGGATCGTACCCCCTCACCCTTGGGAACCTCGTCAGGGCTCGGACGGGAGCCGTCCGGCCGCGCGCAGGAGCTGCTCGGCCAGGAGCAGGTCCGCGCGGGTCGTGACCTTGAGGTTCGGCGCGGCCGAGTGCACGAGTCGCACTCGGCCACCCAACGCCTCGACCATCGATGCGCAGTCGGTGGCGGTATCGAGCGTCGCGTCGGTCGCGGTCGCAAACGCGTGGCGCAACACGTCCGCATGAAACGCCTGCGGCGTCTGCGCCTGCCACAACCCGGCACGATCGACGGTCTCGGTGATGAGGGAACCCTCCCCCATCCGCTTGAGCGTGTCGGCCACGGGGGTCGCAGCGATCGCGCCCTCGGCGCCCTCGAGCGCGGCGATGAGCGCAACGCACAGCTCGGCGGTCACGAGCGGGCGTGCGCCGTCGTGCACAAGGATGTAGTCAGCATCGTCCGGCACGGCGGCAAGCGCAGCCTGGACCGATCTCTGGCGGCTGGCGCCGCCGCTGACGACCACCAGGCCCTCTCCGCCGGCCTCGCCCACCGCCATGCGCATCGGTCCCTCCTGCCCCGTCGGCGCCGCAAGCACGATCCCGTCGATCGCCTTGCACCCCGCCAGCGCGATCAGGCTCCATGCCACGAGCGGCCGTGTGCCCACCGGCATCAATGCCTTGGGCATGCTGGACCCCATTCGGACGCCGGATCCGGCGGCCACGACGATCGCGTACGTCACACGCAAAGGATACGTTGACTTGGTGAGCCTCCACATCGGCACGTCCGGCTGGGCATACAAGGAATGGAAACCTGCGTTCTATCCCGCAGACGTCCCGCCGGACCGCTTCCTCGAGCACTACGGCAGCGTGCTGTCGGGGTGCGAGATCAATGCGACGTTCTACCGCCTGCAGTCGGGGCCGGTCGTATCGCGGTGGGCCGGCGCCGTGCCCGCCGGCTTTCGCTTTGCGGTCAAGGCGCACCGGCGGCTGACCCACGCGCGGCAGATGGCGTGGGACGAGGCCGAGCGCGAGTTCCTGCGCCAGTTTCTCGAGTCGATCGCGCCCCTGGGTGATCGGTTCGGCGCCCTGCTGTTGCAGTACCCGCCAACCCGTCAACGCGACGACGACGGTCTGGCAGTCGTGCTCGACGCGTTGCCGACCGGCGTGGCGTTCGCGATGGAGTTCCGCCACGATTCGTGGATCAACGCGTCCGTGTTCGCCGCGATCGCGGCGCGCGGCGGAACCGTGTGCATGTCGGAAACCGCCGGCAAGGTCCTGGACCGGTTGCCGCCCGGACCGTTCGCCTACGTGCGCCTGCGGTCCGACCGCTACAGCGCCAAGGCTCGCGACGGATGGCTCGCCCTGCTGCGCCGTGAGGCGGCCGAGCGGCCGGTGCTGGCCTTTGCGAAGCACGAGGGCATCCCGGCGGGCGACCCGTTTGGTGGGATCGGCTTGGCCGAATGGTTGATGGCGAAACAGATCGGCGGAGCGTGATGTTCACCCTCGAGGATTTGCACATCGCGCGGACGATCGTGGCCGAGGCGATGCCGCCCACCCCGCAATGCCGGTGGCCTCTGCTCGCCGAGGCCACCGGCTGCGAGGTCTGGGTCAAACACGAAAACCACACGCCGACCGGCTCAAGGTGCATGGACGACCAGGATGTGAGTACACCAGCGTCAGAGAAGTGATGTAAGCTCATCACATGAAGCGACTACAGATCATGATCGACGAAGACCTTGATGCGGCTCTCGAACGCAAGGCGCGCGCGGACCAGACGTCCAAGGCTGCCATCATTCGCGACCTTGTCCGAAAGGGGCTACGCCCGCTTCCGCCACGATCCGCGGATCCGCTCTTCGGGATGATCGGGGCCGATTCCTTCGATCCCAGCGAGATCGACGACACCGTGTATTCGTGATCTTCGTCGACACCTCATTTTGGGTGGCACTTCGCAACGAGCGCGATGGGCACCACCGGGAGGCCGCCGACCTCATAGCCCTCCACGGCGATACGCAGCTCGTGACGACGAACCACATTCGAGGCGAGACCTGGACCTTTCTGCGACGACGCGCCGGGCATCGGTCCTCGGTGGAGTTCCTCGATGGGTTGGCACGCTCCCAGCGCGTTTCCGTTGTGTCGGTCACCGAGGAGCACGAAGTGAAAGCGCTTCTGTGGCTACGCCGCCACGATGAACGGGAGTACTCCTTCGTTGACGCCACGAGCTTCGTCGTCATGTCGGCGATGCGGATTCGTCAGGCGTTCGCCTTCGACGGTGACTTTGCTGCTGCCGGATTCATCGAACTGCACCCATAGCTCCGAGCTGCGGCCCTTCGATCCCAACGTCCGCCAAGACTCAACGTGGCCACGCCGCGCGGCGCGACGGGTCATCCCCGTCTCATGGCGCGAGCGCGCCAAGTGTCGCAACGGCGACGCAGCTGGACGTCACAGACTCGAGCAGCTGGCCGTCCCGGCAGGCGTCGTTTGCGCCCCCTGCCGGACCTGTCACGGTCCATGTGTTTCATCGGATGTGACTGCACATGGTCAAGCCTGATTGGGCGCCTCGGTCGGGGCGGACGGGGACGACGTGCCGTTGCCAGCGGCCTTGGTGAAGATCATCTTGCCCGACGACGACTGCAGCACGCTCGTGACCTCGACGTCGACATCCTGGCCGACCAGGCCTTTGCCACCTTCGACGACGATCATCGTGCCATCGGCCAGGTAGCCGATGCCCTGCTCGTACTCGCGGCCCTCGCGGATGATCTTGACGCGCATCGCCTCACCGGGCAGCACCGCCGGCTTGAGCGCGTTGGCCAGGTCGTTGAGGTTGAGCACCGTGACACCTTGGATGGAGGCGACCTTGTTGAGGTTGAAGTCGGTCGTGACGATCTCGGCGCCCATCTCCTGGGCCAGGCGAACCAGCTTGCCGTCGACGCCGTCGATGTCGTCGTAGTCGCGCTCACGTACCGAGAACCCGCCGTTGGCGCTCGCTTTGAGCTCCTCGACCAGATCGAGGCCACGCCTGCCACGCGCGCGTTTGAGCGGATCGCTCGAGTCGGCCACACGCTGCAGCTCGTCCAGCACGAACGTCGGTACCACCATCTGGCCCGACAGGAACCTGGTCTTGACGACGTCCACCAGGCGCCCGTCGATGATCGCGCTGGTGTCGATGACCCGCGGCGGCACCGGCGGCAATTGTTGGCGCGGGCGGATGCCCACGAGCCGCAGGATGTCGACGTGCTTGCGCGCCCCGATCCTGCTGAACACGTACGCGACGACGAGCGCCACCACGATCGCCAGGTAGATGCCGACTTTGGGGAGCCGAGCCACGAGCAGGCCCGCCAGGAGCGCCACCAGCAGCCCGATGACGAGCGCCAGCGACGCCACGACGAGCTCGGCGGCCGGCCGGCGGTCGGCCGCACGCTCCAGCGCCTTCATCCGCTCGGCGAGCCACCTGCCGAGGACTCCGCCGACGAGATACCCGACCAGCAGACCGACCACGACGATGCCGATCCAGGCACCCAGTCGCGGCAGGCGATCCCAGCCATGCGGCAGCAGGCTGTCGCCACCTTGCCAGGCCGCGATGCCCAGCAGGATTGCCAACACGATGCGGCTCACGAGAACCATCGACACCGGCCTGAAGGTCGAATGGACGGGGAGTGCGACACAGGCAGGTCCCGCGACGAACGTCCCGGTGAGGCCGACCGTGCCATCACCGCTTTAGACTACTCCCGACCGCGTGAATTTCCTCACGCGGCGGGGCTCAGTCGACCAGTGCCTCGCCGCGGTCGGGGTTCGCGATGCGCACCTGGGCAACGTCGTCCAGGAGAGTCTCGAGAAACTCGGTGGCCTCTTCCTCGCCCATGTCGCGTGCGTACATCAGCTCGCTCGCGAGGATCTTCTTGGCGCGGCCGAACATCTGCTTCTCGCCGGTGGACAGCCCCTTGTCGAGCTCGCGGATCGAGAGGTTGCGCACGACCTCGGCCAGCTCGAAGATGTCGCCGGTCTTGATCTTGTCGCGATTGTGCTTGAACCGGCGGTTCCAGTTCTTGGGCATCGACGATCCGTCGTCGTTGAGGACGGAGACGACCTCGGCCACGGTCTCCTCGGCGATGACCTTGCGCAGCCCTGCGCGATCTGCGCTGTCAGACGGGACCTCGACTGTCATTTCGTTGTAGAGGATCTGGATCGTCAGGTACTCACGCTGCCGGCCGAGTACCTCTTTCTTTTCCTTCTTGACGATCTTGCCGGCGCCGTGGTGTGGGTAGACGACCTTGTCTCCGACTTTGTACGCAGGCAACGGTTCCCCCCATGGCAGATAGATTCGAATGATCGCTTAGAACGCAGCGTCAAGCGCCGCACGAATGGAGGCGACCCCCACCACGCTCATCTTCGTGGTGCCGGGCGTCACCTGCGCACTGTCTGGAATGATTGCACATTTGAGGCCTCTTGCCGAGGCCGCCGCCAGGCGACGTTCGTCCCCGGCGACCGGACGCAGCCCCCCGGTCAGGCCGAGTTCGCCGAACGCGATGGTCCCCGCGCCCAGCGGCCGGTCACGATGGGCACTCGCAACGGCCAGCGCGATGGCGAGGTCCGCCGCAGGCTCGAGTGCCCGCGCGCCGCCGGCGACGCTGACGAACGCGTCCTGGTCACCCAGGCGAAGACCGCCGTGGCGGGTCAGGATGGCGATGACCTGAGCCAGGCGGGTACGGTCCACGCCGACGGCCACTCGACGGGGTGGGACGACCTCTGTCGGTCCGACGAGCGCCTGCACCTCCACCAGGAGCGCCCGGCTGCCCTCGAGCACCGGGAAGACGCACGAGCCGACCCGCTCTCCCGCCTCGGCCAGCCACACGGCCGCGGGATCGTCGACCGAGACAAGGCCGTCAGGGCGCATCTCGAGCACCCCGACCTCGTTTGTCGAGCCGAACCGGTTCTTGGTGGCACGCAGGATGCGATGCACGCGTCCGTCCTCGCCGTCGAACGACACCACGCAGTCGACCAGGTGCTCAAGCAGGCGCGGGCCGGCGAGCGCGCCGTCCTTGGTGACCTGCCCGACCAGGATCACGGTGACACCGGTCGACTTGGCCGCGCGCAGGAGTTCGGCGGCGGCCTCGCGGACCTGCCCGACCGTTCCGGGCGCGCCGTCAAGGGCATCCGACGCGAGCGTCTGCACCGAGTCGACCGCGCACACCGCGTACTGACCGGATTCGATCAGGCCGACCACCGACTGCAGCCTGGTCTCGGCGGCCACCTCCACGCCGCTGCAATCGCCGGACAGGCGTTGGGCGCGCGAGCGGACCTGATTGGGCGACTCCTCACCGGTCACCAGAAGCACCCTCCCCGCCAGGGACAGGTGCGCGAGCGCCTGCATCACCAGCGTGCTCTTGCCGATGCCGGGCTCGCCGCCGATCAGCACGAGCGATCCGGGGACCAACCCCCCGCCCAGCACGCGATCGAGCTCCGGCACCCCCGTCGGGACGCGCTCGTCGCCGTCCTGGGCGATATCGCCCAGGCGGACGGGCGCGGCGGTCGACGCCGGCGGGGCCGCAGCCGAACGGGTTGCCGCCTCCTCGACCAGGGTGCCCCACTCCCCGCAGCCGGGGCAACGGCCCACCCAGCGCGCGGCCTGCTGACCGCACGACGAGCAGACATGGATGGTACGGGCGCGCGACGACGCCGGGCGGGGGCCCGACGCCGTCTTACTGCTCTCTGTCAGCCAACCGGCTGACTACGAGGCGTCGCTGCTGGACGGCTCGTCGCCACCGGCTGGCGCCGCGGTCGCGCCGACAACGTCCGGCTCCGGCTCACGCACCGTGAACTGCATCTCGTCGCCCTCGCGGTCCACGAGGATTGTCGCCCCCTCGGGCAGGTTGCCGCCGAGCACCTCGTCGGCGAGGCGATCCTCGATGAGACGCTGGATCGCCCGGCGAAGCGGGCGGGCGCCCATCGTGGGGTCGTAGCCCTGCTCGACCAGCAGGCCCTTGGCCTCGTCGGTGAGTTGCAGCGACACCCCGCGATCGGAAAGCTGCCTCTGCAGCCGGATCATCAGCAGGTCGACGACCTCGGTGATCTCCTCCTTGGTCAGCTTGTGGAAGACGATGACCTCGTCGATGCGGTTGATCAACTCGGGACGGAACACCCGCTTGAGCTCGCTCATGATCTTGGACTTCATGTCGTCGTAGCTCAGGCCCGCGTCGTCGGAGACCGAGAAGCCGAGCGGAGTGTTGCGCGAGATCGTGGCGGCCCCGATGTTGGAGGTCATGATCACGATCGCGTTGCGGAAGTCGACCGAGCGACCTTGCGAGTCGGTCAGGCGACCGTCCTCCAGGATCTGAAGGAGGATGTTGAAGACGTCCGGGTGGGCCTTTTCGACCTCGTCCAAGAGCACAACCGAGTACGGCTTGCGGCGCACCATCTCGGTGAGTTGACCGCCCTCGTCGTAGCCGATGTAGCCAGGAGGCGATCCGACCAGCCGCGACACGGAGTGCTTCTCCATGTACTCGGACATGTCGACCTGGATGAGCGCGCTCTCGTCACCGAACAGGAACTCGGCGAGCGTGCGGGCGAGCTCGGTCTTGCCGACACCGGAGGGGCCCAGGAAGATGAACGACCCGGCGGGACGCTTCGGGTCCTTGATGCCGGCACGCGCGCGGCGGATCGCGCGGGACACCGCGGCGATGGCCGGCTGCTGGCCGATGACCCGCTTGTGCAGCTCGTCCTCCATGCGAAGGAGCTTCTGGGTCTCGGCCTCGGTGAGCTTGATGACCGGGATGCC
Source organism: uncultured Bifidobacteriaceae bacterium (assembly GCA_964393105.1). GTDB lineage: Bacteria > Actinomycetota > Thermoleophilia > Miltoncostaeales > Miltoncostaeaceae > CALMEC01. The sequence goes on from CAYMSM010000068.1 coordinate 19,729, forward strand.
CGTCCACATGGACACGATCTCGGCGATCTCCTCCTCGCCGATGGAGGGACGCGGCCCGTCCTCGTCGTTGCGCCACGCCTCCTCGGCCTCACGCTTGGAGTTGGTCAAGCGACGTTCCTTGTCGCGTAGGTTCGCGGCCTTCTCGAACTCCTGGTTCTCGATGGCGGCCTCCTTCTCGCGGCGCACCGTGTCGATCTCGTCCTCGAGCTGGCGGTAGCTGGGCGGCGCGGTCATTGTCCTGATACGCATACGCGACGCGGCCTCGTCGATCAGGTCGATGGCCTTGTCGGGCAGGAACCGGTCGGCGATGTAGCGGTCGGCGAGGGTGGCTGCGGCGTGCAGCGCCTCGTCGGTGATGTCGACGCGGTGGTGGGCCTCGTAGCGATCGCGCAGGCCGCGCAGGATCTGCTCGGTTTCGTCGATCGAAGGCTCGTCCACCAGAATCTTCTGGAAGCGCCGCTCGAGCGCCGAGTCACGCTCCAGGTACTTGCGGAACTCGTCGAGCGTGGTGGCGCCGACCGTCTGCAGCTCACCGCGGGCCAGTGCCGGCTTGAGGATCGAAGCAGCGTCGATGGCACCCTCAGCGGCGCCCGCGCCGACAAGGTTGTGCAGCTCGTCGATGAAGAGGATGATGTCGCCCCGCTGGGTGATCTCCTTCATCACCTTCTTGAGGCGCTCCTCGAATTCACCGCGGTACTTGGACCCGGCCACCAGCGCCGCCAGGTCGAGCGTGTAGATCTGCTTGCCACGCAGGAGCTCCGGCACCTGACCGCCCGAGATGCGCTGGGCGAGCCCCTCGACGACCGCGGTCTTGCCGACGCCGGGCTCGCCGATCAGCACCGGGTTGTTCTTGGTGCGCCGCGAGAGGATCTGCATGACCCGCTCGATCTCGTTCTGCCGGCCGACCACGGGGTCGAGCTTGCCGTCCTGGGCGAGCTTGGTGAGGTTGCGACCGAACTGGTCGAGCAGCTTGCTGGACTTCTTCTCGCCAGCCGGACCGCCTCCGCCCCCCTGCGCTGCGCCCTGACCGCGCTGACGACCGCTCGGCCCGGAGAGCATGCGGATGATCTCGTTGCGGATCTTCTCGGAGTCGGCGTCGAAGTCCGCCAGGATCCTGGCCGCGACACCCTCGTTCTCGCGTACAAGTCCCAGCAGGATGTGCTCGGTCCCGATGTAGTTGTGGCCGAGCGACAGCGCCTCGCGCAATGCGAGCTCCAGCACCTTCTTGGCCCGGGGCGTGAACGGGATCTGGCCGGAGGTGACCTCCTCGCCGGCGCCCACGATGCGGATCACCTGGCTGCGAACCTCTTCCACCGTGATCTCGAGGCCCTCGAGTACGCGCGCGGCGAGGCCCTCTTCCTCACGCAGCAATCCCAGCAGGATGTGCTCCGTGCCGATGTAGTTGTGCTTGAGTGTGCGCGCCTCTTCTTGGGCCAGGACGACAACCTGGCGGGCGCGTTCGGTGAAACGTTCGAACATCGGGCGTGCCCTCCTTATCGACGGATGCCCAGGGCGTCCGTCAGGTGCGGGGAGCCGGCGCGGGAGGCGCGTCGGGAAGCGATTTCGGCGATGAAAGACAAGGAATGGAGGCTAGCACGAGGTATGCCCGTGAGCCCGCGGGCCCGCGGACACCACGCCGGGGGCAAGAGCACATTGCGGTGCGCCTTCGCAGCACGTTTCCACCTTGCGGTGACAACGGTCGCACCAGAGTCCGTTCTGACGCCAAATCAATACAGCGTCGCATGAGGGACACACTCCCATTCGAGGTCGAGTATCCCATCGGCGCCGGACGGCGCCACCTTTACCTACGAGCCCAAACCCTCACATCGGCCGGCCGCGCGGACGCGGCGCCTCGTCGAGTCAGTCCTCGCCGGCAACCTCGAGGTCCTCGAGCGGACCCCCGACGATGTCGGGGCCGCTTGGTGCACGGGTGCTGATCGTGGTGCTTCCACCGCCGCCGGTCGTGCGCTCGCGAAGGTTGCGCTCCTGGTCCGGGTACGGGAAGAGTCCCATGGTCCGGGCGCGCTTGACCGCGCGGGAGAGCTCGCTCTGCTGGCGTCGCGAGAGCCCGGTGATGCGCCGGGAGCGGATCTTGCCGCGCTCGGACAGGAAACGCCGGAGCGACGGGAAGTTCTTCCAGTCGATTTCCTCGGGCGGAAGCTGCGGACGGCGCTTCCGTGTTGCGGGGATCAAGCTCGGACGCTTGCCCTTACGTGACCCGCTGTTGGTGTTCTGTGACGACCTGGCCATACGCTCCCTGTTTCTCGGACCGGTCGATGAGTGTAGCGGATCCCCGAGCGGAGGGCTCGTGGCTAGGGCACGACCCCGTCCCCTCGACCACCCGCGGCGAAGCACCCGGACGCGCAGACGTCGCGGACCTACAGACCGGGCGCGACGGCAAGACCCTCCGCCAGTGCCCGCGCTATCAGCGACCGGGTCTCCTGGACCCCGAACAGAGCGATGAACGAGCCGAACCTGGGGCCGCGCTCTTCGCCGAGCAGCACCTGGTAGATCGCCCCGAACCAGGCCTGCGAGACGCCGGGGCGGTCGGGGGTTGCGCCCTTGGCGTTTGGGTCCTGGTAGCGCTCGATGGCGCGGCCGACGTCGTAGACGATCGTCTGCAGGTCGTCGGCGGTGGCATCGGGGGGAGCCTCGGCCAGGGCGTCCGAGAGCCGGGACAAGGCATCGCGCTCGACGTCGTCCGGCGGCCGGTAGCGCTTGGCGGGCTTGACGAAGTCCTGGTAGTAGCGCAGGGCGTAGCCGACCAGGGCATCCAGGCGCGGGTGGGTCTGGGGGGACACGCCAGGCGCGTACCGCTGCAGGAACGTCCACAGAACGTCCTTGCTCTCCGTGTTCGCGACCGACACGAGGTTGAGCAGGAGCGCGAGCGAGACCTGGGTGCGGACGTCGGCTCCTGCGAGCGACTCGGAAGCGGGCGGGGCTCCGGCATGGATGTGCCACACGGGGTTGGTGAGCTGCCGTGCCGGGTCCTGACGCGTGTAGCCGTCCAGATGCGCCAGGTACTCGTCGACGTTGCGGGGAATCACGTCGAAGTACAGGCGCTTGGCCTCACGCGGCTTGTTGTAGACGAACAGCTGCAGGCTCTCGGGACTGGCGTAGGTGAGCCACTCCTCGATCGTCAGGCCGTTGCCCTTGCTCTTGCTGATCTTCTGGCCCTGCTCGTCGAGGAAGAGCTCGTAGGTGAAGGTCTCGGGCGGCGTGCCGCCCAGGATCGTCACGATCTGGTTGCCCAGGCGGACCGAGTCGATCAGGTCCTTGCCGGACATCTCGTAGTCGACGCCCAGGGCGTACCACCGCATCGCCCAGTCGGGCTTCCACTGCAGCTTGCAGTGGCCACCGGTGACCCGGGTCTCGAACCGCCCGCCCGTGCCCGGGTCGGTCCAGACGAGCGTGCCGGCCTCGCGGCGCACCTGGTCGATCGGCACCTGCATCACGACGCCGGTCTGGGGATGGATCGGTAGGAACGGCGAATACGTCGCCGCCCGCTCCTCGCGCAGTGACGGCAGCATCACCCCCATGACCTCGTCGAAGCACTCCATCATCCGAAGCAGCGCCTGGTCGAAGCGACCCTGGGTGTAGTAGTCGGTCGACGAGACGAACTCATACTCGAACCCGAACCGGTCGAGGAAGTCGCGGAGCATCGCGTTGTTGTGATGGGCGAAGCTCTGGTGGGTACCGAAGGGATCCGGAATATGTGTCAGCGGCCTGCCGAGGTGCGGCTCCAGGATCTCGGGGTTCGGGATGTTGTCCGGAACCTTGCGCAGGCCGTCCATGTCGTCCGAGAAGCAGATGAGCCGCGTCGGCACGTCCGAGAGCGTTTCGAATGCGTGGCGGACCATCGTGGTCCGCGCGACTTCCTGGAACGTCCCGATGTGCGGCAGCCCGGACGGCCCGTAGCCGGTCTCGAACAGGACCGAGTCCAGAGCCGTACCGGAGCGCTCGATCCGCGCGACGAGCTTTCGGGCCTCCTCGAACGGCCAGGCACGGCTGGCGCCGGCGAGCTCCCGAAGCCCAGGATCGACACCCATCAGCGCCGCGGCCGACGGCCGCTTGTAACAGCGCGAACGACCCTTCCGTACATGCCGTGATGCCTGATGAGCAGAACGCTTCCCGGAACATTGGTGTCAGATGGGAAGATGGGACTCGCAGAGGCACGGAACATGCCGACAGTGTGTCCCATCTTGACACGCCGCGGGCGGGCGGTCACGCCCGCCATTCCTGATGGGGAAATGGGACGCGCAGAGGGATGGAACATCCTGGGAGCGTGTCTCATTTTCACACGCCGCGGGCGGGCGGCCACGCCCGGCCTTCCTGACACGAACGTAAGCATTGTGACATTGCCCAGGCGGCCGGGCTCGGGCAGTCTAATGACCGCCGGGCTGGATCTTCATCACCTGGTACTCCAGGGCCCCGCGGGGCGTCGTCACGGTGAGCTTCTCGCCCTTCTTCTTGCCCAGCAGGGCCTTGCCGAGCGGGCTCTCCGACGACAGGCGCTGCGCGCGCGGATCGGCCTCAGCCGAGCCGACGACCGAGAACTCGGCGTTCTTCCTCGTCGCAAGATCCTTGACCGTCACGCGCGCGCCGATCGAGACAGCCTCGGTCGAGACATGCCCGGCGTCCACGACTCGGGCGTTTCGCAGCTGCTGCTCGAGCGTGATGATGCGCGCCGCGACCTGCGCCTGCTCGTTCTTGGCGTCGTCGTACTCCGAGTTCTCTGAGATGTCCCCAAACTCGCGAGCCTCCTTGATGCGCTCGGCGACCTCGCGGACCTTGACGGTCTGCAGGTGCTCGATCTCTTCCTTGAGCTTGTTGTAGCCCTCTTCGGTCAGGACGACTTCGCGCTCCATACGTTACCTTTCAGGGGGTCTTCCGCGCCGGCGGCGGCGAGGTACCGTAGTCGAACTAGGCGGCCGGTTTCAAGCCGGCCCCCTCCGTGAAGCCGCGAAGCAGGTCAAGCGCCCCGTCCAAGGTGGGCTCGACGAGCAGCGCATCACGATCTGCGCCGGTCACCGGGAGGCCAGCCAGGTACCAGGGGTAGAACTTTCGCATGTAGGCGCAGGCCCGGGCAGGACCGAGCGCGGCCGCAACATCTGCGGCAAACGATTCGACCTCGCGGACGACCTGAGCCAGCGACCTGTCCGGTCCATGCCCGCCGCGCAGGACCTCGCCGTAGAGCCACGGGTTGCCGAGCGCCGGACGGCCGATCGCCACAGCGGCCACTCCGGTCTCGCCCATCACGCGCACCGCCTCGCCGGGGCTGTCGATGTCGCCGCTGGCGATGATCGGGATCGACACGGCCCGGACGATTTCAGCCGTGTAGCGGTGATCGGCGCGGCCCGCGTATTCCTGCGACGCTGTTCGCGGATGGACGAACAACGCCTCCGCGCCAGCTGCCTCAAACCGTTTGGCCGCGGTCACCGGATCGGCCGTCTCGGGCGTGAGGCCGCGGCGCATCTTGACGGTGACCGGGATGTCCACCGCACGCACCATGGCCTCGACGATGCCGGCCCCGACCTCGGGGTCGAGCAGCAGCGCTGCGCCCGCACCGGTCTTGCACACCTTGCGCACGGGGCAGCCCATGTTGATGTCCACGATATCGGCGCCCGCGTCCTGGACCGCCCGGGCCGCATCGGCCATCGCCTCGGGGTTCGCGCCGAACAGCTGGATCGCCACCGGGCCCGCGTCGTGGTCGGTGCGCAACATCTGCCGGGTGCGCTCGTTGGCGTGGACGATGCCGAAGCTCGACACCATCTCGGACACCGCGAGTCCGACCCCGTGCCTGCGCGACTGGCTGCGGAAGGCCCAGTTGGCGATGCCGGCGAGCGGCGGCTGCACGACCCGGTTGGCGATCTGCACGTCTCCGATGGCGAACGGTTCGGCGAGGGGCCACGGACCGTCGACCGCGATCCGCGGCTCGGGGTCGCGCGTGGCGATGACCCGGTTCATGCGCTTTCTCATCGCGGCGCCTTGACGACGTTCTGCTCGTGGACGAGACGCAGCCCGGCGAGTGTCAGGGTGGGGGCGTGCTCGTCGATCTCGATCGACAGCGGCACGATCAGCTCCGACAGGCCGCCGGTCGCGACGACGACGGCGTCCCCGCCGAGCTCGGCCTTGAGGCGGGCGACCAGCCCGTCCACCATGGCGACCGTGCCGTACAGGATCCCCGACTGCAGCGCGGCGACCGTGGACTTGCCGATCGCCGACGCCGGCTCGACGAACTCAACCTTGAGAAGCCTGGCCGCGCGGCTGGTCAGGGCCTCGACCGACACCTCGATACCGGGTGCGATCGCCCCCCCCAGGTACTCGCCGGCCGCCGACACGCAGTCGAAGTTGGTGGCGGTGCCGAAGTCGACGACGATGCACGGCCCGCCGTAGCGGCGAAACGCGGCGACGGAGTTGACGATGCGGTCCGCGCCGACCTCGTGCGGGTTGTCGATCACGATCGGCATGCCCGTGCGCACTCCCGGGCCGATGACAAGCGCCGGATGGTCCAGGTAGCGCGTGGCAAGGTCGCGGTAGCCCGCGGTCAACGTCGGAACGACCGACGAGACGATCATGTCCGCCACGTCGCTCAAGCTGCTGCCGCGCAGGCGCAGCATCGCGTCGTGCTGAGCTGCCAGCTCGTCGAGCGTCGCGGTCCGCACGGTGGACATGCGCCACTGGTGCAGCAGTTCCTCCCCATGAAACGCGCCTGCGACGGTCTGGGTGTTGCCGACGTCGATCGCGAGCAGCATCAGCGGTCACCGCCCACGCCGGCCCCGGCATCGCTCGTCAGGATCTCGATCGTCACGTCTTGGCTGGTGTTGATCTCGACCCGCGGGATGATCCGCGTGGGGCGGTTCTTGTCCCACACCCACACGTCCTCCATCAGGATGTGGAAGAGCGGATAGTTGGGCTGCGTGTCGATCCGCCGCTCGACCGTGTTGCACAGGTACGTCGCTTCCTGGGTCAGCACGCAGTACCGGAACAGCGGGAACACGTCGTTGTACTCGCGCTTCAGCCGAAGCTCGAGTTCGGCGTCGTATTCGTCCAGTTCGTCGACGTGCGACATCCCGCCTCCACGGCAAGGTGCGCCCGGTCTCCCGTGGCGCCCGATCAGGGGGAGCAGTGTAGCTCAGTGGAGTCTGCGCGGCTGATCGCCGCGAACCGGATCAGGGTCTGGACGGGTAGAGCATCACCGGCTGGTCAGCTCGATCGAGCTGGGCCTCGATATCCGCAAGCAGCGCACCGTTCAACCGCATATCCGGGTCCAGGTCCAGCACGGGTACGAGCGCGAAACGGCGATCCGCGAGCCGTGGGTGCGGAACGTCGAGACCGGGTTCGCGCCACTGCCCGCCTTCCCACAACAGGATGTCGAGGTCGATCGCCCTGGGACCGAAGCGCGGACCGGCGATCCGGCCCAGGTCGCGTTCGATACCCTTGATCAGGGCGAGCAGCGCGGGCGGCTCGAGGTCGGTGCGGATCCGGCAGGCGGCGTTGAGGAACGCCGGCTGATCCTCGACCTCGCGGGGGGCCGTCTCGTAGATGCGGCTCACCGCCTCGACCGTCACGCCTCGTGCGCCGAGCTCATCGACCGCAGATCGGAGGGCCGCCAGTCGGTCGCCCAAGTTGGCGCCCAGGCCGAGCCAGTACTTCAGCGCGACCGCCTCAGCGTCACCGAGGTCTCGGTCACGGACTGGGCCAGCTTGACCTGCGGTTTGCGGACGGTCACCCCGACTCCCGAAAGGCGGGGGTCCTCCAGGATGCGATCAGCGATCACCGAGACCAGGTGCTCGAGCAGGTCGACCGGGGGGCCGCCGACGATAGCCGCGATTGTCTCGGCCACCGCCTCGTAGTCGACCGTGTCGGCGAGGTGGTCGGTCCGGGTGGAGGCAAACTCCGCGAGTTCCATCTCGACGTCCACCACGAAGCGTTGCCCGTGCTCGCGTTCCTCCGGGAACACGCCGTGGTAGCCAAAGCATTCGAGGCCTGTCACCCGTACCGTCACCGCATCGCTCATCCCGCTCCTCTCACGGCCCGCCACACGTCGATTGCATCGGCAGTCTCTCGAATGTCATGGACTCGTAGCACTGCGGCGCCGCGGTCGATCGCAAGGAGGCCCGCGGCCAGCGAACCGGCCAGGCGCTCGTCGACCTGCCTGCCGAGGAGATCACCGAACATGCCCTTGCGTGAGACACCGACAACGACAGGCCGGCCCAGGGCCGACAGCCTCGGCAGCTCACGTAGCAGGGTCAGGTTGTCGCCAAGGCGCTTGCCGAACCCGACGCCCGGGTCGAGGACCACATGCGCCTCGGGGATCCCCGCGGCGACGGCTGCGGCAAGGCGGTCCTCGAGGAATGCGGCGACTTCGCCGGCAACATCATCGTAGTGTGGGGCCTGCTGCATCGTCCGGGGCTCGCCCTGCATGTGAACCAGGCAGACGGCAGCCCCGCGCTCGGCGACCAGTGGGAGCAGGTCCGGGTCGCCCCGGCCGGCGGTGACGTCGTTGACGAGCACCACCCCCGCGTCCAACGCGGCTCTGGCCACGGCGGCGCTGGACGTATCGATCGAGACCGCGACGTCGCACCCCGACGCGATCGCTTGGAGCACCGGTTCGAGTCGGCGTAGCTGCTCGTCAGCGGGGACGGGTGCGGCACCCGGACGCGTGCTCTCGGCGCCGACGTCGCAGATGACCGCACCGTCGCCCGCCATCTCGCCCAGCCGCCGGAGCGCATCCCGAGGGTCGTAGAACGTCCCGCCGTCCGAGAACGAATCAGGGGTGACGTTGAGGACCCCCATGACGCACGGGGCCGAAAGCCAGGCAAGCGGGTCGATGCCCCGATCGTACCGGCCCACCAACAACCAGTTCAGAGGGACCGATCGAGCGTGTACGGAAGGGTCATGTAGCACCCTGTAATCACGCTCCAGCAAACGGTTCTCTGGCAGACCGTGCCTGACACTCCTAACCAACCCTTGACCGATGCCAGGCATCTGTGGCGAGAAGAACTCTCGCGACGCGAAACATCGCGTCGCGACGATGCCCAGACGCCGATCGGGCGCCCTTGGATCTAGGACTCGGGGACGGGGGGGCCCGCGGTTGCGGGTGGCGGGGTCGAGGGTTTGACCGGCTTCTCCTCAGCGAGCTCGCGCTCAGCCTCTGCGCGGGCTTGGGCGTCGCGCTCGTCCTTGGCCCGGAACACGTCATCCTCGGACTTGCCGTCCAGGAGTCCAAGGAACTCCTCGCGCTCGATCGTCTCGCGCCGAAGCAGGATCTCGGCCAGATCGTCGAGCTGCGCACGGTGCTCATGGAGAACGTTTCTGGCCTCCCCGAACGCCCCTTCGATGATGCGGCGGATCTCGTTGTCGATCTCACGGGCCATCTCGTCCGAGTAATCCGGCTCGCTGTGCATGTCCCGGCCAAGGAACGGCGCCCCGTGACTGTGGCCCAGCACGCGCGGTCCGAGCTTGTCGCTCATGCCGAAGCGCATCGTCATGGACTTTGCGATCTGCGTGACACGCTCCAGGTCGTTGGACGCGCCCGTCGTGATCTCGTCGAACACGATCTCCTCGGCGGCGCGACCACCGAGCAACATGGCCATCTGGTCCTCGAACTCGGCCTTGGTCGTGGTGAACTTGTCCTCGGTCGGCATCGACACCGTCACACCGAGCGCCTGGCCTCGCGCGATGACCGAGATCTTGTGGACCGGGTTCGCGTGCGGCAGAAAGTGCCCCACCAGCGCGTGCCCCATCTCGTGGAACGCGGTGACCTTGCGCTCCTTCTCCGACAGCAGCCGCGACTTCTTTTCGGGCCCCGCGATGACCCGCATGATCCCCTCTTCGAGCTCGTCCTCACCGATGACGCGCTTGTCGTGGCGGGCGGCCAGGAGCGCCGCCTCGTTGACGAGGTTCGCGAGGTCCGCTCCCGTGAAGCCCGGGGTCTGTCCGGCGAGGGCATCCAGGTTGATGTTCTTGGCCAGCGGCTTGCCCTTGGTGTGGACGCGCAGGATCGCCTCGCGGCCGGTGCGGTCGGGGCGGTCCACCACGATCTGGCGGTCGAAGCGCCCGGGCCGAAGGAGCGCCGGGTCCAGGATGTCCGGTCGGTTGGTCGCGGCGATCAGGATGATGTTGTCCTTCGTCTCGAACCCGTCCATCTCGACCAGGAGTTGGTTGAGGGTCTGCTCGCGCTCGTCGTGGCCGCCGCCCAGACCCGCGCCGCGGTGGCGGCCGACGGCGTCGATCTCGTCCATGAAGATGATGCACGGCGACGCCGCCTTGGCCTGCTCGAACAGGTCACGCACGCGCGACGCGCCGACGCCCACGAACATCTCGACGAAGTCCGAGCCCGAGATGGAGAAGAACGGTACGCCGGCCTCGCCGGCGACTGCCCGCGCCAGCAGGGTCTTGCCCGTGCCCGGAGGGCCGAACAGGAGCACGCCCTTGGGGATGCGCGCGCCCAGCGCCTGGAACTTCTTGGGGTTCTCGAGGAACTCCTTGATCTCGTGCAGCTCCTCGACGGCCTCCTCGGCCCCGGCCACGTCACGGAACGTGATCTTGGGCGAGTCGGGGGTCATGCGCTTGGCCCGCGCCTTGCCGAAGCTCATCACCTTGGATCCCCCGCCCTGCATCTGGTTCATCAGGAAGATCCAGATCAAGATGATGAACACGAACGGCGCGAGCGAGATGAGCACGGTCCACCACGTGGAGCCGCCCCGCGGCTTGATGTTGACGTCGGCGACCGCCTTCTCCTCGATCCGGGTCGTCAGCTCGTCGCCCTGCTCCGGCAGGAAGCCGGTGACGTGCTCGGCGTTGCCGGAGGTCTCCGTCCATGTCACCCTGTTGCGGTTCTGGTCGATCGAGACCTTGCCGACGCGCCCGGCGTCGAGCGCCGTGATGAACTCGCTGTAGCCCAGCTTCGCCTTGTCGCCGCTGTTGGACATGACGAGCTTGGACGCGACGAACGCGAGCAACACAACGATCAATATGGGAAACGCCGCGCTCTTCAGGAAGCGGTTCAGGGAGACGGTTCCTTGACGGGGGACTGGCTTGGTCGAGGATAGCAGCGAACCGCCGCGCGGAGGATATGGGAGGGTCGCTACTCCACGAAGGCCGCGATGTACGGCAGTTGCCGGAAGCTCTCGTCGAAGTCGAGGCCGTACCCGACGACGAACGTGTCCGGCATCTCGAACCCGACGTAGCGCATCTGGACAGGCACCCTGCGCCCGGCGGGCTTGACCATCAGGGTGCAGAGCTCGAGCGACGCCGGCTCACGCGACCGCAGGTTCTTTATCAGGTACGAGAGGGTCAGCCCGGAGTCGACGACGTCTTCGACGACCAGCACATGTTTGCCGGCGATCGTCGCGTCCAGGTCCTTGAGGATGCGCACGACCCCCGACGAGTGCGTTGACGCCCCGTACGAGGCAACCGCCATGAAGTCCATCGTGCAGGGAACCGTCAGGCGTCGAACGAGGTCCGCGATGAACAGAAGCGCGCCCTTGAGTACGCCGACGACGAGCACCTCCCTGCCCGCGTAGTCCGCCGAGATCTCCTCGGCGAGCTCGCCGATCCGCACCTGCAGGCGCTCCTCGCTGATCAGGATCTCGCCGATCCTAGGGTCCTGTGTCACAGGTGCGTTGATGATATGGCGAGTGAAAAACCCGCTGGACGAGGACGCAGCCTTCGCCCCATACTTGTGAGTATGGGCGGAGGCGAGGACATAGCTCCCGAGGCGATTGCTCCTGCACCCAGGTACCAAATCCAGTGGAGTTTTGCAGCAGCCAGATCGCAGCCGTACATGTGAGACAGGACACTCAGATCGATCACGCGCCGGTCACCTCCAAGACGGTCGCGCGCGAGTCACGCGGCGCGAGCAGGGTCGGGTCGGCACGGTACCCGCCGACCCAGACGACCCGATCGCCCGACGCCACCACGGGGACGTGCGCCCTGTGACGCGCCGGGACACCCGCTGCGGCCAGCATCTTGCCCACCGCCTGCCGCCCCCCTCCCGTAAGCGGCATGCGGTCGCCAGGCCGCGGCGATCGCACGATGAGCGGCCCCTCGACGTCGAGCGCGACCCGCGTCGCGGTGGGGTCGGCCGCGGACTCGCGCGTCGCCCGAACCATGCGATCGCCGAACCGCACCATGCCCGGCACTGGGAGCGCCACCTCGCCGGGCGCCTCGGCGACAACGGATTCGGCCACCATGATTTCGCGATCCACCGCGACGCATCCACCGGACACCTGGATGGGACTTCCACCGGATCGGGCCAGGTCAAGGCACCGGGCGATCCAGGTCGCGTCCGCCACGAGCCCGGCAGCAATGAGTAGGCGACGCACGAGCAGAGACGCGACCGCCGGGTGCTCCGCGCCGAGCGCTGTGATTCCCAGGCCGTCGCCGACCGCGCAGCGCTGCCACGCCGTATCGACGACGACGTCCAGCACCTCGGCCTCGTCGCGAAGCTGTTCGGCAAACCGGGCGACCGCCAGGCCGGCGCCGGGATGCACGGCGTCGAGCGCCGGCAGCAGACCGTGACGCACGCGTACACGTGCAAAGCGTTCGTCGGCGTTGCTGGGGTCCTCGACGACCGCCAGTCCACGTGTCTGACACCACGCCCTGGTCTCGTCGCCGGTGGCGCACAGGAGCGGCCGCACGAGATCACCCGCGATAGGCGCCATTCCGAGCGCCCCGGAGCGACCGGTGCCGCGCGCGATGCGAAAGAGCACCGTCTCGGCCTGGTCGCTTGCGGTGTGCCCGGTCGCGATCCGATCGAAGCCCCGTTCGCCCGCCACGCGCCGGGCAGCCGCAAGGCGGCCGTCGCGCGCCCGCTCCTGGAGGGCCGCTCCCGGCGCGAGCGCCAGCCGCGCCACCCAGACCGGCAGCCCGAGCCGCGTCGCGGCCTCGGCGACCGCGTCGGCCTCCTGCCCCGATTCATGCCGGACGCCGTGGTCCACCGTCAGAACGCCCAGCGTCCCGGGTCGCAGCTCGGCCAGCAGATGCATCAGGCAGACCGAATCGGCCCCGCCGGACACGAGCGCGAGCGTCCGCGCTTCGCCCGTCATCATCCGGTGACGGTCGACATATGCCGCGACCCGGCGTGAAAGCTCGTCACTCATCGCCGATAGTCTGCCTGGCGGCATGGCCCTCCACCTGCAGACATCCCCCGGCGACCAGGCCGAACGCGCCCTTTGCCCCGGCGACCCCGATCGCGCCCGACTCGTCGCTCAGGAGCTCATGGACGGTGCCCGTCAGGTCACCCACGCGCGCGGCCTGTTGGGGTTCACGGGGACATACCACGGGGTGTCCGTCACCGTGCAGACCACCGGAATGGGCGGTGGCAGCACCGGCATCGTCGTCCACGAGCTGATCGAGCTGGGAGCGCGACTTCTGGTGCGGGCCGGGACGACCGGCGGGCTGCAGGAGGATCTGGCCCCCGGGTCGCTGATCGTTGCGGACACCGCGCTGGCCGACGACGGCGCAGGCCTTGCGATGACCGGTGGCGTGGCACCGCCGCCGGATCCCGTGTTGACCGAGGCGCTCGCGACGGCCGCGGCCGTCAGCGGACGCCAGGTCTCACGCGGCGTGATCGTCAGCTCAGATGTCTTCTACGACCTCGAAGAGGGCCGCAACGAGGGCTGGCGGGCCCGCGGGATCCTGGGCGTCGAGATGGAGGCCGCGGTGCTGTTCGCCCTCGCCGCCCGCCACGGCGCGCGGGCCGGGTGCGTGCTAACCGTGTCCAACCAGCTCGTCGGCGCCAACCCCGGCTGGCTCGAGTCACACGAGCGCGAGCGGGCCGGGATCGATGTGTGCCGCGTCGCCCTCGATGCGCTCGTCGCGACCGAGGTGTACTCGTAAGCGGTGGCGAGCCAGAGCCTTGCGGTGCGAGGTGCCCGATCACCGCGACGCGGCCCTCGGGCGTTTCGGTCGAGGCCTTGAGCGTGTCGAGGACCCCGAGGAACCAGAGCGCCTCACCCTCGTTCTGGCGCAGGGTGATCGGGCTGAGGGGAATGCCTGGAGTGGTCGCCCAACGCAGACTGCGCCGTCAGGGCATCGAGGCCGTCGACCCGCTGCGGCCCAGACCGGACCACGCCCACACAACCAGGCCGGCCGTGCCGATACCCACGGTGACCAGCGCAAGGCCCGTGTCGCGCCCGAAGATGTCGGCGGAGCCGTCGCGCAGGATGAACTCGAGCAGCCCCCACACCACTCCGGTGACACCGACCCAAAGGGCGTAGGTGCGCGCCGACTCGGGGCGCAGCGCCATCGCGATCCCGACCAGGCCGGCCCCCAGAAAGATGACATTGGTCAGAGGGCTCGCGGTGAACGTGAACAGGGGAACGCCCTCGTTCGACGTGAACCCCGTCAGGCCCGTGCGGATCAAACCGATCGCGCCGAGCACGACCAACAGTCCGCTCGCCGTTCGGGCGAAGCCGCTCACCGCACGTGCGGCGAGCGGGCTCACGGTGTACTGGCGGCCCGTTCGACCACCCAGTCGGCGGCCCATCCCATCGCCGCGCCGACCGCGATGTCAGCCGGGTCGTGGTGACCGGCGACGACGCGGCCCACGAGGCCGGCGGCGGCGACCGTGCACAGCCACGGGCGCAGGCGGGGATGGCGCCGGCTCGCTCCACGCGCGATGGCGACCGCTGCGGCCGCATGACGGCTCGGCAGGCCCCCCTCGGTCCTGGCGCCTGGACGCGGACGGGCGATCCGGTCCCGGGCCAGGCGTGCCGCAGACGCGGCGAGCACACCGGCCGCAAGGGTCTCCATCCCGCCGGGCCGCAACGCAGGCCGCACCAGCATCGCCGCGACGAGTCCCCGGAACGCCGGCGCCATCGCATCGCCGGCGACGCGCCCGGCCCGGGTTCCGCCCGGGACGGCCGCGACGAGCGCGCGGATCGCGCGACCGAGGCTTCGATCGAATGAATGGGCTCGACGCATTCCGGCGTGATTATCGCCCACCGGGGACCATCACGGAAGCGGATTCCTTACGCACCGGCTGCGCGCGCGGCCTGGGCCTCTCCCGAGACGCTGACGCGATTGCGGCCGCGGCGCTTGGACAGGTACAGGCCGCGATCGGCCGCTTCGACGAGGCTGTCCGGCGTGTCACCGGCGCGGTAGGTGGCGACCCCGGCTGAGATCGTCCGCCCGTCGTGTTGCCCACCTCCGACCGGGACGATGATGCGCGCGATCGCCAGACGAATGCGTTCGGCGGCCTCGACCGCAGCTCCAGCATCGCCAGGCACCAAGAGCGCGAACTCCTCACCGCCGAACCGCGCTGCGATGTCGGCGGATCGCCGGGACTCCTCGATCGCGCGGCCGACCTGGGCGAGCAGGCGGTTGCCCGCCTCATGACCATGCGAATCGTTGAACGACTTGAACTGGTCCAGGTCGAACAGCACGAGCGAGAGCGCCCCGCCGTACCGGCTCGAGCGCTCGGTCTCGCGCCGCAGCGCATCCGAGAAGAACGCGAAGTTGTAGAGACCGGTCAGCCGATCGCGAAGCGACGCACCGACGGCCCGCGTCAGGTCGCGCTGCACCATGTCATGGCGGCTTCCCACTGCGGCGGCGGCACAGACGAACGCGACCCAGCCGACGGCGAGCGCGAGCCCTCCCGCGGCGGGGCGTCCTGCGACGACCGCAAAGACGGACGCCGCGGCCAACGCGCTGATGCAGAGCCCCAGCTGCCCCGTCAACGGCGCCGCGATGACGATCGGCAGCGCGAATACGGGCCACGCGGCGGCCGACACGAAGAGCGTCGCCAGCGACGCAAGTCCCAAGAGCACGGCGAGCAGCGCCAGACGCCGAACAGGCCGGCGGCGCGCGGTCAGGTTGGTCGGACGGACGCTCACACCTTGCATGTCGGCTGGCGACGCTAGCGGCCGGGTCGGCCGACATTCCCTAGACTTCCGCCCCTTGCGGGCGTTTCCTGCTGCCCGCCGACGCAGGGGAGCTCGATGGGCATCGAACGGATTGGCGTGGTGGGCGCCGGAGTGATGGGGAGCGAGATCGCGCAGGTCGCGGCCGCGGCCGGCTGCTCCGTCGTCCTTGTCGACATCGACGATGCGGCGGTCGCCCGTGGCCTCGCCCATATCCGCACGATCGGTGAGCGACGGGTCGCCAAGGGGCGGCTGACCCAGGAGGTGGCAGACGCGATCGTCGACAGGGTGGCGGGATCCGTGACCCTCGAGGCGATCGGTGACTGCGACCTGGTCATCGAGGCGGGCCCGGAGGTGCTCGAGCTCAAGCGCACCCTGTGGCAGGCCATCGATGCCGCGGCCAAGCCAGCTGCGCTTCTGGCGTCGAACACGTCGGGCCTGTCGATCACGACCCTCGCGCGCACGACGGGGAGTCCCGAGCGCGTGATGGGGCTCCATTTCTTCAACCCCGCGAGCGTCATGCGCCTGGTCGAGGTCATTCGCGGCGCCGATACCGCGGAGGCGACGATCAACGCCGGAGCGGCTGTCGCCGAGCGCCTGGGCAAGGTGCCCGTGCGAGTCCTGGAGTGCCCGGGCTTTCTGGTCAACCGGATCCTCGTGCGGGCGCTGGCCGAGGCGTACCGGTGCGCGGACGAGCTTGGGGCCGACCGCGCCTCGGCCGATCAGGCGGTCGTCGACGGCGGTCCAGCACCAATGGGCCCGTTCGCCCTGGGCGACCTGATCGGCCTTGACACGACGCTGCACGTCCAGCGCGACCTGGAGGCGTCCTACGGCGAACGGTTCGCCGCGGGGACGTCGCTTGCCGCCGAGGTCGATGGCGGACGTCTGGGTCAGAAGTCGGGAGCGGGCTTCGTGACCGGCCGCGAGCCGGGCGCGGGCGACCGACACGGACCCACCGTCGCCGAGCGCTACCACCTGGGGGCGTTTGACGAGGCCTGCCGGTGCCTGGAGGAGGGCATCGGCGCGTTACCCGACATCGACCTCGCCATGAAGCTCGGCGCAGGTTGGAGCGACGGCCCGTTCACCTGGGCCGATCGCCGCGGGCTGCCCGGCCTGGCCACCGACCTCGCGAGCCTGACCGATTCCGCCGGCGACCGGTTCAGGCCGCGCACACCGCTGCTCGACCTCGTCGCTCACGACGACACGTTCACCCAGACGACCACGCAGGATCCAGGTACATGACGGAGCGCCCGACTCCACTGCCTGACCTCGCCGGACGTTCGGTCATGACACTCCGCCACCATTCGACCGAATCGGTCGAGGCGGTGCTGGGACTCGCCACCCAGCTCAAGCAGACGCCATGGCCGGAGTGGCCCAAGTGGCTGCACGGACGCGTCGTCGGCCTGATCTTCGAGCGGCCCTCCACACGGACGCGGGTGGCGTTCGAAACCGCCACCGTGCGCCTGGGCGGCCACGCCATCTACCTGTCGTCCGCGGATATGCAGCTTGGCCGGGGTGAGGCGATCCAGGACACCGCGCTGATCTTGTCCGGCATCGTCGACGCCCTCGTGCTGCGGACCGGCCCGCACCAAAAGCTCGAGGATCTGGCCGAGTACGCCTCGATCCCCGTCGTCAACGCGCTGACCTACGAGCACCATCCGTGCCAGGGCCTCGCGGACATCCTGACCCTGCGCGAGCACTTCGGCGACCTGGCCGGCGTACCGGTGGCCTACCTGGGCGACGGCAACAACTGCTGCATCTCGCTCGTGACCGTCGGCGCCAAGCTCGGATTGGACATCACGTGCGCCTGCCCGGAGGGCTACGACCCGGACGCCGAGTGGATCGCGTGGGCCGATGAGGTGGCCCGCGAGCGCGGCGGCGGCGTCCGTGTCGTGCGTGAACCGGCACAGGCGGTCGACGGAGCGCGCGCGCTCTACACCGACACCTGGGTGTCGATGGGAGACGAGGAGCGCGAGGCCGAGCGGATCAGGACGTTCACGCCCTACAAGCTCGACCAGGGACTGATGGACCGGGCGGCGCCGGACGCGATCGCCCTGCACCCGCTGCCTGCCCACCACGACCTCGAGATCAGCTACGACGTGCTCCACGGCCCGCGTTCGGCGGCGTGGCAGCAGGGCCACAACCGGCTCTACACCCAGGCGGCACTTCTGGCGCACCTCCTGGCGCACTAGCGGTCTCGGACTACCATCCGGCGGCAATGCTCCCGCTCAAGGACGACAACCCGACGCGGCGCTTCCCGGTGCTCACCGTGCTCCTGATCGCGTTGAACGTCCTCGTCTTCGTCTACCAGTCGAGTAAGCCGAACCCGCAGACCTTCTCGACGATCACGGAGCTGGAGGCGTCACAGACCGGAATCGTCTGCGAGTTCGCCGTCGTGCCGGACCGAGTCCTCGGCGGGCAGACCCCGCCGAACGATGCCTGTGTCGAACTCAACCGAAAGCACCCGCGCCTTGCGGGGCTCGTCACCCACCAGTTCATCCATGCGAGCTGGCTCCACCTGCTCGGCAACATGTTGTTCCTGTGGGTGTTCGGCAACAACATCGAGGACCGCCTCGGGCGGATCCGGTTTCTCCCGTTCTACCTGCTGTGCGGGATCCTCGCGGCACTCGGCCAGGCGATGACCGACCCATCCTCCATCGTTCCCCTGATCGGCGCCTCGGGCGCGATCAGCGGGGTGCTTGGGGCCTACTTCCTGTTGTTTCCGCGCGCACGGGTGCTGTCGCTCGTGGGGATCTTCCCACTGATACTGCCCGCCTGGATCGTCCTGGGTGTCTACATCGCATTCCAGTTCGTCTACGTGAGCGGCCAGGCGCTTGAGGGCGAGGGTGGTGTGGCCTACTGGGCGCACATCGTCGGCTTCGTGGCCGGGCTTGCGCTGGTGATCCCCTTCCTCACCGGGCGCAGGCCCGACCCCTCCGAGCGCGGCTTCGCACGTTGATGTTGTGGCGCAAGCGCAAGCGCAACCGTGCACCCGCAGCGATTCCGTGGGTCGTCGTGGCCGTGGCACGCCATCAACCCGAGGCCGACCTGCTGGTCAACCTGCTCCACGACGGGGCGATCCCGGCCTACCACCGGCGCGGCCGGGGCTTCGACGTTCCGGACTTCCTGGCGCTCGGGCCACGTGAGGTGATGGTGCCAGCAGACCGCGCAGCCGAGGCCCGTGACCTGCTGAACGCTCCGGGATGGACCCCCGCACCCGGCGAGTCCCCCCCTTAAACGCTTCGAGCCACCCCAAGGGATGGCTCTCGCGTGAGCAAGATGCTGCCGCTGCTCGGCGGTGTGTGCGAGGTGAAGTCTGCGCATCGGAACGCTCCGGGTCAAGCCCATGTCGCAAATATCGTCCAGATCAGTGACACTGACACCGTGAGCGACCAATCGAAGTTCGCCGTCGCGTTGTCTGTCGACCCCGAGCCCGTGGCCGCGGCCACCGAGGTCGCACGGAACATCAGGGGCCGGCTCGGCGGGGCTCCGGTGACGCTGGCGGTCGTGTTCGCGTCGCCGGGGCTGTGCACGGATCCCTGGTCGCTCTTGGATACGCTCCAGACCGAGCTCGCCCCCGAGCACCTGGTGGGATGCACCGGCGAAGCCATCATCGGTGGCGGACGCGAGGTCGAAGGCGACCCGGCGCTGTCGGTGTGGTGCGCGAGCCTGGCCGACGTGGCAGTCGAGACGTTCAGGTTGTCGGTCCAGACGATCGAGGAAACCGACGAGATCGTCGGGTGGCCGGAGTGGCTCATCGAGGCCGGCCCCGACGACACGCCGCTCCTCGTGCTGGCCGACCCCTTCACCCTGCCTGCCGACCTGATGTTGGAGCAACACAACGCACGCGGACGTCCGGTGATCATCGGCGGGCTGGCGTCGGGAGGCCGCCGTGCGGGTGAGCACGTCGTGTTCCACGATCGGGACGTGCACTTCGACGGTGGCGTTGGTGTCGCGCTTCCCGGCGCACAGATCATTCCGATGGTCTCGCAGGGGTGCGCGCCGATCGGCCCCGACATGGTCATCACCGCCGGGGGCGGCCCGGTGGTCGCCGAGCTGGCGGGCACGAACGCCTTCGACAAGATCACCCGCGTCGTCGACGAGCTGTCCGACACCGAACGTCAGTTGCTTCGTCAACCGCTCCTGGCCGGCATCGTCATCAACGAAAACCAACCGGACTATGGTCGTGGCGACTTCTTGGTTCGCGGAATTCATGGGCGCGATCCCGACACCGGCGCCGTGTACATCGGTGAGCACATACGCATCGGTCAGACGTTTCGATTGCACGTACGCGACGCTCAATCAGCCGACGAGGACCTGCGGCTCGCACTCCGTGAGGCACGCGCGATGTCGGGCGCAAGAACTCCCGTGGCAGCACTGGTGTTCAGTTGCAATGGCCGCGGCACGCATATGTTCGGTACGCCGGATCACGACGCATCTGCAATCGCAGATGAGCTGGGAGTGCCGACCGCGGGCATGTTCTGCAATGGTGAGATCGGCCCCATCGGTGGAACGACGTTCCTACACGGGTTCACCGCGACGATGGCAGTGTTTCTCGACGATTGATATGTCGTTGCACCGCGCTGTGAGGGAATGTAACTTCACAGGAACTGATCGAAGAACGGGGTTCACAATAATGTCGGATACACCTAACCCACGCGGCGGCGTCGGCAACCAGATTTTCGACGAGGTCGAGCGCCTTGTCGCAGGCGGAATGAACAAGTCGCAGGCGTTCAATGACATCTCGCAACGTACGGGACGCGAGTCAGGCACCGTCGCCGCCAACTACTACCGAGTCGCCCGTCAGCGTGGCGCGGAACTTCGGCCGCGCCGGCGTCGCAGCGAGACTCCCACGCGACGGGGACGTGCAGGGGCCGACAGCGATGTGCGGGCGGCGCTCGCCAAGGCGACCGCCGCCCTGGACGAGCTCACCCGCGCCGTGCGCGCGCAGGAGCAGGAGATGACCCGCCTGCGGGCCGAGTCGCAGAGCTACGCCGAGATCCGCCGGCTCGCGCGCCGCCTCAAGTGAGGGGGTAACCGCTCGCCGGATGGCAAGCGAAACTCACTGGGGAACGACCGGGCGTTTGACGCCCGATTCGGCGAGCACGGTCGCGACCTCCGCCAGGCCGACGGGCTCGCCGACGAGTTCCGCGAATGGCGCCGCCGAATCGACCAGGAGCGCCAGGGCCTCGCGGACCGCCTCGGGCGTGTGGTGATAGCTCCCCTGCAGGCGTAGCTCGTGGTAATGCAGGCGATCGGCCGGCAACGTCACGGTGCTTCCGGGCGGACAGCCCCCGTACAGGTTGACCTCGCCCGCGGGCCGGGCGATCCCCACGGCGACCTGCCAGGTCTCGGGACGCCCGACGGCCTCGAACACGACGTCCGCCCCGCGCCCGCCCGGCGTCTCTGCACGCACGCTCCGAACACCGGCGTCGTCCCGTGGCGCGTCCAGCGCCCGGGTCGCGCCGAACCGCAGCGCGCGTTCACGGCGCTCCTCGTGAGGGTCACACACCACGACCTGACACCCACGCCGCGCGAGGCAGGCCGTCAAGAACTGGCCCTGCACCCCGCCGCCCACGATGACCACGGAGTCCCCGTGGCCCGCCTGCGATTGCTGCACGCCACGGATCGCGCACGCGAGCGGCTCGATCATCGCGGCCAGGCGCGGGTCGAGCCCCGCCGGGCGCGCAAGCATGTTGACGGCCACGATGCGCGCCGGGACCAGGATGCGCTCGGCGAATGTCCCCCACAGGAACACGAGCGACTCGCACAGGCTCGGGCGCTCACGCAGACAGTAGAAGCACCCACCGCAGGGGGCCGAGTTGGCCACGACGACCGCGTCGCCGACCGCGGGCCACCTGACGCCGTCACCCGCCGCCACGACGTGTCCGGTGGCCTCGTGCCCGAATGGCGCGGGCGGCTCCGGCAGCGCCGGGTGGCGCCCGTTTCGGAGCATCTTCGCGTCGGTCGCGCACGTCATCGCATACTCCACCTGCAGCACCACCTCACCCGGCCCGGGCGACGGGTCTGCGACCTCCTGCAAACGAAGGTCACCGGGCCCGTGGAGGATCAACGCGCGCACTCACCCGACGTTATCAGCCGTGTGGCGACCCAAAGGGGGCCCGTCGAGGAAACGGTGCGTCAGGTCCGTGACGGGCCCAACGATAGGATGCGCCCCCACACCGTCCAGGAGCACGTCACGAGTTATCCGGAACACCTTCGCGCAATGGTGGAGGCCTTCCTCGAGGGCCTCGACTTCTCGACGGACGACGAGAGCGAGCGACAGTCGATCGCCACCGAGGGGCTCGTCGAGGCGATGCGCTACTCGCTGCTCGCGGGCGGCAAGCGGGTCCGCCCGGTGTTGTGCCTCGCGACGTGCGAGGGCCTGGGCCACGAGCCCGAGGAGCTCCTGCCGACAGCAGCCGCGCTCGAGCTGATCCACACGTACTCGCTGATCCACGACGACCTGCCGTCGATGGACGACGACGACCTGCGTCGCGGCCGGCCGACCTGTCACCGCGCGTTCGGTGAGGACGCCGCGATCCTGGCGGGCGACGCGCTGTTTGCGGAGGCCATCCGCCTGGTCGCCGAACGTCAGCCGGGCGGCCCCGCCGCGCGACTCGGAATCATCGCCGAACTGGCCGGCGCGTCCGGTGTCAACGGCATGGTCGGCGGCCAGTTCCTGGACTTGCGCGATCATGGCCGCGTCTCGGCGGACGCTTTGCGCCAGGTCCATCTGCTCAAGACCGGTCGACTGATCGGGGCCGCGGTCCGGTGCGCCGTGATCTACGCGCGACCCGAGGCGCGGGTCGCGGCCGCGCTGCGTGCGTTCGCCGACGAGCTGGGCCTGTTGTTCCAGATCGTGGACGACATCCTGGACGTCTCCGGCGACGAGGAGACCCTGGGCAAACCGGTTGGCGCGGACGAACGCCACGGCAAGATCACCTACGTCAGCTTCCATGGTCTCGAGCGCGCGCGGCAGCTCGCGTCCGAAAGCCATGCGCGCGCAGAGGCCCTGCTGACCGCGGTGCCCGGCCCGACGGACGACCTGGCCGCCCTGACCGATCTCATCTTCGCCCGCCAGAGCTGACGTGGAGGTGGCCCGTTCGACACCGCGCCGACCGCCTCGCACCTCGCGAGCAACCCCCGCCAGCTGATCACGTGCTTGAGAGCCGATGAAACATAGGTAGATAGATCTTCTACACACGTCGCGGAAATCGGGGGCTGGCGAGCATTGCTCCGGCCGTGGAGCCGCTCGGATAGCGTCTGTCGTCGACGACAGGAGACGGGTGAGCGCTGAGGACCACTCAGGCCGCAAGGCCGATCACATTCGGATCGCGGTCGAGGAAGACGTCGGGTTCGCATCGCTGACCAACGGATTGGACCGGTACCGGTTTGTCCACCAGGCGCTTCCCGAGATCGACCTCGACGCGGTCGACACCGGCATCACGCTGCTCGGTCGCCAGCTCGCGGCGCCGATCTTGATCTCCTGCATGACCGGTGGGGTCGCCAAAGGCGGCCTGATCAACCGGATCCTGGCAGCCGCCGCGCAACACTCTGGTGTTGCAATCGGCGTGGGCTCGCAGCGCGCCGCGCTGGACGACCCGTCGCTCGAAGAGACCTTCCAGATCCGCGAGCTCGCGCCGGACGTCCCCCTGCTCGCCAACCTCGGCGCGGCGCAGCTGGCCGGCCCCGACGGGATCGACCGCTGCCGCGCGGTCGTCAGGATGATCCGCGCCGACGCCCTGGTCATCCACGTCAACCCGCTCCAAGAGGCGCTGCAGCCGGAGGGCACGACCCGGTTCGCCGGGCTCATCGACCGCATCGGGGAGGCTGCGGCGGCGATCGACGTGCCGATCATCATCAAGGAGGTCGGCTGGGGCATCGCCGAGAACATCGCCACGCGCCTGGCCGAGGTCGGCGTCGCCGGCATCGATGTGGCCGGCACCGGGGGCACCAACTGGGGGGAGGTCGAGCGTCGGCGGATGAACGACCCGGTGATGGTGCGGGTGGCCGCGGAGTTCCGCGAATGGGGCATTCCCACAGCCGACGCGGTCTTGGGATGTCGCCGCGGCTTTCCCGACGGTCTTGTCATCGCGTCGGGCGGACTGCGTACGGGCCTGGACGCGGCCAAGTGCCTCGCGCTCGGGGCCGATGCGGTGGGGTTCGCGGCGCCGCTGCTCAAGGCTGCGGTCGTCTCGCGGCGTGCCGTCGATGAGCGGCTCAGGGGTATCATCGAGGGGCTTCGAATCGCTATGTTCTGCATCGGCGCCGCCACCGTGACGGACCTGGCCGGGACCCCGCACCTGGTCCCCACGACGAGTAACGCCGACACCTCGAGAAACTGAGGAACCGACGTGCCGAAACGCCCGATTGCGCTCGAGATGGGGATGGCGACGTATCTGGTCAAGAAGCGCCTGATCCAGCGGAGCGACATGTTCCCGTTCACGCTGATGCTGGAGCCGCTCGAGCTGTGCAACCTGGCGTGTCACGGCTGCGGGCGCATCCGCGAGTACGACGACGTGTTCCACCTGCGGTTGAGCGTCGAGGAATGCCTGCGTGTGGCTGACGAGGCCGGTGCCCCGATCGTCAACATCCCGGGCGGCGAGCCGCTCATCCACAAGCAGATCGACGAGATCGTCAACGGCATCACCGCCCAGGGCCGGTTCGTCTACCTGTGCACCAACGGCATCCTGATGGACCGTGCGTTCGGCCGGATCCCGCCGTCCAACCGCTTCGCGTTCGTCGTGCACATCGACGGCATGGAGACGGTCCACGACCACGCCGTGGACCGCGCGGGGGTCTTCACCAAGGCCACCGCCATGATGCGCGAGGCAATCGAGCGCGGCTACCGGGTGTGCACGAACACGACGATCTTCCGCGGCACGCCTGCGCAGGAATACGTCGAGCTGTTCGGCTACCTCAAGGCGATGGGGGTCGAGGGCTGCATCACCTCACCCGGCTTTGACTACGAGTCGGTCACCGAGGATCGCAACCAGTTCCTGGCCCGCCAGGAGGCGCAGGCGCTCTACGCCGAGGTGCATGAACTGTGCGACGGCATGGACGTGCCGTTCTACAACAACCCCCTGTTTCACGAGTTCCTGCAGGGCAAGCGCAGCTACCGCTGCTCGGCGTGGTCGATGCCGACGTACACGGTCAAGGGCTGGCGGAGCCCGTGCTATCTGTTGGCCGATGCGCACGTGGGGTCCCTGAAGGAGCTCTACGAGGGCACCGACTGGGAGGCCTACGGCACCGACCGCGACCCCCGCTGCGCGAACTGCCTGATGCATTGCGGGTACGAGGCCACCACGATCCTCGAGGCGTTCAAGAGCCCCAAGGATCTGCTCACACTCGTACGCGGGTGACGTCAGGCGATCCGATCGCCATCGTGTGCGCGTTGGAGATCGAACGCCGCGCGCTCACCGGGCTCGAGCGCCCGGGGGTCGAGATCCATGTCAGCGGGATGGGCGCCGACGCGGCCACCGCGCTCGGCGAGCGGCTGACCGAGCGGCCGCTGCGCGCGATGATCGCAACGGGTTTTTGTGGGGGCCTCGTTCCCCATCTGGTCGCGGGCGACGTGGTGGTCGCCGAACGCGTCGTGCACGAGAACACGGGCGACGCGTTTCCCGCGGACGCGCTGATGCTGGCGGCCGCCGAGGGTCGGCGCGGGACGCTGGTCAGCGCGAGCGAGATGGCACGGACCCCCGCCGACCGGGCGGCATTGCACGGCCTGGCGGTCGACCTGGAAAGCGCGGCACTGGCCCGCGCCGCCCGCGATGCCGAGGTGCCGTTCATCGCGATCCGCGCCGTCACCGACCGCTTCCGCGACCGCATCCCCGACATCGTCGGAATGTTGGACCACGTCGGCCGGCCGGACCGCGGCGCGCTCATGGCGTTCGCGCTGCGACACCCCCGGGAGATCCCACGACTCATCCGTCTGGGCCGCTCCGCCCGGCGTGCCGGCCACGCACTGACCGACGCGGTCGGAACGCTCTTGACGAGGCTCGGAGCGTGACGACCGCCCTGGTGACGGGAGCGACCGGGTTCATCGGCCATCACGTCGCCCGCGACTTGCTCGACCACGGCTGGCGCGTGCGCGCGCTGGTGCGCCCCGCGAGCATGGCCGGCGGCAGATGGCCGAGCGGGGCCGAGCCATGCGTCGGCGACCTGACAGACCGCGCCGCTGTCACCCGGGCGGCGGTCGGATGCGACGCGATCTTTCATGTCGCCGCCCACTACTCGCTGGCCCGCCATCAGGCCCGTGATGTCGAGCGCACCAACGTCACCGGCACCGCGAACGTGATCTCGGCCGCCCTCGCCTGCGGCGCGCGCCTGGTCCATACCTCGTCGGTCGCGACAATCGGCATTCCCGAAGATGGGACTGCGGGCGACGAGGACACACCGCTCGATCCGGCGATCGTCATCGGCGCCTACAAGCGCTCCAAGCTCGCCTCGGAGCGCATGGTGTTGCAGGCGGCACGCGATGGCATGTGGGCCACGGTCGTCAACCCGACCGCACCCGTCGGACCGGGCGACCGAAAGCCCACGCCGACCGGACGCATCGTCCGGGACTTCCTGCGCGGACGGATGCGCGCGTACGTCGACACCGGCCTCAACGTGGTGGACGTCCGTGACGTCGCCGCCGGGCATCGGCTGGCGCTCGAGCGCGGAGTCCCGAGCCGCCGCTACGTCCTCGGAAACCGTGACATGACGTTGCAGGAGATCCTGCAGGCGTTGAGCCAGGTCAGCGGGGTCGCCGCCCCCACCCGGCGCATCCCCCACGCCGTCGCGATCGGGTTCGCCACGATCTCCGAGCTGGTCGAGGGGCAGGTTCTGCGTCGCGAGCCGTTCGCCCCGCTCGACGGAGCGCGAATGGCCCGCAAGAAGATGTACTTCTCGTCGCAGCGCGCCATCGACGAATTGGGACTGCCCCAGTCGAGCGTCATCGACGCGCTGCGCGATGCGGTCGAGTGGTGGCGGGGTCCCGCATCGGGGGTCAAGGGCGTCCCCGAGGGGGCGTCACGGTGACGACGACCGCTTCGGACCTGAGGACCGACGCGACCAAGGCCATGGAGCGCGGTCGCCGTCACCTGCTCGACCTGCAACGCGCCGACGGCGAGTGGTGGGCCGAGCTCGAGTCCAACGCCACGATGACAGCCGAGCATCTGTTCCTGCTGTGCCTCTTCGATCGGGCCGACGATACGACCAAAGCCAAGGTCGCCACCGAGCTCATGGAGACCCAGCTCGACGACGGTAGCTGGCCGGTCTGGTTCGGCGGCCCGCCGAACGTGTCGGTCGCAGTCGAGGCGTACTACGCGCTGCGCCTGTGCGGCGTGCCTTCCGATGACCCGCGGATGGTCCGCACCCGTGACCTCGTGCGCTCGCTGGGTGGCGCCAACCGCGCGCGGTTCTTCACGCGCCTGTGGCTGGCGGTCATGGGCCAACACCCGTGGGACGCGCTGCCCTACCTGCCGCCCGAGATGATCTTCTTGCCCCCGCGTGCGCCGCTTTCGATCTACCGGTTCGCCTGCTGGGCGCGCCAGACGTTCGTCGCGCTAATGGTCGTGCTGTCCAAGCACCCCACCTACCCGCAGCCGGTCGGCCTGGACGAGCTGTACCTCGAGCCGCCGGGCTCCGTGCCCGGCCCACCGCCACGAACGCCCGGGCCATGGACGCGGGTGTTCAAGGCGGCAGTCCCGCTGGCGCGCCTGTGGGGCCGCCGCGGACCGCGCCGGGTGACGGACGCCGCCTACCGGCGTATCGCCCGGTGGATCCTGGAGCGCCAGGAGACGGACGGCTCCTGGGGCGGGATCCAGCCGCCGTGGGTGTACTCCTTGATCGCGCTGCACACCTTGGGCTATCCGCTCGATCATCCCTCCATGCAGCGTGGGCTCGACGGGCTCGACGGCTTCGTGATCGACGACGGGCGGCGACTTCGGATGCAGGGATGTGTCTCACCGGTGTGGGACACCTGCCTTGCGACCGTCGCCCTCTCCGACACCGGGCTGCGTCAGGACGATCCTGCGGTGGCACGCGCGATCGATTGGATGCGCTCCAAGGAGATCACCAGCTACGGCGACTGGCACGCGATCCCGCGCCGCGGCCGACCCGGTGGATGGTCATTCGAGATCGCCAACGAGCGGTATCCCGACACCGACGACACGGCCGAGGTCATCCTGGCGATGATCAAGGCCGGGGTGCCCGCAGGCGACGGCGCCATCACACGGGGGGTCGACTGGCTCCTTGCAATGCAGAGCTCGAACGGCGGGTGGGGCTCGTTCGACGTCGACAACGACCGGCGAATCGTGACGCAACTGCCTGTCTGCGACTTCGGCGAGGTCATCGACTGGCCCACCGAGGACGTCACCGCCCACATCCTCGAGGCGCTCGCCGTCGCGGGGCTCTCACGCGACCACCCGGCGGTGCGCCGCGGTGTGCGGTATCTGCTTGCCGAACAGCGTTCCGATGGGTCCTGGTGGGGCCGGTGGGGCGTCAACCACATTTACGGCACGGGGGCCGTGCTGCCCGCGTTGGTGGCCGTCGGCGAGGACTTGACAGCGCCGCCCATCCGCCGCGCGGTCGACTGGCTCGCCGCCCACCAGAATCCCGACGGCGGCTGGGGTGAGCGCATCGAGAGCTACTGGGACCCGGCCTGGGTCGGACGCGGGGACTCGACCCCATCGCAGACCGCGTGGGCCCTCATGGGGCTCCAGGCGGTCGATCCCCACCACGCAGCGGTCGCCGGTGGGATACGGTGGCTCGTGGAGCACCAGTCACCCAACGGCGAATGGAGCGAGGATGCGTTCACCGGCACCGGGTTTCCAGGGGACTTCATGATCAAGTACCACTACTACCGCCTGTACTTCCCGCTCACCGCACTGGGGCGTTTCGTCTCGTGAGCACAGCGGTCGCCGACGCCCGCCGCGTCGCCCGGTCCATCACGCGCCGCCACGACGAGAACTTCCCCGTCGCGTTCATATTTCTCCCGCGCGACCTCCGCGCAGACATGCGGGCGATCTATGCGTTCTGTCGTGGCGTGGACGACCTGGGAGACGGCGGACCAAACGCCGCGCTCACCACGGCACTTGGGCGGCCTCTGAGCCCCTTGGACGACCACGCGGTTCGATTGGCCGCGTTGGATGCGTTCGAGCGAGATCTCCACCGCTGCTGGGAGGGGACGCCCGAGGATCCTCGGCTCCGAGCACTTGCGGTCACGGTCCGCCGCCACGCAATGGACCCCGATCCGTTTCTGCGGCTCGTCGAGGCCAACCGCATCGACCAGCGCGTCACCCGATGGGCGACGTATGCCGAGCTGATCGAGTACTGCCACCACTCCGCGACGCCTGTCGGGCGGATGGTGCTCGCCGTCCTCGGCCACCGTGACGCAGGGCGCATCGCGCTCGCTGATCACACCTGCATCGGCCTGCAGCTCGTCAACTTCTGGCAGGACATCCGCCGCGACCTCGCCGACAACGACCGCATCTACCTGCCCGCCGAGGACCTGGAGCACTTCGGCGTGACCGAGGCCGACCTCGCCCGGCCCAGCGCCAATGAGGCGTCGCGGGCGCTGATCGCGTTCCAGGTCGCCCGTGCACGGGCAGAGCTGGTCGCGGGCGCACCGCTGGCGCGGATGGTCACCTGGCGTGCCCGACCTGACCTGCGCATGTTCACCGCCGGCGGGCTCGCGTTGTGCGACGCCATCGCACGGCAGGGATACGACACCCTGGCCCGTCGGCCGGCCCCGGGAAAGCTGGGTCGGGCGCGGATCGCGATCGACGTCCTGCTGGGAACGCTCCGGAGGCCACGATGACCGTCGAGACCGCCTACGCGCGCTGCCGCACCATCACACGCGCGGCCGCACGCAACTTCTACTACGGGTTCGTCCTCCTGCCCAATCCTCGGCGGGCGGGGATCTACGCGGCGTACGCGTTCAGCCGCCGCGCCGATGACGCCGTCGACGAGGAAGGCCCCTTCTCCGCAAAGCTGGACGCGGTGGCGGAGCTGCGGCGCGAGCTCGACGCCGTCTACGGAGGGACTCCGCCGCAGGATGACGAGGTGCTGGTCGCGCTCGCCGACACGGTCAACAGGTTCACCATCCCGCGGGCGCACTTCGACGCGCTGATCGATGGCGTCGCCATGGACCTGACCACCACCCGATACGCCGGCTTCGAGGACCTCAAGCTGTACTGCGACCGTGTCGCCGGCGCAGTCGGCCTGGTGAGCCTGCACATCTTCGGGTTCACGGATCCGGCGGCGCCCGCACATGCCGCGGATCTGGGCGTCGGCATGCAGATCGTCAACATCATGCGCGACGTCGCCGAGGACGCCGCCCGCGACCGCATCTACCTGCCGCAGGACGAAATGGCCGACCATGGCGTCACCGATGAGGACATCCACGCAGGGGTGACGACCCCGCAGATCCGGTCGTTGCTGCACGCCCAGGGCGATCGGGCGCGGCGGTACTTCGCCAGCGGCGAGGCGCTGCTGCCGCTCCTTGACCGCCGCGCGCGGGCGTGTGTGTCGATGCTGGGCGGGCTCTACCAGGCCATCCTCGACGAGATCGAGGGGCGCGACTACGACGTGTTGACCGCGCGCGTCGCGCTGTCGACCCCGCGCAAGCTCGCGTTGATGGGCCAGAAGTCCCTGACGACGCTGACGCCGGGATGAGCGGCCGCCGGGTGGTGGTGTGCGGCGGGGGGCTCGCCGGGCTTGCCGCGGCGTGCGAGTCGTCGCTTCTGGGCGCCGAAGTGACGCTGGTGGAACGCCGCCCGTTCCTGGGTGGCAAGGCGTACAGCTTCATCGACGAGGAATCCGGAGTCGAGGTCGACAACGGCCAGCACGTGTTCCTGGGATGTTGCACCGCGTACATCGCGTTCCTGACGCTGATCGGGGCGTACGGGGACACGACCCTGCAGCCTGCGCTCGTCGTGCCGGTGCGTGACCGCTCAGGACGAGCCGGGGCGCTGCGGGCATCGCGGCTGCCGGCGCCGCTTCACCTCGGCCCGTCGTTCCTGACCTACCCGCTGCTCTCGCGCGTCGAGAAGGCGAGCGCGGCGCGGGCACTTGCCGCCTTGGGGTTATTGCCTGACCAGCGGCGCGTCGAGCTGGACGACATAACGTTCGCCGAGTGGCTCATCGCCCACGGCCAGACGCCCGGCGCGATCGAGCGCTTTTGGGACCTGATCGTCCTGCCGACCTGCAACGACCGAAGCGACCGCGTGTCCGCCGCCCTCGCCGCATTCGTGTTCCAGGAGGGGTTCTTCCGCACCCGGAGGGGATCTGCGATCGGCTGGTCGCGCGTCGGGCTCACGCGGCTGGTCGACCCTCCGGCACGACGGTTCTTGCAGAGTCGCGGCGCCACGATCATCACCGGACGGCAGGTGGTGAGCGTCGGCGACGGGCATGTCGAGCTGGCCGACGGCGAACGGCTGCCCGTGGACGCGGTCGTGCTGGCACTGCCTCCCGATCGGGCCCGTGCGGTCTGCCCGGAGGCCCTGCCCGCCGATCCGGCGCCGGGGTCGTCACCGATCGTCAACGTCCACGTCTGGTACGACCGCCCGGTGATGGACGGTCTGTTCACCGCCGTCGTCGACAGCCCCGCGCAGTGGGTGTTCAACCGCACCGCGATGTCAAACCTTGACGGACCCGGGCAGCACCTGGCCGTCTCGATCAGTGGTGCGCGGGACGAGGTCGAGCTGACGAAGAGCGTCCTGATCGATCAGATCACCGAAGAGCTCGGCCACCTGTTTCCCGCCGCCCGGCACGCCGAGGTGGAGCGCACCGTCTGCGTCAAGGAGCCCAACGCGACGTTCGCCGCCGCCCCGGGCCAGGCACCCCACCGCCCGGGAACCCGCACCCCAATCGACGGTGTCGTCCTGGCCGGAGCGTGGACCGACACCGGCTGGCCCGCGACCATGGAGGGCGCCGTGCGAAGCGGAATGCTCGCGGCGAGGGCGGCGACGGCACCGGTATCGAGCCGGCGGTAGCGGAAGGCGTCAGCCCCGGCTTTCCTCGAGAGATGATGTCGCGCATGGTGCGGCGTCAGGTGGTGTGATCGACTGACGTTCCGCCTCCACCCTGGAACGTGCCGCGCAGCCGGCGAGATGGTCGTTGACCACGCCCATCGCCTGCATCAGCGCATACGCGGTGGTGGGACCGACGAAGCGGAACCCACGGCGGCGAAGTTCCTTCGACAGCGCGATCGACTCCAGCGTAATCGCAGGCACATCGGCCATCGCTCTGGGCGCACCGCGGCGGCCGCCTGGCTCGAACGACCAGACGAGCGTCGCGAGCGACCCGAGATCCCGCTGGACCTCCATCGCCGCGGCGGCGTTGCCGACGGCCGCCTCGATCTTGCCCCGATGGCGGATGATCGACGCATCGGCCAGCAGCCGCTCGACCTCGTCTGCGCCGAACCGCGCGACCTCGGCGATGCGAAAGCCCGCGAACGCACGACGAAACCCTTCGCGCTTGCGGAGGATCGTGAGCCATGACAACCCCGCTTGGAAGCCCTCGAGACACAGCTTCTCGAACAGCCGGTCATCGTCGACGACCGGTCTGCCCCACTCCTCATCGTGATAGGTCACATACTCGGGCGTCGACACACCCCACCCACACCTGTCAACGCCATCAGCGCCACGAACGAGATCGCCCATCCGGTGAGAATGTCACACGAGTACGGGTGGTAGCGTCGCGGTGATGGGCCCGTTCGCGCGATGGGGTCTCGCCCTCCGCCGGGTCGCCCGGTCGCTCGGCAGTGGCCGCCGGGAGGGGGCGATCGCCCTTGGCGCGTATGCGGTGTACTCGCTCGTGCGGGGGGTGTTCGGGGGAACGCTCGCCGAGGGCCGGGCCAACGCGGCCGACCTGATCGCGCTCGAGGAACGGCTCGGCGTCCTCGTCGAGCCGGACCTGCAACGCGTGTTCGTCGACAACCACCTGGCGATGCCGTTCTGGAACCTGTTCTACCCGGTCAGCCAGGTGATCGTGCTGCCGCTGACGCTGATCCTGGTATACCGGTATCGGCGCGCCGCATACCCATTTCTGCGCAACCTCGCGATCCTCTCGTGGTGCGGCGGGCTCATCTGGTACGCCCTGCAGCCGGTTGCCCCACCGCGCCTGGCCGGGCTCGCGTCGGACACCGTCAGCGGCCAGACGTTCGTGGACCTGGAGCATCCGTTCATCCAGGCCTTCTATAACCCGGTCGCAGCGATGCCGAGCCTGCACGTCGGGTTGGCGCCCGTCGTCGCGTGGGCGCTCTGGCGGCTGACCCGCTCCCCATGGAGTCGTGCGCTCGGTCTCGCCTATCCACTCCTCGTGGCGACCTCGATCGTCGTGACCGGCAACCATTATCTGCTCGACATCGCCGGCGGCCTGGCCATAGTGCTTCCCGCCGCCGCAATCGCCTACTGGGCCAGCCCGCCGGGGCGTATCGCGACGGTCGCGAGCGCCGCCCGCTCGCGAGCGCAGGAGCCTATTGACGCATCGTCGGCAGATCCCGTTGCATCGCCACGTGACGCTCGAACAGCCGGACCAGCTCGAGCGGACGCGCGACCCCCGCAAACGTAAAGCTCGCCTCGACCGCCTCCGCGCCGGCTGTGTCGAAGTCGATCGCTCCGATCCCCAGCATGCGATCCAAGAGCGTCCGGGTCGTGTTGATGTTCTGCACCCGCTCGATCGATGCCGACTGCTCCCTGCGTGTGAGCACCCCCCGACGGATCCGTATGCGTTGATCAGTCACGACATAGTCGATGAGTGCCCGGCGTACAACGTCGACCGCCACGACGACCACCACCAACACGAGTGAGATCACGACCCACATCCAGTACGCGATCCCCGTTCCGTTATCGCCGAGTCTCAGGAGCCCTGCGATCGAGACCGGGAGCAGCGCCAGGAACCCCCACTTGAGGAAGTACACCAACGACGACCGGGCCGTCGGATGCCCGCGCCAGATGAGCTGTTCGTTCTGGTTCAGTTCCACGCGCCAAGGGTACAACCCGAGGGGGACGCCGTCTGCGACACGGCACGCGGGCGGCTGGTGTCACGCCCGTCATCGGTGTATGGCGCCCGTCAGCGGCCGGCGTGCCCCAAGTGGGTAGGATCGCGATGCAGACCCCGGATGGAGGACACCGAACATGAGCGACCAGGGCCCTACTATCGCAGCGCTTCAGGTGGAGGACCGCATCTTCGCGCCGTCCGAGGAATTCGTCGCCGGCGCGCGCATCACCGACCCCGACGTCTACGAGCGCGGCCGGGCCGACCTGGAGGGGTACTGGGCCGATCAGGCGACACGGATCGACTGGATCGAGCCGTGGACCCAGGTGCTCGACCGCTCCAACGCGCCGTTCTTCAAGTGGTTCACCGGCGGGAAGCTCAACGTGTCGGTCAACTGCCTGGACCGGCACCTGGCCGAGCGGGGCGACAAGGTGGCATACCACTGGGAGGGTGAGCCGGGCGAGACCGAGACGCTGACCTACCGCGACCTTCACGAGCGCGTCTGCAAGCTCGCCAACGCGATGCGCGACGCCGGGATCGGCAAGGGCGACGCGGTCGCGATCTACATGGGGATGATCCCCGAGCTTCCGGTCGCCATGCTCGCCTGCGCCCGCATCGGCGCTCCGCACACCGTCGTGTTCGGCGGGTTCAGCGGGGAGGCACTGGGTGACCGCATCATCGACTTCGGATGCACGGCGGTCATCACCCAGGACGAGGGATGGCGCAACGGCAAGATCGTGCCACTCAAGAAGAACGCAGACGACGCGATGGTGAACTGCCCGGCGGTCACCACCTCCATCGTCGTGCGCCGCACCGGCAGCGACGTCGGGTGGGTCGACGGACGCGACCGCTGGTACCACGACATCGTCGCCGACGCGTCGACCGAGTGCGCCCCAGAACCGATGGACGCCGAGGATCCGCTCTACGTGCTCTACACGAGCGGCACCACCGGCAAGCCCAAGGGCATCCTCCACACCACCGGGGGCTACCTGGTCGGCGTGGCCACAACCCACCGCGAGATCTTCGACATCCGGGAGGATGACGTCTACTGGTGCGCCGCCGACATCGGCTGGGTCACGGGCCACAGCTACATCGTGTACGGCCCGCTCGCCAACGGCGCCACGGGGATCATCTACGAGGGCGCGCCCGGCACTCCCGACAAGGACCGCCTCTGGGACATCGCCCACCGCTACAAGGCCACGATCCTCTACACCGCCCCAACCGCGATCCGCACGTTCATGAAGTGGGGCACCGAATACGTCGACAAACACGATCTGTCCTCATTGCGCCTGCTGGGGTCTGTCGGCGAGCCGATCAACCCCGAAGCATGGGTCTGGTACCACACGCACATCGGGGGCGGCCGCTGCCCGGTCGTCGACACCTGGTGGCAGACGGAGACCGGGATGATCATGATCACCCCACTCCCCGGGCTGACACCGCTCAAGCCCGGCTCCGCGACATTCCCGTTTCCGGGCGTGCAGGCCGACGTCGTCAACGAGGCCGGCGAGAGCGTTCCGCTGGGCGAGGGCGGCTACCTGGTCCTGACCGAGCCATGGCCGGCGATGATGCGCACCCTGTGGGGCGACGACGACCGTTACGTGGCGACCTACTGGAGCACCTACCCCGGGAGGTACCTGGCGGGCGACGGCGCTCGGCGCGACAGCGAGGGCTACTACTGGCTGCTCGGCCGTATCGACGACGTGATGAACGTGTCCGGGCATCGGCTCTCGACGATCGAGATCGAAAGTGCGCTCGTCGATCACACGTCCGTGGCCGAGGCCGCCGTCGTGGGCCGTGCCGATGCGACGACGGGTCAGGCGATCGCCGCGTTCGTGACGCTCAAGAGCGGCATCGTCGGCGACGAGGCGCTCATCCAGGAGTTGCGCCAGCATGTCGCAAAGAAGATCGGCGCGATCGCCCGCCCCGCCTCGATCGTGCTGACCGACGACCTGCCCAAGACGCGGTCAGGAAAGATCATGCGACGCCTCCTGCGCGACATCAGCGAGGAGCGCCAGCTGGGTGACGTGACGACCCTGGCCAACGAGGACGTCGTGTCCGTCATCGCCGACATGGCCAGCGCAGCCCGGGCCAAAGACGAGGAGTAGCCCACAAACCCCCTGCGTCTCGCAACCTTCGCGAGATCTTCGCCGTGCCGCCGGATCGGCGCGGCGAAGATGGATGTGAACGTCACTTCGCGACGCAGGCTTAGGACCGCGGGATCCCGCACCATCAAACGATTGTGCCGAGAGGAGGGCGCCTGGTAGCGTGACCCGGTCGCTCGACGTGAACACCTGCGATCGACGACAGGACCTCGCCCGTTTTCTCACGAAGGGATGCCCCTATGACCAAGGCTGAGTTCGTCCAGAAGGTGGCCAGACGGACTGGCCTGAACCAGGCCGACGCAGGTCGTGCCGTTCAGGCCGTTCTCGACGAGATCAGCGACACGCTCAAGGGCGGCGACGATGTCCAGTTCGCCGGCTTTGGCAAGTTCTCCGTCGCGAACCGGGCTGCTCGCACGGGCGTGAACCCGCGCGACCCCGGCACCAAGATCCAGATACCCGCCAGAACCGTTCCGAAGTTCAGCCCTGGCGCGGTCTTGAAGGAGACCGTCGACGCAGGCAGCAGGAGGTAGGGACTCGGAGCTGCGATGTGAACGGGCGCGGCCCCCTGTGGCCCGCCCGCTCACGTCGTACGCGCCGTGTGGCCCTCGATGCCATTCTCGGCAGGGGCCCGTCATGAGTGCCGGAGCCGGGAGTCGAACCCGGATGCCCGAAGGCAGGGGAGTTTAAGTCCCCCGCGTCTGACCAGTTTCGCCACTCCGGCTCAGGTTGGTGTCCTATCTCCCGAACGATGCGGGCCCGGGCGTGCGGTCGACCGCGGACAGGCGTCGCAGCTCCACCCGACGCGCCCATGGCTCAGGCAGGATCGGCCAGCGATCGAGGATCTGCGCATGACGGATGTGGCGGTAGTTCTCGCCCTTCGCGTAGATCATGCGTCGCTCGTCCTGCGGGCGGGTGACCCCTTTGAGCGCGTCGGCCAGCCCCTCAACGAGGTTGACCGCTTCCTCTTCGGGCCCAAGCCGATCGGCCGTCTGGTCGGTGAGCTCAGACATCGCTGCGGGGAAGTTTAGTCTGAATCAGCGGCCAGTCGAAGACGCACGCCGTCCAGGAGATCGCGCTCGCTGATGGCAACTTCCTCGGCTGCCGCGCCGTCCAGGATCGTACAAGCGATCAGCGCCCCCGCAACGATCGATGGGGCGCGGTCGGGGTGAAGCCCCGGGACCCGGCGCCGCTCCTCGAGCGGCAGGGAGACGAGCCGGTCGGTGATCTCGTGAACCTCACCGGTCGCCAGGATCATTCCGTGGACCTGCTCGGGGTCATACCCGCCGTTCGCAATAGCAGCGATCGTGGTCATGGTGCCGGCCACGCCGAGGATCGGCGCCGGCCCACCGAGCGCCGCCAATGCCGGAATGACGAGATCGGCGGCCTCGTCACGAAGGGCTCTCACCTGAGCGGCGGTCGGAGGGTCGTCATGCAGGAACATGTCTGTGAAGCGCACTCCTCCGGCGTTGAGGCTGACCGCCGACGTGGGGCCGCTCGCATCGCCGCGGACGAGCTCCGTCGATGCGCCGCCGATGTCCATGACGACGACCGCGCCATCGCCCGAGGTCGCGAGGCGGGCGCCGACGTAGGACAGCTCGGCCTCCTGAGCCCCGGCCAGCACACGGAGCTCGGCCCCAAGACGCTCACGAACGATCGCCGCGACCCGATCGCGATTGGGCGCATCCCGGACCGCGCTCGTCCCCACGGCGATCACCTCGTCCGCGGCGAACGCAGCGATTGTCGCGCCGAACCGGATGAGGCAGTCATCGAGGCGCCCGAGCGCATCGGCTGTGATCGAGCCGTCACTGCCGGCGCCGCGACGAAGCGCGGTGATGGTGGTGATGCGCTCGCCACGAGGTCCATCCCCATCCACGCCGTCGCACAGAAACAGCCGCGTCGAGTTGGACCCGACGTCGACAACCGCGACTCGCCACACGCTCACCTGCCCAGATACCTCAACGGCGCTCGCAGAACGGCCAGCGCGCGACCGGCGTGATCCAGCAAGACGCGGAGCTCACCCACGCTCGCGTCGACCCGGTCCAACGCCTCGGTCAGCTCAGCCTGTTCGGCGGTGATCGTTGCCACGCGTCGCTCAGCATCGGCGAGCCCAGTCGAGATCGCGTGTACCGGCGTGTCGACCTGACGCCTGCCATCGCTGGCAACGCGAAAGAAGACGATCGATCGGACGGTCAGCAGGACCGCACCCACGAGCGCCAGGGCAAGGAGCAGCAGCCCCGCGACAAGCACTTGATTTGCCTCGACCCAGCCCACGGCAGCCAGTATGCCAGGCACGGCAAGTGCGAGCGTCGCGCACACTATCCTCGTCGGCATGGTCGAC
Source organism: uncultured Bifidobacteriaceae bacterium (assembly GCA_964393105.1). Taxonomy (GTDB): domain Bacteria; phylum Actinomycetota; class Thermoleophilia; order Miltoncostaeales; family Miltoncostaeaceae; genus CALMEC01. The sequence goes on from CAYMSM010000068.1 coordinate 58,032, forward strand.
CCCGTCCAATCGCCAGTGCCGAGGGTGGCCCCCGACGCAGCCTTCGTCCCGTTTCACGAGGTGCACGGACGTCCGCACGTCGTTGTCGACGGACCCTCCGGCGACGGCACGGTGCTGGGACTGTCACATTGGCCGGACGGGGGAACCCCACCACAGCTCGAAGCCGATACCAGCACAGGCATCGTGGCGAGCTACCTCGACACGACACCGCTGGGGCCGAGGGTCGACGTGGTCACGAACAATCACTTCGACGAGGACGGACTCCTTGCGGCGTTCCTGCTGCTCGAGCGCCCCGCGGCCGGTGCGCTTCGCGACCTTTCCGTGGCGGCGGCTGAGGCCGGGGACTTCCAGACGTGGACCGAGCCGGCGGCGGCGTGGTGTGCGATCGCCGTGATGGCGATGGCAGAGCGCCCGACCACGCCGTTCCCCGACGTGTTGCGCGCCCTCAACCGTGCCACGACGCACGACCCCGCCGGTGCCATCACAATCGCGCTCCTGCCGCGAGTCGCGGGACTCCTGGCCGACCCCGATCGATATCGCCGCCTCTGGCAACCGGCATGGACGCGGGTGCAGCAGGACATCCTCCTGCTCGACCACGGGGCAGCGACGATCGAGAATATCCCCGGTGGAGACCTGGCGATCGTCAGGGCAGAACGGCCGCTGTCTGCGTTCGCGGTGCATCCGCGGATCACCGCGATGCGTGTGCTGACCGCCACGCCGGACGGGATGCTCTCGCTCTACCACCGATACGAGACGTGGGTGCGCTACGTCTCGCGCCCACTGCCGCCGCGGATCGATCTGTCCGCGCTACTTCCCCGGCTGGTCCGACTCGAGACGCGCCCGGGCCTCTGGCGCTTCGACGGCGTCGACCATCCTCGGGCGCGGCTGGCGTTCGGTGACAGCGTCGGGTCCCCGGTGCCGTCCGGGCTCTCGTGCGAACAGCTCGTCGACGAGATCCTGCGCACAGATCGCTAGCATTTCGGACGCATGCACGAGCAGACCGACAATCCCGATCCGGCAGCGCGCGTGCGCCAACTCCTGCTGTCGGGGGACAACATCATCAAGAACCGCGACAACCCGGAGCGCTACGACCGAGCGCGCGAGCGGTACGTCAAAGCACGCGCGATCGCAGACGCCGTGGATCTGGATCCAACCGTGCTCGCCATCATCGACCTTCGGCTCGCCGAGTTGCCGGTCCCGGCGCGAGAGGACACATGAGCAGCCGCAATGCCGAGGGCCGCACCTGCGAGATCTGCCACCGGCACCTGCTGGCCGGTGAGACGTTTGATTTTCTCGACCATCAGGCACACGGCAAGCACCGCCGCCCGGTGTGCGCGCTGTGCCAGCGACAGGCCCGTAAGCGTGGCTGGACCCGCACCGTCGAGCTGCCCCCGCCGGTCGTCATGCCGCCCACCCGCGAGGTGGACTAGGGCGCGAAAGAGAGAACGTGCCCTCGAGGTCCGCGCAGTTCCTGCGCTTTTCTTGTTTCTCCGCTCTCCGGCTCGCCTGCCCAATGGTCGACCTGGTCAATGCGGCGAATGATCCGCCCGGAGATGTCGTCGTGGACCGTGCTTATGGGGCGAGTCGCGCAGAGCCGGCTACCATCACGCGCACTACGGGGGGTCGGGATTATTCGCGAGCTGCCGATAACACCAGTGAATGGGTCAGGCTATAGCTCAGCGAACAGCGCTCGCAATCCGCCATCCTGCGACGCTCGTCGCAGTCGTGCTGGCGACCGCTTTCGGTATCGCGGTACTTGTTCACCCCGGCACGTGGAGCACGTTCAGCGCCATGGCCGGCGGCGACAAGGAGACGCTCCGCTCGGTGATCATGAGCTTCGGCGCGTTCGCCCCGATCGCGTCCATCGCGCTCAACGTCGCGCAGGCGGTGCTCGCACCCATCCCCGGGTTCGTCGTGCCGTTCGTCAACGGCGCTGTATTCGGCACGTGGTTGGGAATGCTCATCACATGGGTCGGTGGCGTCGCTGCGGCATCCACCTGTTTTTGGATCGCCCGCACGTTCGGCAAGCGATTCGCCGAGCGGATCTGCAGCCAATTCAGGCTCGCCGGTGAGATCAACCGCAAGCTCGAGCGCCACGCATTCGTCGCCATCATCATGGCCCGACTGGTCCCCGGAGTCCCGTTCGACTTCCTCTCGTACTTCGTGGGGTTGACTCGCGTCCGCTTTCTCCCGTTCGTCACAGCGACCGCCATCGGATCGGCCCCGCACGCGTACCTGTACGCGTTCATGGGCAACAGCCTTGAGATCCCACTCTGGATGGGCGTCCTGATGACGCCTGTCCTGGGGCTCGTCTACGCCGGTGTCAAGTACCTGATCGGCATGTTCCGCCGGATGCGCGGGTCAGCGGACGAGGTTGGGACAGACGTGATCCTGGTGCCCCGCCCGGCCCTCGCGCGCGCTCATGCGCTCCCGGCCTGGGTCGCGGCGCCGCTCCCGGCCTGTCGCGGCCTGCGCCCTGTGACCCCCGCCGCCTGGCGACTCTACGCCCTCCCAGACACGGCTCTCGGGCGACCTATGACCAGCCGAAGGCGGGTCAAACGTCTTGGGGGGCTTGATTTCCCGACGCCGCCTTACACGCTGCAGCTCGACGTCGTATAGCGGACTACTCGCCCAGCGCGACACACCTGGGCGGCATGTGAGCCGCCATCGGCGTCTCATGCGTCGATCGGGGGCTGGACTGGTCCTTCAGACCGGGTCTAACGTTCGGGGCGCCAGCCCTTGACTCCCGAGGCTGCGTTGAGGATGTGCTTCTTGAGGCTCCAGGGAATGACCTTCCAGGATGGGACGAACAGCTTGCTCCACAGCGGTGTGCTGTGGGCGTGGGGCTTGACCGTTCCGAGCCTTGTCATCGAGGCTTCCATCAGCGCCTGCTCGCTGCGGCCACGCATCTTGCGTGCCATCGACGGTTTGGGCGGGATCGCCGCCGGACGCTCACCGGGCTGGTTCGGCGTCCCGATGGCAGCCAGCGCCTCGCGGACCGCAAGCTCGCCGTGCTTTCGCGCCGGCGAGTCCGGCGGCGCCGGCGGCGCCAGCCGCCCACCACGCCCGAACAGCGCGACCTTGTCGTGACCGAGGTACTCCTTGACGGAATCCGGAATCTCTTGATGATGGCTCACGATTGCGGCCTCTACTAGAGCTTCGCGAGCCCGTTTTGGGCCGCGGTCGACATGGGCTCGTAGAGGGCGCCGATCGGCGGGGAGTACACGTTCTCCATCCACGCGATGTCCTCGAGCGTCGAACCCTTCTTCATCGCGAACGCGAGGAAGTCGGCACGCTCCTTGATGCCTTCGCCGCCGACCATCTGGGCGCCGATGAGCGTGCCGTCGCGCGGGTCGGCCAGGAGCTTGACGGTGATGAGCTGCGCCCCCGGGTAGTAGCGCGCGCGGCTGACGCCGGTCGCGGTGCAAACGAGGTGCGGGATGCCGGCCGCCGTGGCAAGGTGCTCACCGAAGCTCGCGCCCCCGATCTGCATCTGGCCGCCGACCATGCCCCACGGAACGTAGACCGCGTTGTAGGTGCGGTTGCCGCCGCCGGCGGCGTTGCCCGCGACACGTCCCTGCTGCATCGCGTGGGCGCCGGTCAGGCCCTGCACCGCCACGTTCGTCATACCCTGGGGCACCTCGACGCAGTCACCTGCGGCGAACACACCGTCCATCGACGTGCGCATCGACGCATCCACGACGATGCCGCCGGTCGAGCCGAGCTTGAGCCCCATCTGGCGGGCGAGCGTGGTCTCGGGCTCCTTGTGGGTCGCGACAACGCAGATGTCCGCCTCGATCTCGCCGGCGCTCGTCTGCACGGCGCGCAACCTGCCGTTGGAGCCCAGGAACGCCTGCGCCTCGACACCGAAGTGCAGCGTGCAGCCGAGCTCCTCGAGGCTCTTCTGCACCGGCTCGGCGATGTCGGGGTCGGCGACCATGGACAGAAGCCACGCGCCGGGGTCGACCAGGTGGGTTTCGATGCCGCGGTGGGCGAACGCGGTCAGCATCTCGACGCCGAGTGGCGTGGACTCCAGGACAACCGCCCGCTTGACGCCGTTCAGGCGCTCGTTGAGTTGGACGCCGCGGCGGATGTTCTTGACGTACGTCACGCCGTCCAGATCGGTGCCGGGGATCTGCGGGAGCGTGTAGTTGAAGCCGCTGCAGATGATGAGCCGGTCCCATTTGATGGTATCGCCGCCGGCCACGAGGGTGCGGTCGGTGGCGCTGACCGCCGTGACCTTGGTCTCCGGACGAAGATCGACGCCGGACGCCACGTACTGCTCGGGCCCGGCGAGGAACAGGCGCTCGAACTCCGGGATCTCCTTGCCCAGCACGTACGGCACGCCACACGGCGAGTACGCGACGTCCTCGAACTCGGTCAGGCAGATGACCTTCGCGTCCGGGTTGGTGCGCTTCGCCATCGACGCCGCGCTGATCCCGGCGGCCCCACCGCCGATCACGCAGATCGTGTGTCCATCAGCCACGCTCATGGCCCCCTCGGTTTGTCGATCAGGTCGGGAACCTACCACTAGCCAAGATTTCGGGCGGTCGACTCACGATGCGTCCGCCGAGACGATGGCAGGCAGCGGATCCCGCCGGCCGACGTCACGCACGAGCGAGCGAGCGAGCGTCCATGCTGCCTACCGCACCACCCGGACCTCGTAAGAGATGTCGGGGGGATGCTTGAGCGTGTTGGTGACCCAGCAGTACCGGGCGCCCAGGTCCACGCACGGTTGCAGCAGGTCGTGCGGTGCCGAGCTTTCGATGCGCAGCTCGTACCTGCCGTGGCGGGGTTCGCCGGGCGCCCGAAAGGGCCGCACCTCGACCGCGAGGTCCGGCAGATCGACCCGGCGCTTGCGGGCCGCCCACGCGATCGCGATACACATGCACGAGGCGAGCGCTGCCGCCAGCACCTCGGTGGGCATCGGGCCGGTGTCCTCGCCGCCGAACTGGGGGGGCTCGTCCACGCGGATCGTGTGTCCACGGCCTGTGACCTCGCTCGACATCCCGCCGCGCCACTCGGCCCGCCAGGGCTCGTACACGTACTCGTCAGATCGAGTGTCCTGTCTCACAAGTGTCCACCGATGATCCTCCCGTACAGGCGCTCGTGCTCCTCGGCGCATTCGGCCCAGGTGAACCGCTTGACGGTCGCGTGGCCTCCGGTGAACAATCGCTCGCGAAGTTCCTGGTCGTGCACTGCGCTGACCAGCGCGTCGGACAGCGGCCCCGATTCACCGGCCGGCACCATCACGCAATCGCGTCCATCCTCCAGATGCTCGCGCAGGACCGGCAGATCGGTCACGACCGCGGGGATACCGGAGGCGAGCGCTTCGAGGACGACAAGGCCGAAACCCTCCCGGGTCGACGGAAACGCGAGCGCATCGACTGCCCGGTAGAGCGTCGGCATGTCGTCGTCGTCGATCGTGCCCAAGATCACGACGTCCGCAGAATCCGGGGCGTCGCCCGGCGCACCGGCGTGGACCTCCAGCCCGAGCCGCTCGGCATCGCCCCGCCACGCCCGGCGGTACTCGTGGTAGTCGAAGAGCGTCTCGCCCCCGCCGATCGCAAGGAGCGCCCCGGCTCCGAGTCGCCCACGCGCACGTGCGAACGCCTCGATCAGCAGGCGGCTCCCCTTGCGCGGCTCGATCCCCCCGACGGCGAGCACGACCGGTCGGTCCGCCCACCCGAACCTCTGTCCGGCGCCAACACGATCGAGCGGGCACCCCGCGAAGCGCTCCGCGTCGACGCCGTTCGCGACGACCTCCGAGGGGACCCCGAACTCCTCGTGGACGCGATCTGCCCAATGTCGTGAAACGCACAGGCGATGGTCCACGTCCAGAATCGAGGCGCGCTGGCACTCCAGCAGAACCTGGCTCGTGAACGCGTCGACGTGATGGATCGTCCGCACGATCGACGCGATGTGCCCCTCGGCGCGAAGGGCCAGCATCGAACGCGCCGAAAGGCAGTCTTCCGAGTGGTTGATGTCGACGGGGCCGGCTGCGCGCATCCCGTCGGCCAGCACATCGGCATACCGGAGTATTCGTGACTCGATGTCCTCGTCCTCGCGACGCTCGACCGGCACCAGGCAGACCTCCACTCGAGGTTCGCGGAAGAACGTGGCCCCGTCCGGCGACAGCGCCCACAGCTCGACGTCATGGCCGCGGTCGGCCAAGGCCTCGGCCAGGCTGAGGGCGTGCACGACCCCGCCTCGCGGCTTGGTCGAATACGTCGCGATCCGGATCTGCACGCGGGGCCTAGTGCTCTCGCTCGTACGTCCGCCAACGATGTGCGAGCGGGAGCATTCTTAGCCGACCAGCGCCGCTGCGAGTCGCGCGGCGTGCGCGTTGGTCGGGGCGAGCCGGACCCCGGCCTCTGCGAGGGTCGCCTCCTGACGTGACGCCACCTGGGGATCGGCCTCCGTGCCGCACACGTGTGCGACAATCGCGAGTCGCTCGCGCCCGGCCAGGCCGCTGCGAATGGCCGGCACGAGCGCGCCGGCCGGATTGGGGTGGCTGCCGTATCCCAACACGACGTCCAGCAGGATCACCGACACGGCTGAATCGGCCGCGGCCTCGGCCAGGAACTCGGCCCGCGCGAGCGGGTCGATCATCGGGTGGGGACGTCCGCGAGTGAACTCCTCTTCGCCCAGATCCAGGCAGGCGTGCGTCGTCGGGGCCTGACCCGGCGCGAGCTTGACGGCACCTCCGGCGGCAGCGTTGGACTCGACCCTGGGCAGCCGGTTGGCGAGGATCGCTGCCGCCTCGCTGCACAGCGTCCCGCCCGAGTACAGACCGCGTACCAAACCCGGGTGGACCCAGTCGATTGCCGCATCGCCCGCCCGCTCGGCCGTGGCGCCCGCCAGGCGGGCCGCGACGATGGCGACATCCTCAAGCGTGGCGGCGATCGTCACCCCCTCCGGCGCGTCGAACGCGGTTGCGCCGAGAAAGCACACGGCCGCGGGCTTGTGGGTCGCCGACAGCGCGGCCAGGACCTGCTCGGCGACGTTCGGGGCCGGGGGTTTGGACACGCACAGGATGACGTCGGTCGCCGGGTCGGCGACAAGGCGATCGATGGCATCCAGCATCGTGATGGCACCGACCTCCGCGTGCAGGTCGCGCCCACCGGTGCCGTAGCACGCGCTGATCCCGGTGCCGTAGCGGTCGAGCAGGACGGTGACCTCCTGCGCGCCGGTGCCGGCTGCCGCCACCACGCCCACAGGCCCGCGCCGAACGACGTTGGCAAACGCCAGACCCACGCCGTCGATGATGGCGGTGCCGCAGCCGGGCCCCATCACCAGGCGCCCCAGCTCGCGGGCGCGGCGCTTCAACACGACCTCGTCCTCGATCGTGACGCCGTCGCTGAAGAGCATCACGTCCATGCCGGCGCTGAGCGCCTTGTGGGCCTCGAGCGCGGCGTAGTCGCCCGGGACCGAGATGAGCGCGAGGTCGGCGGTCACCTTGGCCAAGCTCTTCGGCGCGGCCGCGACGGCGCCCGCGCCGGCCCCGCCCGGGCGGGCATCGAGAACGGCGGCGGCGGCATGGAGCCCCACCTCGGCCTCGGATCCACGGACAACCAGCACCAGGTCATCCGGACCGGCGCTCGCCATCGCGTCGTCCCATAACCCCATCCCACGCGCCTCGTCCAGGTTGGCCGGCGTAGCCATGAAACACGCGGCCTGGTCCACCCCCTCGGTGCCCTCGGCAGCTCTGGCCGCGAACAGCAACTTGGCGCTGTCGGCCCACCGGCCCTGCCTCACCTCGGCTGCGATCACGCCTCCATCACCCTGCCTTCGTTACCGACGAGGAGCGGCTCGGCTTGGGCGCCCAGCGCCTCGTCGTCGGTTTCCCGCTCACGGAGGATCGTGCCGCGCCCGTTCTCGACCATGATCGCCCCGGGTCGCAGGTGAATGAACGGGGAGGCCTGCGCCATGGCGTACGCGCCGGTCTGTCCCACCCAGACGAGGTCACCCACGCGAAGTGGCGGCAATTCGACGTCACGGGCGATCGCGTCGTGCTGAAGGCACAGGGGCCCGAACAGGCTGGTCAAGCGGAGCTCGCCCGCGCGGGGTTCGACGAGGTGCACGGGCGAACGTTTCCACAACACGCACGGCACCTGCGTGATGCCCGCGTCGACGACGACTGCGCCGCGGCCGCGACGCGCGACGACCCGCACCAAGAGCCACCCGGCATCGCGGACCAGGGCCCGCCCCGGCTCCACGATGAGGCCCAACCGCCGACCACCGATCTCCGCACGCACTGCGGCAACGTGGCCGGCCACACCCGCTGCCGACGGCCAGCCACCGCCCAGGTCGAGCCAGTCGATCCCGCCGATCGCCTCGGCGGTCGCCACCAGGTTCGCAGCGGCGGCGACGTAGCGCTCGACCGGCACGGGGTACTCCACCGTCACGCCGTGAATGGGCGGACCCGACGGCGGAAGCGGTCCCAACTGGTAGGCGCCCAGGTGTGTGTGCAACCCCGTCAGGTGCAGGCCGGCAGAGGCCAGCACGCCGGCCGCTGCCCGGGCGTGACGGGGTGTGACGCCGAAGCGATCCACACCCTCGCGCCCGGGTGGCGACAGGCGGATACCGATGCGGGCGCCGTGCGCGGCGTCGGCGGCGAGGCCCGCGATCCGCCGCACCTCTTCGGGACCGTCGGCGATGACCGTCGCGCCCTCGCGGAGTGCCTGTCGCAGGTCCTCGACCGGCTTGTGCGGGCCATTGAAGACGATCTGGCCGCCGGGCACACCGCCACGCCGGGCGGTCCGGTATTCGAAGCCCGAGGCGACCTCGGCCCACATCCCGGCGCGATGCAGACGAGTGACGATTCCCATCAAGGGGTTGCTCTTCATCGAGTACGCGATGGTGACGTCGGGTCCCCACGCCGCGCGGAACGCGTCCGCCTCGACGGCCAGACGCGCGCCGTCGAAGACGTACAACGGCGTGCCGAAGCGGTCCGCCAGGTCGGCGGCGTTGCGGGGTGGACGCGTGTCGATCTGGCGGATCATGTGAGGGCGGGCTCCCGGAGCCGGTTCCAGACGCGCAGAGCGACCCGTCGGACCTCCTCCAGGTGCGGATAGCCGCTTGCGATGACAAGGCCGATCCCGGCGTCCCGGTAGCCACGAAGCGCGTTCGCCACCTGATCGTAGCTTCCGACCAACGCGGTCCCGGCGCCTCCACGAACGGCGCGGATGCCCGCCCACAGGCCGGGGGCGACCCAGGCCTCGGCGTCGGCGGGGATGGCGTTCATGCGGGCCTGGCCGACCGAGTCGAACCCGGCGTACTCTCTGACCCGATCGTCCTGGACCTTGGCGAGCGAGAGCAGCTCGAGGGCGGCGGCGCGCGCCTCGGGCTCGGACCTGCGGGCGATGATGTGGATGCGCAGGCCGAAGCGGAGCGGGCGGGCGGCCAGGCGGCGCATCTCATCGACGCGCGCGCCGATCTGGTCTGGCGGCTCGCCCCACATCAGGTACGTATCGACGACCCTCGCGGCCAGTGCCTTGGCCTCTGCAGAGGCCCCGCCCAGGTAGAGCGGTCCGGCGAAGCGCGCCCGCAACGCGATGGCGAGGGCCTCGAGACGCCGGTAGCGCTCATCGTGGCCAAGCGGCTCGTGCCCGTAGCCGTCGTGCGGCCCGCCACCGGCAACGAGGTTGATTGCGATGCGTCCGGGGGCGATCCGCTCGAGCGTCTCGACCTGGTGGGCGGCCAGGGCGGCGGAGACCCCGCCGGGGTTGAGGGCGACGATCAGGCGGATCGACCGGGTGCGCGCCGCGAGGGCGGCGGATGTCGTCCAGCTCTCGGCAAACGGCGCGTCAGGCGCGAACGAATCGTTGATCGCGCCCGTCGGGACCAGGATCTCGCGTGCGCCCGCACGCTCCGCGGCCTGCGTCACGCGGAGCAGGTAGTCGAAGGTGGGAGGCCGTTGCGGAGCGCGCGTGCCCAGGTGTCGGCCATCTCCCTCCGAGGGGCAGTACCAGGCGAGGTCGAGCATCGAGGGGCGATGCTAGCGGGGCGGATAGTGTCTGCGGCGGAAAAGCGCGCTCGTGAGGCGATATCTTTGCGTGGCGAGGCCGGTTCTCACCTCAGCGGGGCGGGTGCCCCGCGCCCGGGCAACCGAACGCGACAGGGAGGCGAAATGCGCGACGGCGTGCAGGTCAAACCGGGATCGAATGTGGACCTCGGCGACTTCCCGGCTGATGCAAAGCTGGGACTCGACGACAAGGAGAAGGCCCAGGCCGCGACGACGCTGCTGGGCGACCGGCTCGCCGATCTCGGCGCGAGCCTCGCCGCCAACGACAGGCATTCGCTGCTGGTCCTGATCCAGGGGATGGACGCATCTGGCAAGGACGGAACGATCAAGCATTGCATCGGACCGCTCAACCCGATGGGGGTCGAGGTGTCGTCGTTCAAGGCGCCAACGCCGGTGGAGCTGGGGCACGACTTCTTGTGGCGAGTCCATTCGGCGTGCCCCGCGCGGGGCCAGGTCGGGATCTTCAACCGCAGCCACTACGAGGACGTGCTGGTCGTTCGGGTGGAGAACCTGGTCCCCGAGGACGTGTGGAGCCGTCGCTACGACGCGATCAACGCGTTCGAGCGCAACTTGACCGATGAGGGGACGGTCATCGTCAAGTGCTGGCTCAACATGTCGAAGGACGAGCAGGCGGTCCAGATGCGGGAGCGCCTCGACGACCCCAAGAAGAACTGGAAGTTCGATCCGGGCGACCTCGAGAAGCGCAAGAAGTGGGACGAGTACATGGAGGCCTACCGGGTGATGCTCGAAAGGACGTCCACCGAATGGGCGCCGTGGCACGTCATCCCGGCCGACCGCAAGTGGGTGCGGAACCTCGTGGTGTCCGAGCTCCTGGTCGACGCGCTCGAGAAACTCGACATGACCTGGCCCGGGCTCGACCCCAAGGTCCGAAAGATGAAGATCGAGTAGCACCGTGCCGAGGTGTCGCTGTCACCCTCGCGCGCTCGATTCAGCCCGAGAGGGCCCGGGGCTTCGCGTCGTCATCAGGCGGGCGCGACATCGTCGATGTGCGCGTTTGTGATCGGGCAGGACTGCGCCATTTGCTGCTGGGCGGTGTCATGGGTCGCCGCGGGGCAATCCGTACCACCATCCCCATGCTCGGATCATTTTCAGGAGGGGGTCGCCGTCGGTTGAGTGACGGGGCGTCGACCGGCGCGGCGGCTCGTGCGCATCGTGCTCGACGCGAGCCGGCGTCGCGGGGGTTCGAGCGAGCCAGCGCGCCTGGGTGAACCACCGGCGCATCGTGCGAACCGACGGCACCGTCGCCGTATCACGTGCGTGACGGACCCGCAGGTCGCGGATGACTCGGTGCGGTGGCTCACCCGCGGCGAACCGCCGCTCCGCCTCCACCCGCAGGCGCGGCCACGAATACGAACCAGGACGCCCCCGCCGCACGCCCGCAGTGACGCGCCGCATGTGCGCCGCCAGCGCAGCCCGCTGGCGGCTGTTCAAACACCCCGCCGTCTGCCACAAGCCGGTGAGGCACTCCACCAGGTCCCGACCGCCGCGCCGACACAGGAACCTCTCGTTGCGGTGGGTGTCGCACAGCCAGACCGACACGCCGTGGGTGAGGTGGTGCTCAGCCGCCGGGCCGTTTCGCGTCGAGGCGCAGACCGCGCATGCCGGTTGCTCACCGGTCCACCGTAGCCCACCGCGCCCACTCGCCGCCATGACACGGATTTTGACTCACACACCTGTTACACCGCTACACCCATATGTGCCAATTGTGTGTCGACACTCACTCACCCGATGTAACAAGTGGCCGCCGACAACCCTGCCGAATGGCCGATTCTTCACCGCCCTCCTCACCACCGCATCACGGCCCTCGCGGCCACAGGTCAGGGCTGCCAGGTTGATGGCCGCTCTCTTCTGGACCATTTGGGCGGTCCCGCGGGTGGCTGAGCACCGGGGCGGACCGAGGATCGCCGCAGTCATGCGGAAACTCGGCCGCGGACCGAAACACCAAGCACAACGGCGCGTTGAAGACCGACGAGCGACCGCCGCACGCACTGCAACGATCGCCTCTCCCAGAAAACCTGAGATCGAGTGCCGCCCGCAGCACAAACCACCGCGCACGCAGAGAGCCACATATCGCACAGTTGGACTTTCCGCCCCTGCCGATCCTCTGCCTATTCGACTGCTGGCGACTACCCAGGTGCTGCATCGTCCACGATAGGAGTCGCGAGCCGGTGGCCCAAAGGTTTGGTGGCAGGGTTGGGACCAGCGGGGCGCGGTCGATAGATTCTCCCCGATCCGACGAATCGACGAGGACTTCGCAGGGCCGAGAACATCCGTTTCGATCTGCCCCAGTCCGAGCTTCCGCGGGTTTGGTACAACATCAACGCGGACATGCCACGGCAGATGATGCCTCCGCTGCATCCGCAGACGAAGGAGCCGGTCTTCTCTCGGGTCACGGCACCTCCGACATGATGGCCTGCCACCAGTTCGTCAACGGACAGCTGCCGAGGTAGGAGTACCCGCAGGAGGAGATCACCGAGGCGATGACCCACCTACCGAGGTGGATTTCGTCGGCTGACCGTCCCTCGGGTCTGCCGCAGACCGTCGTGTTCGATGGCATCATCAGCTGATGGCCACAGCCTTCGTCTACGGACCGCACCTGCAGGCCTACAACCCGAGCGACGACGACGAGCGCCCGCTGCGACGGCGCCTTGGCATCGATCTGATCGGAGCATATGGGTTGCTCGACCGCGACGACGTGACAGTTGTCGAACCGGGGGCGGCGACGGTCGCCGATGTGGAGCGAATCCACGCCCCTGCGTACGTCGGGGCCGTGCGCCGCTACAGCGCCAACCCGGAGCTGGCCGCGTCGTGGGAGGCCGGCCAGTGGGGCCTCGCCCCGGGAGGCGACACGCCCGCGCGCGCACGCATGCACGAGGCGGCGCTGGGCGTCTGCGGCGCGTCGCTGGCCGCCGCCGACCTGGTCGCCCGCGGCGAGGCCGACACCGCCTACTGCCCCGCGCCGGCGGGTCTGCACCACGCGCTCGCCAACCGAGCATCGGGGTTCTGTATCTACAACGACTGCGCGCTCGCCATCCGCGCGCTCCTCGACGCCGGCTTGGCGCGCGTTGCGTACGTCGACGTGGACGCCCACCACGGCGACGGCGTCCAGTGGCTCTTCTACGACGACCCGCGCGTGCTGAGCGTGTCGGTGCACGAGAGCGGCAAGTTCCTGTTCCCGGGAACCGGAGGTATGGAGGAGCGCGGCGCCGGCTCCGGGCTCGGCACGTCGATCAACGTGCCGCTGCCGCCGTTCACCGGCACCGGTCCGTTCCTGCGCGCGATGGAGGAGGTCGTCGTCCCCGCCGTCACGCGGTTCGCCCCCGACGCGCTCGTCGTGCACCTGGGCGCCGACATCCATCACGCCGACCCGCTGGCGCACCTGTGCGTCGACCTGGAGGCACTGCCGCGCATCTACCGGCTGCTGCACGACCTCGCCCGCGACGCGGGGGGCGGCCGGTACATCGTGCTGGCGGGAGGCGGCTACAACATCGACCTGCTCGCCCGCGTCTGGGCCCTGCAGATGGACGAGCTCGTCGGCGCCGGACTTCCCGACGCGCTCCCCGCCGACTGGCTGGCCCGCGCCGAGCACGAGACCGGCGGACGTTTCAGCGCCCGGCTCCTGGAGGACTCACCGCACACGATCCCCGCCGTCCAACGCGAGCGCGCCGACGCCGAGGCCCACGGCGTCGTCGACCTGGCCCGCTCGCTCGTAGGTTGAGACAATGCGCGAGACGGACATGCAGAAGCAGAGCTCCCGCCTTGGGTCGAAGCTCCTGATCTGACCTACCGCTTCTTCCTGGGCGGCATGTGGATCGGGCGGCCGAGGGCGACGAGGCCCGCCTCCTTGAAGCCCTCCGACAGGGTGGGGTGCGCGGCGATCGAGTCGCCGACCGTCTCGATGACGGCCTCGCTGTCGATGGCGATGACTCCTGCGTTGATCAGGTCGGTGGCCTGGAGGCCCACGATGACGACGCCGAGCACCTCACCGGTCTGGGCGTGGTGGATCATCTTGAAGAAGCCGGTCTTGTCGGCGAACATCGCCGCCCGGGCGATCGCCAGGTACGGGAACTGACCCGCGACGACGTTCTCGCGGCCGTACTTCTCGACCGCCGCGCGCTCGGACAGGCCGACGCTCGCGACCTCGGGGTCGGTGTAGATGCAGCTGGGGACGGCGCCGCTCATCTCGACGTGGTGGCCCGCGATGTTCTCGGCGGCGACCTCACCCTCGCGGAACGCCGTGTGCGCGAGCTGCCAGTAGCCGGCGACGTCCCCCACCGCATAGACGTGGGCCAGGGTGGTCTTGCGCGTCGCGTCGGTCTGGATGCCCTTCTTGTCGAACGCGATGCCGACGTCCTCCAGACCGATGCCGTCGACCGTCGCGCCGCGTCCCGTCGCCACCAGGACCAAATCCCCGGTGACGCTCGCCGCCTCGCCGCCCTTGTCGAAATGCAGCACCATGCCGTCGGCGGTCTCCTCGACCTTGGTGGCGCGAGCACCGGTGTGGATCGTGACGCCGTTCTTGTCGAACGCCCGCGTCAGGGCCTTGATCGCGTCGTCGTCCTCGACCGGGATGAGCGAGTCGAGCATCTCGACGATCACGACCTCGCTGCCGAAGTGGTTGAAGATCGACGCGAACTCCACCCCGATCACGCCACCGCCCAGCACCACCAGGCGCTTGGGGATCTCGGTGACCGCCAGGAGCCCGGTGGAGTCGACGCACTTGGGGTGGTCGATGCCCTCGACCGGCGGACGCAGCGGGTGCGAGCCGGTCGCGATGACCGCGTGCTTGAAGTTGACGTCCTCGCCGCCCTCGACCGCGAACGTGTTGGGTCCGACGAACCGGCCTCGCCCGTTGACGACGGTCGCGCCGTTGGCCTTGAGCAACTGGCCGACGCCGCTCACCATCGTCTTGACGATCTCGCCCTTGTTGACCTGCACCTGGGCGAAGTCGACGACGGGCTCCCCGACCATCACTCCGAGCTGCGGGAACGCCCGATGTGCGTCCTTGACCGCATGGGCGCTCTGCACCCATGCCTTGGTCGGGATGCAGCCCACGTTGAGGCACGTGCCACCCAACTCGCCCTGCTCGATCAGCGCAACCGACAGTCCGAGCTGCGCGGCCCGAATCGCAGCCGGATAACCACCAGGTCCGCCTCCAAGCACCGCGACATCGACATCCATCGGCTCTCGTAACCCTTCGCTCGTTGTGCCGGGACTGTATCTGGCGCCGCGCCGACGCTCGGTCTGGTGATACCGATCGCGCCCATGCGCTCGAGAGCCTCTGCACGAGTCACATCAATTGACACACTTCGCGCGCATTCTGTGACACTTCAGAGCTGCGCCGTCACACTTCGCATCGTACAATTCTCCCATGACCGACGCGCAGACATGGACGTTGGTCGGCACCGTGGTGGCGCTCTCGACGGCGCTCGTCACGGTGATCATCGCCTTCATGACGACCCGCTTCGCGGGCATCGATCGGCGATTCGACGAGATTGACCGGCGATTCGACGGTGTGGACCGTGGTTTCGATCAGGTCGGGGGACGCATCGATCGGGTCGAAAGTGAAGTCACAGGCCTCAAGGGCCAGGTCGGCCGGCTCGACGCCAAGGTCAGCGGACTCGAAGGTCAGGTCACCCGACTCGACGCAAAGGTCACCGGACTCGACGCAAAGGTCACACGACTTGACGTCAAGGTCACCCGGCTCGAAGGGCAAGTCTCGGGACTCGACCGCGACGTCCAGACCCTGACCCGGCATGTACTGGGAGACGGCGCCGAACCGGCGTAGGCCGTCCTTCGACCCGGGGGCGTTCGAACCGGGGCGGTCGGGCTACCGGACGATCCCACGGGCGGCGCATCAGATCAACGCGGCCAGCCGCCGCCCGCGATCGGTGCCGGTCGACAGGAAGAACTCGCGTACCGGCTCGCGGTAGACACCGCCGCGGGCCTCCTTGATCGCATCGGGCAGCGCCTCGCCGAAGCGCGCGAGCGCCTGCGGGTCCGGGTCGCTGAGGTTGAGCCGGATCGTCGTTGTCGCGCCGACCTCGCCCAACCCGTCGCCCGGGTAGACCGCCACCTTCCGCGCGCACAGGGCGATGGTCAGCTCCTGCGCGCTCACGCCCCACTTCGAGCAGTCCACAACGCACGAGAAGCCGTACTCGGGATCGATCACCGGGGCGGCGACCTCCTTGAGCCGCGTGAGGTTCGCGCGCACCACGTCTTCGCCGT
The DNA here is from genome assembly GCA_964393105.1 of uncultured Bifidobacteriaceae bacterium. GTDB lineage: Bacteria > Actinomycetota > Thermoleophilia > Miltoncostaeales > Miltoncostaeaceae > CALMEC01. The sequence continues at coordinate 74,308 of CAYMSM010000068.1, forward strand.
GACGCAGCCAGCCCTGGTCGTCGAGCGCTGCCATCGCCCCGGCTTGCGCCAGCGTGCTGGTGTTGAGCCGCACCACCGCGATCTTGACCTGCAGGCAGGCGCGCACCAGGTCAGGTGGTCCGCCGAGCGCGCCGATGCGCGCGCCCGCAAGGCCGTAGCCGTGGGCGAAGCCGCTCGATTCCAGCACGGTCGCCTGGGGGTGGTCCGCCGCGAGCGCGGACAGGTGGCGGTGCTGGGCACCCGGGTCGACCCGGTGCGCCGCGTGGGTCGAGTCGGCGAGCAGCACGATGCTCCGTTCGGCCGAAAGACGCAAGAGCGCCTCTAGCTCCTCGCGCCGCTGGACGGTGCCGAAGGGGTTGATCGGGTCGCACACGACGATCATCTTGGTTCGCGCGGTCACCGCGGCGGCGACCTCGTCGGGGTCCAAGCGCCACCCGTTGGGCGCCCCGAGCTGCACGAACACGGGCACCGCGCCCGCCAGCCGGAACGCGGGCACGAAGTGGAAGTAGCCCGGGTCGGTGACGATGACCTCGTCGCCCGGGTTGAGGCAGGCGAGCGCCGCGTAGCCGATCCCGGCCTGGGCGCCTTCGGTGCCGATGACCTCGAAGTCCTCGTCGCGCGAGCGCCCCAGCAGGCGCTCGGCCACGCGGTTGCGGAGTGCAACATCGAGATCGGGTGAGTACGGCCCCACGCGCTCGGCGGTCGCCGCATCGCGTATCGCGGCGATCGCGGCGGGCGACGGGCCGATGTGATTGGCCATCCAGCCCAGGTCGGCCCACTCCGACCGGTCCAGCGCGATCCGGCCGTCGCGGTAGATCTCGGCGGGATCCCACCCCAGGATGCGGTAGGCGTCGCGGTAGGTCATGTAGTTGCCGAAGCCCTGCGGGTCGGCCAGCACCGCCCGTGCACGCTCCGACACCGCCCACCTCGGCTCGCCCGCGGGTGGCCGCCAGGTCAGGATCGAACGGCGCGGCGGACCGCTCACCGTGTCACGCGCGTGCCGCTGGTGCCGGCCAACGCCTCTACCGTCTTGTCGAGCGACGTGATGATCGCCTCGGTGCCACCGGCCTCCACGAACTGGATCGCAGCGCCCACCTTGGGCCCCATGCTGCCCGCCGGAAACTGTCCGTCGGCCGAATACGCCCGAGCCTCGGCGATCGTCATGGTGTCGAGCCACCGCTCGTCGTCGGTCCCGAAGTCGATCGCGACCCGTTCCACGCCGGTCACGAGCAAGAGCGTCTTGGCCTTCACGAGGGTGCCGACCAATGCCGCCGCCAGGTCCTTGTCGATGACCGCCTCGACCCCGCGCAGCACGCCGTCGGTCCTCGCGACGGGAATCCCCCCGCCCCCACACGCGATCACGATCTGCCTGTCGCGAAGCAGCGTCTGGATCTGTGGCCACTCGATGACCTCGGTCGGCACGGGAGATGCCACGACGCGGCGCCAGCCGCGACCCGAGTCCTCGGCCACGTCCCATCCGCGCGCTTGGGCCAGTCGTTTGGCACGACCGGCCGAGAAGAACGGGCCGATCGGCTTGGTCGGGTTGGAGAACCCCGGGTCGTCCGCGTCGACCACCACCTGCGTGACGAGGGCCGCGACCGTGCGCTTCCGGCCGCTTCGCTCGAGCGCGTCGCCGATGGCGTCCGACAGCAGCCACCCGAGCTGCCCCTGGGTCATCGCGCCCAACACGTGCAACGGCTGCGGCGGCACCTCGCGGGCCACCGCTTCCTGCGCCAGGGCGAGCGCGCCGACCTGCGGTCCGTTGCCGTGGACGACCACGAGCCGCCGCCCGTCACCGAGCAGCGACACCGCATGTGCTGCGACCTCACGAGCCCGTTCCATCTGCCCGCCGATCTCTCCGAGCCCGGACGGGGCGAGCGCATTCCCTCCTACGGCCATCACCACAACTTCGCTCACGCGGATGTTCTCCAAGTGTCGGGGACTTGCAACCTGCGACCGCTGGGAAGATAGTGCGCGTCTATCCCAGGTGCAGAGAAACCTGGGATATCCGTCCCACCAGTCTGCGGAGGTACACGTGGCGAAGATTCAGGGCCCCAAGCCGGAAGCCGGACAGGAGCTGTTCGATGTTTCCGAGAAGGTCTTTCCCGACATCAAGGCAGAGCCGGGCGAAGAGGCGTACATCTTCATGCACACCGTCCCCTACGAGGGTTCGGTCGGTCTTGTCAACCTGCTCACGGCGACCCGTCTTGGTCGCAAGGGCTTCAAGGTCAGCCTAGTGCTCTACGGACCCGGCGTGCTGATGGCGTCCGGCACCCGTGGGTACCCGAGCGTCGGCGCCGAGGCCTTCCCGGGCCACATGGCGATCAACAACCAGATCAAGACGCTGCTCAAGGAAGGCGCGACGGTTTACGCCTGCCGGTTTGCGATGGGCGCCCTGTACGGCCAGCGCGAGGACGACCTGATCGAAGGGGTCACGGCGTTCAACCCGCTCGACGTGCTCGACTCGGCGCTCACGGCGTGGAGGAACAAGGCCTTCCAGCTCAACACCTGGACGGTCTAGGACCAACGGACGATGAGCGAGCGCGACGATGCAATCGGGCGCTGGCGCGAATCGGAGGACCGGTTGTATCCGGTCGTGACGGTTCGCCCGGAGCTGTACGAGGTCGCCATCGGCGTCGTGCGCTCGCTCGCCGACCACCTGGACGGCGTGCCCGACCTGGACGCGCTCGTCACGAGTTACCTCGCATCGAACCCGGCCGGCGATCTGGAGGCGGCCGGGATCGAGCGGGAGTCACTTCCCCCTGAGCTGGAGGTGGACATGATGCGCGACGCCGCCTACCAGGTCAGGTCGCGCGAGCTGGTCCAGCGAGCATCCCAGGAGGGAGCCGAGCTCGCCCTCGAGCGAGCACGCAGGGCGGGCGAACCCACGGCGGTGCTGTGGACGAACGGCGACAACGAGCTGATGCCGCCCTACCGACGCGTCGAGATGTCACTGGCCACCGGGTTCGCCGTGTCGGTCTCGGCCGAGTACAACCCGGACACCATGCAGCCGCTCTACGTACTCGAAGGCTTTCAGCTCGATCCCGACACGGGCGCCGGCGCAGAGCCGCTCGCCCCGCGACGGGAGTTCGACGATCCAGACACCTGGAAGGCCGGCGCCGCCGAGCTGCGCCAGGCGCTTCTCAACCCCTAAGCGAACCAAGAGGAGACCTCGATGCCACTGCCCGATGGAATGAAGCGTCAAGTGATCGACGGCCACAGCCACATCGGCGAGCTCGAGGCCTGGCCGTTCTATGGCATCGACTACCCGGTCAAGCCCATCGTCTACGACTTCCCCAAGACGAAGGACATGCTCAAGTTCATGGACGAGCACGGCATCGAGCGCAGCCTGGTCATGTCGAACTACGGCGTCCCCAAGCCCGAGCAGCCGTTCTCCCTCAACCCGATCGTCATGGAGGCCGCCGACACGACCGACCGCATCCGCGGTCTTCTGTGGGTGTCGTTCCTGCCGCGTGACCGCGAGCACACGGTCGAGTCGCTCAAGCACGCGGGCGAGAGCGGCATCCTGGGCCTCAAGACGACGTTCCTGCTGGGCGGCAACCCCAACCCGGCCGAATGGGACGACGAGACCCGCGAGATCGCGAACATGTGCATGGACGTCGCCGAGAAGCACGACTACGTGTTCCACTTCCACACGTCGGCCGGCGGCAACAGCGACATCAACAACTTCATCCCGATGGTCGAGGAGTACGGCAAGCGCGTCAAGATCCACCTGGTGCACTTCGGCGGCGGCGTCAGCGGCCACATCAAGCTCGTGCCGAAGTTCCTGCAGTGGGTCAAGGACGGCTACAAGGTCTACACCGACACCTCGTGGGCGATCGGCTTCGGCGCGCGGTGGCTTCTTGTCGAGATCGAGAAGAACGGCGGGCTGGGTGCCGACCGTGTCATCTTCGGGTCGGACGAGCCATGGTCGGACTTCATGGGCGAGTACTGGAAGATCGAGGGTGCCCCGGTCAGCGAGGAGCTCAAACGGATGGTGTTGAAGGAGAACTTCGAGAAGCTCCACGGCGATCGGTGGGGATGAGCGTCGACATCAAGACCCTCGCGGTCGAGCTGCAGTCGCTCGGCGTGCGCACCACGGTGCCGACCGACCCCGGCGAGACGCGCGCCGGGGGCGCCGGGCCGTCCGACGCCGGGTTCCTGTGGGTCGACGGCGCGCCGCTGACGGTTCCCGTCCACGGCGAGTACGTCGCCAAGTCGCCGTACGAGCTGATCCTGGGGGCCAACGGCCGCTCAGGCGTGTTGTACCGCTCGGGCGAGGACGTCGGGCGGGTCACGCTGCACCCGCGGCCCAAGATCTACGACCTCGAGACCGCCGACGGCATCCCGTACTGGAAGATCGGCCTGATGCACCTGGACAGCTTCGCGTCCACGGTGTTCCAGCGGTGCGTCTACTGGGGTACGAGCGATCAGTGCCACTTCTGCGCGATCGGCACGTCACTGAAGTCGGGCAAGACGATCCCGGTCAAGACCCCCGCCATGCTGGCCGAGGTCGCCGAGGCGGCCGCCCGCCTGGACGGCGCCAAGGACGTGACCCTGACCACGGGAACGCCCAACCGCGCCGACCGCGGCGCGCCGTACATGGCCAAGTGCGCGGCGGCCATCCGCGATGCGGCCGACCTGCCCGTACAGGTCCAGATCGAGCCGCCAGACGACTTCAGATGGTTCGCCGAGCTCAAGGACTCGGGCGTCGAGGCCCTCGGCGTCCACCTCGAGACGTTCGACCCGGACGTGCTCGCCAAGGTCGCGCCCGGCAAGGCCGCGCAGGGCATCCCGTACTACCTGTCGGCCTGGGAGGCCGCGGTCGAGGTCTTCGGACCCGGCCAGGTCTCGACCTACTTCATCCTGGGGCTCGGCGAGTCCAAAGACGCGGTGCTGGCCGGCTGCCAGGCGGCGATCGAGCGTGGCGTCTACCCGTTCGTGGTCCCGCTGCGCCCCGCGCCCGGTTCGATCCTGGCGACCGGAACCCCACCCTCACCCCAGTACATGACGGAGGTGTACGAGGCGGTCGCGCCCCTCCTGGCCGAGGCCGGGATGTTGAGCCAGGACGCACGTGCAGGCTGCGTCCGGTGCCAGGCGTGTTCGGCGCTGTCCACGTTCGAGCGCGCATTCGGCGGAGGGCGAAACGGTGACCCCGTCCCTGCCACAGCCTGAAACTCATCCTCAAGTCGAGGTTTATGTAGCCCGCACGGCCGATGAGCTGGCCGGCCATTTCGAGGTGCGCCGCCAGGTGTTCGTCGACGAGCAGGGGCTGTTCGACACGACCGACCGCGACCGCTGGGACGAGACCGCCCTGCACGTCGTCGCGGTGGCGGGTTCCGACGTCGTCGGCGCCGTCCGCCTCTACCAGCTCGACGAGGCCGGCCTGTGGCAGGGCGATCGGCTCTCGGTCTCCGAGAACGCCCGCAGACGCCGCGCCGGCGGCCCTCTGGTGCGCTTCGCGGTCGCGACCGCGGGCCAGCTCGGCGGCCACCTGATGATCGCCCGCATTCAGGCGCCCATCGTCCCCCTGTTCCGATTCCTCGGCTGGGAGCGCGTCGGCGGCCTCATCGACTACCGCGGCGTCGCCCACCAGCGGATGACGATCCCGTTGTCGGGAGCAGAGCCCGTGTTCTTGGAGGAACGCTACGAGTGGGCCCTGGGCGCCGCCGTCGCGGGGTAAATGGCGCTCGCGGTGGAGGGCTGTGAGCACCCGAGAGTATAGGTCGTACATGAGGGTATAGGTCGTACGTCTATACGTCGGTCTAGTTACGGATCATCGCTATTTCCAGGACAATCCCAGGTGCTCAAACCTGGGAGGGAATGATGAACTGGGGCTCCCGCACCCCCTTGTCAAGCAGTCGGCGCCAGCGCATCCATGGCGTCACGGCCGTGCCCGCACCACGCCGCCGCCGACTCATGCTGCTCATCGCCGCCTCACTCGCCGCGTGCGCGCTGGCCCAGGCGACGCCTGCATTGGGGATCGAAGCGACGATCACGTCCCAGACCGTTCTCGAGACGGATATCGCGAAAAGCGTCGACGTGACCATTGCGCTCGACGGACCCGCTCTCGGCGGCGAACAAGTCACGATTGACCTGAACACCCTCGACGCCGGTACGGCGACATCACCGAACGATTACACCTTCGCACCTGCGACGGTGACCTTCGCCATGACCGAAACCTCGACGACCGTGCCATTGACGATCACCGGCGATACCGTGCATGAAGCGAACCAGACGATCAACCTCGAGCTTTCGAACCCGATGGGCCTTTCCATAACCAGTCCCCTCGGAACGGTCGCCATCACCGACAACCACACGGCGCCCACCCTCGCGATCAGCGACCCGACCGTCATCGAAGGCGGCAACCTCGTGTTCACCGTCACCCGCACCGGCGACACCGAACTGACCGCTGGGGCCACCTACACGATCGGAAACGGCACCGCCATCGCGCCAGGGGACTTCGTCAACACCGTCCCCACCGGCACCATCTCCATCGCCCCCGCCGCCACAACCGACACGATCACCGTCACCACCAACGACGACGCCATCTTCGAAGCCAACGAAGCGGTCACCGCCACCCTCAGCCTCCCGACAAACGCCACCCTCAGCGACGGGGCCGGCCTCGGCACCATCACCGACAACGACACGGCGCCCACCCTCGCGATCAGCGGCCAGGCCGTTGCCGAAGGCACCGCCGTCACGTTCACCGTCACCCGCACCGGCGCCACCGAGCTAGCTGCCAGCGCCACCGTCAACACCGCTGACGGCACGCCGATCCCGCCCGGAGCGGTCGCGCCTGCCGACTACGCCGCGATCGTCAACGGGACCGTCAGCGTCGCCGCCGGCCTCACCCCTGCCAGCACCACCTTCACCGTCGCGACCGTCAACGACGCCCTCTTCGAGGCCAACGAGACGTTCACCGCCGTGCTGACGGCCCCTGTCAACGCGACCCTCACCGGGGTGGGGGCACCGACAAGCATCAACGCGATCGGCACGATCAACAACAACGATACGGCGCCCACGATCTTGATCGGACCTGCGACCGTCAACCCCGAGGGCACGTCCGCGGTGAACAGCCTCGCGACGTTCCCTGTGACGCTCTCGGCGGCGAGCGGGCTTGACGTCACTGCCCTGTACTCGACAGCGAACGGCCTCGCCACCGCCAATCCGCCCGGCGCGGTCGCACCCGGGGACTACTCGGCCGCGACGAACGCCACGCTCACCATCCCGATCGGACAGACCGGAGGGACGATCACCATCCCGGTGATCGCCGACAATATGTTCGAGCCGGCGACCGAGACGTTCACCGTCACCCTGGGGACGCTGACGAACGCGACGCTCGCGAGCCTGGCGAACGGGACCGCGACAGGCACGATTACGGACGATGACCTCCAGCCGGTCATCACGATCAACAACAACACGGCTCCGGAGGGCGACAGCCTTTCGACGACGCCGCCGCTCACCGTGACGCTCTCAAACCCCAGCTACCAGATCGTGAGCGTCATGTACGCGACCACAAACGGCACGGCCACGGCACCCGCCGACTACACCGCGATCGGCGCCTCGTCGAGGCTGGACTTCCTGTCCGGTGAGACAACCAAGACGGTGCCCATCCGGGTGATCGGTGACGTGCTCGACGAGGCCGACCTCGACACGGTATCCCTCAACCTCACCAACCCGGTCAACGCGACGTTCGTCCAACCGCCGGTCACCAACCCACCCACCCCACCGGTGACCACCATCACGGGGGTGCTGAGCATCACGGACGACGACGCCATGCCGACCGTGAGCTTCCAGAGCCCCTCCAGCGAGACGCACCCGGAAGGCGACAGCGGCGTGACGACCAGGAACATCGTCATCGTGCTCGATGCCCCAAGCGGACGCAACGTCACGGTCTTTTGGCAGACGGCCGACATCGCGCTCTTTGCACCCAATGCCACGGCATCTGTCGACTATGTCCCCGTCAACAACTCCGTCGTGTTCACCCCGGGCCAGTTGACCAAGAGCCTGTCCGTTTCGGTCATCGGTGACGACAACGCTGCAGAAGGCTCCGAATCCATCGGGCTCCAGTTGAACTCGGCCGACTTCGCGACGATCCCTCCGGGGTCGATCAAACAGCTCGTGATCCTCGAGGACGACGTTGTGAACGTCGCGCCCGTCGCCACCGGCGACTCGTTGAACGTGGCTCGAAACGGTTCCGCGACGATCAATGTCCGCACCAACGACGTGGACGCCAACGGCGATGCGCTGTTCGTCTCGGCCAACGCGAGCGCAGGACATGGCACCGCGACCTGTCAATTCACCGGGGCTTGCACCTACACACCCAACCGGGGCTACGTCGGACCCGACGCCTTCACGTACACCATCAACGACGGGCAGGCGACGGCCGCCGGCACCGTCACCATCATGGTCGTCAACGCGACGCCTGTCGCGAACCCGGACAGGCTGGTCACCGGCCAGGGGGCGCCGGGGGCGGTCAACGTGCTGGCCAACGACATCGACGCTGACGGCGGCCCGCTGAGCATCACGAGCTCGACCAGAGGTGCTCACGGGAGCGTCGCGTGCGGTTCGGGGATGTGCAACTACGTCCCGGCCGCCGGGTTCATCGGGGCCGACAAGTTCACCTACGTCGTGAAGGACCCCGACGGCGGCACCGCGGTGGGCACCGTCAACGTGACGGTCGCCAAGGGCATTCCGTTGACGATGACCGCGAAGGCCAACACGGCGCGGTCGCGTCGCGGGGCCGCGAACGGCTACACGATCACGATCCGCAACCCCAACCGTGGGCCGGTCACGATCACATCGGTCAGCGTGTGCATCCCCACGGGCTTCTCATACGCAGCGACGTCGGTCAGCCGACCGCTCGCGCGGGTTCCCGTCAGCCGGACCTGTGGCGCCGGCAAGGCCAAACTGACATGGACGAAGAAGGTGACGATCAAGGGCAACGGCGCCGTGGCGTTTCGCTTCAAGGTCGCCGTCGGTGGACCGCTGACGACGGCCCGGATCACGGCCACGGCGAAGGCCGCGAACAAGTTCGCGGTGACCCCCCTCAAGCCCGGCGCGCCGATCGTCGTCGCCGCGAGGTAGGCACCACTCGATATGACACCCTTGTCAGCGCTCCGGTCGGAGCGCGGCAAGCGGCGTCGTGCCCAGATCCCACAGCGTGACCTCGTCGGTCGCGTCGCGCAGCCGAAGCACACCGGTATCGTCGAGCACGCCGACCTGCCGGCACACGAGCCCCGCCGCACCGAAGCGCGTGGCGAGACGGGCGGGGTCGCCGCACAGCAAGAAGGCATAGGACGGGAACGCCACGATCCAGTCCTCGAGGGTCACTCCCGGCGGGACCGGGATTTCATCGACCTCCAGCGCGCACCCCCAGCCGCCGGCGCTCTCCAGAAATTGCAGAAGCGACCCGACGAGCCCTGGCATCGACACATCCCTGGCCGCCCACGCCTCACCGGTCTCGGCGGCGTCCGCCAGGAGCGCCAGGTCATCGGCGGCGCGATCCCGGCGTCCGCTGCGAAGGTGGCTGAAAAAGAGCGCCCCGTCTGGACCCGTCACAAGATCGCCTTCCAGGCACGCGGCAAGGCACAGGGCGTCGCCGGGGCGGGCGTTCGCCGCGCGAAGCGGGCGGCCCGACCAGCCGACGGCGAACGTCGACAACCCGCTCTCCCCGTCGCGCACCGTCGTGTGACCGCCGACGACCGGCACGCGGTACAGGTCCGCGGCGAGCTTGATGCCCTCCAGCACGCCCCTCACGACGGTTGCGGGTCCGACGACGGTGTCCAGCAGTGCCATCGGCCGGCCGCCGGTCGCGGCGATGTCGTTCAACACCGTGACGACCCCTGCGATGCCGGCCACGTGTGGGTCTGCGGCGACAAGCTCGGGGCGGATGGCCTCGGCCGCCAGCACGCCGGCATACTGGTCCACGATGTTGAGGAGGGCCGCGTCGTCACCGTCACCCCCGATGGTGGCGGCGACATGCTCCAAGTCGCGCTTGGCGAGCAGGCCGGGATGCTCCAGCACGCGCCGCGCCAGGTCATTAAGGTTCGCCACGTGCTGAGTGTCCTGTCTCACAAGTACGGCTGCGATCTGGCGGCTGCAAGACTCCACTGGACTTGGTTCGTGGGTGGGGGAGCGTGCGTCTGGGGGGCTGTGTCCTCGCCTACGCCCATACTTGCGAGTATGGGGCGCAAGCTGCGTCCTTTTCCAGCGGGTTTTTCACTCGCCATATCATCAGCGTACTTGTGAGACAGGACACTCGCCTACGCGTCGCCACCGCCGGTCTTGATCTGATGGCCGACGCCCTGCGCGAGCAGGGTGTCGACGTCGAGGCAATCGACTGGAAGCCGCCGGCCGCCGGAAACGCGGATGACGTGCGGCTGCTCACGTCACTCGCAAACGACGAGGTCGAGGCCGCCAACGAGCTCGCGCTGGCGCGGCTGCAGACCGCCCGTCCGATGCTGGTCGGGGCAGGTCTTGCGATCGATCACATCCCCGGCCTGGACGGACGACTCGTGCTGCACGCGGGCCCCCCGATCGCATGGAGCCGGATGTGCGCCCCGCAGCAGCACACGATCGTTGGGGCATGCCTACTGGAGGGCTGGGCGACCGACCGCGACGAGGCGGCGGCCAAGCTGTCGCGGGGAGAGATCGAGGTCGCGCCCGCGCACTCGCTCGGCGCGGCGGGCGCCATGACCGGCGTCATCTCTCCTTCGATGGCCGTCTGGCAGGTCCGCGACGCCGAGAGCGGCATCGAGGCGTGGTCGCCGTTCTGCGACGGTCCCGGCGAGTCGTTCTGGCTCGGCGTCGGAAACGACGAGGCCATCCGCCGCCAACGTGTGTTCGCCGACCAGGTCGCGCCGGGGTTCGACGCGGCACTCAAGGCACGAGGTCCGATCGACGTGTTCGCGCTGCTCGCCCAAGCCGTCGCGATGGGGGACGACTGCCACATGCGCCACCAGGCCGCGACGATGTTGCTGCTACGCGAGGTGCTGCCCGCAATGGCCGAGCACGCGCCCGAGGCGGTTCTGCCGACCGCGCAGATGACGTCCCCCAACGGGCATTTCGCCCTGACGCTGACGATCGCCGCCTGCCGCACGGCGCTCGCCTCGACGCAGGGCATCCGCGGGTCGAGCGTGGTGACGTTCATCAGCCGCAACGGCGTGGAGGCCGCGGTCATGTTGGCGGGCCTGCCTGGCCGCTGGTTCACCGCGCCGGCGGCGCTGGTGGCCGACCCCCTCTACCGGCCAGGCTTCGGCGACGGCGACGCCGCGCCCGACATCGGCGACTCGGCCCTGGTGGAGTGCGCTGGACTCGGCGGCGCCGCGAGCGCTGCGAGCCCCAGCGTCGCCGCCTTCTTGGGAGGCGGCCTGACCGATGCCATCGCCCGCACGCGGATGATGGACGACATCTGCCTGGCCAAGAGCGAGCGCTTTCGCATCCCGACCCTCGACGGTGAGGGCACGCCGATCGGTGTCGACGCCCGCGCGTGCCTCGACACCGGCACGACGCCGCTCATCAACACCGGCATCCTGCACCGTGTCGACGGCGGCCAGATCGGCGCGGGAATCGCGCGTGTGCCGCTCGAGCCGTTCCGCGACGCTCTGGTGGCGCTGGCCGCCGACATCCTGGGACCGGCACGCTGACGCTGCAGGTCGCCGATGTCGGATCGGGCGCGGCGGGCACGATCGGCGGGCGCGTGATGGCGACTGGAGCCGGGTGGGTGTGGCTTCGCGACGGCGAGCGCGTCATCCATGTGGCGGGGATGCGCGGGCCACGCGGACCGCTGACGGCAATCGTCGACCGCGTCCCGGTCAGCGAGCCCGGCGATCGGCTGCGCCTGGACGCCCGCGAAGCGCGGATCTGGCACCCGCCCGCCCCTCCGGCTGCGGCCGCCCCGGACGCGGTGCTGGCGGCATGCGAGGTCGTGCGTCCGCACGTGTGGAACGACCCCCGGGCGCTGCAGCTGGGCAGCGGCAATCTCGACGAGGTCGCGCGAGAGCTGGCGGGACGCGGCCCCGGGCTGACGCCGGCAGGAGACGACGCGCTGGCAGGCTTCGTCTACACGCGCGTGGCGCTCGCCCACCCCGATGCGGTGCAGGCCCAGCGCGCAGCGCACGCGACGGCCGCGAACACCGGAGAACCCTCGGCCTCGCTTCTGCGCGCGGCAGCTGACGGCGAGGTCTTCGCCCCCGCAGCCCAGATGCTCGCCGCGCTGCTGCGCGCGGACGGCCAGGCCCTCGCGCCCGCCGTTCGCACCCTCGCCGCGCTCGGCCGCACCACCGGCCGCGCACTTCTGACCGGAATCGTCCGTGCCCTGCAATCCTGAGGCGGCGGCACGACCCTCGCTTCCTCGCTCATACAGGGGCGCGAGCAGCTGACAGCACCAAGCTGTGTCAGGAATGCCGGGCTTGGCCGCCGCCCGCTGCTGGTGAAAGTACGACTCGCTCCCAGGGCCGTTGTCCCTCTTGCGAGTCCCATTTCCCCACAGAACGTCACACAATTCACTCGCATCATGTAGCCAGTGACCAACCCGTCAAAGTCATTTGACCGTCGCAACCGCCAATTGACCGAGACCCTGCGCGTGACGCGACGCGAACGGCTGCTCAAGGCCAGTCGTCTCAACGTGGCCGGAACGTCAGCGAGCGCCGGGCGCCGTAAAGGCTGACCGTGACCGAGCCCCCGTGCACCACACGGTGTCAGACACCTGGTGTTGCGCCCGCTGGTGCGCCGCACCCCACCGTGTCTCCCCGCCGTGGCTGAGGGGAAAATGGGACTCGCAAAGGGACATCGTCCCTGCGAGCGAGTCCTAAACGAGCCTCCACCGAATCCGGGCGGTTCACCCGGCGTCGCGCCGCATCGGTCTCGGCCTCGCGGAGCCGAGGGTGGGTGGGGAACGCCCTCCGCGCAACACACTGTGTCTGACACCGGGTGCTGCACCGGCAAGCGGTGCCACCCCGGAGCTACGAGCGGAAGGTCAGGTGATGTCCACCGTCTTCGCACCAGAACACCAGGCAGCCCTCGTCCTCGAGGTGCCCCACGCAGGGGCAGTCGCATTGGTGGTCGGCGCAGGAGCGGCGCACTCGGGCGAGGATTCCATCGGGGCGAGCCCGGACCATGCCCGGAAAGAGCTCGGCGTCGTCGACTGGGGCCTCAATCCGAAGTGCTGTCGTCATACGATTCCATCCTCGGCGTTTGCGGGGGTTTTGCTCATGCGTTCGCTACCCGAGGGCACTTCCCTCCCTGCGCCGAGCGTCCTCCACAACACGTCAGCGCATCCGTAGGCGTCGCCGCCGGCGACGCGCTCCTCGAGAAGCTCGATGCCCAGGCGAAGCGCAACGGGATCCAGGCGCGGGCGGGTTGCCCGAAGGATCCTGCCATACCTCGTGGGACGAACCTCTTCATCCAGGTTGAACAGCTCCTCATGGAGCTTCTCGCCGGGCCGGATGCCGACGACCTCGATCGCGATGTCGCGACCCGGCTCATGCCCCGACAACCGGATCATGTTCTCGGCGAGATCCATGATCCGTACCGGCTCGCCCATGTCCAGAACAAAGATGTCCCCTCCGTCGGCGATCCCGGTCGCCTCGATCACCAGTTGCACGGCCTCGGGGATCGTCATGAAGAACCGCGTCATCTCCGAATCCGTCACTGTCACTGGTCCACCCGCGGCGATCTGTTGACGGAAGATCGGCACAACCGATCCCGAGCTGCCCAATACATTCCCGAACCGCACCGCCGCAAACCTGGTGTCCGAATCGGACCCACGTGACTCGACGACCCGCTCGGCGAGCGCCTTAGTCGCTCCCATCACCGTCTTGGGTTCGACGGCCTTGTCGGTTGAGATGAGGCAGAACCGCTCGACGCCGTGCCGGTTGGCAAGCTCGGCCAGCTCCGCGGTGGCCAGCGAGTTGTTGGCGATCGCCTGCACCGGGTTGAGCTCCATCATCGGCACGTGCTTGTACGCCGCCGCATGGAAGACGATCGCCGGACGGTGCTCGGTGAAGATCCGCTCCATGGCGATCTGGTCTCGGCAGTCGGCGATGATCGGCACGACGCGCCCCCGACCGCGGATCTGGCGGTCGATCTCGAACAGGTTGTTCTCCGCGTGGTCGACGAGGATCAGCGCGGCCGGGCCGACGCGAAGCACCTGGCGGCACAGTTCCGAGCCGATCGACCCTCCCGCCCCGGTGACCATGACGACCTTGCTGTTGAGATACCGCGACACCTTGGCGAAGTCGATCTCGACCGGGGCGCGACCGAGCAGGTCCTCGACGCTGACGTCGCGCAGCTGGCGGATGGTGACCTCGCCCAGGATCAGCTCCGGCAGACCGGGCAATGTCTTGCAGGGCACGCCGGCCTTGCGACACGCCTCGACGATCTCGCGCCGCACGATGCCGGGCGCCGACGGCATCGCGATGATGACCTCGTCCGGCTTGGTGTCGCGCAGGATCGCAGGCAGTCTGGCCCGACTGCCGAGCACCCGCGTTCCCTGCACCCGCAGGCCGGCCTTGCGCTTGTCGTCGTCGATGATCCCGACGGGGATGTAGCCGAGCGCCCGGTTGCGCTGCATCTCGCGCAGCATCGTGACGCCGGCATCACCGGCGCCGCAGATGATGACCTCCTTACCCTCGCGCGCGACAAGGTCGGCACGCGACGGCCGCTCGATCAGGCTGCGCACCACAAAGCGCGCGCCACCCACCAGCGTGAGCGTTATGAAGAAATCCAGCACCAGGATGCCGCGGGGCATCGTGACCGGGCGGCCATTGATGCGGTGCACCGGCTGCCAGAACGACAGGACGGCCGTCATGATCAGGCTCGCGGCGGTGACGGCCACGACGATCGCTTGCAGGTCACGAACGCTCGTGAACCGCCACCACTTCGTGTAGAAGCGCCCGGCGATGAACACGAGCAGCTTGACGCCGATGGCGATCCCGATCGTCGCCGCAAAGAGCCGCGCGTAGACGCCGATCAGCGTCCCGTCGAATCGGAAGGTAAAGGCAAGCCACCAGGAGAGAGCGACCAGCACGGCATCCACCAAGAGCTGACCGGCCCGGTGGATGTGGCGCCGCAAGCCGCTCGTGATCAGCGGAAGCCTCACGGGCGGGAATGGTAGTGGTTCGCCAGGATCGCGTCGATCAGGATGTCGGGGTCCCGCAGCGACGGCACCAGCGTCCGATCGCGCCGGACGATCGCGACCTGATCGGCACGCTCGATGCGCTGCAGTTTGCCGTGGGCGATCAGCGACCGGTCGACCGCCCCAAGCCGACCCGCGAACGGCGTGAAGGCCGGCACGCCCAGGGCCACGGCTTCGCGGTTCATCGTCCCGCCGGCGCTCACCACGAAATCCGCGAGCTGCACGAGCGTCGGGCCATCCACCGGGCGCTCAGGGACGATGAAGGCGCTTCCTTGCAGGGATGCCCTCTGCTCATCAGTCCGCGGGAGCACCACAGTCTGTACATCAACTTGATGGTGAGACAATTCCTCCAGTACCGATGAGAACAGTTCTGTCGAGCGACCGCGGTGGTACAGCGTGACCTCGGGCGCCGGTCGCAGCACCGCGACGATCCGCCCGTCCAGTCCCAGCTCGCCGGCGACGGTCGTATCAGGAACATGGTCTGCCAGGTAGTACTCCTCCTTGAGCCCCGGGTACCGCAGGAGCTTGGGCGGTCGCATCCCGAACCGCGAGAGGTCTTCCTCTGGGATCGCATCGGGGACCAGGACCCGCGTCGCCCACCTGCCGTTCCAGTGATGCATCGCCGTCGCGTACTCATAGTCGAACATCGTGACCTGAGGAGTCCCGGCGAGTCGCGCGGCGATCGGCTGATCGGTGGACCCGTGCGCGACTGCCAGGTCGAACCGCTCGCGACGCGCAAACCGGACAAGGGCGGTCGTGCGATCGGCCGCGGCGCGCGCCTTGCCGCCAAGCCCCCCACCCCCATGCGCCCCAATGACCGTGTGCGGGATGGCGAACCGCTCAAGAAGCCCCAGCGTCTGCGCGAACTCTCGCGCGGTGACCGTGACCTCGTGACCCCGCGCCCGAAGCCGCGCGATCAGCGGCCGGAAGATGACCGCGTGCGGGGAGTTGGTGATGTCGATCCAGACCCGCATGGGTCACAGGCCTCGTCCCTAGACCGCGCGCGCGACGGTCACGACGACGGTCTCGACCTGCTCACGCGTCAGGTGCGGGTGCATCGGCAGCGCCAGGCCGGTACGTGCATGCTCTTCGGCCACCGGCAGGTCACCCTCGGAGTACCCCAGGTGCCCGAACACCGGCTGAAGGTGCATCGGGATGCCGTAGTAGACGGCCGCGCCGATGCCCTCGGTGGTGAGCGCCCGCCGGATC
Source organism: uncultured Bifidobacteriaceae bacterium (assembly GCA_964393105.1). GTDB lineage: Bacteria > Actinomycetota > Thermoleophilia > Miltoncostaeales > Miltoncostaeaceae > CALMEC01. The sequence goes on from CAYMSM010000068.1 coordinate 90,659, forward strand.
TCGTCCCGCTGCGGGTGGCGTGCCATGTACAGGTGGTACACGTGCGTTGCGCCCGAGCGTTCGGCAGGCAGGGCCATGTACTCCCCCAGCCCGCACTCGGCGTACCATGCCGCTGCCTGGCGCCGACCGGCGTTCCACCGGTCCAGGTGCGGCAGGAACACGCGGATGACCGCGGCCTGCAGGTCGTCCAGTCGCGAGTTGTACCCGACCTCCTCGAACACGACCTTGTCCCTGGAGCCATGGAAGCGCAGGCGCCGGATCCGGTCGGCCAGGGTCTCGTCGCGGGCGACGATCATGCCGCCGTCCCCGATACCGGGGAAGTTCTTGGTGGGAAAGAAGCTGAACGTCACCGCGTCGCCCATCGTCCCGACCGGCCACGCGTCGTCCGCGGCGCCGAACGACTGCGCCGCGTCGGCGATGACGACAAGGCTGTTCTCGGCGGCGGTCGTCAGGATCGGCGTCATATCGGCGGGGTGGCCGAAGATGTCGACGGGGATGATCGCCTTGGTCTTGTCCGTGATCCGCGCCTCGACCAGATCCGGGTCGATCGTCGCGGTGTTGGGGTCGATGTCGACGAACACCGGCGTCGCGCCGATCCGCGCAATGGCCTCCGCGGTCGCATAGAACGTATACGGCGTGGTGATGACCTCGTCGCCTGGCCCGATGTCAAGGGCCTGCAAGGCGATGACCAGCGCGTCGGTGCCGTTGGCCACCCCGATGCACGGGCGCCCCTGAAGTCGCGTCGAGACCTCCCGTTCGAGCCCCGACACCTCGGGTCCCAGGATGAACCGCCCGCTGTCCAACACGCTTGCGATCGCGGTATCGATCTCGGCGCGAAGAGGCCCGTACTGGGCCTTGATGTCCATCAAGGGAATGCTCATGCGGCGGTGTTTTCCTCCCGTTCGACCGGCGCGGCAGTGTAGCAACGGACGCTGTAGCCGAGGACGACGCAACGGTCGGCGAGGTCGCTCGGAGGAGAGGCAGGCGAACGAGACGGCGCAGTCGGAACCGTCCGAGTTGCGCAAACCGGGCTGGATCTGATCGGGTATGGGCGTCGCGCGGTGCAGCCTCATGGCGACAAGGCGCCGGCGGACTCCCGGCGAATGCTCTTCAATTAGGCAATGGTGCGATCCCGAACCCGATTTCAGGCTCCGTTTCTCGCGCTCGCGACCCTGGCCTGCACGGTGGGCGGCGGGACCGGCGTCGCGCGGGCGGAGTTCCGCCAGGTCGTCCCCGGCATCACCTACGAGCGCTTGCAGCAACCCGGGCAGGTCATCCACGTGGTGCGCGTCACGCAGGGACCGCTGATCGACATCAAGCCGGTGTTGACCGCGGGGATGCCGTCACGGCGCGCGCCGCTGACACGCGCGATGCGCGCCCGGCTCGGCGACGGCGCGGTGATCGGCGTCAACGGCGACTACTTCAACCTGGACAACGCATACCCGAGCGGCCTTCTGATGACCGGCGGCGAGCTCGTGAGCGAGCCCGAGCCAACGCGCTCTGCGCTCGTCTTCCCAGCCGGCGGCAGGCTCAGCAGCGCCAAGGTGGAACTGGTCGGCACCTGGCAGGCGGCCCCTGACCCAGCCGCCCCGGCGCCGTTTCCGGAGCGTGAGTTCAGCGGCGTCAATCGGCCCGCCGAACGCGCCAGCGAGACGCTCGTCTACACACCTCGTTTCGGCGACGTCACCCCGATCGGCGATCGGGTCGACGCGATCATCACGATGGACGACTCCGCGGGACCGGCGATCAACCGCCCCCTGACCGGCACGGTGCACTCCGTCAACACGGGCGGCGGCGTCGGGGTCGGACCGGGCAAACTCGTGCTGTCGGGGACCGGCACGGCGGGGGACAACATGCTGGGCGACCTCGTCCCGGGCCGCAGGATCACGATGACCTTCAAGATCGACGGGCTTCCGCTCGACACGCAGGCGGCAATCGGTGGCGGACCGGCACTCGTGCAGGACGGCATTGCGATCACCAGCGTCACGGAGGGGTTCAAAGCCGGCCAGATCGGCACGCCGACCTCCCGCACCGCGATCGGGCAGACCGCCGACGGTACGGTGCTCCTTGTCACCGCTGAAGGACCGTTTCAGGGGAGCCGCGGCATCACGATGGTGGAGCAGGCCCAGCTGATGCAATCGCTCGGCGCGCAGACCGCAGTCGGGATGGACGGGGGCGGCAGCGCGGCGATGGCGCTGCGCGACGACCTTGTCATCCCGTGGAGCTCGGAGCGCTCGATCACCGACGCGGTCGTGGTGACGTACGGCGGCGTGCAGTTGACCCAGCCGGCGCCGTTCCTCTCACCCAACGGCGACGGCGTCGACGATCGCTCCGGCACGACCGTCCGATCGGCGAAGCCCGGCGCCGTCCGCGTCGCGCTCGCCCGTGCGAACGGTCGGACCATCAAGAACCTGTACCGCGGTCCACTGGGGCCGTCCGGTCGGCGACTCAACCTGGACCGGCGGACGCTCACGGTGCCCGACGGCCGGTACCGCATCATCGCGCGGTTCAACCCCGGCGACGGATCTCGTAAGACCAACCATATCCAGGACGTGATCGTCGATCGGACGCTCGGGTTCGTGCGCGTCGCGAAGGTCGGCAAGGCCGCAAAGCAGAAGGTCCGGGTCGGATTCCGCCTGAGCAAGGCCACACGCGCAACCGTGGTGATCAAGGACGCCAAGGGCAGGGCGATCAAGGTCCTCGTCCGCAACCGGCTCGTTGCTGCCGGCAACCGGACCACGCTGTGGGACATGAAGCGCTACGGCAAGCGAGTCAAGCCCGGCTTGTACACCGTCATCGTCAGCGCGCGCACGCCTCTGGGCCAGCCGACCCTGGACGCGCGCGTCCGGGTCACGGCGCTGAAGAAGCCGAGGCCCGCCGCCCCCGCCGCCTAGGAAACGCTGGCGGACCTGCGGGCGCGAACCCTCAGGATCCACCACACCAGCCCGCCGATCGCGAGCAGGATCAGCGCGTAGTCGATGTAGTGGAGCTGCTTCTGCAACCGCTCCCAATCGTTGCCTGCGGCCCGGCCGAGCAAGGCCAGCGCCGTCACCCATGGGATGCATCCGACGAGGGTCAGGATGGTGAACCGCCAGAACGGCATGCGTGCCACGCCGGCCGGCAGCGAGATGAACGTCCGCACGATCGG
>CAYMSM010000069.1:0-36077 GCA_964393105.1 uncultured Bifidobacteriaceae bacterium
GAAGACGGTGCCGTCGTGGGCGCGCACGAACCGGTCTGCGGCGTGGGACTCGCACAGCCACACCGCCACCCCGTGGGTGAGGTGCACGAGCCGGCGCGGATCCTGGCCGGTGCGCGCGCAGATCACACACGGCGGACCGCCCCCCGGTAGATCACCGGGTGTGCCCTCCACCGGCGGATCGCCACCGGGTGTGCCATCCACCGGCAAAGCCCCAGGCTCGCCCGGCGCCCCACACATCGCGCCTCCGCCATGTTCACGACGATCCGCCATACGGGGATCGTGCCCGAACAACCTGTTACAGCGCACCACCCATTTGTGCCATTTGTGTCACGACTTCGTGTCAATTCATGTAACGATTGACCAACCCGGACACGGCCAAGTGGCCTTCTGCCAGCGCATCGTTGCCGGGGTGGCACGAAGGGCCCGATCGTTGATGCCAACGTGCTGAGCGTCGGCTGCGGTGACTGCGTTGCCCTTAACCTCGGCAGCTCGTGGTGGGGGCCGGGATGCCGGTGCAGGAGCCGGGTAGTGAGCGTCGAACCTCGCTGATTTGCAGGGACGACTCCCCATGGAAGACTGTCCCCCGTGCTCATCAGATTGATACGCCATCCCGCTGTCATCATCGCCGCGACGTTGGGCGTGGCGGTCCCTGCAATGGGACTGGTCCCGGCGCCCGCCACGAGCGGCCTTCCACAGGCATCCGCCGCGCCAGCCGTCAAGCCAAAGCCCACGTCCAAGAAGAAGCCGCTGCCGCGCTATGTGTTCACATTCGAGGGGCGCGGGTTCGGGCACGGCGTGGGGATGTCCCAGTACGGGGCGTACGGCGCAGCGCGGGCCGGACGAAGCGCCAGGCAGATCATCGCCCACTACTACAGGGGCACCACGCTGAGCGTGCTTCCCGTCACCCCCGTGCGCGTCCTCCTCGGCACATCGCCACGCGCCGTCAAGCTGACCGCCGACGGACCCTGGGGGGTCGCCGCCGAGAGCAGCCCGCTCGGGGTGGTCAGGGCGCTGCCGCCCGGTGTGGAGGTCACGGTCACCCGAGAGGGCGCGGCCGTCCTCGTGAGCGACCCGGACGGGGCCGAGCTGCTGCGCGCGGAGGGACCGATTCGGTTCAGGCCCTCCGCGCCGCTGACGGCGACGGGGTTTCGGGGTGTCCGCTACCGGGGCACGATGCGGATCGTCCCCGAGGCCACGTCGTTGACGGTCATCAACCACGTCGACCTGGAGCGATACCTGCGCGGTGTCGTCCCGCGCGAGATGCCGTCGAAATGGGGCGACGACGCGCCCGCTGCCCTCGAGGCCCAAGCCATCGCCGCGCGCTCGTACGCGATGGCGACACGACGGAGCGACCAGCTGTTCGACATGTACGCCGACGAGCGCAGTCAGGTATACGGCGGAGCGACCGCTGAGGATCCCCGTACCAGCCGGGCGGTGACTACGACCGCCGGCCAGGTCGTGACGATGAACGGCCAGATCGTGACGACGTACTTCTTCTCGACCTCCGGGGGCCGGACCGAGAACGTCGAGAACGTCTTCCGCGGATTGCCGCGGTCCTACCTGGTCAGCGTCCGCGATCGGGCGTTCGATGCGGCCTCGCCGCACCACGTGTGGCGCGATCCAAAGACGTTCACGGACGGGCAGCTCGCCCGCCTGCTGGGGATCCCGCGCCCGGTCCTGCGGACCAAGGTGCTCGAACGGGGGGTCTCTCCGCGCGTCAAGCTCATCCGCTTCACCGCGCGAAACGGCTTCGTCCGCGAGATGAGCGGGGCCGAGGTGCGGAAGTTGCTCGGGCTGCGTGACACCTGGTTCGTCGCGCGCAGGCGACTGCGCACGCCTGCCACGCTGCGGCTCGTGGCCGCGACGCTGCGCACGAGCGAGGCCGCGCCAGAGCACTAGGCTCGTGCGATCAGCGAGGCCTCGGGTGTGACCACCCTGACGGTGGCCTCCTTGCCACCCTTGATCTGGTACACCGTGACGCCACCGGCGGTGGTGTCCCCATTCGCGTCCAAGGCGAACGTGCCCATGATGCCGTCGGTCACGTTCGTCTTGAACAGGTTGTCCACGACGGACTGGCGGGTGCCGTCCGACGCGGCGATCGCGTCGAGCAGGATCTCTGCGGACTGTGCGGCGTACGCCGCGTACACCTCGACCTTATCCGGGCCGCCCACGGTCGCGCCGAAGTCCTCGACGAAGGTCTTGCCCTTGCCGGTGAGCTGCTCGACCGGAGGACCGGCGACGCTCACGTAGACGCCCTCGGCCGCCTTGCCCGCGTCCTTGATGATCGGCGCGAAGCGATCCGGGGTCAGGATCTGGACGTCGGGGCCGAGCACCGCCCGCAGGTCCTTGACGAGCTTGCCGCCTGCGTTGTCGACGATGCCTGCAAGGAAGACGCCGTCGGCGCCGGTCGCCTTGATCGTGTTGCCGAGAGCCTCGAAGCTCGTCGACTCGGGGTCCCACTTCTGGAAGCCGGCCACCTTGAGCTTGAGCTTCTTGGCGGCGTCCCGGAAGTTGTTGGCGAGGCCCGCTCCATAGAGCTCGCCGTCATTCAGGACGAAGACCTTCTTGAGCTTGAGGTCGGTTTGGGCAAACACCGCCAGGGCCGGCCCCTGGGAGTTGTCGGCCGCGACCACGCGCGCGTAGTTGCGCTTGCCCGATGGGTAGTACTTGTCCGGCTCGCCGGGCTCGACCGGGCCGCCCTGCGTCAGTCCGAGGTCGGTGTTGGTCGGGCTCACGATGGCGATTCCCGCGGGGTTCAGGATCGGGATGACAAGCTTGGCGCACCCCGCGTTGTACGTGCCGATGAGGCCGATCAGGGACTTGTTGGCGACGTAGGCGTTGGCGTTCGCCGTGCACTTCGCCGAATCCCAGGACGCCGCCTGAGCCGTCGCGTCATCGCACGCCTGGTAGGCGATCTTCTTGTCGCCGGCTTTGAAGCCGCGCTGCTTCAGGATGAACTCGATTGCCTTGCCCATCTGCTCGGTCTGGGGGCGCGATGCACCCTGCAACGGAAGGTCCGATGCGATGAGGTAGTCCGCCGTTCCCTCGCCCGCGTATACGGGCGCGGCAGGACATGACGAGGCGGGTAGCGCCGTGACCTCGCTGCCACCGGAGCCCCCGTCGTCGTCACCGCAACCGGCGACGACAGCCCCCAGTGCCGCGATGGCTGCAATCGCCAGGATTGTCCAACGACCATGCTTCATGCTTTGTCCGGTTTCGTCGACGCCAGTGGAAGTCGGTGGTTCCCGGGGAATCGCGATGGCTCTGTCCGAGCCCACATGGCGGGTGTCACTAAACGTCGCTACTGCGAGGCGAGGAGCTCGTCGGGTGGTACGTCGCGCCACACCCGCGCCGGAAGACCGGCGACGAGCTTGCCCGGGGGTACGTCCTTTGTCACCAGCGCGCCTGCCGCGACGAAGGCCTCCTCGCCGATCTCGATGCCCGGCAGGATGATGCACGCGCCGCCGACCCGCGCCCCACGCCGGATCGTCGGGCCCTTGATCTGCCCCAAGCGTGCCTCGGTGCGGCCCATGAAGTTGTCGTTCGTCGTCGCCACACAGGGGGCGATGAAGACGTGGTCCTCCAAGAGCGAGTAGGCCGTGATGTAACAGTTGGCCTGGATCTTGGTGTGGTCGCCGATGGAGGTGTCGTTCTCGACGACGCTGCCGCGGCCGACGATCACGCTGTCGCCGATGTTGACCCGCTCGCGGATCGCCACCTGGTCGCCGATCACGCAGTCGCTGCCGATGACCGATCCCGCGAACAGGACCGACCCGGCGCAGATCGCTGTGCCGGCGCCCACCTGGAGCGGAGCGAGCGGCTCGCGTTTGGCGGTCGACGCCTTCCCCAGGCGCGGCTGCTTGCCGATGACGACGTTGTCCTGGATGACGCAGTCGTCGCCGATGACCGTCCCGGCGTGGATGACCACGTTGGCGCCGATCTCGACGTCCGCTCCCAGGACCACCCCTTCGCCCAACACAAGGTTCTCGCGGCTCACGTGTCTCCTCCGATGGTGGTGGGGCGGCCGGCGTTGGCCATGGACCGCGTCATCGCCTCCAGCACCTCGACGACGGCCAGTCCAGCGGCGGCGTCTGACAACGGCTCCGTGCCGTTGGCCACGCAGTCGACGAAATGCTCGCATACGCGGCGCAGGGGCTCGGTGCCGTCGATCTTGGGGATCCGGATGTCGCCCGAGCGCACCTGGATGTACTCGCCGTAGGTGGCGGTGGGGGTGATGGGACCCTTGTCGTAGATCGTGACCTTGCGTTCGGTCTCCATGTCGTCGAACACCACCATGCGCTCCGAGCCGATGACGGTCATCTTGCGCATCTTGTGCGGGTCGAGCCACGACAGGTGCAGATGACCGGTCACCCCCGACGGGAACCGAACGTGACCGAACACGACGTCCTCGACGCCGGGCTGCAGGTACGAGGTCCCCCACGCGGCGACCTCGTTGGGTCGCTCTCCCGCCAGCCAGATCATCACCGAGATGTCGTGCGGGCCCAGGCTCCACAGTGCGTTCTCGTCGGGACGCACGATGCCCAGGTTCTGGCGGTTGCCGTACATGTAGAACGTTCGGTCCCCGAGCGCGCCCTCGTCGATCAGGTCCTTGACCTTCTGCAGGCCCGGGTGGTAGACGAGCAGATGGTCGACCATCGCGACCAGGCCGCGCTTGTTCGCGAGGTCCGTGACGCGGCGGGCGTCGGCGGTGGTCAGCGCCAGGGGCTTCTCGACGAACACGTGCTTGCCGGCGTCGAGGGCGCGAATCGCGAGCGCCGCGTGGGTCGGCACCGATGTCGCGATGACCACGGCATCCAGCGTGTCGTCGCCCAGCAGGTCGTCCAGGTCTCGGGTGAACGTGCTGGCGGGGAACGCCGGGCGGTGGCGCTCGAGGATCGCGGCGTCCAGGTCGCAGCAGTACGCCAGATCGCAATCCGGGAGCCGGTCGAAGTTGCGCGCGAGGTTGGGCCCCCAGTAGTTGAGGCCGACGACGCCCAGGCGGACGCTCACAGCTTCCACACCTTGCCGTCGACAGGGGGTACCACGTTACGGAAGTCGATGATCAGTGGCGCCTCCCGGGCGATCATCTCCCAGTCGATGCCGGAGTGCGCCGTGACGACTGCCACGGCGTCCAGATCACGCAGGACCTCGGCCGTGAGGAGCACGCTCTTCAAGCCGACCTTTGGCAGATGCGCCACGTGCGGGTCGTGGTAGGCGACCTGCGCGCCTTCGTCCGCGAGCAGGTCGATGATCTTGAGCGCCGGGCTTTCACGCAAGTCGTTGACGTCGGCCTTGTAGGCGACGCCGATCACGAGCACGCGACTGCCGTTGAGTGGCTTGCGCCGGCTGTTGAGCGCGCGGGAGACCTTGCCAACGCAGAATGCCGGCATCTGCGAGTTGATCTTTCCGGCCAACTCGATGAACTCGGTGTGGAACTCGAATTCGCGTGCCTTCCACGTCAGGTAGAAGGGGTCGATCGGGATGCAGTGGCCGCCGAGCCCCGGGCCGGGCCGGAACGCCATGAACCCGAACGGCTTCGTGGCGGCCGCGTCGATGACGTCCCAGACGTCGATGTTCATGCGGTCGCAGAGCATCGCCATCTCGTTGACCAGGGCGATGTTGACGCTGCGGAAGATGTTCTCGAGAAGCTTCGTCATCTCGGCCACCTCGGGCGTGTCCACCGCGACCAGGTTGTCGCAGGCGGCGCCGTAGACCTCCATCGCCCGGCGCGTGCACTCGGGTGTGAGCCCGCCGATGACCTTGGGGGTCGTTCGGGTCGTCCAGTCGACGCGGCCGGGGTCGACGCGCTCGGGCGAGAATGCGAGGTGGAAGTCCTTGCCCGCCACCAAGCCGGATCGCTCCAGTACCGGCCCCAGCTCGTCGCGAGTCGTGCCTGGGTAGGTCGTGCTTTCGAGGATCACGAGCTGTCCTGGGCGGAGTCGTTGCGCCAGGCTCTCTGCCGCGCCGAGTACCGCCGACAGATCCGGCTCACGGTGCTCGTCGAGCGGCGTCGGCAGGCAGATGATGATCGTTTCGACCCCCCGCATCGCATCCCACGAAGTCGTCGCGCGGACCAAGCCGTCGGCCACGAGCGGGCCGAGGCGGTCCGAGGAGACGTCGTCGATGTACGACTCCCCGCGGTTCAGCATCTCGACCTTCGACTGCACCGCGTCGAGCCCGAGCACGGCGATCCCGGCTTCGGCGAGGGTGGTGGCAAGCGGCAGTCCGACGTACCCCATCCCGATGACGCCGACCTGCGGCGCGCGGTCGGTCACAGGGACGGGGTTTGGCTGTGGGTACTCATCGGCCCGGTATCGTAGCCGCATGGCGGACGCATTGTTGGCGGGCCTTCCGCGGATCGTCCGCGTGGCCGACGAGGTGCGGCTTCGAGGGTGGCTGGTGCTGGCGGTCGGGGGCGCCGTGGCGGCGTGGTGGACGATCCAATGGCTGCTCGATCAACCGCTGCAGCCGGGCCGCACGTGGCTCATCGCCCTCGTCGTCGTGGTGCTGGCGGCCGTCGCGGGGTTGGTCAACGTACCCCGCCGAATGCGTGAGGGCCTGCGTGCTCCGCGATTCCCGTCGTCGCGGGTGGTCTACGAGACGCGTGCCGAAGGGCGCGACCGGCGCATCAGGTTGAGCGGTGCGGTCTTCCTGTCTGCGATCGTCATCTTGATGTTCGATCGGCTTGCGGGGTGGGAGGGCGTTACCGCCGGTGTGCTCACGGGGGTCGCCGTCGCGGTGGGCGTCGCCGACCTGCTGGAGGCCCGACTGTGGGACCGGGCCGAGCGCGAGCGCGAGGCGGACCTGTTCGTCCGCATCGGGCCAAAGGCCCTGGGGGCGAGCTACGGCCAGGCGGACATCTACGAAGTGCCGAGCCCCCCGGACGACCCAAGCGAGTGGACGTGAGCCCGCGAAGCGCGCCGTTCGGGGGCGCGCGACTGCCCAGGCGCCGCGGGTGGCCTTGCGTGGGGCTACGCGGTGGCGAGTATCGCCTGCGCGATTCGCTCTGAGGCGTCGCCGTCGCCGTAGTACAGGGGGCGCTCGGCGGGCACGTTGAGGTTGGCCAGGGCCGCGGTGACGTTCCCGGGATGCATGCCAGCCAGGTGGTTGAACCCGCCCTCGACGGTCTCCACCCACTCGGTCTCGTCGCGCAGCGTGACGCAGGGGATGCCGTGGAAGTACGCCTCCTTCTGCACACCTCCGGAGTCCGTCACCACCGCGCGCGACGCGACCAGCAGCGCGGTGAAGTCGAGATACCCCACCGGTGGAGCCAAATGCAGGTCGGGTATCGCCGCGAGGTGATCCCACAGACCGGCCTGCTCCAGCTTGGCGCGGGTCCGGGGGTGGACCGGAAAGATCGCCGGCTCCCCGATCGCCTTCAGGACGGTCACGAGCGACGCGAGCGCCTGGATGGTGTCGGTGGCCGCGGCGCGGTGCACGGTGACGAGTACATACTTGCCGGACGCCAGGCCGAAAGCCCCAGGTCCGGGTCGGCGGGCCGCCAGCGGCGCAAACAGGAGCGCCGCGTCGTACATCACGTCGCCCACCTGGTGGACGCCGTTGGTGATGCCCTCCCTGGCCAGGTTGGCGACCGCGAGGTCGGTGGGGCAGAAGAGCAGGTCCGACAGGTGGTCGGTGACGACGCGGTTCTGCTCCTCGGGCATGGATCGCACGAACGACCGAAGCCCCGCCTCGACGTGGGCGACCGGCACGCCGGCCTTGGCCGCGGCGAGCGCGCCACCGAGCGTCGTGGTCGTGTCGCCGTACACCAGCACCATGTCGGGCCGCTCCTCGCCGATCAGCGGCTCGAGTCGCTGCAAGATCAACGCGAGCTGGGCGGTCGGGCTGCCGGGGCCGACCTGCAGGGCGTGATCGGGCGCCGGGATGTCCAGCTCGTCGAAGAACAGGTCGGCGAGCTCGGGGTCGTAATGCTGCCCGGTGTGGACGAGCACCTCGTCGACGTGGCGGCGCAATGCTCGCGCGAGCGGTGCCGCCTTGACGAACTGCGGGCGGTTGCCGATGACCGACAGGAGCTTCAGAGCCCGATCCCCAGGTTGCTGATCTTCTGCGTGATCACGGTGAACCTGCCGGTTGCGACGAGCACGCCCAGGCCGATCGTGACCACGCCGGCGACGAGGTTGATGATCCGCCAGTGGTCGCGGACTTTGCGGGAGATCGACATGGTCTGGGTCAGGAAGAGCCCGGCGAGCAGGAACGGGATACCAAGACCCAGAGCGTACGTGAACAGGAGCGATGCCCCGATCCTGGGCGACTCCGTCGGCACGGCGAGCGCGAGCACCTGGCCCAGGAACGGCCCGGTGCACGGCGTCCACGCGATCGCAAACGCCGCTCCTGCGAGCGCCACGCCCGCCAGCGTGGACGGCTGCGTCATCAGCGACAGCCGTTTCTCGCCCTGCAGGACTCCGATGCGCGGCAGGAAGACCATAAGAAGCCCCATCGCGACAAGGAGCAGCCCGCTGACCATGTTGACGGTGTCGCGATCGCCGCTGAGGGAGTCGCCCAGGTAGCCGGCACCGGCGCCCCACAGCGTGAACATGGCGGCGAAACCCGCGACGAACGCCCCGGTGGCCCGCAGCACAGATGTTGCCCGCAGCGCGACAGTCGATCCCCCGGTCAGCTCGTCATATGACGCGCCCGAGACGAACGCGAGGTAGCCGGGCACGAGCGCCAGCGCGCACGGGCTTGCAAACGAGACGAATCCCGCCGCCAGCGCGTCGGCGTACGTGAGCACGTTGACGTCGTCCACCATTGCGAGGATGGTAGCCGTAGGTGGCTACAGCCACCTCACGCGAGTGGCCGTCATCTCGGACAGGGGGTCATGATTCCCACTCACGCGAGGCGAGCGGGCGGCCACGCCCGGCATTCGTGACACCACGGAACGACGTTCCGTTGCTCGGCCCAGGCGCCATCGGTTAGAGTCGGCCAAACGCCGAGCTTGGAGAATCGCGCCATGAGCATCGTTGTCCGCTTCAACCCCGTTGCCCTGACCGCCGAGAAGTACGACGAGACCACCCGTCGGTTCGAGGAGGCTGGTCTCGAGTTTCCCCCAGACGGGTTGGACTACCACGTCTGCTTCGGCTCCGACGGGAACCTCCGCGTCAGCGAGATCTGGGACTCGAAGGAGCAGTTCGAGGCTTTTGGCAAGCGCCTGATGCCCCTGTTGGCGGAAGCCGGGATCGAGTTCTCGGGCGACCCGGAGATCCACGAGGTCCACAGCATCGAAAAGCGCTAGGTGCGGCGCGTTTCGCGAGAGCCTCTCGTCGACGGCGCGAGCTTCCCACGCGCTCACGCCACAGGGTGATCCCGCTGGGTGCACGGCGGGCCTGGCACCGTCGACAGGCCGGCCCCGACGACACGTGAGCCCGCCGTGCAGCGGGCTCACCTCCGAGACGCGATGGGGCCCCTGGAGCTACGCGATCGGCTTGCCGATCGCCACGCCCTTGCGGGCGTTGAAGCCGTCGAGCATCACGCCGAGCGACGACTCCTTCGCGTTCGCGAGGAGGCCCTGGTAGCGCTCGATCAGCGTCGGGCGCAGCTCCTTGTAGATGATCCCGAGCGTGAAGCCGCCCCGCAGCGCCAGGTCGAACGCCGCGACCTTGTCGCTCACGTCGTGGTCCGGGGCGAGGTCGGAGACCTGCTCCTTCCACTCCTCCTGGGTGTTGTTGAACACCACGCAGGGAGAGAGGGCGTCGATGAACGCGAAGCCGGGGTGCTCGATGCCCTGGACGATCAGCTCGGTGAGGGCCTTGGTGTTGAAGGACGCGCCGCGCGCGACGAAGGACGCGCCGCTCGCGACGGCGAACGCGAGCGTGTTGAGCGGCTGCTCCAGGTTGCCGTACGGCGTCGACGGGGCCTTCTGCTCGAGCAGCGATGTCGGCGACACCTGACCCTTCGTGAGGCCGTAGGTCTCGTTGTCCATCACCAGGTACAGGACGTCGACGTTGCGTCGGGCGGCGTGCGGGAAGTGCCCCGCGCCGATCGCGAAGGCGTCGCCGTCGCCGGCGACCGCGATGACGGTGAGCTCCGGGTTCGCCAGCTTGACGCCCATCGCGACCGGGAGCGGGCGCCCGTGCAGCGTGTGCACCCCGTAGGTCGAGACGAACCCGGGCAGACGGCTGGAGCAGCCGATCCCCGAGACGATCACGGTCCTCGCCGGGTCCAGCTCGAGCTGCGCGAAGGCACGGTACAGTGACGCGAGGACGCCGAAGTCCCCGCAGCCGGGGCACCAGATCGGCTTGAGGTCGGACTTGTAGTCCTTCGGCGAGCGCTTGACGGTCCTCACTGTGCGGCCCCCTGGGTCACGATGTCGTGGATGTCCTCTGCGGTGAACGGGAGCCCGTCGCACTTGGCGTGGCTCTCGACCTGGATGACCACCTCGGCCCTGATGAGCCGGGCGAGCTGACCGGTGAAGTTGACCTCGGGGACGATGACGCGCGTGGCGCGGGCGGTAAAGGCCTTGACCGCGTCGACCGGGAACGGTCCGAGCACCCGCGGGTAGAACGCCCCGATCGAGTGCCCCTCCGCGGCGAGGCGGTCGATCGCCTCCCGCACCGGGCCGAACGTGGAACCGAAGCCGACGATCGCGACCTCCGGCTGCCCGTCGCCGTGGGCGGCGTGACGGACGAGGCCGTTCTTGAGGGGCTCGAGCTTCGCCCAGCGCTTCTTCTGCATCGGCACGACGATGTCCGGCGTGTACGCCGGGTGGCCGTACTCGTCGTGGGAGATGCCCGTCGCGACGTACTGGCCGCCGTCCTCCCCGGGCACACCCATCGGCGAGATGCCGTCGCCGGTCAGCTCGTAGCGGCGGTACTCCTCCGGCTCGACGCCGGCGGAGGTCTTGCGCTCCCACCGCTCCACCTTCGACTCGTCCGGCCGGGTGATGACCTCGAGCCGCGTCGCGAGACCCTGGTCGGTGAGGATGATCACCGGCACCTGGAACCGCTCCGCGTAGTTGAAGGCCTCGACCGTGGCCCAGAAGCAGTCCTCGACCGAGACCGGTGCGATCACCACCCGGGGCGCCTCCCCGTGCCCGCCGTAGAGGGCGTGTTCGAGGTCGGACTGCTCGGTCTTCGTTGGAAGTCCCGTCGAGGGGCCGCCGCGCTGGGCGTCGACGATGACGCAGGGGATCTCCGCCATGCCGGCGTAGCCGATCAGCTCGGACATGAGTGAGAGGCCCGGGCCGGAGGTCGCGGTCATGGCCCGCGCGCCGGTGAAGGAGGCGCCGATCACCGACGACAGCGAGGCGATCTCGTCCTCGCACTGGATCGTGATGCCGCCGACGCCCGGCAGGCGGGCCGACAGCCACTCCAGGATGTCCGACGCGGGGGTGATCGGGTAGCCGGCGAAATAGTCGAGGCCGGCGGCGACAGCGCCGACGCTGATCGCCTGGTTGCCCGAGATGAGGATGCGGTCCTCCTCCACCTCGACGGCGTCCGTGATCGCGAGCGTGCCCGCCAGGTCGGCGGCCTCGCCCGCCCCCGCGTTCAGCGCCGCGATGTTCGCGTCGGCGACGCCCTGCTTGTGGGCGAAGCGGCGCAGCACGAACGCCTCGATCGGCGTCGTGTCGAAGCTGATCACGGCGGAGACGGCGCCGACCGCCACCATGTTCTTCGCCCGGGTCGAGCCGCCGATCTCCTTCGCGAGCTTGTCCATCCGAACCGGCCGGGCGCGCGGAAGGTAGTCCGCCGGGATCTCACACTCGGTGTCGTCGTAGAGGATCACCCCGTCGGGGTGGAGGGCATCGTGGTGCAGGTCCCACGCCTCCTGGTTGAAGCAGACCAGCAGGTCGACCCACTTTCCGTGACTGTGGATTTGCTCCTCGCCGATGCGCACCTGGTACATACAGGGCCCGCCCTTGATCTCGGCCGGGTACGTCCTGAACGTCTGCGTCCAGTAGCCGCGTCGCGCCGCGGCTTGGGTGAGGATGTCACCCGAGGAGATGACCCCCTCGCCGGACTCGCCGGCCAGCCGGATCACCACGCTCTGTCGTGCCATGTCGCCCTCCGGTTGTTCGCCACCGCTCGGGCGCAAACCACGTCGCGCCGGGCACGCGACTCGGTCGGCCGACCGGCGTCAAGCCCTGCAACTGTAGTCGGCCGGACGATCGAGTAACACCCCCTTGCGTCAACTCGCACGTGGCCGTCTCGAAGGAGGGGAACATGTCCCACCTCCGGCTCAGCGCATCACCTGATCTACCTGGCACCGGAGCGTGCCGAGTGGTCAGGCGCGCGTGTCGTCGCAGACGACGACGGTCCCCGCGAGAAGGTCCTGCAGCCCGCGTCGCCGCTCGGTGAAGAGCACCGGGATGAATCCGGCGAAGAGCGGCACGATCGCGAGCACGAGCCCGAACAGGCGCACCAGTGATCGACCGAGCGAGGGGCGGCGGCCCGCCGGGTCGCAGACGCGTACGCGCAGGAGGCGCATCCCCGGTGTCTGCCCCGCGGTGCTCCAGAAGAGGACGAAGTAGGTGCCCACGGTCAGTATCCAGCCGAAGGCGAGCAGGAAGCCCACCAGCCACTCCGGGCGTAGGCCCCCGACCAGCGATGCCACGAGCGAGACGATCCCGACCGCCGACATGTACAGGACGACGGTCACGGCCGCGTCGGTCGCCAACGCGATCGCGCGCGTCACGATCCCGCCGTACTGTCCGCGCTCGGCCCGTGGGGGGCGGTGGACGAGCTGCTCGGCCCGGTCGTCGAGCCGACCGGCCGACGCACGGAGGCCGCTGACCACCTCCTCGGCAAGCCCCGTCGTCTGCCGGGCGATCGCGTCCCGAAGCTCGGGGCTCGAGGCGACGTGATGCAGGGCGAGTTGCGCCTCCTCGCTGGCGAGCACCCTGTCGGTGAGCTCGAGCGATTTCGTGCTCGCAAGGGCGGCGGTCAGGAGGCGCTCCAGCTCGCCGCTCGCGGCGAGTTCGGCGGCGATGCGCTCAAGGACGCGGTGGCGGACGAGCGAGCGCGCGATGTCCTCCGGCAGCGAACCCGCGAGCGCCCGGTCGACGACGCGGGCGATCTCCGGCGCAGACAGGATCTCGTCCACCGCCTCCTCGATCGGCCCTCGCCAGGCCCGCGCGGCTGCCCGCGCCGGAAACAGGGCGGCGTACCCTGCCTTGTCGGCCAGCCCGGACCGGTTCCTGTCGTCCTTCGGCGCCATGACGTGGAGTATCGCCCGCCGCGCCTGCAGTTACCACCCGCCCCCCGGTGAGGGAGGCGCCATCTGTCCCCCCGTTCCTCGCAACACGGTCCCGGAGCTCGTCCGTACGGTCTGGCCCGTCAGGCCGCTGGGACCACACAGGAGGATGGTGGCGCGGTTGCGCGAACAATTGCTCTGTGGATGAAGTGGGCCGCGTGGCGGCAGGGCAGGGCGTCTCGCGTGAGGATCTGAAGGGCACGATCTATGAGCTCTTCATTCTCGCGATCTCGATCCTCTCGATCGTCAACCTCGTGTTCCTGAGCATCTTCGAGTTCGAGTCCTCGTATTGGTGGCTGGTCGCCCTTGTCGACATCGCGTTGACGTTGATCTTCGTGATCGACTTCATCTACCGGCTGCGGACGGCACCGTCGAAGCGCGGCTACCTCGGGCGAGGCGGTGGGGTGTTCGACCTCCTCGGCTGCGTGCCCGGCCTGCGAATCTTCCGGCTGTTCCGGATCGTCCGAGCCCAAAGGATCATTCGGCGCCTGGGTGGCCGGCGGGTGCTCCGTGACCTGCGGAGGCAGTTCGCCGCGGGGACCCTGTACCTGATCGTCTTTCTCGGGATCTTCACCCTCGAGGTCGTCGGGCTGCTCGAGCTGTATTTCGAGCAGGACGCGCCGGGAGCGAACATCACGACGGGGGGTGACGCGCTCTGGTGGGGCTACGTCACGGCGACGACGGTCGGCTACGGCGACGAGTACCCCGTGACCACAGGCGGCCGGATCGTAGGAGCGCTGATGCTCACCGTCGGGGTCGCGCTGTTCGCGACCTTCTCCGGCTTCCTCGCCAACACGTTCCTCTCCCGCAACGCCGAGAAGCCGGCAGCTCCCGCAGACGGAACCGTGCAGGCTGCGCTGCACGAGGTTGAACGGTTGCTCGCCGAACAGCAGCAGGCGACCGAAGCGCTCCGCACGCGACTGCTCGAACTCGAGAGAACCTGAGCGAAGTCGCTCAAGCACCACCCGGGGCCGGCCCCATGTTGCCGGTCAGGTCTCCCGGACGAAACCGCCGCCCATCCCGACGTCCCCCGCGCGATTGAGCGATACTTCGACACCCTTCCCGAGGAGGATGAGGTGAGCGCCATCGCGCTCCAAGACCCGGTCCTCGAGGACCTTCGGACCGCGTCGGCGGGCACCGCGCGCTGAGCGGCGTCGAGACACCGGCGCACGAGCGTTTCGGGGCCGTCAAGAGGCTGCCGGGGATCCTCGCCTCGTCCGTCTCGCGCTTCTTCGCCGCCGGCTGCCCGCAGCACGCGGCGGGAATCGCCTACCGTGTTCTGTTTTCGCTGGCGCCGCTGGCGATCGTGCTCCTGTCGGTGTTCGGCCTGGTGCTGCAGGACGACGATCTGCGAGACAGGGTCGTCGAGGCGATCATCGACGTGCTCCCCGTCGACGAGGCAGGGAGCGCGAACGTCGAAAGCGCGATCGAGGGGATTGCCACCCCCGCGAGCGCCGCAGGCCTGATCAGCCTGCTCGCCTTCTTGTGGGCGGCGTCCGCGATGATGGGCTCGATCCGCGGAGGGCTCGAGGCCGCCATGGATGTCGAGGACGGTCGCCCGGTCGCCCGCGGCAAGCTCTTCGACCTGGTGCTCGTCGCGGGCGTGGCCTTCCTCGTCCTGCTCTCCGTCGGCTTTGGCCTCGTCGCCGAGGCCGCGGCCGGTTTCGCCGGTCGCTTCGGACCGGGGGGCGACACCGTCGAGAAGCTCCTCGCGACGGGCGTACCCTTCGTCCTCTCGGTCGTGACGGCGATGCTCCTGTACCGCTTCGTACCCGCGGCGGGGCTGCGCTTCGCCCACGCGCTGGCCGGCGCCTCCGTGACCGGCGTCCTGCTCGCGCTCATCTCGCTCGGCTCCAGCATCCTGTATGCCAGGACCACCCAGTGGAGCGTCATCTACGGCTCGCTGACGAGCGTGCTCGTCTTCCTGTACTCCGTCTACCTCTATGCGTCGGCCCTCCTGATCGGTGCGAGCGTCGCCGCCGAGTGGGGCAGACCCCACACGCAGGGGGAGCCGGAATCACTCCGTACCAAGTCCGTGCGCGCAGCGCGCGGGCTCTTCGTCCGGCAGGAGCCTCCGGCTGCCCCGGCCTCGGATGATCCAGAGCCGCAGCGTGTGGATCGCGACGGGAGGGAGCGATGACAGCATCTTGATGGCGAGAACGTGGACGCGGAAGGCCAGGCCGCCGGCGCTCCGGCCGTTTGCTCGTGCTGCCCGCGATCGCGCCCGTCACGCGGCCGCCGACGAGCGCGGTGGGTGCATGTGGATGCGTATACTCGTGCCAGGATGGGGGGCACGCACCGGAGTCGGAGCAGGTGCAGAGGCTGGCGGTGCGCCGATGACATCCGCAACACCGACCAACGCCTTCGAGTGAGGCGGGCGGACAATCGACAGGAGCGGAAGGAGAACGAATGGACGAGATCGGACCCGTCGACTACGCGGTGATCGCGTTCCCGGGCAACCAGTTCAACGGCAAGATCGCGCCCGCACTCGCCGACCTCATTGAGGCGGGTACGATTCGCCTCATCGACGCGGCGTTCGTCGGCAAGGACAGCAACGGCGAGGTGCTCGCGTTCGAGATCACGGAGCTCGCTCCGGACGTGCAGGAGGCGCTCGACGCGCTGAACATCGACGTGCAGGGGCTTTTCAACGACGAGGACCTCTTGGCCGCCGGCGAGGAGCTCGAGCCCAACTCCTCGGCGGCACTCCTGGTCTGGGAGAATGTGTGGGCCCGTCAGGTCGCCCAGGCGATGCGCGACGCGGGTGGAGTTCTGGTCGCGTTCGAGCGGGTTCCGCACGACATTGTCCAGGCGGCGCGCGAGTGGGCGCTGGAAGAGGCCAATTCCTAAGTGGTCGCTAAGACAGAGAGGAGAGCGCAATGAGAGGACGTAGAGGTCCGGGGCTGCTGATGACGGCGGCCGTGGTGGGCGGGGCGGCTCACATGGGTACGAAGAGTGCCCAGAGAGGTCAGGCCGCTGCACAGCAGGAGGCCGACCAGAGCGCGCAGATCGCGGAGCTCCAGGCCCAGCAGGCTGCGGCCCCGGCCGCGCCCGCAGTGCCCGACGACGCCGCGGAGATTCAGAAGTACGCGGCGTTGATGGGTCAAGGCCTGATCACCGAGGAGGAGTTCGCCGCCAAGAAGAAGGCGATCCTCGGGATCTAGAGACCAGATCGCGGGGGGGGGCGGTCGTTCCGGCCGCCCCCCGACTCCTGTGGTAGAAAGGCCGCTGAGGTCGTGCTCATGCTGCGCGAACAGGACAAGAGCCGTGCTCGGTGAGCAAACGCTGGTGCGCCCTCGATCGAACGCGAAGTGCGTTCGGTGGAAAAGGAGAGGTGCAGTCCGATGAAGGTCCGCGTGGCGGTGGTGCAGGCGACGCCCGTCGTGCTCGACGGCCCGGCGTCGGTGGAGAAGGCCTGCGCGCTCGTCGCGGAGGCGGCGGCGGGTGGGGCGAGGCTCGTCGCGCTGCCCGAGGGCTTCGTCCCGATCATGCCCCGCTCATGTTGGGGGCATCACTACGGCCTGATCGTCTCCCCGCGCGCGGTCGAGCTGCACCGCCGGATCTGGGACAACGCGGTCGACGTGGGCGGACCGCTTGCCCTCGCCCTGGGCGATGCCGCGCGCCGGGCCGGGGTCTGGGTCGCGATCGGGGTCAACGAGCGTGAGGACGGCCGCCCCGGCACCCTCTGGAACACGCTCCTGTGGTTCGCGCCCGATGGCCGGCTGGTCCGCCGTCATCGAAAGCTCGTGCCGACGATGCACGAGCGGATCTTCTGGGGCCAGGGCGCGGGCGACGACCTGGGCGTCGTGCAGGCGGAGTTCGGCCGGCTCGGTGGGCTGATCTGCTGGGAGAACTTCATGCCCGCCGCCCGCCGTCACCTCCATCGGGAAGGGGTGGACTTCTATGCGGCACCCACCGCCGATGACCGCGACATCTGGGTGGCCGCGATGCGGACGTTCGCCTTCGAGGCGGGCGCGTTTGTCCTCTCGCCCGTGCAGTACCTGCGCACCGCGGACTTTCCCGAGGACTTCCCGCTGCGCGAAGAGCTCGCCGGCTGCCCCGAGGTCCACTTCACCGGTGGTAGCGTGATCTGCGACCCCTGGGGCAACCTCCTGGCCGGGCCCGTGCACGGCCGCGAGGAGATCCTGTATGCCGACTGCGACCTCGACCTGATCCTGGCCGCCCGGCGGGTGCTCGACACCGCCGGCCACTACGACCGACCCGACCTGAGCCCGCTCTAGTGTCCCGCGTCGGAAGCTTCAGTGCAGTCTGGCGGCTGGGTCGTGTTCGCGCTGGGCGCCCGACGGAGTTGAGCATGACCTGGAGGGCGATCGGTGGCAGCAGCAGCAGCCACGGAGAGCGCACCCGAGGCCTTACAGTCGGGCGAGGCGACGGATAGGCTGCCCCTCAATCGGGGTTCCGCCGAACGCGGGCACATCCGCGGGAACCCCTCAACGCGTTGAGGAGGAGGGGGAATGAAACGATCCAGATGGCCGGCGGCTGCCGCTCTCGCGGCGGTTCTGACGCTCGGCATCGTTGCGGCGGGCTGTGGGGACGACGACGCCGGCAGTGGCGGCGGTGACGTGGGAGCCCTGAAGTTGGGAATACTGGTGCCCCTGACCGGCGCGCTCGCCGACTTCGGCGGGCCGGCCCAGAAGGCCGGCGAGCTTGGCGTTGCCGAGCTCAACAAGGCAGCAAAGGCCTCGGGTGTCAGCCTCGACGTGACGAGCGTTGCAGCCGACACCGAGACCGACGCCCGACCGGCCCAGGAGGCGGCCACCAAGGTGGTCGAATCCGACGGCGCGAAGTGCCTCGCCGGCCCGATGGCCAGCAGCGAGGTCATCTCGGTGGCCCAGAACGTCACGATAGACGCGGGCATCCCGATCATCAGCCCCTCCTCCACGGCGTCGAGCGTTCGGGCCGAGGTCACGGACAACGGCACGGTCTTCCGGGTGCCGCCGCCCGACTCGCTGCAGGGACCGGTGCTCGCGCAGCTGATCTACGACGAGACCAAGGGTGGCAAGGTCAACATCGCGGGCCAGAACGACGCGTACGGTACCGGGCTCAGCAAGGACTTCACCGCCGCCTATGAGAAGCTGGGCGGAACCGTCGGCGCCAGCGTGACCTTCAACGTCGACGCGGCGAGCTACGACGCCGAGGCGCGCCAGATCACCGGCGGCGACCCGGCCGTCGTCGCGATCTTCACCTTCCCCGAGACGTGGGCCAAGCTCGGCCCCGCGCTCGCGCGATCCGGCAGCTTCGATCCGAAGACGACCTGGGGCACCGACGGCCTTCGATCCAAGGACCTGCCGAAGAACTCCGGTACGGCAACCACGGAGGGCATGCGCGGCACAGCCCCCACCGACAAGGGCAACACGCTGGCGCCCCAGTTCCAGGCGCTGTGGGATGCCAGTAACCTCGGCACCCGGCAGACCTTCGACGTGCAGATGTTCGACGCCGCGGTGCTGTGCGGTCTCGCGGCCGTCGCGGCAGGATCGAGCGCTCCGGCGGACATCGCCGCAAAGGTGCGCGAGGTCTCCGGGCCTCCGGGCACGACGTACACGTTCGAGCAGCTGGGAGACGCGCTCACCGCGCTGAAGGCCGGCGAGGACATCGACTACACGGGCGCCTCGGGCCCCATCGACCTGGCCGAGAACGGCGACCCGGGTGTCGGCGACTACCTCATCTGGGAGTACAAGGGCGGCAAGCTCGTGGACGGCACGGAGATCCTCAAGGCAGGGTAGGTCTCGGCGTCATCCGCTCACGGGGGCGTCGCCATGCGGCGCCCCCGGGGGCTCGTCGTCCGACGTCTCGAGCGAGGTGCCGCCGAGGTACAACTCGGCCACCTTGGGGTCGTCGAGCAGCTCCCGGCCGGTCCCCGTGTAGCGGTTCTGGCCGCCCTCCAGCACGTAGCCGCGATCGGCGAACGCCAGCGCCCGGCGAGCGTTCTGCTCGATCATCACGATCGTGATGCCTGCACGGTTGATCTCGCCGCAGGTGTCGAACACCTCCCCCACGATCTGGGGCGCCAGCCCAGCGGAGGGCTCGTCGAGGAGCAGCACCGCCGGCTCGGGCATGAGCGCGCGGGCCATCGCGAGCATCTGGCGCTCACCGCCCGACATCGTCCCCGCACGCTGGCGGGCGCGCTCCGCCAGTCGCGGGAAGAGCGCGTACATGTCGTCGAGGCGCCGCCTCAGCGCCGCCCGCCTGAGCACGCCGCCGATCTCGAGGTTCTCGTGCACGGTCAGCGTGGTGAAGACGTTCGCCACCTGCGGCACGTAGCTCATCCCCTGGGCCGTGATGCGGTGGGGCGGCGCGCCGGTGACGTCGTGATCGCGCAGTGTCACCCTGCCCTCGCGCAACGCGACGAGGCCGAACATCGCCTTGATGAGGGTCGACTTCCCCGCCCCGTTCGGCCCGACCACGACCACCATCTCGCCCTCCCGCGCCTCGAGTGAGCAGCCCCGCAGGATGTCGACCTCGGGCACGTAGCCACCGACGAGACCATCCGCGGAGAGCAGGAGCTCGCGACCTTCGGGGCCGCCGGCCGTCGCCGCGGCCGCGGGTGGCACGCCCGGCTCGGTCATGCGCTCACCGTCTCGGTCCCGAGGTAGGCGTCCACGACGCGCGGATCGGCGCGCACGAGCTCGGGAGCGCCGTGCGCGATGACCCGCCCCTCCGACATCACCACCACCTCGTCCGAGACCCCCATCACGACGTCCATGTCGTGCTCGACGAAGAGGACGGTCAGGCCCTCCCGGTCCCGGAGCTCGTCGAGATACGTCAACAGGCGCCGGCCGAGCGTCGGGTTGACGCCGGCCATGGGCTCGTCCAGCATCACCATCCGCGGCTCCGCCATGAGCGCCCGGGCCAGCTCGAGCAGCTTTCGCTGTCCGCCGGACAGCGTCGCGGCGTAGTCGCCGGCCTTCTCCGCCAGCCCCACCTGATCGAGCATCGCGATCGCGCGCTCACGCACCTCGCGCTCGCGTCGACGGCTTCTCCCCGGACGAAACACCGCCTGGACGAGCTTCTCGCCCGGCTGGTCCCGTGCCGCGATGACCACGTTGTCGAGGACCTTCATCTTGCCGAAGACCCGGGTGAGCTGGAAGGTTCGCACCAGGCCGCGCCGGGCGATCTCGTGCGGCGCCCGCCCCGCGATCTCCTCGCCGTCGAACCGGATCGTCCCCGCGTCGGGGGCGACGAACCCGCTGATGACGTTGAAGAGCGTCGTTTTGCCCGCGCCGTTCGGTCCGATGAGCGCGGTCACGGTGCCCGGCCGCACGCAGAAGCTGGCGCCGTCGACTGCGCGCAGCCCGCCGAAGCGTCGCTCGACGCCCTCCACCACCAGAAGCGGCGTCATCGGATCAGGAGTCGAGATACAGCTCCTCCTTCTTGCCGAAGAGGCCCTGCGGCCGGAACGCCATGACCGCCATGATGACGAGCCCGACGACCACGAAGCGCAGCGCCGCGACCTTCTCGGCGTCGATCGGGAAGTCCAGCAGGCGCGGCCCGGAGATGACGATCGCGATCGCGATCGACCCCACGAGGACGCCGAGATAGCTGCCGATGCCGCCCAGGATCAGGATGGCGAAGCCGATGAACGTGACGTTGGAGAGGAAGTCCCCGGGGAAGAGCGAGGTCGAGGCGAACGTGAACATCACGCCCGACACCGCCCCGATGGCCCCGCCCAGGGCGAGGGCCTGCAGCTTGTAGGAGAAGACGGGCTTCCCCACCGCCGCCGCCGCCTCCTCGTTCTCGCGCACCGCGCGCAGCACGCGTCCCCAGGGGGTACGGGTCGCGAGGACGAGCAGGAGCCCGATGACCACCGCCACGAGCCAGGTGAGGGCCAAGAGCGGCACTCGCCGGTCGAGATCGACCCCGAGCGTGTCCGAGAAGAAGGAGAGGACGTCGCGATTGAAGTCACGCCACGGCCCGCTCGCGTTGATGAGCCCCTGGGGTCCCCCGGTCGCGCCATCCTCGTTGAGGACCACGAACCGCAGGATCTCGGCGGCGGCGATGGTCGTGATCGCGAAGTAGTCGCCGCGCAGGCGCAGGGTGGGGATGCCGAGCAGCACGCCGAACAGCGCACCAAGAAGGATCGCGACGGGGATCGCGAGCCAGATGGTGACGCCGTTCGTCACCATGAGGCCCATGCTGTACGCGCCGACGAGCATGAACGCCACGTGGCCGATGTTGACGAGCCCCGCCTCGCCCACCTGTACCTGCAGGCCCAGCACGAAGATCGCGTTGACCCCCGCGAACGTGAGCACCAGGTACCAGAAGCCGATGGCGAGCAGGGCGTCCATCAGGTCGTCCTGATCATGCGGCGCGTACCGCCTGCCCGAAGATGCCCTGGGGGCGGATGAGGAGCGCCAGGATGAGGATCGCGAAGCCGACGGTCTCCTTGTACTCCACCGGGACGAGGCCGCCGATGGTGGACCACTCCTGAACCAGGCCGATCAAGAGACCCCCGGCGAGCGCGCCGTAGGCGTTGCCGATGCCGCCGACGATGACGGCCGCGAACACCGACAGCAGGAGCACGAAGCCGGTGTCGGGCGTGAGGAGCGACTGGTAGATCGCGGCCGCGACGCCCGCGAGTCCGGCGAGGCCCCCGGCGAGGAGCCACGTCACGGCGATGACCCGGCCGGTGTCGACGCCCGACACCTCCGCCAGGTCGAAGTTGTCGGAGAGGGCGCGCATCGACTTGCCGAGCATCGTCGTCTTCAGGAGGATCGCGACGAGGACGAGAATCGTCCCGGCCCCGACCATGACGATGAGCTGCACGTAGCTGATCGTGAGGTCGCCGGGGTTGAACGCCTTGGTCGCGTCGACGTCCAGCTTCCGGAGCTGTCCGGTCCACTGGAACTGGATCATGTACCGGATCACGAAGGCGAACCCCAGCGAGAGGAGCAGGAGCTGCAGCATCCCCGCGCCGCGTCGTCGCATCGGGCGCCAGATGGCGTACTCCGAGCCCAGCCCGAGCAATGCCACGGCCGCGATCGCGGCCAGGATCGCCAGCCCGATATTGACTCCCGCGCTCACGCTCACCGCGAACGCCACGTACGCGCCCAGCGTCATGAAGTCCCCCTGGGCGAAGTTCACGAGCTTCAGGATCCCGTAGACGAGCGTCAGGCCGATCGCTGAGAGAGCGTAGATGGACCCAATGGAGAGACCGTCGATCGTCGTCTGGAGTAGCTCGGTCATCCTGCCTCGCGAGTGGATGAACGGGAACCTATCCGACGGTTTCGCCGGGCGTGCACGATTTGCGGCCGGCGGCTGAAGTGCCTCCGCCGAAGCAGCCCCCCGATGAGGCTCGGCCGTTCGGCGGTACCGGCGTTCACCCCCTCCGTCGTTGAGCAGCGTTGCCAGGCCGCTCAGAGGATCTTCGAGAGGAACTGCTTCGTCCGTTCCTCTCGCGGCGCCCCGAAGAACTCATCCGGCGGCCCCTCCTCGATGATCCGCCCCTCGTCCATCATCACGACGCGGTCTGCCGTCTCGCGCGCGAAGCCCATCTCGTGGGTCACCACGATCATCGTCATGCCGTCCTTCGCGAGCCGGCCCATGACGTCGACCACCTCGCCGACAAGCTCCGGATCGAGGGCGGAGGTGGGCTCGTCGAACAGCATCAGCTTCGGCTCCATCGCGAGGGCCCGGGCGATCGCCACCCGTTGCTGCTGGCCGCCGGAGAGCTGCGACGGGTACGTGTCGAGCTTGTCCGTGAGCCCGACCCGCTCGAGGAGGTCCTTCCCGCGCCCGGCGGCCTCGGTCCTCGGCGTCTTCTTCACGCTGATCGGCGCCTCGATCACGTTCTCCAGCGCGGTCATGTGCGCGAAGAGGTTGAACCGCTGGAAGACCATCCCGATCTCCGCGCGCTTCCGGCAGACCTCAGCCTCGC
Organism: uncultured Bifidobacteriaceae bacterium; assembly: GCA_964393105.1. GTDB lineage: Bacteria > Actinomycetota > Thermoleophilia > Miltoncostaeales > Miltoncostaeaceae > CALMEC01. The sequence goes on from CAYMSM010000069.1 coordinate 23,102, forward strand.
TCAGCTCGTAGAGCCTGTCGTCCGCCTGGCGATAGCCGACCAGCCCGCCGTCGACCCAGAGCCGGCCGGCGTCGATCTTCTCGAGGTGGTTGACGCAACGCAGAAACGTCGACTTGCCGGAACCCGACGGTCCGAGCATGCACACCACTTCGCCCGGCTGCACCTCCAGCGACACCCCCTTCAGGACCTCGAGGCGGCCGAAGCGCTTGTGGACCTCCTCCGCTCTCAGCATCGGGACGCTCATCGTCGCTCGCCGGATGTCGCCGACTCGTCGACGGTTGCGTGCCGGAACGAGAAGAGGTTCCGGCGAAGCCGGTGGATCGGCGTCTCGGGCAGCTCGCGGGACCCGCCCCGGCCGAAGCGGCGCTCGACGTAGTACTGCCCGATCGACAGCACGGTGGTGACGATCAGGTACCAGATGCTCGCCACGATGAGGAGCGGGATCGTCCGGAAGTTCACCGCGTAGATGAGCTGCACCGAGTAGAGCAGCTCGGTGGTCGCGATGACGCTGACCAGGGAGGTCGTCTTCAGCATCGAGATCGTCTCGTTCCCCGTCGGCGGGATGATGACCCGCATCGCCTGCGGCAGCACGATCCGGCGCATCGTCTGCAGGCGGGTCATCCCCAGGCTCTTCGCCGCCTCACTCTGGCCCTCCTCGACGGAGATGATGCCCGCCCGCACGATCTCCGCCATGTAGGCGCCCTCGTTGAGCCCGAGGGCCAGCAGGGCGGCGACGAACGGCGTGATCACCGAGTTCGCGCTGAAGTCGGTGAGCTCCGGCCCGAACGGGATGCCCACCGACAGGCGCGGGTAGAGCGCGGAGATGTTGCTCCAGAAGAGGATCTGGACCAGTACCGGTGTGCCGCGGAAAAACCAGATGTAGAGCCAGCTCGCGCTGGACACGAGCGGGTTCGGGGAGAGGCGCATCACGGCGAGCACGACCCCGAGCACGATGCCGATCGCCATCGAGACGACCGTCAGCTCGAGTGTCACGACGAGGCCGTCGAGCACCCGGCCGGACAGGAAGTAATCCCCGACGATGCCCCACTCGAAGCGCTGGTTCGTCGCGATCGACGCGCCGAGGGCGGCGGCGAGGAGCAGGACGATCGCCGCCGCCAGCCAGCGGCCCCGGTGGCGAAGCGGCACGGCCGTGATCCTGTCGGGCGGGACGGGCGGCGGGGCGATCCCGGAGGTCGCCGTCACGGGCTCGGTGGGATCGCTGCCGCCGACTCCCGCCTTCTGCGGTTAGGGCCCGCAAAAGAAGTACTGCGGCGATCTGGCGGCTGCAACCCGTCGCCAGACGGCGCCCGCGAGATCGCCGTTATTCCCGATAGCGGCGAGGCTCGCGGCCACCGCCTGACTCGGGTTTCGCTCGCCATCTCGACACAGCACATATTCTTTTACGGGCCCTTAGCTGATGGCTCCGTTGATCTGCGGGTTGTCGATCGCCCCGTCCTGAACCCCCCACTTCGTCAGGATCGTCGTGTATGTGCCGTTCGCGATCAGGACCTTCAACGCGTCGAGGACCGGCTGGGCCATGCCGTTCCCCTTGGGAATCGCGATGCCGTAGGGCGCGGCCCCGAATGCCTCGCCGGAGAGCTTGAACTGGCCGTTGGACTTGTTGACGATGTCGCCCGCGACGGGCGAGTCGGCCATGCCGACCTCTCCCCGGTCGCTCGCGAGGGCGAGGTTCGCAGCGTTCTGGTCCGGGAAGACGAGGACTGTCACGCCCGGCTTGCCCGCCGTCTTGCACGTGGCGCTCTGCGCGGTGGCGGCTTCTGCCTGCGTCGTCCCGCGCTCGACGGCGACCTTGAGCCCGCAGAGGTCGTCGAGCGTGTTGATCACGGGACCGCCCTGCGCCTTCACGTAGAAGGAGGTGCCGGCCGAGAGGTAGGTGACGAAGTCGACGACCTCCTCGCGCTCCTTGGTGTCGGTGAACGACGACATGCCGAGGTCGTACCTGCCGGCGGCGAGGCCCGGGATGATGCCGTCGAAGGTCGCGTTGACGACGTTGATCTTGAGCCCCAGCACCGCCCCGAGGGCCTGGGCGAGGTCGGCGTCCATGCCCTCCACGGTCTTCCCGTCGGCGCCGATGAACTCGTTTGGCGCGTAGGTGGCATCCGCCGCGACGGTCAGCGTGCCCTTCGAGCTGATGTCGGCGGGCACCGCGGCCGCGATCGCCTGGTCGGTGGTGAGCGCGCCGGTGGTCGTGCCCGCGGTGCCGCTGTCGTCGTCTCCGCAGCCGGCCGCGAGGACCGCCGTCAGTGAGACGAGCAGGAGCACGGCGAGTAGGGAGATCCTCGGACGCTTCACCATCGTTCCTTCCTCCTGTGAGAACCGTCACCGGTCAGGGCCGGCAGGTCACGGGACTCTACCGCGGCCCGCGAAGAAACGATGCGGTCTCCTCACATCCGCCCGTTCGTGAGGCGTCCCGGGTGATGAGTTCCGGGCGCGTGAGTGGAGCCATATGTCCGCCCTCATCGATGAGGCGGAACGACCAGTTCGCGCGGCTCGGGCGAGCCAGGGGTCTACGTGCCGAACCGCTCGACGAGCAGGCCGTGGCGCAGACCGCGGTCGCTCACGGTGAGGGATTTCTTGCCGAGCCTCGCCATCACCGTTTTCACGATGCACGCGCCGGCCAGGATGACCTCGGCGCGCTTCGGTTGCAGGCCGACGATCGCTCGCCGCTCCTCGACGCTGCGGGTGCGGTAGAGCTCGATCTGCCGGTCGATCTCGGCGCGGTCGAGTTCCGTGCCTTGGACGATGTCCGGGTCGTACGTTGCGAGGCCATGCTTGACCGCGGTGAGGTTGGTGACGGCGCCGCCCATGCCGACGAGCGTGTCGGGCGTGGGCCGGCCGTTGAGACGCGCGAGGTCGGCGGCGATCGCGTCGAGCGCGTTGCGGAGGAGTTCCTGCGAGACGACGCCGGAGAGGCGGTGCTTCTCCGTGTAACGGGCTGCGCCCACATCGACGCTGAACCGCTCGTTGACCTGCTCGCCGTGGCCGAACGTGAACTGCGAGCTGCCGCCGCCGGTGTCGAACACGACCAGCGAGCCCTGCGCGAGACGGAGCCCGGACTTCACCGCGAGATAGGCGAGCCGACCCTCCTCCTCGCTGGAGATGACCTCGATGGCAACACCGCAGCGGGCTTGCACGGCAGCGACGAGGTCGGCGCTGTTGCGCGCGATGCGCATCCCGGCCGTGCCGACTGCGGCGATGGTGGCGACGCCGTTCCGATCCGCTTCGTCGGCCATGCCGGCGATCGCCGAGATCGTCCGCTCCATCGGCTCTGCGTTGAGCTCGCCGTTGTCCTGGAGACCTTCGCCGAGTCGCGTGACCTCGGCGCGGTCCACGATCGTCCGCCAGGCACCGTCCGAGCTCCGCTCGCCGATGTGGAACTTGACCGAGTTCGTGCCGACGTCGATGACCGCGCAGCGCCGCACCTCGAATCCGAGGAGCGCCTTGAGGCCGCGCGGATAGCTCACGTTCGGAGGCGAGGCGAGTCCGAACTCGTGCACGGTCGCGATCACGCGGTTCGGGTCTTCCGATTCGATCGCGATCGTCCGCGTCGCCTGGCCGTCGACGCGCACCTCGGTGGCCTCCGCCATGCAGCCGTTGACGGTGTAGCGGGCGCGCTTCTTGTGTACGTGCACGGCGCGCAGGGAATGGTGCGGACGCACGAGTTCGTCGACGAACCGGTCGAGCGTGTAGCTGCTGCCCGCGGGTAACCGGATCGGGATTGCCAGGGCCGCGAAGACCCTGCCCACGTCCACCGTGGAGAGTGGGAACGCCGCCTTCACGATGGGCACCCATTGCTCGAGTCCGTCCCCGTTCACCTGCACGAGCCGCTTGATGTCCATCAGGTCGTCGCGGATCTTGACGTTGGCATTACCAACGGCCGAGAGCAGGTAGAGCTCGTCGCTTTCCTGCACCCGCTCCGGCGAGCGCGCCGCGAAGCGACCCTCGACGGCGCCAAACTGCTTGCCGAACGCACGCCATTCCCAGCGACCGACGACCGCAGGCTTCGGACTGTGCTCATCGCCCCGGAGGTGTGCCATCGTCGATGTCCTTCCATCTTCGCAAGCTCGCGCTCGACGCCCGGATGGGCTCTGCGAATCATCGCACCAAGCGGAATACTTGTAGTCGGCTGCAACCGAGAAAGGAACGGCCCATGGCTTCCACCCACCTGGTGCAGGCCGGGGGTGAGCCCGGCCGGAGGGACTCCCGGCGACGGAGATCGTCGTGCTCCACGACGCTGAGTCCGAGAGTCGCTCGTGGTCCTCTTCTTCGAGACGGAGGACGACTACAGGCGCGGCGATGAGGGCTGAACGCGATGCCGGCCGACGACACTCCGGGGCGGCGCACCTCGGTGACGAGGTACGACGTCGCGATCCGCATGACCGCGTAGCGGTCCCGCCCAAACGGAGGACCTACGTCGCTTGTCGAGCCGGGGAACATGGATGCGTCCCACATTGTGGCGATGGGGGTGGAGAGGAAATGGTGCCCCTCCCGCACCGTGTCCCGTAGGCAGAGATTCCGCTCGATCGGGGCCTGGCGCGCGACACAGGACGATCCCTGGGCGCCCCGACCCACGGGACCCCGCGCGAGCCCCGGTGAACAGGCAATGCCTACTCTACGAGAACGTAGAGGGCTGACGTTTCGAGGGGCGGTGAGTGCCGGCCCCAGCGCCCGTCCGTAGTTACCCCCACTGGGTATGTGGTCTGGGCCCGATGCCCGGGGGGTCCGGGGTGGGGGACACTCTGGGCACCAAGGAGAAGGAGGCTTGTGATGCATGTCTGGATGGATGGATGGGACTGGGTCTGGATGACGGGGATGATGGTCACCTGGGTCGTTCTCATCGCGGCCGCGGTGTACGTCGCCGTGAGACTCGCGCACCGGCCTCCCATCGATCGCGACAACTCATGAACGAGCTCCTCATCCTCGCGCTGGTGCTCGCGTGCCCACTGATGATGCTGTGGATGATGCGTGGCCATCACCACGGGGTTCAAGGCGGCGACGGCGACGTTGGCGGCAGCGACACCTGCGACACTTCGATCGAGGCGAGGTCGACCGCGGAGCTCAGATGCCAGCGCGATGAGCTCGACCGCTTGATCGAGCAGCGCGAGACCGAGGAAGCGGAGTCGATCCAGGGTGGCGACGAGCAACTGTCGCTTCGCTCCGGGCGCTCTGGCCATGACAGCTCATCGGGGTAACGTCCCGGTCGCCTGGCGAGAGCTTCGCGCCGAGCCGTCCCAGGCGTTCGTTGCCCTCCCCGCGGTCGCCGCGGCGGTGGTGCTCGTCCTGCTGCTCTCAGGGCCCAGGCGAGGGATGGTCGAATCGGTGACGGTCTGCGCGGCCGGCTGCCGCGACGAATTACCTGCACCGCCGGGCCGGCCCATTGTCCATATACCCTCATGGGGTACAGTCGAGGGATGAGGAAGGGCGAATGAACGCGACTCGCAGCCGGATGACGAACGAGCTGCGCCTCGATCTCGAAGGAATGTCGTGCGCGGCCTGCGCCTCCCGCATCGAGAAGCAGCTCAACAAAGTCGAGGGCGTCGAGGCGTCGGTCAACTTCGCAACCGAGAAGGCGACCGTCCGCTGCGACCCGTCGGTGACGGTCGATGAGCTCGTCAGCGCGGTCGAGTCCGTCGGCTACCACGCACACCCTTCCGAGCCCGCACATATCGGGCCCCACGACCACGAGGACGGGGAACACCATCATCACGACGAGCCCGTCGCGGTTCTGCGCCGCCGGTTGGTCGTGGCGATCGTGCTGACCGCGCCTGTCGCGCTGCTGGCGATGGTGCCGTCGCTCCAGTTCGCGGGCTGGGAGTGGCTCGCACTCGTCCTCTCGACGCCGGTAGTCGTCTACTGCGGCGCCGGTTTCCACCGGGCCGCGTGGACGAGCGCCCGCCACGCGGCGGCGACGATGGACACGCTGATCTCGATGGGCACGCTCGCCGCCTGGCTGTGGTCGACGGTCGTTCTCATCGGCGACATCGCTACCGACACCTACTTCGAGGTCGCAGCCGTGATCACGACGCTGATCCTGCTCGGCCGCTACCTCGAGGCCCAAGCCAAGAGCCGCTCCTCCGAGGCGATCCGCAAACTGCTGGAGCTCGGGGCGAAGGAGGCGCGCGTCCTGCGCGACGGGGTCGAGGTCCTCGTGCCTGCCGGGGAGCTTCGGGTCGGCGACCTCATCGTCGTCCGGCCCGGCGAGAAGATCGCCACGGACGGCGTCGTCGAGGAGGGCGCGTCCGCGGTCGACCAGTCGATGCTCACCGGTGAGTCGCTCCCGGTCGAGGTCGGGCCCGGCTCGGACGTCGCCGGGGCGACGATCAACACCTATGGCCGTCTGGTCGTCCGGGCGAGCAAGGTCGGCGCTGACACGGCGCTGGCGCAGATCGCCCGCCTCGTCGAGGCCGCACAGTCGGGGAAGGCTCCGGTGCAGCGTCTCGCGGATCGGGTCTCGGCGATCTTCGTTCCCATCGTGATCGTGATCGCGCTGGCGACACTGGGCGGGTGGTTGGCCTCAGGCGCGGGCGCAGCGTCAGCGTTCACCGCCGCGGTCGCCGTGTTGATCATCGCCTGCCCCTGCGCGCTCGGCCTCGCCACGCCGACGGCCTTGATGGTCGGGACGGGTCGCGGCGCCCAACTCGGGATCCTGATCAAGGGCCCGCAGATCCTCGAGCAGACGCGACGAGTCAGAACGATCGTCCTCGACAAGACCGGCACGATCACCGAGGGCAAGATGGAGCTCGCCGAGGTCGTCGTGTCGGACCACGGGACGCGGGCCGACGTGCTGCGATTCGGCGGCGCCGTCGAGGCGGCGTCCGAGCATCCGATCGCCCAGGCGATCGCCGCGTCGGCCCGGCGCGAGCTTGGTGAGCTGCCCAAGGTCACGGACTTCCGAAACCTGCCCGGGGTCGGCGTCCGCGGCATCGTCGAGGGTCACGAGGTCGAGGTGGGTCGCCGTGACGGTGCGATCACCGTCGCCTGGGACGGGCAGGCGCGCGCGACCCTCGTCGTCCGCGACACCGTCAAACCGACCAGCGCCGAGGCGATCAGCCAGCTCAAGGGGCTCGGCCTGACACCGCTGCTGCTGACCGGCGACAACGGGGAGACCGCCAGGCGCGTCGCCGACGAGGTTGGGATCGAGCGTGTGCTGGCCGAGGTCGACCCCGAGGGCAAGGTCGCCGAGGTCAGGCGGCTTCAGGAGTCCGGCGAGGTCGTGGCCATGGTCGGCGACGGCGTCAACGACGCGCCGGCGCTGGCGCAGGCGGACCTCGGGCTGTCGATCGGCACCGGCACCGACGTGGCCATCGAGGCATCCGACCTGACGCTCGTCTCTGGCGACCTGCGGGCCGCCGCGGACGCGATCCGGCTCGCACGCCGAACCCTGAGCACGATCAAGGGCAACCTCTTCTGGGCCTTCGCCTACAACGTCGCCGCGATTCCGCTCGCCGTCGCCGGCCTGCTGAACCCGATCATCGCTGCCGCGGCGATGGCCGCATCGAGCCTCTTCGTCATCACCAACAGCCTGCGCCTGCGGCGATTCCGCAGCGCCCGCCAGGGAGCAACCGCATGAGCGAGACCGCCAACCACGTCCACGGCTACAGCACGAACAAGGCGGCGTTGGTGAAACGGCTGCACCGGATCGAAGGCCAGGTCCGCGGCGTCGAACGGATGCTCGACGAGGACCGTTACTGCATCGACATCCTCACCCAGATCGCCGCCGTCAACACCGCCCTCGAGAGCCTCGCCTTCCAGCTCCTCGAAGATCATGTCAACCATTGCGTGGCGAGCGCGCTCGCGTCAGGAAACGAAGCGGAGGCTGCCGAGAAGAGCCGGGAGCTCGTCGAGGCCGTCCACCGGTTCTCGCGCACGCGGTAACCATCGGGGGCGACGAAGACAAGCGAGATCTGTTTCCAACGGCCGCACACGCTGAGGTCTCGCCCAAGTTGACGCGCGAAGTCGCTTCAGCGCAGCTTGTTCGCCCGGATCGTCGAGCCCATCGCGCCGAACTTCTCGGCCTTGCGGCGGGTGTCCTCGAAGGCTGATCGGGCGTAGGTGTCGACGAGCTCGCCTTGGGTGATGTCGGTGTAGGCCCGCTGGACCAGCAGGCGTGCGTGCTCACCGTGGAGCAGCGCACCGGCGATTCAGGCAGTCCAGAGGTCGATGCGTTTGCGGGCGTCCTCGGAGACCTCGTGGTGGATCACGACGTCGGCGATCTGCAGGCGGCCGCCGGGGCGCAGGACCCGGTCGATCTCGTCGAAGACGGCGTCCTTGTCGGGCACGAGGTCGATGACGCCGTTGGAGATCACCACATCGACGGAGGCGTCTTCGAGCGGCAGCGCCTCGATCAGCGACTCGTGCAGCTCCAGACCCTCCAGCCCCATCTCCCGGGCGCTGACTCGCGCGAGTTCCAGCATCGATGACGTCATGTCGACGCCGATGACGCGCCCGGTGGGGCCGGTCATCTGCGCGGCGATCAGCAGGTCGGTGCCGGCGCCGCAGCCGAGGTCGAGGACGATCGACCCGGGGTCGATGCGCCCCAGCGTCCAGTGGTTTGCCACGCCGGCGAAGCTCTCCACCGTTGCGTCCGGGACACGCGCAAGCTCCGGCTCGGGATAGCCGAGCTCCCGCGCCCAGGCACGCCCGGTGGGGAAGATGAACTCGCGCTCCTGGTCGTTCGAGACCTCGGTGTAAGTCTTTCGGATCTCTTCGCGCAGGACGTCAACGTCGATTGGGATGTCGGTGGTGCTCATGTGGTGATGCCCTCCGGGTGGGTGGTCGGGGCTGACGCGGTGGGGTTCATGCGGCTCGGTGATGGTTGGTGGGCGTGTCGGCGAGCCGCCATTCGGGCCAGCCCTCCTTCAGGCGCCGCGCCCTGTGGCCCGCAGCACGTACCTGGCGGACGGCGTCGTGCGCGTAGGCGCAGAAGGGGCCGCGGCAGTAGGCCACGACCTCGCGGCCGGCCGGTAGCTCCGCCAGCCGCTCCTGAAGCTCCTCGAGCGGGATCGACCGCGCACCGTCGATGTGTCCGGCCGCATACTCCTGCGCGGGGCGTACGTCGACGAGGACGACGTCGCCCTTGCCCATCCGGGCGATCAGCTCGTCGCGGCCGATCACCTCGACGTCCTCGCCGAGGTAGTCGCGCGCGGCGCGCTCGACCTCGCCCAGTCGCGCGAGCGATGCGTCGCGCAGCGCCAGCCACAGGGCGAGCACCTCGTTGCCGGCGAGGGCGTAGCGCACCCTGGTTCCCTCACGTGTGCGGGTGACCATCCCCGCCGCGTGCAAGGCCTGCAGGTGTTGGGAGGTATTCGCCGTCGACAGGTCGCTCGCGCGTCCGAGCTCGTCGACGGTCCGCGAGGCCTGGGCGAGCAGGTCGAGCAGCTCGAGCCGCCGCGGGCTGGCGAAGGCCTTGCCCATCAGCGCGATCGCCTCGAAGAGCGAGTTCTTCTCGTGGCGGGAACCCATCCTTGATATTCAATAGATCAAACGATAACTTGTCAATAGGGGTAATGAACGCGACCCCCTGGAGGCAGGCGTGTACTTCCGACAGCTGCTGAACGACGAGACCGCCTGCGCGTCATACCTGCTCGGGTGCAAGACACACGGCGTCTTCGCGGTCGTCGACCCGCACGTCGCCCTCGTTGACGAGTACATCGCGCTCGCCGACGGCCAGGGCGCCGCCATCGTCGCGGTCTTCGACACCCACCTGCAGGCCGACCACGTCTCGGGCCTGCCCGAGCTCGTCGCACGGACCGGGGCTACGGCATACCTGCCCGACGGCGCCGGCGTCGACTTCGAACACCACCCGTTGCGCGACAACGAGACGGTCACGCTCGGCAACACACAGATCGAGGCGATCGCCACGCCCGGCCACGCGCTCGCCCACCACGCCTACCTGGTCACCGACCACACGCGCAGCGACGAGCCGTGGCTGGTCCTCACCGGGGACGCGCTGCTGGTCGGCGACGCCGGCCGGCCCGACCTCCACGCCCACGGCGACCACAACGTCGCGCAGATGGCCCGCATCTTGTACCGATCACTGACGGAACGGCTACTGACGCTGCCCGACCACCTCCTGCTCTACCCGTCGCACTACTCCGGCTCGGTGTGCGGGCGCGGGCTGTCGTCCAACCCGATCTCGACGATCGGCTTCGAACGTCGTCACAACCCTGCACTGCAACTCGACTCCGAGGACGCGTTCGTGCAGGCGCTGATCCGCGACATCCCACCCGTGCCCGATGAACAGGTAGCGATCGTCGCCGCCAACCGCCGCGGCGAGACAATCGCCTCGGCATGACCCCGGTCAGGCTGGGGCTGCGCGCGAACGCGGCGCAGTTCACGCTGCTCGTCGGCCTCAACGCGCTCGTCGGGGCGATGGTCGGTCTTGAGCGCAGCGTGCTGCCGCTGATCGGCGAGCGTGACTTCGGGCTCACCTCGAACACAGCGATCCTCGCCTTCGTGCTCGCCTTCGGGGTCGCCAAGGCCTGTACCAACCTCGCCGCCGGCGAGCTCGCCGAACGGGTCGGCCGCAAGCGGCTGCTCGTGATCGGTTGGCTCGTCGCGCTGCCCGTGCCTCTGCTGATCGGTCTCGCCCCGACGTGGGGGTTCGTGATCGCCGCCAACGTACTGCTCGGTGTCAACCAGGGCCTTGCCTGGTCGATGACCGTCGTGATGAAGATCGACCTCGCCGGGCCCGCCCGGCGGGGTCTGGCGCTTGGGCTCAATGAGGCCGCCGGCTACCTCGGTGTCGCCGCCGCCGCCTTCGCGACCGGGGCGCTCGCGGCGACCTACGCACCGCGAACCGTCGTTTGGGTCGGCGCGGCGGCCATCGCCGGCGTCGGCCTCATCATCTCGGTCCTGTTCGTCCGCGACACCGGCGCGCACGTCGCCCTCGAGCAACAATCCCACGCCCACCGCGCTCACGAGACCCCCCACAACCTCCGCACCGCCTTCGCCCACGCGTCGCTGCACGACCCGGTGCTGCGCGCCTGCAACCAGGCCGGACTCGTCAACAACCTCAACGACGCCCTCGCCTGGGGCCTCGTGCCGCTCTACCTCGCGGCACACGGCGCCACAGTCCACCAGATCGCGATCGTCGCAGCCGCCTACCCCGTCGTGTGGGGCGCCGGCCAGCTCCTGACCGGCTGGGCCTCGGACCACCTCGGACGTAAGCCGCTGATCACAGCCGGCATGCTCGTCCAAGCCGGCGCGCTCGGCCTGCTCGTCGCCGGCTCAGGCGCCTTCACCTCCTCGCTCCTCGCCGCTCTGTTGCTCGGCGCGGGCACCGCCATGGTCTACCCGACCCTGATCGCCGCCGTCTCCGACGCCGCCCAACCACGAGACCGCGCACGGATCATCGGCGTGTACCGGTTCTGGCGCGACGCCGGCTTCGCGGTCGGCGCCCTCATCGCCGGTATCGGCGCCGACCTCGCCTCACCCGCCGCCGCGATCACGATCGTCGCCGCGCTCACCGCCACGAGCGGCCTCATCGTCGTCGCGACGTCTTGGCGCGCGACGCCGATCGCGCACCGGAGGACGCTCCTCGAGGAGACCGTCGATCACCACAGCTGAGGGCGATCGGATCCGCGCCGACGACGCCGCCTCCGAGACGCAGCTGGGCGCGTGAGCGTGAGCTTGTACGCGTGACCTCTCTCGATTTCCAGCCGATGGTCGCCCTCATGGCTCGCGGTGGCATCCGGAACGATCGCTGACGCATGTCTTGTGATCGCGATCGATGTTCGGGCGCTGGGCGACGACCCTCGGATCGAACGGACGATAACGGCCGCCGGGTTGTTCCTCGACCCGTTGGCGAACCAACCCGGAACCTGGATCAGATCTCGGAGCGGCAGGACAACACGCGGCGGCTGATCGACAAGGACGATCGCCTCGCGCATCGCGTCGACAACGGAGACCCGGCGAGGTTGACACAGAGGGCCATCCCACGGAGGATCGCCTTCTCGGAGCCAACGCTCGGCGTCGCGTCCACCGGCCCGGCACCTATTCGGACCAGGCGCCGAATGACAGCCTGCGAGGTGCAACACCGCAAATTGGGGGGAGGAAGCGATGGCCGAGAACGTCGAGATTCTCCGGGGCGCCTACGCGGCGTTCGGCCGGGGCGACATGGAGGGAGTGACGGACACCTGGGAGACGGACATCGAGTTCACGGGGCCGAACAGCTCCCGCATGCCGGGAGCGGGCCCGCATCGCGGCAAGGAGGAGGTGGCTCGCGTGTTCAGCGGGATGAGGGACCGGTGGGAGGGCCTGGTGCTCTCGCCCGACGAGTTCGTGGAGCAGGCCGGAACGGTCGTCGTCCTCGGTCACATGGAGGGCCGCGCCAGGGCCACGGGCACGGACGTCAAGGTGCCCTTCGTGCACGTTTGGAGGATGCGGGAGGGGAAGGTCCGCCGCGGCCAGGCGCTCACGGACACGGCGGTCGTCGCCGACGCGTTGGGCGCCTAAGGGGTCCAGAAGGACCGGCGCAAAAGGGCGCAACCCTGTCCATGACCTTGGAGGCGGAGATGCCAGCGACCGCGATCACCGGCGACCGGCTTGCCGAGTTCGCCGCCGGCTTGGCGGGGGAGGTGCTCGCACCGGGCGACGCCGGGTACGACGAGCGACGGCGGATCCACAACGGGTGATCGATCGTCGGCCGGGGCTCATCGCCCGCTGCCGTGGCACCGCCGACATCGCCGATGCCATCGCGCTGGCCCGCGACTGCGACCTGGAGATCTCCGTCCGGGGCGGCGGGCACAACGTCGCGGGGCGGGCGGTGACGGACGGCGGCGTCATGATCGACCTCTCGCTCATGAGAGGCATCCACGTCGATCCGGCCGCGCGCACCGCGCGCGCGCAGGGCGGCTGCGTCTGGAGTGAGCTCAACCGGGAGACCGCGCTGCACGGCCTTGCGGTGACAGGCGGTGCCGTCTCGACGACCGGCATCGCAGGGTTTACGCTCGGG
>CAYMSM010000070.1:0-110864 GCA_964393105.1 uncultured Bifidobacteriaceae bacterium
GCGCTTGAGGATCCTGAGCGTCGCTGCGCTGGGCGTGCCGGTCGAGATGCCGGGTGGAGGGGTGACGGGGGGCGACGGCTGGACCGGAATCTCGGGGGTCACCGGCGGCGCCGTGCGGCAGGCCTCGACCCGGGCGCTCGCTTGGGCGAGGATCGTCTCACCCGACAGGACCTTGGCGGTGTTGTCGTACGGCTTGCAGCCGGTGGTGGGCACGCTCACCGTCTGGGTGTAGGTGAACGTTGTGGTCGTGTCGATGGCGTCGCCGCCCTTGAGCAGGATCGCGGTGCCGTCGTCGAACGAGTCGAACACGTCGACCCTGTCGTTGACGACCTTGGTCGGTGCTCCGAAGGTGAACGGCGCCCCACCGGCTGATACGCCGCCGGCCCAGGTCGCAGTCGCGGTGTTGACCCCCGGGGCGCCCGAACCCACCTCGCAGGTGTAGTCGACCGTCACAGAGTCGAAGGGGGCGATGGTGAGGTTCGCTCCGGCGGTGACGACGCAGGCAGGCCCGCCGGCGATCGTGTCGGTGATGTCGACACCCTCTGCGTCCATTGCGTTCGGGTTCCTGACCGTGATGGTTCCCTGGACGACGTGATTGGAATCGTTGGGCGTGCCCTTGGTCGCGGTGACCGTGTAGGTGAATGTCGCCTGGTCGGCAGATGTCGTGACCGGGCTGGCGGGTGCGGCGGACTTCGCGATCATCCAGGGGTATGTCCGCTCGAACGACGTTGTCGCGGTCTTGGTCACCACCAGCGGCTCGGGCTGTGGATTGTCGCCGCATTCGAGCACCAGGGGGATCGAGCGGTCCGGGACCGCGGAAGTCTGCGAGCCGCCGTCGTTGACCTGGGCGTGGACGTTGATCGTGTAGCTGCCGGGGGCCACGATGGCCGAGGCCTCCCAGCCTGTCGCCGTGGCTCCCGAGAGGCCGACCCAGGCGAAGTCAGGCGGTGTGCCGTCGTCACCGGAGTTGCCGTCGACGTACTTCGTTCCGCCGATCTTGATGAAGCTGTCGCCGGGGAGGGTCGCGTCGATCGTGACGCTCGGCTCGGCGACCACGAGCGCGTAGAGCGTCTCGGTCGCGCATTGGTAGCGCAGGTAGAGCTTGGACTCGACCGCGGTCTGTCCGCCGTTGCCGCCGGCACGGAGCATGTCGCTGAAGAAGTCGGGTGAGTCGATGGTGGTGTCCCACTCGGCGCTGTTGCCGCCGACGGTGGCGGAGCCGCCGACGGGAGTCGGGGCCGCGGAGGCGACGGCGGTCATGGCGGCGGACGCGGCAAGCGCGAGCGCCGTTGCGGCGAACGTTCTGCGGCGGGTACGCGGGTGGGGTGACGGGAACATGCGGGGCCTCCATGTGCGGGCAGAAGGATGTCGTCTTTGCACGGTAGGAGCAGGTCTCGCCGGTGTAAACGCCCCGAAGGAACAGTTAGAGGTTTTAGTATCTATACGAAGGTCGAGTGTGTCGCGGCATCAGAGCGTCCGGTGCGCAGGGCCGTCTGGGTCTGACCGTCGCGACACGTCCCGGTGGCGCCGCGCCACGGCGGTTATCGCGGCTCGGGCGCTGAGCCGTCGCCTCGTTCAAGTCCGAAGCTGAGTGCTGGTCCCACCGAAGTGTGTCGTTCACGTAACGATTGACCAACCGATGCAGCGCCAAATGGAGTTGCGAGGACCTCGTCGGTCTGCCGGTCCGGACGGGACCGCGATGTGGAGGCCCATGAGATCGACGCGCCGGAGTCCGTGCCCTACTCGGAGTCCTCATCTGCGGCCTCCCGCCGAGGCGTGTGCGATCCTGCGGCCGATGAATCGGCGCCGCACCAAGATCCTCGCCACATTGGGCCCCGCGACCGCGGCCGGCGGCGGCATCGAGCTGCTCGTCGCGGCGGGGGTCGACGGCGTGCGCATCAACTGCTCTCATGGCACCCCCAAGGAGTGGCGCGACAGCGTCGCTCGCGTGCGTGCGGCTGCGGAGGGCGCAAATCGCAAGGTCGCGGTGGTCTTCGACCTTCAGGGACCGAAGATCCGGCTCGCGTCCGATACGCGCCGGCGCCGGGTGCTTCTGGGCGACGAGGTGCAGCTCGTCGCAGGCGCCCAGACGCCGCGCGGGACGGTCGCGGTCGACTGGCCGGGGTTCCTCGGCGCTGTCAGCCCAGGTAGATCCGAGGTGGTCGTCGGGGACGGCAGCCCGCGGTTCGACATCCTCGGCGTCACCGGCAAGGGCGCCGCACGCCGTGTGATCGCAAAGTGCACGGTGCCCGGGCGGCTGATGCCCTCACGCGGGGTCGTTGTGACAAACAGCCGCGCCAGGCAACGCCCGCCGATCACGGCCAAGGACCGGGCCGCGTTGCGCGTGGCGGCGGAGTGTGGGGCCGAGTTCGTCGCGCTGTCGTACGTCCGCGCGCCCGGGGACGTCGAGCAGCTTCGCAAGCAGATGAAACAGCTCGAGATGCGGGCACGGATCATTGCGAAGATCGAGACCCGTGAGGCATGCGAGGCGCTCGGCGGCATCGTGCGCGCCGCCGATGCGGTGATGGTGGCACGAGGTGACCTGGGCGTGCAGGTCGGCGTCGCGCAGGTACCGGCGTTGCAGCGATCCATCGTGCGGGCCTGCCGCCAGCAGGGCAAGCTCGCGATCATGGCCACGCAGATGCTCGAGTCCATGGTCGAGGGCGCCGGGCCAACCCGCGCCGAGGCGACCGACATCGCCACGGCGGTCGTTCAGGGCGCCTCGGTTCTGATGTTGTCGGCCGAGACAGCGGTCGGTCAAGACCCCGTCGCGGCGGTCCGCGCGATGCACGAGATCACGGTCGCCGCCGACGCGGTCGAGGTGCCTGCGGTGCCGCAGGCGGACGGCGGCAGCGAGCACGAGTCGGTGATGCGCGCAGCGGCGCTTCTTGGCCTGGACGTCGGGGCTGCGGCCTACGTCGTGCCGACCTCGGCCGGTCATTCGGTACGGGCGCTCGCACGTCACCGGCCCGCCGCGCCGATTGTAGGGCTCGCGCACGACGAGACCACGGCGCGCCAACTCGCACTTCAGTGGGGCGTCATCCCGACCACGCTTGCCCCGTCGGGCACGATCGACGAGACGATCGAGCGAGCGATCGAGCGCGCCTGTGAGCTTACGGATCTCCCGCCGGGGGCACGACTCGTCATCACATCGGGTACGTCGGTCAATACGCCACGCGGCAGCAGGCTCATCGCCCTGCGCCACGTCCCGAGCAGTAGAAATCGCGGCGCCTGAGCTCGGCGACCCTGATCGCAGCCTGCGATCGCGAGGAGGCCGCCGAACCCAGCGGTGATGTTGGGCAGGGGCTTGCCGATACTTTGCGAACTCTTGGCCTAATGCCCGTGCTCATCCTGGACGATGTAATACTCGATGTGCAGAGGCTGCGATACCTTCGACGGAGGACGCTTGCACCGGAGCCGGGCCGCAATGGGTGGTGGTCGGTGAGCCCGGCGACTGCGATGACACGGTCAGACGAGCACACCCAGAACGTCATGGCGCTCCTTCGGGAGGGGCTATCGGACGCGCGGATCGGCAAGCGGCTCGGTCTCAGCCGTGAGGAGGTCCGCGCGACGATCCATCGGGTGATCGACGACGCCCACCTCGAGGACCAGGAGCGCGCGGCGTTCCTCGCCGAGCAGGTCGGCATCGCGCGCTTGGACGAGAATGGGCCCGCTCGCCCGTCCCGACGGATCTGACCGCGCGCGCCGCGATTCGAGATCGGCGGTAGGAGTTCAGGCAACCAGCTCGATGAGGCAGTGCGGACCAGTTGCCTTGGCAAGCCTTCCGTCGAGTGTGATCAACGGCGCGTCGAGCACCTCGGCCAGGGCGACGTACATCGCGTCCCAGCCTCGAATCGTGGCGCGCAACTCCCAGGCGCGCTCGAGGAGCGCTCGATGCCCGAAGCGCTCGCCCGGCCAGAGGCTGAGATCCTCGACGGCGAGAACGGCAGTGGTCTCATCGATCGTTTCCATCATTCGCAGTGCAATTTTGCATCATAGGTCCGCGCGGAGAGGTCAAATGCGTCGCTGTCGGCCTATCCGTCGCGCGAGCGGATGAAGGCGGTCAGCCCGTAGGACGAGACGGCGGTCAGACCGTGGCGGCGGTAGAAGCCCTCGGCGCCGCGTTCCGAGACGAGCACCTGGTGGTGGAAGACGTCGATGGGGTACCGATCCAGGAGGGCTTGGAACAGCGCGCTGCCGATGCCCTCGCGTTGACGGTCGGGGCGGACCAGGATGTCGGCGATGTAGACGGCGAACGCCTCGTCCGAGAGCGCCCGCGCGTAGCCCACCACGACATCGTCATCCAAGGCCACCAATGACGCCGAGGAGCAGGCGATCGCGGTGCGCAGACGGGTGGGATCGGTCGCGTGAATCCAGCCGTGCCCACGGTAGAGACCCAGGATCGCGTCGAAGTGGCGGTCCGGCTCGGCGGGCTCGACGGCCACTCGCGGCCTCAAGGTCGCCACGGGTGACCCTCCAGAAGGTGCAGATATACTCGTCCGCCGATGAGCCCTGTCGATTCCACGTTGCCTGAACGCTACGACCCGCAGGCCGTGGAGGCAAAGTGGCAGGCCATCTGGGACGCCGAAGAGGCCTTTCGGGCCGAGCCGATCAGCCGTGACGGTGTCGCGCCGAGCGCGCCGGACCGCCCCAAGGCGTACGTGCTGGAGATGCTGCCGTACCCATCGGGTGAGGCCCACATGGGCCACGTCAAGAACTACACGATGGGCGACGTGGTGGCGCACTTTCGGCGCCGTCAGGGCTGGGTGGTGTTCCATCCGATGGGCTACGACGCATTCGGCCTGCCTGCCGAGAACGCCGCGATCCGCACCGGCCGACCCCCCGAGGAGGTCACGCGCAACAACATCGCACGGATCCGTGAGCAGCTTCGCCGCCTCGGGTTCTCGATCGATTGGCAGACCGAGCTGGCCACCTGCGACGAGGCGTTCTACGGCTGGACGCAGTGGCTCTTCTTGCGAATGTTCGAGAAGGGCCTTGCGGAACGTCGCGAGGCGGCCGTCAACTGGTGCCCGGTCGACCAGACGGTGCTGGCCAACGAGCAGGTGATCGACGGGGCGTGTGAGCGGTGCGGGACGCAGGTGGAGCTGCGCCAGCTCTCGCAGTGGTTCCTGCGCATCACCGACTATGCCCAACGCCTGCTTGACGACATGGACACGCTGGTCGACTGGCCCGAGCGGGTCCTGACGATGCAGCGCAACTGGATCGGCAGGTCCGAGGGTGCGCGCGTCACGTTCATCACCGACGACGGCGCGCACGAGATCCCGGTCTTCACCACCCGCCCGGACACGTTGTTCGGCGCGACGTTCTTCCTGCTGGCACCGGAGCACCCGCTCGTCCCGCAGCTCGTCGAGGGCCGGCTCGAGGCGGCGGAGGTGACCGAATACGTCCGGCAGGCCGCCCGCGCCGATATCGCCGACCGGACCGCGACGGAGCGACCCAAGACCGGCGTGTTCACCGGGCGTCACGTCGTCAACCCCGTCAACGGCGAGCACATCCCCGTCTGGGTCGCCGACTACGTGCTGATGGACTACGGCACCGGCGCGATCATGGCGGTGCCCGCCCACGACGAGCGCGACTTTGCGTTCGCGCGCGCGTACGGCCTGCCGGTGCGGCGAGTTGTCGCTGCGCCTGACGTGGCTGCCGACGAGCCGCTCGAGGCGGCCGAACCGGGTGACGGCGTGCTGGTCAACTCCGACGTCCTCGACGGGATGGAGGTTGCAGACGCCAAGCGCGCGATCGCGACGTGGCTCGCCGAACGCGGTCTGGGAGAGGCCACCATCGGCTTTCGTCTTCGTGACTGGCTGATCTCACGCCAGCGCTACTGGGGCGCGCCGATCCCCGTCATCCACTGCGGAGCGTGCGGCGTTGTGGCGGTTCCAGACGACGAGCTGCCGGTCCTCTTGCCCCAGGTCGAGGATTACGCCCCCCGGGGCATGAGCCCGATCGCCGCGGCCGAGGACTTCGTGGCAACGACCTGCCCGACGTGCGGCGGTCCGGCGCGACGCGAGACCGACACGATGGACACGTTCGTCGACTCGTCCTGGTACTTCCTGCGCTACACCGCCCCCAACCTGTCCACGGCGGCGTTCGAGCGCGAGATCGTCGACTACTGGCTGCCGGTCGACCAGTACATCGGCGGCGTCGAGCACGCGATCTTGCATCTGCTGTACGCGCGGTTCTTCACCAAGGTGCTCTACGACCTGGGGTATGTCGGCTTCGCCGAGCCGTTCGCGCGCCTGTTCACCCAGGGGATGATCTATTACCAGGGCGCCAAGATGAGCAAGAGCAAGGGCAACGTCGTCGCGCCCGACGAGATGGTCGACCGCTATGGGGCCGACACCTTGCGGCTGTACGTCCTGTTCATGGGGCCGGCCGCCGACGACGCCGAATGGTCCGATCACGGCATCGAGGGGCAGCGGCGCTTTCTCGATCGTGTGTGGCGGCTCGTCGCCGGGCAGGAGGGCGATTCGCTGGTCGAGCGTCCCTCACGCGAAGCACTTGCGGATGAGCCGGCGGCGCTCGCTCTGGTGCGCAAGGCGGAGACCACCGTCGCGAAGGTCACCGGCGACATCGGCGAGCGCTTCTCGTTCCACACGGCGATCTCGGCGATCCAGGAGCTCGTCAACGACGCGACCAAGGCACGGGCCGAAGCCACGGTCAGCGGGGCGGAGGGCGAGCACGCGTTGCGGTTTGCCACACAGACCGTCGTGTCGCTCCTGTTCGTCTTCGCGCCCCACGCCGCGAGCGAGCTGTGGGAGGCCCTGGGCGGCGAGCGCATGTGGATCGCGCCGTGGCCCGAGGCCGACGAGGCATTCCTGGCCCGTGAATCGGTCACCGTTGCGGTCCAGGTCAACGGCAAGCTCCGCGACACGCTGCAGGTGCCGGCGGGCCTGAGCGACGTCGACGTCGCTGCCCGTGCCAAGCAATCACCAAAGGTGCAGGCGGCGATGGACGGCAAGCAGGTCAGGCGCGAGATCGTGATCGTCGACAGGCTCGTCAACCTCGTCGTCGCATGAGGGCTTAGGTGATATCCGGGTTCCCCGCGCGTCGCGTCAGGGCGTCGACATCTCCGGACTCATCGGTGAGTCGTGGTGGGCGGGGGCGGAAGGCACCCGCGGAGGGTCAATCCGAGCGGGCGGGGAGCTGCTCCTGCCCGGTGACATGTGCATCGTCGCCGCCTCAGCTGGATCTGTCAGATGCGGAACACTCGCTGGCGCGGTGGCGATCCAGAGCCCGAGTCCGACCAGTGCGAGCCCGAGCAGTCCCCCGAGCACGCGGGGCCGAGTCAGCAGCTTCTCCGCGGCGACCGCCGCGGCCACGACGACCATCCAGAACACGCTCATGACCCCCACTGCGAACAGCACGAGCATCAGGCCCGCGCAGCAGCCGACGCACACAACGCCGAGCTGGGCTCCCAGGCGCGCCGCCGGCGTCAGCCCGGGACGCCAGTGGCCCACGACGAACAGCAGTGGGCTCCGGCACCGACGCAGGCACGCTGCCTTGAGCGATGTCATCTGGTACAGGCCGGCGGCGCCGACCGCGGCGCCCGCGGCAACCGGGCCGGCTCGATCCCACGCGAGGCGCCCAGAGCCCGCCGCGGCACCGAGCCGGAAGATGCCGTACGCCGCCAGCCCGCAGGCCGTCCAGACCGCGAGGTACCCGCCGACGAAGGCCCACGTCGCCGCCCGGACGCGGCGATCTCCACGGTTGCGCGAAGCTCGCGCGAAAGCGACCACCATCGGCGCCGACGAGGGCAGCATCATCGCGGCCATCATGGTGACCCAGATGCCGACGTACCAGCCCAACGCCCCCAGATCGGTCCCCGGTCCCGCGTCCATTCCCGCCATGCGGCGGTGGGTGATGAGCCACGCCACCGCGGCCAAAGCCAGCAGGAGCGCGATCGTCTCCGCTTCGACACCCAGGAGCCACCGCCCTCTTTGACGGAGGCTCACCCCCCGTCTCCTCGGTACGAGAAGCTGGTCTCGAAGGCGCACACGCCCGACAGCCGCGCCTGGAAGGGCCCGGCCGCCAGTTGCAGCAACTCGGCGTACAGTTCCCGGCCGGGGTGATCGTGACCGGGGATCACGCAGGAGACGACCTCCTGATCGGGGACCGGGCCGGCGATCCGGACGGTAACCCGGCGGCCGGCCCGGAACCAGCCCCGCCCCCGCGTGTGATCGATCTCGATCGGGACCGCGTGCACCCCGAGGACCTCGCTCGCCTTCCACGCCCACGGGAACTGTTGGAGGGGCGTGCCTCCCAGACGGCCAAGGAGGATGTCGGCCAGGGCGTCCCGCTGAGCGGGCGTCCCGCGGCTGTCCACGAGGAGTATCACCCGCCACGGGGAACCCGGCTCGTCGTCGTCATAGCCGCAGACGAGCACCGCACCGAGCCCCGAGAGATCGAGCGATCCCAACCGTCCCCGCTCAACGAGCCAGGAGAGGGCACCGAAGCACGTGCCGTGCGTGGAGCGTCCTCCCCGGCGCCCACCCACGGTGCGGCACGGGCAGATGGCGTCGCAGTTGCACGTCTCCAGGTAGGTCCCGTCGATCTGCCAGGCTGGCGATCGCTCGGCGGGGGCCTTCATCGGCGCTCCTTTCGCAGGCCGGTCCGCGAGCCTCGGGTGCTTGCGCAGCCGGTGTCGAATGCTAGCCCCCCCGACGATCACCGATCCCGGCCGTCCCCGCTCGCCGGCCTCGTCGAGCTCCCCTGCGTGATTCTCGCTCGATGGAGGGCGAGCGAGTGTTACGAAAGAATTGACGAAGCTGTAACACGATTGGCACACATCGGTGGTCCGCTGTGACATTTGCGACCCTACCCTGGGGGTATGGATCGACTGCTCCCATGGCTTCGCAGATCTGGTTGGGCGTACGTCGTTCTGGCGGTCGCGCTGGCCGGGTTGGGATGGCGGCTCGCCGGGAGCGCGTCGTCCCCGACACAGCCTCGGTCCGAAGGGTCGGCGACGATCGCGCGACGTGAGCCGGCTGCTTCGTTCGTTCACGTGGCAGGGGCGGTGCGAAAACCGGGGGTCTACAGGGTTCCGGACGGCGGGCGGGTGCAGCAGGCGATACGCCTCGCCGGGGGCCCGACTCGGGCAGCGGACCTGACCGCGGTCAACCTGGCCGCCCCGTTGCAGGATGGTCAGCAGGTGTTGGTGCCGGTCCGGGTCGTTGCGGTGGCCGGGGGAGCGCAGCCGCCGGCCACCGGGGGCGCCGGCGTTGTCAGCCTGTCGTCGGCGACCGTCGAGCAGCTCGACGCCCTGGACGGCATCGGCCCGACACTGGCCGCAAGGATCGTCGGGTGGCGCGCCCAGCACGGCGGTTTCGCGTCCGTCGATCAGCTGATGGACGTCCCGGGCATCGGTCAGGCGCGGCTCGATGCCATTCGGTCCAGGCTCACCCCGTGATGTAACCCCGGCGAGGTCAGCCGGAACGCTTCTTCGCCACGCGCCGCACGCGCTCCTCGTTGCGATCTGCGCCGGCCTCCTGCTCGCGTTGGTTGTTTGCCTGCCCGTTGTCGTCGCGTGCGTCGCCGTGCTCGTCGTGTGCGGAGCGGGAGTCCTTGGCTTCCTCTCCGGACGCGCGAGGGCGACGTTCTGGCTTCTGGCGGCCGGTCTCGCAGTGGCCGGATGGGGGTGGGGAAGCAGCCGGATCGCGACGACCACGACACCCCGCGTGCCGGCGCAGGCGGTGACGGGCGTGGTCGAGGTGGATGCCCAACTTCAACAGACCGCGCAGGGACGTCGCGCACGCGTTCGGGTCATCGCGCTCTCCACACGACGGGTTTCTGAGGGCACGCGACTGCTCCTGGATCTGCCCCAGGACGTCTCCGCCGGCATTCGGCTCGGGACGCGCCTTCGCGTGACGGGGCGGCTCGCCTCGGCCGCAACGGCGCGCTCGCCCGGTTGGTGGCGGGCCTACCTTGCGCGTACGGCCATCGCCGGACGCCTCGATGCCACATCCGTTCGCGCGATCGGGCGGCGGGGTGGCCTGATCGGCCTTCGTGACCGTGTGCGCAATGCCGCTGGTGATGCCGCGGGAGCCGGCCTG
Organism: uncultured Bifidobacteriaceae bacterium; assembly: GCA_964393105.1. Classification (GTDB taxonomy): domain Bacteria; phylum Actinomycetota; class Thermoleophilia; order Miltoncostaeales; family Miltoncostaeaceae; genus CALMEC01. Next base: position 10,071 of record CAYMSM010000070.1, read on the forward strand.
TCCGGTGAACGGCGGGCGGTCGTGCGCGGCATGGCGTTGGGCGGAGGCACTGGGCTGTCGGAGTCCACCGCCGAGTCCTTTCGGGATGCGGGCATCTGGCATCTGCTCGCGGTCTCGGGGCAGAACGTCGCGATGGTAGCCATCGCGATCCTGACCCTGTTGCGGGCATTCGGCTGCCCCACGCGTCACGCCGCGGCGACTGCGCTGGTCGCGGTCGTCGTCTACTGTCTGGTGTGTGACGGCGGCGCGTCGGTCGTCCGTGCCGGCATCGTCGGTGTCCTCGGGATCCTCGCGCAACTGCGCGCGCGCGATGCACAGCGCTGGTACCTGCTCCTCGTCGGCCTCACCGTGCTCTTGATCCACCAGCCCAGGGCGATCGGCGATCCCGGGTTGCAGCTCTCGTTCGCCGCGGTGGCGGGGATGTTCACGATCGCGCCGCCCGTCGCCGAGTGGATGGGTGAGCTCATGCCGAAGCGTCTCGCCGACCTTGCGGCGCAGGCCGGGGCGGCGACGCTCGCCACCGCGCCCGTGGTGATCTGGCACTTCGGCGAGCTGTCGCTGGCGGGGCTCGTCGTCAACCTGGTCGCCGTGCCGCTGGCCGCCGCGATCGTCGTCCTGGCGCTGTCCGGAATCCTTCTGGGTGCGCTCACTGCCCCGATCGGCGTAGCCGTCGGATGGGTCACCGGGTTGGGCGCCGCCGCGTTGATCTGGCTGGCGCGCGTCGCATCATCGCTCCCCGGTGCCAGCGTGGCGCTGCCCGCGTGGGCAGCGGTGGCCGGCGCGCTCGTCGCCATCGCGTGTGTGGTCGGGTTGCGGCGGCTGCGCGTTTCACACGGCCCGCTGGTGGCGATCCGATTGCCACGCGTCGCGGTGATCGCAACCGTGGCCGTGCTGATCGCAGGAGCTGGAGCGGCGATCCCCGTCGGTCGCCCGCCGGAACCGTGGCCCGAGCGGGCTGCCGTGACCGCGCTGGACATCGGGCAAGGCGACGCGATCCTGCTGCGATCGCCCGACGGGGCGGCCGCCCTGTTCGACACCGGCCCGCCCGGCGCGCCGGCGCCGATCCAACGTGCGCTGCGGCGGGCGGGGGTTCGGCGTCTCGATCTAATGGCGATCACCCACCACCAGCTCGACCACTCGGGTGCGGCCGCGTCCATCCTCGACGAGTTCCAGGTCGGAGTGTTCGCAACGCCCGTTGACGTACCTGCGATCGCGGCGCGTGCGCGCGGTCACGGCATCCCGGTGCGTACGATCGCCGCGGGGGATTCCATGAGTGTGGGGGCGTGGAGGCTGGAGGTGTTGTGGCCACCGCCGGGGTTCGTGCCTCCCGCGGATGCAAACGACGCGGCGCTCGTCGTGCTGGCCCGGGCACCTGGGATCTCGGCGCTCTTGACCGCCGACGCCGAGAGCAACGTGCTCACACGACTTCGTCTGTCACACGTCGACGTCCTCAAGGTCTCCCATCACGGGTCGGCCGACCAGGGTCTCGAGGGTGTGCTGCGACGCCTGACGCCGTCCTCGGCGCTGATCTCGGTGGGCGCCGACAACTCATACGGGCACCCCGTGGCGACGACGCTGGCAACCCTGACCCAGGCGTCGATCCGCGTGGTCCGCACCGACCGCTCTGGCAGCGTGACGGCGGTCGGTGGCTCGGCTGGGGTCGCGCTCCACACCGAACGGGCCGACTAGTGGTGTGACATCAAAATGGCGTGCCAGTATGCGTGAGCGAGAGCGAGCGAGGCGGTGGACGCAGGCCGTCGGGAATATTGGACATATTCGCGATGCCGAGGACGCCGTATCGCGACGCTCGCAGCCACGGAGACTCCACCGCTATTTCGATGGCGCACCACTAGAACCGGCGTGCCCGCCGCCGTGCGGCGGCGGGCACGATCCGGTGAGGGCGCGAAAAGGAACAGCTACTTGGCACCCTCCGGTACGGGAACTGCGCCAGGAGTGGAACTCGGCCCCTCGATCGCCACCTTCGGCAGCCAGTTGAGCGCCCTCGGCAGATACCAGTTGGCGTCGCCCAAGAGCCGCATGATCGCCGGCAGCAGGATGCCACGCACGAGCGTGGCGTCGATCAACACGGCGACGGCCAGGCCGAAGCCCATCTGCTGGAACATCACCAGGTCACCCGCTGCGAACCCGCCGAACACCGCGACCATGATCAGCGCCGCGCCGGTGATCAGCTTTCCGCTCGAGCTGATGCCGTGGGTGATGGAGTCGACGTTGTCTCCGCTCTGCAGGAACCGCTCGCGGATACGCGAGAGCAGGAACACGTGGTAGTCCATCGACAGGCCGAAGAGCACCGCGAAGAGGAAGATGGGGATCCAGGCTTCGACGGTTTCGACCTGCTGGAACCCGAAGAACCCGGCGCCGACCCCTTCCTGGCTCACGAGCGTCACCAGACCGAACGCCGCGCCGACCGACAGCAGGTTCAAGAAGATCGCGACGATTGGGACGACGATCGATCGGAACGCCAGCAGCAGCACCAAGAACGACAGTGCCAGCACCACCATGACGACGATCGGCAGGTAGTCGCGGGAGATCTCGAAGTAGTCGAGGTTGAGTGATGTGGCCCCCCCGACGGGAAGCGCGGTTGCCGCGCGGAGCCGGTTGACCGCATCCTCCGCGCCGGGACTGTTGGAGTCTGCGTTGACGGGGACCGCAAGCACTCCACCCTTTAGTCCCACACCCTGCTCCAGTGCCGGGGTGCCCAGGACGGGGTCGCCGGCGACGCTGGAGGTGATGTGGGCGATCTCGGCCGTGTTGGCCGTGGATGTGGGGTCACCTGTGATCGGGATGCGAGCCGGCGCGACGGCGCCGACGTTGAACTGCTGCTCGAGCGTTTCGAACGCCTGGCGCGCCTCGATGTCGGGTGGCAGCGTTGCGACACCGGATGCGCCGGTGTTGATACCCCAGTACGGGATCGAGGCGGCGACCAGCAGCCCCGCCGCGACGACGATGCTCGCGACCGGTCGCCTCATGACCTGACGGACGGTCGTTGCCCAGAATCCCGAGCGGTCCTCGCGGCCCCTGAACCGGCGTGGGACCAGGCGTCCCTTCTCGATACGGTCGCCCAGGACAGAGAGCAGCGCGGGAAGGAGCGTGAGCGCGGCTGCGATCGCCGCCAGCACGGCGAGGATCGCGCCGAGGCCGAGGCTCACGAACACGGACATCGGGACGATCAGGAGGCTGATCAGGGCCACGACCACCGTGATGCCCGAGAAGAACACCGCGCGGCCCGACGTGTCGCCGGCGCGCTCGATGGCGTCGAGCTTCGCGATGCCCTGCGCCCGCTCCTCGCGGTAGCGGCTGACGATGAACAGCGCGTAGTCGATGCCGACGGCCAGGCCCATCATCGTGATCATGTTCTGCACGAAGAACGAGAGCTCGCCGAACTGGCCGATCAGCGCGGTCAGGGCGAGCGCGACAACGATTGCCGCGATGGCGAGCATCAGCGGGAGCAGCGCCGCGACGAGCGCGCCGAACACGAACGCGAGGATGACGAGCCCGATCAGGATGCCGATGGACTCGCCGACCTTCAGGTCGTTCTCGGCGACCTTATTTGTCGCCTCCTCGATCGACGTCAGGCCGGTGACCTTGACGTCGAGCCCGGCTGTGCCGTCCAGCGTCTTGGCGGTGTCGATGACCTGGGTGATGTTGTCGCGCGCGACGTTGATGCTGCCGGCCATCACCACGGGGATCACCGCGATGCGGGCGTCCTTCGAGATCAGGCGACCGTCGGCCGCGGGGGAGATGGCGGAGGCGACGATGTCGGGCCCCAGCCCGGCGACCTCGGTGGCCAGATCGTCGAGCCGTGCCAAGAGCGCGGGGTCGGTGAACGTCCCCGTCGAACTGCTGACGACGATCTGCTCGACGATGGCGTCAGGCGAACCGGTGATCTGCTCGATCTGATCCGCGGCCCGCTGGCTTTCCGGGGTGTTGACGAACGATTGCGCGGGGCTCAGCACGTCGGCCAGAAGCATCGCGATGACCGCAATGGAAGCGATGAGCGTCGCGACCCAGATCCAGATCACCCGCTTGGGGTGGGCGGCGGAATTGCGTGCAAGCGCTCGTGGAGAGAGAGACGAGAACATCAGCGGGACTCCTCGGTCGGATCAATGGTCGGCACAAAAACCGACCAGTTGGTAGGTTTGAAGAGAAACGTCGTATGAGGCTCGTGCGTCACGAGGGTGGGGGAACGGGGACGGTGATGCCGACGGCCTTGAACGTCAGCGCCAGGTACTCGTCGGTGAAGCGCTCGACGAGACCTGGATCGCCCGAGACGTCGGCGAGTTGGTCGTACCCGAGGTAGGCGCAGACGGCGAACGTCGCGGCTTGATCGATGTCGACGGCTGGGTCCATCTCGCCTTGGGCCTGAGCGGTGCGAAACAGGTCCGCGGTGATCGTAACCCAGGCGTCGAACGGGCGGGCGCGCTCGGCCATTCCCGGCAGGCCCGCGATCTCTTCACAGAGCCGACCGATCGCCGTTCCTGACGGGGATCCGCGCTTGGTAGCGGCTGCTGCCCGCACCATCGCGGCGATCTGATCGACCGCGCGGGGGTGATACCCCGCCGCCGCGAAAATCGCCTCACGCCACTCGCTGCGAACGGCCTCGAGCGCCTCGAGCGCGAGCTCGGCCTTGCTGGAGAAGTGGAAGTAGAACCCGCCCTTGGTCAGGCCGGTGTCCTTGATCACGTCGTTGAGCGATGTCCCGGCGAAGCCACGCTCGAGAAAATGCTTGGCCGCGACCTCGACGATGCGCCTGCGCGAGGCCTCACCGCGGTCGGTCTGCGTCGTCGACGGGGGCGTCACGGCGGCGAATATACCGACCGACTGGTCGGTATGTCAAGGGGTATCTATAGGCTGTCGACGTGTCCGACACCCTCTCCCTGTGTGACGAGGCGGATTGAGCCAATCACGTGAGCCGTTGGGTCCGGTCTATGCGATCTGGGGCGAGGACCGCGGGAAGGTGGAGCGGGCGCTTCGGCGGCTGCAGGATCGCGTGCGCGCCGACGGGGGGATGCCGCCCGAGGTCTCGGATGCCGCACAGACGCCCGCTGCTGAGATCGTGGCCGCGTGCGAGACGCTGTCGTTCGGGGGGACGCGGCTTGTCGTGGTACGCGGGGTCGATGCATGGCGGGCCGACGATGCGACGCCGCTCGTCGCGTACCTGGCGGCGCCGAACCCTGCGACCTGCCTCGCGCTGATCGCCGAGGGGACGGTGACACCCAAGTTGAAGGCGGCGGTCGAGGGCGCCGGCCAGGTATTGGTCTTCGGTCCGGATCCCAAGGCCAAGCGCTCCGAACGGACGAAGTGGTTCGTCGACCACACCGTGGCGGAGTGCCATCGCCATGGAGCGAAGATCCCGACCGCGGTCGCTCGTGAGGTCGTGCGACTCGTGGGCGAAGACGCGATGTCGCTGAGCCATGAGGCGGCCAAACTCGCGTCGGCGGCGGCGGGGGCGCCGATCGACAAGGAGCTGGTGGCCGCGCTCGTCGTCGAGAACCCCGAGGCCAAGGCGTATGAGCTGGCCGACGCGCTCGTCGCCGGCAACCGCGCGAAGGTCTACGATCTGCTCGACGAGCTCGGAGTGGGGGACAAGCCGACGGATCCCGCGGTGATCCACTCGACGCTGAGCCGCCACTTTCGCGGTATCGCGGTCGCCCAGTCATTGGGCGAGGACGCCACAGCGGACGCCGTCAGCGAGGCGACCGGGCTCAAGGGCTACCCGGCGCAGAAGGCGCTGGAGCACGCCCGCGGGGTGGCGCCGGGCTCAGGCGAGCTGTGCGTGTCGCGACTGGCGACGCTGGAGCTCGACCTGCGTGTGTCCGCCTTCGGCGACCTGGGCCGCTCGAGCGACGACGGTCGCCGCTTCGTCTTGGAGCTCGCCGCCCGTGACCTGCTGGGCTTCGTCCGAAGCTGATCCAACCCCCGGAAGGCAGGCTGCGTTGCGCCAGGTCGTGTTGATCGCGTCCATGTCCCGACGGCGAACGGTCTCGACAGACCGTCCGCCGTTCGTTACGGTCCCGCAGTGGTTGCCGATGCCCTTCGGAAAGGGTGGCCTGATGCCGACTGCCCCGTTCAGAGGATCTGGAACTCCTGACGATCCGTGGATCCTCACGACGCCCCCAGGTACCTCCGAGTTCGCCATGCACCGCGATCCGAAGGCCGATCCGCCGGCGCTCGTCTGCCAGGTCGGAACGACTCAGCTCCGCTACCACTTGCGATGCATCGAGGACCTGCACGCCATGCTGACGGCACATGCCGACTGGATGCCGCTGGGCTCTGCAGACGAGCAGAAGCCTGCGGCCGAGGGCACCGTCGAGGCGTGGGGGCGCTCCGCCGACAATCCGGTCAACGGCTGGTACGGCCTCAAGAAGGGATTGCGCGGTCGGTTCGGCATGTATGTGCCACCGGTGCTCGAGGCCCTCGGGCTTGCGGAGGTCGAGCACAACGCACGAAACAACCGGATGCGCGGGTTGTGACGCTCGCCGCTCCTAGGCTTCGCGGGCGGCGATGATGCGGGCGACGCGGCTCTTCTTGCGCGCGGCGTTGTTCGCGTGGATGGCGCCCTTGGCGGCGGCCTTGTCGATCAGCTTCTCGAGGTCACGGGCACGGGTCGCTGCCTCGTCGGTGGCCTCAGCGCTCTCGAGGCCCTTGAACAGGGTCCTGATCGTGGAGCGGTAGCGCAGGTTCGAGACCCGCTGCTTCTCGCTGCGGAGGTTGCGCTTCTTCTGCTGCTTGATGTTGGCCAAACCGATGTCCTTCCAGGATGATCCGGGCGACCGCGTATCTTACACACCATGTGGGTGGTCAAGAACGCGGTGTCGGACGGGGCAGAGCGGCCGCGCCGTGTTACGAACGCCGTGTTGTATCGACCCGCTCCGGCACACGGGAGCGCGCGCTGGCGGAGGTAGACGCCACCGCCGAGGTGCCGGTCGCCAACGCGAACGGCGCCGGGCGCTCGACAGCCATCTTCGCGATATGGACCGCGGTCAGCCGAGTCGCCGGGCTGGTACGCGAGATCGCCGCAGCTGCGCTCTACGGCCTCGGCCCCGCGATCGATGCGTTCGTGGTGGCGTTCCAAGTGCCGAACCTCCTGCGCAGCCTCGTCGCCGACGCGGCGCTTTCGGCCGCCTTCATACCTACGTTCACCGAGCTCGACGAGCAGGGGCGACGCAAGGAGGCGGCGCAGCTCGCGGGCGCGTTAGCCGGGCTGATCTCTCTCGTGCTCGGGCTCATCACGCTCGTCGCGGTGCTGACCGCGCCGTGGGTCATGCCGATCTTCGCGCCGGGCCTGCCGGACAGCTCGACCGACCTGCTGGTGCGCCTCTCGCAGATCATGTTCCCGATCGTCGTGTTGCTGGGGTTGACCGGGCTCGTGATGGGGATCCTGCAGGCCAGCGGCGAGTTCGCCTCGAGCGCGTTCGCGCCGGTGTTGTGGAACGTGGTCATCATCGCGGCCCTGCTCATCGGCGTCCCGTTGGTCGACGGCGACGCCAAGATCTACGTCTACGCGGTCGGCGTCCTGGCAGGCACGGTGGTGCAGCTCGTCTACCTGCTTCCCGGCCTGCGTGGCAAGGGTCCGTTCCCGATCTCGCTGGGACGCGGCAACCCGCATGTGCGCAGTGTGTTGGGGCTGATGGTGCCGGTGACGATCGGTCTGGGGCTCATCAACTTCACCCTCCTCATCAACAGCTTCTTTGCGAGCAAGATCGGCGAGGGGGCGATCCGCGCGATCGACGCGGCGTTTCGCCTGTACATCCTCCCGCAGGGCATCTTCAGCGTCGCGGTTTCGACCGTGCTGTTCCCGCTCATCTCCAGGATGGCCGCGCGCGGCGACATCCCCGGGATGCGCCGGGCGGTGACCGACGGCACCCGGCAGATCTTCTTCCTGCTCATCCCCGCCACCGTGTTCTTGGCGCTCCTTGCTACGCCGGTCACGCGCCTGGTGTTCGAGCACGGCAGCTTCGACGAGGCGGCGACGGAGCTCACCAGCAGCGCGCTGCTGTTCTTCACGATCGGGCTCGTGTTCAACGGCGGAAGCCTGCTGTTCATCCGCTGCTTCTTCGCGCTCAAGAAAACCTGGATCCCGACCAAGGTCTCGCTCGGGACCCTCGTCGTCAACGCGGTCCTGGATCTTGCGCTCTACAAGCCGATGGGGGTCGGGGGCATCGCGCTCGCCACCTCCATCGCGAGCTTCGCGGGCTTCGTCGCGCTGGCGCTGCTGTTGCGTCGTGAGCTCGCGGGTCTGGATTTGCGGTGGATCGCCGACGGGTTCGTCCGCACCGCCGTCGCGTCGGTGTGGTCGGGAGCCCTGGCCTTCGGGGTCTGGCACGCGCTCGACGGTGTGCTCGGGAGGAGCCTCCTCGGACAGATCGTCAGCGTCGGCACGGCGACGGTCGCGGGGCTCCTCGCGTACGTTGCGGCCGCACGCGGCATGGGACAGCCCGAGCTTCGCGTGATGGCCCAGACGCTTCGGTCGCTGCGCTAGACAACTGGCGGCGCCGATCGGCCCGCTACGCTGTGTCCTGAGCGAGGGCTTACTTGCGGTTTCGCGGCTGCATACCGTCGCATGGCGGCGTCGTCCGCTCCCTGCGTGTATCACTGATGCACGGCGCTCGCTCCCCTTGCCCGGTATTCGCACCCGACACCATCAACGAACCCCCTCGTAGCTCAGGACGCTGGTCGGCATTGGACCAATCGCACATCCGAAACTTCTGCATCATCGCCCACATCGACCACGGCAAGTCGACGTTGGCCGACCGCATCCTGCAGCTGACCAACGCCATCAGCGACCGCGAGATGCGCTCGCAAGTACTCGACTCCATGGACCTGGAGCGCGAGCGTGGCATCACGATCAAGGCCCAGGCGGTCCGTGTCTTCTACACCGCCTCGGATGACGAGACCTACCAGCTCAACCTGATCGATACGCCCGGGCACGTGGACTTCTCGTACGAGGTCTCGCGGAGCCTGGCCGCGTGCGAGGGCGCCGTCCTGGTTGTCGATGCCAGCCAGGGGATCGAGGCGCAGACCCTGGCCAACACCTACCTGGCGATCGAGGCCGACCTCGAGGTCGTGCCGGTCCTCAACAAGATCGACCTGCCCGCGGCCGACCCGGACCTGCACGCTCGGGCGATCGCAGACCTGATCGGCGACACGCCCGACCACGTGCTGCGCATCTCTGCCAAGACCGGTCAGGGCGTCCAGGACGTGCTCGAGGCGGTCGTCGCCTCGGTCCCGCCGCCGCGCGGCGACCCCGACGCCCCGCCGCGCGCGCTCATGTTCGACTCGGTGTACGACCAGTACCGCGGCGTCGTTACGTTCGTGCGCGTGGTCGACGGGGCGTTTCGCAAGGGCGACAAGCTGCTGGCGATGCAGACCGGTCTGACCGCCGAGGCCGAGGAGATCGGCGTGATGACGCCCTCGATGGTGCCGACCGGGCAGCTCGGAGCGGGCGAGTCCGGGTACCTGATCACCGGCATCAAGCAACTGGGGGACCTGCGCGTGGGCGACACCTTGACCGTCGCCACGAACCGCGCGGGCGAGCCCCTTCCGGGCTACCAGGAGGTCAAGCCCATGGTGTTCTGCGGGCTCTTCCCGCTCGACGCCGACGAGTACCCGGACCTGCGTGAGGCGCTGGAGAAGCTCTCGCTCAACGACGGGTCGCTGCAATGGGAGCCCGAGACGTCGCAAGCGCTCGGGTTCGGCTTTCGTTGCGGGTTTCTGGGGCTGCTGCACATGGACATCGTGCGGGAGCGGCTCGAACGCGAGTACGACCTGGAATTGCTCGCAACGACGCCCAACGTTGCCTATCGCGTCATCTCGACGACCGGCGAGGAGATCCTGGTCAAGAGCCCGGCGGAGCTGCCGAACCCCAGCAACATCGAGACCATCCACGAGCCGTACGTGCGCTGCTCCATCTTGGTGCCGTCCGAGTACGTCGGCTCGATCATGGAGCTGTGCCAGGAGCGGCGCGGCTCGTTCGTGACGATGGAGCCCATCGAGAACCGCCAGCAGATCGTCTACGACCTGCCGCTGGCCGAGATCGTCATGGACTTCTACGACCAGCTCAAGAGCCGCACCAAGGGCTACGCCTCGCTCGACTACGACATCATCGGCGACCGCGAGGGTCCCCTCGTCAAGCTGGACATCCTGCTGGCCGGCGACCCTGTCGACGCGCTGTCGATGATCGTGCACCGCGACCTGGCGTTCCAGCGCGGTAAGGGCGTGGTCGACCGGTTGCAAAAGACGATCCCGCGGCAACTGTTCGAGGTGCCCATCCAGGCCGCGATCGGCAGCAAGATCATTGCCCGCGAGACGGTCAAGGCGCGGCGCAAGGACGTCCTCGCCAAGTGCTATGGCGGCGACATCAGCCGCAAGCGAAAGCTCCTGGAGCGCCAGAAGGAGGGCAAGAAGCGCATGAAGCAGGTTGGGCGCGTCGAGGTCCCGCAGGAGGCCTTCCTGTCGGTGCTCTCGATCGGAGAGGACAAGAACTCGGGCAAGAAGTGATGGGCCTGCGTCACCTCTACGTGCACCTGCCGTTCTGCGCCAGTCGCTGCGGGTACTGCGCGTTCGTCGTCGAGGTCGGCGCGCTCGATCGTCGCGACGAGTACCTGCAGGCCTTGCTCGCCGAGCTCGCGGCCGAGGTGGGGCGGCTCGCCCAACTCGACACGGTCTACCTGGGCGGCGGGACGCCGACGCTGATGGAGCCTGGCCGCCTCGCGCGACTGATGGCGGCCATCCGACCCCATCTGGCCGCCGGGGCCGAGGTCACCGTCGAGGCCAACCCCGAGACCGTGGACCTTGCGGCGTTCTCCGCGTTGCGCGAGGCGGGCATCACCCGGGTCTCGCTCGGCGCCCAGTCGTTCCAGCCGCATCTCTTGCGCGCGCTCGATCGCCACGCATCACCGGATCAGGTGCGTGCGGCGTTCACCGCGGCACGGACGGCGGGGTTCTCGAGCGTCAGCATCGACCTGCTGTTCGCCGTGCCGGGACAGGACCGCCACGCCCTGGACGCCGACATCGACGAAGCGATCGCGCTGGGGGCCGACCACGTGTCGTGGTATGAGCTCGAGGTCAAGCCGGGCAGCGCGCTGGCCCGCCGGGGCGAGACCGTCGACGAGGACTTCTCGGAGGAGGCCTACCGGCTGGTGGTCGAGCGCTTGGAGGATGCCGGCTACCGGTGGTACGAAACGGCCAACTTCGCGCGACCCGGACACGAGTGCCGCCACAGCCTGGCGTACTGGGAGGCGGCGGACTACCTGGGCGTCGGCATCGGTGCCGTGTCGACGGTGGGCGAGCGCCGGTGGCGAAACGCGCCCGACCTGTCGGGCTACATCGCCCGTGCCGCCTCGGGCGAGACGCCCCGGCGAACCGGCGAAGACCTGGACCGCGACACCCGCCGCCGTGAGCGCTGGATGTTGGGACTGCGGTTGGATCGGCCGTTTCGGATGGACGTCGCCGGGCCACCCGACCACCCTGACGCGCTTTCGCACCTGGCCGAGCTCGGTCTGATCAGCTACGACGCCGACGAGCTGCGCCTGTCGCGTGACGGACGCTTCGTCCAAAACGCCGTCCTGTGCGAGCTGATGGAATACGCGTGATGGAGATCCGTCTCTCGCCACGCCAAGAGGCCGTCCTGCGGATGGTCGTCGAGCGTCACATCGCCAGCGGCACGCCGGTGGGCAGCAAGAACATCGCCGGCCAGGTCGGCATGGACTTCGCCTCGTCCACCGTTCGCTCCGAGCTGGCCCGCCTGGAACAGCTCGGGCTGCTCAATCACCCGCACACGTCGGCGGGCCGGGTTCCGACCGACACCGGCTACCGCTACTACGTCGATCACCTGAAGCTCGACGATCGCCTGCCTGCGCCACGCGAGGTGGCCGGGGCGCTGGTGGTGGGGGAGGTCCGCAAGGAGGTCGACGCGGCGATGCGACGCGTGGCCGATGCCATGTCGCAGGTCACGCACATGCTGGGGGTGGTCACCGCACCCCCGGCCCAGTCGACCACGGTCCGACGCGTCGAGGTACTCGTGCTGCAACCCCAGCTCGTGATGGTCGTGGCGATCACGTCCACGGGTGCGGTGACCAAGCGCATGTTCGCCTTCGACCAGCCGGTCGACCCGCACCTGGCCGACTGGGCGTCGGACTTCCTCAACGAACGGGTCACCGGCCTGCCCGTCGGGGCGCGCATCATCGCCTCGCGGCTCGCCGACCCGTCGCTCGGTGGGCGCGAGCAGGCGTTCGTCGAGGCGATCGGATCGGCTTTGACCGAGCTCGAGGAGGAGGAATCCCAGGGGGCCCTCGTCGTCGGTGGGCAAGCCAGGTTCCTCGAAGAGAACCGGACCCAGGACCTGATGGAGATCGGCTCGCTGATGCATGCCTTGGAGGAACGGTTCGCGTTGCTCCAGCTGCTGCGCGGAGCGCTCGCGGACAACGAGGTGTACCTGCGCATCGGGGCCGAGCTGCTCGAACCGTCGCTTCGCGGAGTGTCGCTCGTGGCGGCGAACTACGGCATCCCCCGCCGAAATCTGGGGACCGTCTCGGTCATCGGACCCACCCGGATGGACTACCGTTTGGCGATCGCAACGGTGCGCGAAGCCGCCCACGCGCTGTCGGCCTACGTGGAAGAGGTGTACGAATAGACGATCGGTACGAGATCCTGGAGGTATGGCGCCGTCCTCTACGCGACGACGCGACGGCCTCGGTGAGGGTCCTCGCAAAGACCGAGGCCGGCGGCGTGGGCCCCGAGGAGTACGCGGTGGGCATCACGACCAAGCAGGAATCACAGCTCTACCCGCCGGCCGACGAGGGCGAGCTCTTTACGGGGTTGTCGTTCGCCGAGGCCCACTGGGTCGCCGCGGTGCTCGCAAGCGCCACGACCCGCGGCGACGAGGCCGAGGCCCTGCTGTTCGACCTGCGCGTGCCCGTCGACCTGACGTGGCGCGACATCGAGCTTGCCGCCGAGGTCATCGAACCCGGGGGCATCCGCTCGGGCCCGCTCGTTCCGTGGGAGACCGAGGGCATCCCGTCCCACAGCCGGTACGCCATCGCCACCTACACGCTCGACTGCGGCCACCAGGCCGTCGAGCTGCTGCGCCAGGATCTGGAGAGCGCCCCGTTCTGGGTCGAGGAGGGCGCCGTCGACCACCTGGCCGCCCGTGACGCCCGCAGCCTCTGCCGGCTGCTCTTGGGCGCAGGCAACCTGGAGGAGGCCTACGGCCTGATCGAGTCGGCCCAAGAGAATCTCGCGACCCACCCCGACGAGGAACTCGACGGTTTCGACGAGGACGACGAGGAGCGCGACGACAGGTCGTAGGGCGGCCCCGGGTCCCACGCTTGCGGACGGAGCGCAGGACCACGGCGAGCGTCTGGGGTGCTGGACCCCTACCGAAAACTTGACGACTCCAATCGGTCATTGGAGCCGATTCGCCCGCCGGCGTTCCGTCGCTTCGACCGTTTTCGCAGTGCGAGCGGGCCATGTGTGACAACAACGACACAAGTGGTCAACGCTCACGCGGCCATGTGACCGTCTCGGAATGCCCATTATTGTCGTCCCCGCGCCGTGTCGGGAAGCCAAGTGTTACATCGATGTAACGATTGACCATCGGCGCGTCCGCCAAATGGCCGTTTCTCGAACGTACGCAGGATTGGGGGCACCAGATGGTGGTATCAGGCGATCGGCCGGCCGGGTGCGATGCGCGCTCGCGCAGCGTTCTCCGGATGTTTCCTTGGCGTCAGCGGGCTCGCACGACGAAGGTCCGGCTTCCGACGATGCGGCCGTAGCGTTGCTTGGCGAAGGCGCCGAAGCCGGGCCAGACGTAGACGCGGTACGTGCCAGGGGTCAGTCGGAACCGCTTGCCCTGGAACCTCCAGCCAGACCGGAGCGCGTAGGCGGTCGTCCTGGGCCAGACGCTCAGGATCTTCTTGGATCCTCGGAAGAGCTGGATGTTGTAGTAGTCGGCATTGAGGATCTGCGTCCAGGCGAGCCTCGGTGCGCCGGTGACCCGCGCGCCGTTGGCCGGCGCGAGCAACCCCCGCGCCGGCCGTGCGGTAACCGCCTGGGTCGTGGCGTGCCCTGCGACATCGGTCACGGTGGCCCGATATTGGTAGGTGATGCCGTTCTTGACGCGCTTGTCGACGAATGACTCGGCCGGGCCGCGGTAGACGACGCTCGCCGCCTCGTTGGCGATGCCCGGCGTGCGCGCGATCTCGACGGGCGCCTCGGATCGCTTCCACCGCAGCGTCACGGCCCGGTCGGCCGTCGTCGCGCCCACCGGAGCGAGCGCCGGCGAGGTCGCGTCGTACTTGAACGAGTAGATCAGCGGCGGGCTGAGGTTCCCGGCTCGGTCGCGGCACGTGCCGGAAACGGAGGTGCCCGGAGTGTCTGGGCCGCTGTAGCTCGCCTGGGTACAGGCCGCGATTCCGGATGTCGAGGTCGTCGTGCTCGAATCGGCTCCTTGGAAAACGATCCCGAACGGGCTTGTGTGCCACCCGAGCAGATTCGGCGTCACGCCCGGGACAGCTGCGATCACCACCGGCGCCGTCTTGTCGATCGAGATCGTGACTGTTGCAGAGAGGATCGGGTCCGGCATCGACAGACTCAACGCCTTGCACGTCCTTCTCGTCGTCCCCTCCTGAGTGATCGTGACGAGCCCGCAGTCGACGGTCTCGTCCGCGCCCGGAACCAGGACGTCCCACGTCAACCTGACATTCGTCGCTTGCCAGGTGCCGCAGGGACCGGGCGTGCATGTGGCGGTGATGCTTTCCGCACGGGCCGTTTGCACACCTATTGCGGCCACAGTCAGTGCGGCGAAGGCTCCTATCAAGGGCCGCAGCCTCAGCACGCTCACACTGGAGCCCCTGACTGCATCCGTCGGGTAAGCGCGACGAGGGAGAGGCTCGCGAGGACGAGTGCGCCCAGGGCGATCGCCGCGCCGAGGGCGAGGTCTCCGTCACGGCCTCCCCCGGCCGGCGTCGCGATCGGGACGGCGGTCGGCGTCGCAATGGTCGGCTTCGGCGGTGTCGCGGCCACCGGCTTCTTCGGCGGGGGTGTCAGGGCCGAAGCGGTCTTGGCGGCGCGGGTCGGGCCGGTCGACCGCGACGAGCCGGTCGCGGTCGAGGAGTTTGACGAACGTGCCGTCGTCGTCACGGTGGGCCGACGCGTGTTCGAAGGCTGCGCCGGAGCGGGCGTTGCGCTCTTGCCGACCGGGTCCGGCGTGGGCGTGACGTCCGCAGGTGCGGGGTCGGGCGTGGGGCTCGCGACAGCGACGGGGGCGGTCAAGGCGAGGCCGATCACGGCGGCCGCCAGCGACGCGAAACAGGACACAACTCGAAGGGGTCTCATACCCATGTCTTCCCTGAACTTCCTGCGTGATACGGATGTTGCGGTCCTTGGACCGCCCACGCTATCGGGAGAGGCGTGCGCCCGCAACGGGGCGCACGCCAAGTCTCCCAGGAGGTCATGTGACTAGACGACACCTCCCTGTTGCTGCGTCGCGTACTGGGTCAGCTTGTTCGCGTTCAGGGCGAGCGAGAACGCGAGCGAAGCATTCGTCTGCGACACGTAACCGCCGTTGCCAGGACTCCACTCACGCACCGGGGAGTTCGCGTTCGACGGGTGGTACTGACTCGACGTCACCGATGAGTCGGCGTCCTGCCAGTTCGTCGCGAACTGACCAATCGCCTGGACGCCCGTGCCCTTGTCGCAGCACTTGTCGTCCTTCGCGTCTTTGCAGCACGTGCCGCCGGCCTGGTTCTGCGTGGCCGTCTGGCTCGTGTGGTTGAGGTTCGCGGCCAAGGACTCCGCCACCGAGATGTTGGTCTGCTCCACCTTGCCGTCGTCACCGCGGCTCTTGATGCGAATCGGGGTGTTGGTGTTGGACGGCTTGTACTGCGTGGAGGTCGCGTCCGACCGCGCCTTCTGCGTGCTGTCGGCCTTCTGCCCGATCGCCTGGACACCAGTTGCGAAGCCACCGGCCTGCATCTGGGTTGCGGATTGATCGAGTTTGTTGGCGTTCAGTGCCGCCGAGGCGGCCAGGGAGGCGTTGGTCTGAGAGACAGATCCGCCACCGCCGGGGCTGGCGATCCGGACGGGCGAGTTGTCGTTGCTCGCGCCCGCCTGGGTCGACGTCGCCGACGAGTCGGCGTCCTGGTCGCTCGATGCCTTCTGACCGATTGCCTGGACGCCGGTGTCGCCTGAGCAGCACGGGTCGTCCTTCTTGGTGTCCTTCTTGTCGTCCTTGCAGCACGTGCCGCCGGCCTGGTTCTGCGTGGTCGTCTGGCTCGTGTGGTTGAGGTTCGCGGCCAAGGACCCCGCCGCCGAGAGGTTGGTCTGCTCGACCTTACCGTCGTCGCCATCGCTCTTGATGCGAACGGGGGCGTTGGTGTTGGACGGCTTGTACTGGGTCGAGGTTGCGTCCGACGTCGCGTCCTGCGAGCTGTACGCAAACTGGCCGATCGCCTGCACACCGGTGCCAAAGCCACCGCCCTGGGTCTGGGTCGCCGACTGATCGAGCTTATTGGCGTTCAGCGCAGCCGACGCTGCGAGCGAGGCGTTGGTCTGCTCAACCGAGCCGCCACCACCGGCGCTCGCGATCCGAACAGGCGCGTTGATGTTGCTCGCGCCCGCCTGGGTCGAGATCGCCTCAGAGTCGGCAGACTGGTCGTTTGAGGCCTTCTGCTCGACTGCCTGGATGCCGGTGCCGCCGAGGCAGCACTGGTCGTCCTTCTTCGGCTCGTATGTGGCGGTCCTACAACACGCGCCGCCGGCCTGGCTCTGCGACGCCGTCTGGGCGGTGTGGTTGAGATTCGCCGCCGCGGAGAGCGCTACAGACGCGTTGGTCTGCGTCACCGAACCGTCATTGCCAGGCGAGCCGATGCGAACGGCAACGTTCGTGTTCGTCGGCATGTACTGGGTCGACGTGGCGTCCGATGTGGCCGACTGATCGTTCGATGCTGTCTGCCCAACGGCCTGTGTCCCACTGCCAGATGCGCAGCATGCTCCGCCTGCCTGCTGCTGAGTGGCCGACTGGTCGGCCGTGTTGGCGTTCGCTGCGAGGCTCGCAGCGGTCGAGTTGTTGGTCTGCGTGACGGCGCCGGCGTTGCCGGGGCTGTCGATGCGGACCGAGATGTTGGAGTTGGTCGGTGTCGTCTGGGTCGACGTGGCGTTCGAGCTTGCCGTCTGAGCGTTCGATGCGGCTTGACCGGCAGCCTGCGTCCCACCCGTCCCGCCGGCCTGCTGCTGCGTGGCCGACTGATCGGTGGTGTTGGCGTTGACGGCGGCCGAGGCCGCTGCCGAACTGTTGGTCTGCGTCACCGCACCGGCATCGCCGGGGCTGAAGATGCGCACGTCGATATTCTGGTTCGTTGGCGCCTGCTGGGTCGACGTGGCGTCCGAGCTGGCCGTCTGGCTGCTTGCGGCCTGTTGGCCTACAACCTGTTGGTCAGCCGCCGCGGCGATCCCCGCCCCTCCCACCAGGAGAGAGAGCGTGCCCACGAACAGCACAAGTTTGTTGCGCTTCATGGTTGATCTCCTACACGAATGAGCTGGTACCAGGCGATATCGCCCGGTAGGGACCGTGAATCGCGGCCAGGCCGCTATCCCGGTCGCTCACGTCGTGAGGAGACCGAGCCGGGACGGCGGACGGATGCCGTCCACAGCGGAAGGAGAAGTTGGGGCGCGAGGAACGCGAGCATCGCGAGAAGTGCCGCGGCGACGAGGCCGCCGCCGCTCGCCGATGGCCCCGCCGATGCGATCGCCGTCGCGGCGGGCGCGATCAGACCGACCGGTGGGACGGCGTCTCGCGAGGATCCTCCGAGCGCCCGCGCCGAGGCGGTCGCCGCGCGTCTTGCGGCGGCGCTCGCGCGCTGCGCGGCAACATCCACGCCGCGCAGCACGCGAATGAACGGATTCCGCACGGCAGCTCCTGGACCGTGCGGTCCGTCAACGCCCTCGCGCGGCCCCACGGCTTGCGACGGGCCGGAATTCCGGGCGATCCTCGGGATCATCGCCGCCCGGGCAGGAGGCGCGGCCGTCTGCAGCTGGCCGCCCGATCGCGCGTCGCTGATGTGCGAGGGCGCGGCGACGGTTGGCAAGACGACCTGCAGACGTGGCGGCGGGGCCGGCGCGCATCCCCAGCTCCAGGTCCATGTCCACGTGCCGTCGGCGACCACCGACTGCGGTGGCGACGACAGGCCGGACGCGCAGTCCACCGCGCTCCAGGTCCAGTTCCAGATCCACGTCGTGGGCAACGTCTCCGACGCGGTGGGAGCGACCGAGACACCGGTCCCCGCCGGTGCCGTCGCGCCGCCCGCCGGGGCCGCTCCGAGGCCGCCCCCGGCGGTGTTGGACTGCGTGACGGGTCCGTCGTCGCCCGGGCTATTGACGCGGATCACCACGTTCAGGTTCGTCGGCGCCGTCTGACTCGCCGTGGTGGTGGCCACGGAGGCCGCATCCGCTGTGGCGCTCTGCTCCGCGGCCTGCACGGCCTCGGGCGTCAGCTCGGCGGGTGCCTGCGGTTCGTTCGCGGGAACGGGGTCCGTCACCGGCTGCGCGGGTGCGGCGACGGCTGGCGCATCGGATGCCGGTGGCGGACCCGCTCCGACCGGATCGGGCTCGCCAGTCACTGCCCCAAGTGTATTTATGGTGTCAGGCGACGTAGGTAAATCATGCGCACCTGAAGTATCAGACGATGCGCTATTGATACTACCTGCGAATGTCGGCGGAGACGCCGCGTCCGGGGGGAGGGGTGGTGGCGTGGAAGGCGGTGATTGGGACGCTGCCTGGGGCAGAGGGACCGCGACGGCCGTCTCGGCGGTAGCGACGACGGCTGCCGCCGGTACCGTCACCGCGCCTGCCGCCGGCGCCTGATACTGCGGTGATATCACAATGATAGACTGGGTTCGCGCGTCGTCGGCGATCGCGGCGGGCGGGAGCGCGACGATCCCGAACGCGCTCACAACCGCTCCCAGCACGACGAGCGACCGCCCTGGACGGGATGGCGTCGAGTGGGAGGGGTGGAGGCTGAACGGATTCATCGGCGTCTCAGAGGGCGATGCCGGCGGCGCACTGCGCACCGCGCATCATTCGCTATATATGTATCTACCCAACGCGTCGCGGTTCATACATAATGAACGTGAATTCATTCAGGCGAATGGAGTCCAGAAATGAGCGGCGAGCGATCCACCATGCGAGACCGGGCGATCGAGGCGCACCTCCCGTTGGTGCATCGCCTCGCGCGCGGGTTCGCCCGGCGCGGCGGGGTGGAGATGGACGATTTGGTGCAGGTCGGCTCCATCGGGCTGATCAACGCCGTGGATCGGTTCGAGCGGGCGCGCGGCGTCTGCCTGGCGACATACGCGATGCCGTGCATCGTCGGAGAGATGCAGCGCCACCTGAGGGATCGAGCTCATCTGGTGCGTGTACCCCGAAGGGTCCAGCAGGATCGCGCGCGACTGAAACGCGTCGAGGCCCAGGTCAGCGAGGCGGATGGGCGTCACCCACGGTGCCAGGAGCCCGCCGGGGCGGCGGGACCCGACCACGACCGGACTGCTCCGGTCGTGGTCGGTGATCCGATCCAGGAGCTGATCGCCCAGCTCGCCGACGCTCGATGGCACGTGGCTACGGACGAGTCGGAGGCGGCCACGAATCGGGTCGCGGTGGCCGCGGCGTTGCGGGGCCTCGGTGAGCGGGAGCGACGGGTCGTCAAGCTGAGGTACTTCGATGATCTCAGTCAGGATGAGATCGCATCGGAGTTCGGTATCTCACAGGTTCAGGTCTCCCGGCTCCTTCGGTCCTGCCTCGATCGACTCCGTTCGGAACTAGACGATCGGGTGGTTGTCGGCGCCCCCGCGAGGCCCTAGATTGCAGCGAGATGGTCACACGCGAGCGCACCGCGGCGGAGCAGTACCTCGAGCAGCCGTACGAGATCGCACTCGTGCGACGCGATGGTGCCGACGGGCCGGAGTGGTGTGCGCAGGTTGTCGAGCTTCCCGGCTGTGAGGCCCGGGCCGGTACAGAGGAGGAGGCGCTGGCGGCCGCGCGCCAGGCCATGGTGGTGTGGGTCCAGGATGCGCTCGACAACGAGCGCCCCGTCCCGTCGCCCAAGGCGGCGGTCGCGCACAGTGGCCGTCTGCTGGTCCGCATGCCGCCGAGCCTTCATTCGGAGCTCGCGCGCCTCGCCGATCGTGAGAAGGTCAGCCTCAACACCCTGATCGTCGGCGTCCTCGGCGGAGCGACCGCCTGGCGTCAGCCGGGAGAGGCCGGCTCATCCGTGGCACGGTCCGCGCTCGACCGTGCGACGTCGATGGACGTGGTAAACGGCGACGTACGTGTTCCCGTCGATGAGGATCGCGCGAGGGCTCGCGGGCGTCTGCTTTCCGTTGCCCTGACCGCGAACCTCGTGGTCGTCGTGGTCGCGGGGCTGCTTGCCATCGGGCTCATGGTGGCCGTGCTCACGTCGTAGTGGTCTCGCGGCCACGACGGGTCGCGGACACTCGTTGCTAACCTCCGTCGAAGCAGATGTCGACGACGAGCCGTGACTACTACGACATCCTGGGTGTTCCCCGGGATGCCGACGACGAGACGATCAAGAAGGCGTTCCGGGTCAAGGCGCGGGAGCTTCACCCTGACGTCAACCCAAACGACCCCACTGCGGAGGAGCGGTTCAAGGAGGTCGCCGAGGCGTACAAGGTCCTGAGCGAGCCAGACACGCGTCAGGTCTACGACCGCTACGGACGTGACGGGCTGCGCGGGTCGGCAGGGCCCAACATGAGCGACTTTGGGTCGTTCCAGGACATCTTCGACGCGTTCTTCAGTGGGGGCGACATCTTCGGCAAGAGCCGTCGAGGCCCCCGCCGCCAGGCGGGCGACGACCACCTGGTCGGAGTCGAGATCACCTTCACGGAGTCCGCGCTCGGGGTGACTCGCGACGTCGAGGTCGACCTGGCCGGAGCGTGCACGACCTGCGCTGGCAGCGGCGCGGCTCCCGGGGCGGATCTGGTGCGCTGCGCGCGATGCGACGGCGCCGGCGAGATCCGTCAAGTCTCCCGGGGCCCGTTCGGCCAGTTCGTGCGGGCGAGCGCGTGCTCGGCGTGCTCCGGCGAGGGCCAGGTTCCGAGCGCGCGCTGCGAGGACTGCCGTGGGGCCGGTCGCCGGCGGGTGCTCGAAGCGGTCCAGGTCAAGATCCCCGCCGGCATCAACGACGGCCAGCGCATCCTGTTGCCGGGACGCGGACACGCCGGCGACCCGGGCGCGCCCGCCGGCGACCTGTATGTCGAGATCGCGGTCGCCGCGGACGAGCGGTTCGTGCGCGACGAGCTCGACATCGTGACCCGCGTCAGCATCTCGGTCGCAGACGCCATGCGGGGCGTCACCCTGACGGTGCCAACGATCGCGGGCGACACCGAGATCACGCTCGGCCCCGGCATCCAACCGTTCGCGCAGCACGTGCTGCGCGGGAAGGGGTTCCCTGCACTTCAGGCGCGTGGGCACGGCGACCAGCGCGTGGTCGTCGAGATCGCCGTTCCCCGGGTGACGAGCGACGAGGGGCGTCGCCTGCTGACCGAGCTCGAGGCGCACAGCGAAGCGGAGAGCGATGACGGGGGCTTCTTCCGTCGCAAGCGCAAGCGGCGCTGAGCTCCAACGGTTGACGGTGAGCGTCGCGAGTGCCGCCGCCGACCTACTGGCCGCCGCGCTGACCGACCTGGCACCCGCGGGGTGGTGTGAGCGCCCCGGTGGCGACGGGGCGACGGTCGACTTGTGGCTTGCGGCGTCGGACCTGGCGGCCGCCGATCGGCTGACCGCGCAACTCGCCGACCTGGGGATCGCCGCTCGGGTGGCGTCGGCGGCAGAGGGCGACGAATGGCGCGACGGGTTGCGACGCCATCACCAACCGATTGAGGTCCGTGAGCGCATCCGGGTGCGGCCGCCGTGGACCGAGCCGCGCGGCGACATGCTGGACGTCGTCATCGACCCGGGGATGGCGTTCGGGACCGGCCGGCACGCGACCACCAAGGGGTGTCTGGCCCTTTTGATCGCCGATCCCGGTGGCAGCCTGCTGGACGTCGGATGCGGTTCCGGCGTGCTGTCGATCGCGGCGCGCAAGCTCGGGTACGACCCGGTTTGGGCCATCGACTTCGACCCGTTGGCGGTCGAGGCGACGCGTGTCAACGCACGTGTCAACAGCGTGTCGCTTCGAGTCGCCGAACGCCACGCCGATCGTGACCGCCTGCCGACAGCCGACGTCGTCGTCGCCAACATCACCGCGATCCCGGTGATGGCACTCGTCGACGCGTTGGCCGAGCCGCTGCCTGGCCGGGCCGTCCTGTCGGGCTTCGGCCCCGCGGACGTCGGGCGGGTGACAGGCGCGTGGTCGACCAAGGGGTACGTCCTGGCGGATCGCGTCGACGAGGATGATTGGACGGCGGTGCGGCTGGTGCGACGGTGAGGCACACATTCCGTGCGACGGTGCCCCAGGTTCCCGAGGCCGGCGGCGCCGTCACGCTCGACGCCGACGGCGGCCACCACCTCGTCCGGGCCGCGCGGCGCCGGGTGGGGGACGCGACCGAGGTGATCGACCCGCAGGGGCGGATCTGGCCCGCGGTGATCGAGGACGTCGGACCGCCCGTACGGCTGCGCGTGGGCGACAGGCCCCGCAGCGGGCCGGCGACGCTGCCGCTCGACCTGTTCGTCGGGACGCTCGAATGGGGTCGCTTCGACCTGCTCGTCGAGAAGTGCACCGAGATCGGTGTGGCCCGGGTGACACTGTTCGCGTCCGCGCGCGCGGCGCGAAAGGTCTCTCAAGACGGCTTCGATCGGCGGCGTGACCGTCTCGAGCGGCTTGTGGACGCCGCGGCCAAGCAGAGCGGGCAGGGGCGACGTCCCGCGCTTTGCGGGTTGGTACCGTTTTCGACCGTGATCGACGATATCTCACACGGCACCGGGTTCCTGCTCGACGCCCGCGGCGAGCAGGCATTGGGCACCGTGTTGCGCGCCGCGGCTCCGACGCGGGTGGCGCTCGTCGTCGGCTCGGAGGCGGGCTTCAGCGACGGAGAGATCGCTCAGGCACGTGCCGGCGGGTTGACGATCTGCTCGCTGGGCGCGGCGACCCTTCGGGCCGAGACTGCGGCGCTTGTCGCGGTCGCGATCGCGAGCGACGCGGTCGGGACGTCCGGCGCGATCTGATGGCCCAGTTCTCGGTCAGGTTCCTGGGGTGCAAGGTCAGTCAGGCCGACGCGATGCTGATCCGTGACGCGCTGCGCGACGCCGGGCACGTCGAGACGACCCCCGAGCGCGCGGACGTTCATGTCGTCAACACGTGTGCGCTCACGGTGGAGGCCGAACGAAAGAGCCGCCAGCAGGTCAACCGCGCCGCGCGGGTCGCGACCCGGACGTTCGTGACCGGTTGCGCCGCCAACCTCAACCGCGACCAGTTCGCCGCGAGCGGCGTCACGGTCGTCAACGGGTCGGCCGACCGCGTCGCACTCGAGATCGCCGTCGAACTCGGCACACGCCCTGCGCTTGGTTGTCACGACGATGCGCGCCCGGCGGGACGCACACGCGCGTTCATCAAGGTGCAGAACGGCTGCGACCAGCGCTGCGCGTTTTGCATCATCCCGACCACCCGCGGCGTCGCCGAGAGCCGTCCGCGCGAGGCGATCCTCCGCGATGCGCGACGCCGCGTGGACGAGGGGCATCCCGAGCTCGTCCTGACCGGCATCAACATCGGGACGTGGCGCGACCGGGGCGGCGCAGAGGGGCTGGCCGAACTGATCCGCGCCATCGGCGACATGGACGGGTTGGTGCGCCTGCGCATCTCGTCGATCGAGCCGGGCGACGTCACGCCGCGGCTGATGGCGGCCATGGCCGAGACCTCGACCGTGGCGTGCCACATGCACATCCCGCTGCAGTCGGCCGACCCCGGCGTGCTCAATGACATGGGAAGGTCGTACACGATCGAGCGGTATCTGCAGTCGATCGAATGGGCTCGCGGCGCCATCCCCGAGCTCAACGTCACGACCGACGTCATCGTGGGGTTCCCGACCGAGGACGACGACGCGTTCGGCCGGACGCTCGACGTCGTCGACGCCGTGCGGTTCGGCAAGGTCCACGTGTTTCCGTACTCCCCACGTCCAGGAACGCGCGCCGCGGCGCTCGGCGATCGGGTCAGCCCGGCCGAGAAGGATGCGCGCAGCCGCGAGCTTCGCGACCGATCCGACCGCCTGGGCTTCGCGCGGCGGCGCCTGCGCATCGGCTCGCGCGACACCGTCCTTGTCGAGAAGGTCTTTGACGACGGCACGGCGGCGGGCTACGGCTCCGACTACACGCGGTTCGTCGTTCCCGCATTCGCAGCCGAGCGCGGCCACCTCGTTGCCGTGGTGGCCGGCGGGATTGTCGGCGAGCACCTGTACGGCACCCCCATCGAGGAGCCCTGATGGCAGCCGACTGCCTGTTCTGCGCGATCCTCCGCGGAGACATCCCGGCCGACGTCGTCCACCGCGCCGTCGGATTCCTGGCATTTCGGGATATCGCGCCCAAGGCGCCGGTCCACGTGCTGGTGATCCCCGAGCGCCACGTCACGTCGATCGACGACGTCGGCGGGCTGACGCCCGGCGAGCGCTCCGACATGCTGCTGTTCATCGCCGAGGTTGCGCGGCGCGAGGGCCTCGTCGAGGGCGGCTACCGGGTCACTGCGAACCATGGCCCGGACGCGCTGCAAAGCGTGCTCCACCTGCACTGGCACGTGATGGGCGGCGCAACCCTGTCACACTCCATGTGATGGAACGGACGATCGAACTCGCAGACCGCGTAGCAGTCGAGCTCGCCGGTGAACACGACCGCATGCTGCGCTCGCTGGAGGATCGGCTCGACCTGGCGATCGATCTGCGCGGCAACCGAATGACGCTGTCGGGCGAGGATGCACGCGTCAAAGCGGCTGCGGCGGTCATCGACGAGCTGGCCGACCTGGTCGTGGCAGGGCAGACGCTGGGCCCCGGCACGGTCGATGCGCTGGCGAGCGCGATCGAGGAGCACGAGCCGTTGACCGGCCTGCTCGGGAACGTGTTGTGGCGCCACCGCGCGCTTGCGATCACGCCCAAGACCGCCGGGCAGCGCCGTTATGTCGAGGCGATCCGCGCGAGGACGATCACGTTCGGCATTGGCCCTGCCGGCACCGGCAAGACATACCTGGCGGTCGCGATGGCGGTTGCGGCGCTCCATCGTCGCGAGGTCGGTCGGATCATCCTGACGCGACCGGCGGTCGAGGCCGGTGAGCGGCTGGGGTTCCTGCCCGGCGACATCGCCGCCAAGGTCGACCCGTACCTGCGGCCCCTGTTCGACGCGCTTCAGGACATGATGGACGCCGACAAGGTGCAGGTCTATCTGGAGCGCGGGCAGATCGAGATCGCTCCGCTTGCGTTCATGCGCGGCCGTACGCTCAACGACAGCTTCATCATCCTGGACGAGGCGCAGAACACGACGGCCGAGCAGATGAAGATGTTCCTGACGCGGCTGGGCTACGGATCGCGGATGGTCGTGACCGGGGACGTCACCCAGGTGGACCTGCCGCGCGAGCGCCCGTCGGCCCTGCTTGCGATCGAAGGCATCCTGGAGTCGGTGCCCGACATCGCGTTCGTGCCGTTCGGCCGCGCGGACGTGGTGCGGCACAAGCTCGTCCAGGAGATCGTCGAGGCCTATCGCATCGCCGAGGAAGGAGCTGGGCGCTAGTGCCCGGTCTCGGAAGCTCGTCGAAGATCCGGCGAGCGAGAAGCCGGCCGGACGGGGAGGCAGTCTGTGCCCATATCGGTGCACATGGGCACAGGCGAGGACACGGCTCGCGAGGCAGCTGTTCCTCGGATCAACCCGCCCGATCGGGCCGAGTCCTGCAGCCGTCGGATGCCAGCGAGACTCCTGAGACGGAGCACTGGCGCCCGTGATCGATGTCGAGGCTCGGTCGGCGCTGGACGTCGACGTCGCGCCGCTCGTCGATCTGATCGTCCGTGTCTGCGGGCATCTGGGCCTCGAGCGCGCCAGCGTCGGGCTGATGATCGTCGGACCTGACGAGATGGCGACGATCAACGGGGAACACCGGTCCAAGCCCGAGACCACCGACGTGCTCGCGTTTCCGATCGACGGCCCGGAGGCTCTGGGCGGCTGGCCCGTCGACGGACCTGAGCCAGAGCTCGGCGACATCGTCATCTGCCCCGATGCGGCGCAGGACCCGCTGGGCACCTTGGCGGTCCATGGGCTGCTGCACCTGTTGGGCTACGACCACGAGAACGACAGCGGCGAGATGCTCGCGCTGCAAGACGAGATCCTGGCGACGGTCACCGCGTGAGCACGCCGCCGCCCACCCGAGAGGGGCTGCTTCGGATCTTCCGGCGCCAGCCCAAGAAACCGTTGCCGCGTGAGGGCTCGTTGCGATGGTCGTTCACGTGGGCGTTCGAGGGGATCGTCTACGTGTTGCGCACGCAGCGCAACATGCGCATCCACATGGGGGCGGGGCTCCTGGCGCTGGTGCTCGCGTTGCTCTTGGGCGTGACCCGTCTCGAGTTCATCGCGGTGCTTGGCGCCGTCAGTCTCGTCCTGATCGCCGAGATGTTCAACACGGCCATCGAGGCGGCGATCGACGCGCTCGTCACCCACTACCACCCGCTGGTCAAGGTCGCGAAGGACGTCTCGGCGGGGGCCGTGCTCGTCGCCACGGCCAACGCGCTGGCGGTCGCCTACCTGGTCTTTTACAACCGCATCACCGATCCCACTCGCGACCTGGTGGGCCAGCTCAAGGGCAGGCCGTCACAGATCGTCGTCGGGTCGCTCATCGTCACGATCATTCTGGCGATCGTGATCAAAGCCGCGATCGGGCGTGGCACGCCACTTCGCGGTGGCCTGCCATCCGGCCACGCCTCGGCCGCGTTCGCAGGCTGGTCGGCCATCACGGTCATCTCGAGCGACGTCGCGCATGCGGCGCTCATCTCGACGCTGGCGTTCATGATGGCGCTCCTTGTCGCCCAATCGCGTGTCGAGGCGGGCATCCACTCCGCAATCGAGGTCATCGCAGGCGCCGTGCTTGGCACCGCGGTGACACTTCTGATGTTCCAACTGCTCGCATGACCGCTCAGGAGATCTACGCGGCGGCGCTCGACGCGACCAGGCGTGCCTATCCTCCGTACAGCGACCTGCATGTCGGGGCGGTGCTCGAGGCCGAAGACGGTTCGCTCATCCAGGGCGCCAACGTGGAGTTCGGCAGCTACGGGCTGACGATCTGCGCCGAGCGCACGGCGCTCGTCAAGGCGGTCAACGAAGGTCACCGCTCCTTTCGCCGTGTCGGGGTCGCCCGATCCGACGGACTCCCCATCTCGCCGTGTGGCATGTGTCGCCAGTCCCTCGCCGAGTTCGGCCTCGACATCCTCGTCGTGTACCGCGGCCCGGACGGCATCGTGGAGCGATCGCTGCGAGAACTCCTGCCCGACGCGTTCGTCTTTGGTGACTGACGTAGTGGTCTCCCTCGTAGGTCCGGCAGTCACTCTCGACGCTCCGAAACGGCCACTTGGCCGTTGCGCCAACGGCCAAGTGGCCGTCGGCGGTGCGTTCGCATGAGCTTCCGGTCGGGGTTCGTGGCGCTCGCTGGGCGGCCGAACGTCGGCAAGTCGACGCTCGCCAACGCGTTGTCGGGCGTGCACGTGGCGGCCGTGTCGCCGCGTCCCCAGACCACGCGACGTCGCATCACGGCTGTCGTCCACGACGCGCACTGGCAGGCGGTGCTGCTCGACATGCCCGGATTTCAGAAACCGGCCGACGGCCTGACCAAGCGGATGCAGGCGGCGGTGGACCAGGCCGTCGCCGATTGTGACGCTGCGCTCTTCGTGGTGAACGCGGCCGAGGCGGTGGGTGGGGGGGACCGGTTCATCGCCGAGCGGCTGCGCTCGGCAAAGATCCCGGTCATCGTGGTCGTCAACCAGGTCGATCGTGTGGATGGGGAGGCCGTCGTCCGCATGATCGGTGACGCCGCCGCGCTCGTGGAGTTTGTCGCCCTTCACCCGGTCAGCGCGGTCACGGGTGATGGCCTTGGGCCGCTCAGAGCCGAGATCGGCGCCCTGCTGCCGGAAGGACCCGCGTACTTCCCGCCCGGTGTGGCCACCGACCAGACCGACGAGGAGCTGGCAGGCGAGATCATCCGCGAGGCAGCGCTCCAGCGCGTCCGCGACGAGGTTCCCCACGCGGTGGCGGTGCAGGTCGACACGATCGAGCCCGCGGCGCGGGGACGCGTCGTGCGTGCGGCGATCCTGGTGGAGACCGAATCCCAGAAGGGCATCCTCGTTGGGAACGGCGGCCAGATGATCCGTGCGATCGGCCAGGCCTCGCGTGGGATCCTCGGTCGGATGTGGGGCGAGCCCGTCCACACCGACCTGATTGTCAAGGTGCGACCCAAATGGCGACGCGACGAGACGATGCTCGACCGCCTCGGCCTATGAACGCCCACGCGGGCAGTGGAGGTCGGCAGCGGGATGTTCGGGCGCCCTGGTATCGTCGCGTGCCCCGATCCCGGACGCGATGCCGAACGAAGACACCGTGCGTGAGCTGACGGTCACGCCCCGCCAATCCATCCATGTGGTCCATCACGAGCGCAATCCGGGCTGTCCGTTCGACCTGGGGTGGGTCGAGTCGGTACACGTCAACCGCAGCGCGGTCGAGCGGCGCACAGCGACCTTGACCACCAGGCGCACGGTCAAGAAGGACTGGCAGGCCGCGTGGCTCCTTCGCGCGATCCAGTGCATCGACCTGACGACGCTTGCAGGCGACGACACGCCGGGCAACGTTCATCGCCTGTGCGCGAAGGCGCGCCAACCTGTCCGAGCGGATCTGCTGGCGGCCCTGGGGGTGCCCGACGGGGCGCTCCACACGGCCGCGGTGTGCGTCTACCACCACTTCGTGGCTGCTGCTGTCGCGGCGCTCCACGGCAGTGGCATCCCCGTGGCCGCGGTCTCGACGGGCTTTCCGGCCGGGCTCGTGCCGCATGATGTCAAGCTCCGCGAGATCGCCGGGTCGGTCGCCGCGGGGGCGGGCGAGATCGACATCGTCATCAGTCGGCATCTGGTCTTGACCGGTGACTGGCGCGGGCTCTACGACGAGGTGCGAGCGTTCCGCGCGGCCTGCGGCGATGCGCACATCAAGACGATCCTGGCGACGGGCGAGCTTGCGACGCTCACCAATGTGGCGCGTGCCGGCCTGGTCTGCATGATGGCCGGGGCGGACTTCATCAAGACCTCGACCGGCAAGGAGTCGGTCAACGCCACGCTGCCGGTCGGCCTTGTCATGGCTCGCGCCATCCGCGACTTCAGCGAGCGCACGGGAGGGATTGTCGGACTGAAGCCCGCGGGAGGCATCCGCACCGCACGACAGTCGACCGACTGGCTCGCGTTGATCAAGGAGGAGCTGGGCGAAGCCTGGCTTTCGCCCGACCTCTTCCGCTTCGGCGCGAGCAGCCTGCTGGGTGACATCGAACGGCAGCTCGAGCACCACGTGACCGGCGCCTACTCGGCGGGCTTCCGCCACCCCATCGCCTGATGGGCATCCGCGTCTGGGATCTCTTGGACACCATGGACTACGGCCCTGCGCCGGAGGCCGACGGCAGCGTCAACGCATGGCTCGACCGGCACGACCGGAGGTTCGGGCTCTTCATCGACGGCGCGTTCACCGAGCCGGGCGAGACATTCGCGACCGTCAACCCCGGCACCGCCCAGCCAATCGCCCAGGTCACGCAGGCCACCTCAGCAGACATCGACGCCGCGGTCGCCGCGGCCCGGGCGGCGTTCCCTGTGTGGGCCAAGCGGAGCGGGCACGAGCGCGCCAGGTTCCTCTACGCGATCGCCCGCCACCTGCAACGACACAGCCGCCACTTCGCGGTCCTCGAGACGATGGACAACGGCAAGCCCATCCGCGAGACCCGCGACATCGACATCCCGCTCGTCGCCCGGCACTTTTCGCACCACGCCGGCTGGGCGCAGGTGATGGACACCGAGCTTGCCGGCTACGAGCCGCTCGGCGTCGCGGGGCAGATCATCCCGTGGAACTTCCCGATGCTGATGCTGGCATGGAAGATCGCCCCGGCGATCGCGATGGGCAACACCGTTGTGCTCAAGCCCGCCGAATGGACGTCGCTGACCGCGCTTGCCTTCGCCGAGGTCTGCCAGGAGGTCGCGCTGCCGCCGGGCGTCGTCAACATCGTCACCGGAGACGGTCGTGTGGGCGCCGCGATCGTCGAGCACCCCGGCATCGACAAGATCGCGTTCACCGGTTCGACCGGGGTCGGGCGCACGATTCGCGAAGCGACTGCGGGCAGCGGAAAGAAGCTCTCGCTCGAGCTCGGCGGCAAGTCCCCGTTCGTCGTGTTCGACAGCGCCGACCTGGACAGCGTGGTCGAGGGCGTCGTGGACGCCATCTGGTTCAACCAGGGGCAGGTGTGCTGTGCCGGGTCGCGCCTGCTCGTCCAGGAGAACGTCGCCGAAACGTTGCTGACCAAGCTCCGCGTGCGGATGGAGAAGCTGCGGATCGGGGACCCGCTCGACAAGGCGATCGACATCGGCGCGATCATCGCCCCCCGCCAGCTGGAGCGCATCGAGCAGCTCGTCCAGCAGGGCAGGGACGAGGGCGCGACGCTGTGGCAGCCGTCGTGGGCCTGCCCGACCGAGGGGTACTTCTACCCGCCGACGCTCCTGACCGAGGTCGAGCCTGCGTCCACCGTCGCACAGATCGAGATCTTCGGTCCGGTGCTGGTGGCGATGACGTTCCGCACCCCGGCCGAGGCGGTCGCGCTCTCCAACAACACCCGCTTCGGCTTGGCCGCGAGCGTCTGGAGCGACGACCTCAACCTGGCGCTCGACATCTCACGCCAGCTCAAGGCAGGCGTCGTGTGGGTCAACTGCACCAACCTGTTCGACGCCTCCGCGGGGTTCGGCGGTTACCGCGAGAGCGGGTACGGGCGCGAGGGGGGTCGGGAGGGCTTGTACGAGTATGTGCGCCGCATCCCGACGCCGCCGGCCAAACCCGCCAAGTCGTCCCCCGCCCGCCCATCGACCAACCGTAATGGCCGGCCACCGATCGATCGCACGCCCAAGCTCTTCATCGGCGGCAAGCAGGTGCGCCCGGACGGTGGGTACAGCCGTCCCGTGACCGACGCCTCGGGCGCCACCATCGGCGAGGTCGGCGACGGCAACCGCAAGGACATCCGCAACGCCGTCGAGGCCGCGCGCGCCGCCGCCGGGTGGGCGGGGGCGACGGCATACAACCGCGCGCAGGTCCTGTACTTCATCGCCGAGAACCTGGCGGCACGAGAGCGTGAGTTCGCCGACCGCATCGCTCAGATGACGGGCCTGGCCGGCGACGCGGAGGTCGCCGCGAGCATCGCGAGCCTGTTCACGTACGCGGCGATGGCCGACAAATGGGACGGTGCCGTGCACCACACGCCGCTTCGCAACGTGACGCTCGCGATGCCCGAGGCGATCGGCACGATCGGCATCGTCTGCCCGGACGAGGCTCCACTCCTCGCGTTCGTGGCCCTGGTGGCGCCTGCGATCGCGATGGGCAGCACCGTCATCGCCATCCCGTCACAGCGCCACCCCCTCGCGGTGACCGACCTCTACCAGGTGTTCGAGACCAGCGACGTGCCGTCGGGTGTCATCAACATCGTGACCGGTAGCCGAGATCAGGTCGTCCCGACGCTGGCGGCCCATAACGACGTCGACGCGATCTGGCACTTCGGCCCGGCGGAGGACGGAGCGGCCGTCGAGGTCGCGTCGGCCGGCAACCTCAAGCAGACCTGGGTCTGGCACGGCGAGCCGCTCGACTGGTACGCCCGCGACCACGCCGAATCGCTGCGCCACGCGACCCAGGTCAAGAACATCTGGGTGCCGTACGGGGCGTAGGCACCCACATTCGGCAGGGCCGCTACAGGCCGGATCCAGTCGGGACCTGCTCCTCTGCTGCGTGCGCGCCGTCGAAGACGTAGCCCCGCAATGGCGGCGCGTCCAATGGGCAGCTGCTGCAGGGCTCGGGTGTATCGGGGTCTGGCGGTGGGTTGGTGATCGTGATTGCCGCCAGGATCCCGCCGGCCATGCATACCCCAGCCGCGATCAGCATGCCGCGAGTGAAGCCGTCGTCGAATGATGCTGCGCCGACCTGATCCGACACCGAGATACCCGCCAAGGCAGGGATGATCGCGACGGCGATGAGGCCTGCGACGCGGGCGACGGTGTTGTTGATCGCCGCCGATGCGCCGGCGTGTTCCTCGCCGCCGGCGTGCAGGACGGTCGACGTCAGCGGAGCGACGGTCAGCGCCAGACCGAGGCCGAATACCAGCACCCCGGGCAGTACGATGGACGCATACGGGCTCGACTGGTCGACGAGGCCGAGAAGCGCCAGGCCGAGGCCGGCCACGATCGGGCCGAGGCTCATGGGCAGTCGCGGCCCGATGCGCTGGGCCAGTCGCCCGGCGCGTGCCGACAACAGCAGCATCACGACCGTCAGCGGCACGAGGGCCGCGCCCGCGGCCAGTGGCGAGTACCCGGCGGTCTGCTGGAGTTGGATGGGGAGCAGGAACAGCGCGCCTGACAGCGCCGCGTAGACCACGAACGTCACGAGGTTCGCGGCACTGAACTGCCGCGACTCAAACAGCTCGAGCGGGATCAGCGCGCCGCGCCTGCCGCGTTCGAGCAACACGAACGCGACGAACGCGACCACGCCCGCGGCGAGCATGGCGAGCACGTCCGCTGACGCCCATCCCGATTCGACCCCCGCCGTCAGTCCGTACGTCGTCGCGGCGAGCCCCAGCACCGTGACGGCCGCGCCGCGGATGTCGAGGGGCATGCCGCGTACGCTCGGGTCGCGCGTCTCGGGGACATGACGTCGCGCCACCCACACGATCGCCACGGCGAGCGGCAGGTTGATCAGGAAGATCAGTCGCCACGACACGGCCCCGATCAGGTACCCGCCGACGAACGGTCCGAGCGCCCCGGCGATGCCACCAAGGCCCGACCAGGCACCGACCGCCGCCGCACGGTCCCCGCGACGGAAGCTCGCCTCGATGATCGCGAGGCTTCCGGGCGTCAGAAGGGCCGCCCCGACGCCCTGCAGCGCTCGCGCGGCGATGAGCAACTCGACGTTCGGCGCGATACCGCACAGAAGAGACGCGGCCGCAAACCAGATCGCTCCGATACAGAACACCCGTCGTCGACCGAAGTGGTCGCCGAGCGAGCCGCCCAATAGCAGGAACGCCGCCAGCGTGAGGGTGTAGGCGTTGATCGTCCACTGGAGGCTCGTGAGGTCCGCGTCCAGGTCCCGGCCGATCGTGGGCAATGCGATGTTGACGACCGTGGCGTCGAGGAACGCCATGCTCGAGCCGAGCACCGTCGCAAACAGCACCCAGCGCCCCGCCGTCGACGCGTAGCTGATCCCCGGTGGAGGGACGGCGTAATCCGAGGCACCGGGCATGAGATGACGATAGCTCCGGTGGGGCCGTCGGCGCCGGGACCTCGGCCACCGACCTTGAACTCAAGCGCGCGAAGTCAAGCCCCGCGAGCGGCATCGTCGGTGTCTTATCGCCGCGCCCGCCCACCGTCTCACCCGCAGTTCCTTCCTCGACCCTCCGCTCCTCTGCTCAAACCATTCGATCCCCACAGCTCCCATATCGTGGCGCCGAGCCCGGTGGCGAAAGTAGCCAATCGACTGGGTTGAGGTCGTCCAATTGTGTCGTTGTTTGAGTGTCTGGCGACACACAATTGGCACAGGTGGGTGTAGATCTGTAACACCTCGGTGGGGCATGATCGACCGGGTGAGCGGTGCGAAGAAAAAGCCTGGTGTGAGGCGGCGTTGGGGGATGGGGCAGCTCGTCTGCGCCCTCTGCGCGGGGCCAGGGTCGGGGCCGGTCGCAGAGCAATGAGCCTCGCCGAGATCCGAGAATTGGTGGTTGGTGAGCCTTACGTCAATTGGGCGATTTGGGGGTCGCCTCGACGTTTGCCGCGGAAGTCGTCTGGCCCGTGAACATGTCCGGCCCCGCCTCGCCGCCGGAAGCGCTCGCCCTACCCGATGATGCAGCCTCGGACATGCTCAACCCAGCGTGCTGCGCGGGGGAGGGGGACCACCGATCCCCACGGGGCGCGCAGGGCGAGCGCATGGATCGCCCCGGGGATCAGCGTGTACGTGCCGGTCGTGCCATTGCGAAGTAGACGGTCGAAGCCCGCGCGTGAGCTCGTCGGGCTGACCCCGGGGATGCCGGGCAGGTAGCGGTCAAGGCTGCCATGGAACACGTCGAAACGCTTCCCTCGCATACCCGGCATTGGCAACCGCTCGGGCAGCCACGGCGCCAGGCCGATGACGCGTTGGACGTGTGGGTCCGCCGCGATCGCGGTCGCCACGGCGCCGCCCATCGAGTAGCCCAACAGCACGCCCTCGCGCGCGCCCGCGGCGACCAGAGACGCGAGTGCGGCCGCACCATCCTCGATGCACATCTCCAGGTGCTTCCACGAGCGCACGCGGTATCGCACCTCGGCGAAGCCGATCTCGGGCAGCGTCGGGGCGAGCGTACGCACCAGGTATTCGACGCTGGCGCTCCAGATGCCGGGCCGCTCGCGGGCCGTGCCGCCGTCGACGCACAGCACCACGACGCCGTCGCGGCGTCCGGTCACCCGGATCGCCGCGCCGTTGGCGAGTATCTCTTCAGGGCCCGTCAACGAAGCAGCCGGCTGAGTCGGCGGTCGGCAAGCACGCGACCACCGGTCTGACAGTCCGGGCAGTACACGAGCTCATACCCCTCGAACGACACGCGCTCGAGCCGTCTGCCACAGCGCAGGCACGGATCGCCGAAATGCCTGTGAACGGTCGTGACCCGCTCCTCGCGGTCAGGCAGGTTGGTGGTGATCCGCTCGCGCGCCCGCTCGAGTGCCTGCAGCAATACGGTGTCGGCGGCCGTCGCAAGTCGTGCGCAGTCGCCGTCGCTCAGGCGGTCCGTGCGGGCGAACGGCGCGAGTCGCGCAGCCCACATGATGTCGCTGGCATATGCCCTCCCGATTCCAGCGATGCGGCGCCCGTCGCGAAGGGCCGTGTGCAACCGGGCGGGCGGCGACGCGAGCCGCTCGCGCCATGTCTCGGCGGGCAGCCCGAGTGGCTCGGGACCCATGCGCACGAGCGGCGGATGCGCTTGGAGTCCCGCCGCGTCGAGCAGGTGGACGCTTGCGCGGTGCTCGGTTCCGGCTTCGCGCAGCCGAAGCTCCTCACCGGCCTCCAGGCCGACCGACAGGGCGATCGTCCGGCCCGGGCGCTTCGCGGACCTTCGCGACAACCCGAGCCGCCCACCCTGCATCAGGTGGACGACAACCGTCAGATCGCCGATTGCGATCCCGATCAGCTTGCCGCGTCGCCAGACTTCGGTGATCGCGTGTCCGGTCAACTGCGCAATCGGTGGGTCCGCGGTCTTGAGCGCGGCCGGCTGCCACGCGGTCGCGTCCACGACGGTCCGGCCGACGCATGCCGCCGACAATCCTTCGGCCAACGCCTGGAGTTCGGGCAGCTCAGGCACGGGCAGGATGTCGTGTGGTCGCTATACTCGCCGCGATGTCGACCTCCGGTACGGGAGCCTCCTGATCCAACCCGAGGAGCTCGCAAAGACGCTTGATCACACGCTCCTGGATGTACGTGCCACCCAGGCCGACATCGAGCGGGTGTGTGACGAGGCGCGTGAACATCACTTTGCGACCGTCTGCTCGTTCCCGACGTTCCTGCCGATCGTCGCGGAACGGCTGCACGGGTGCGACGTCAAGACGTGCGCCGTGATCTCGTACCCGTACGGCGCCGATCTGCCCGGCGGTAAGATCGCCGCGGCCGAACAGGCCGTCACCGCCGGCGCCGAGGAGCTGGACGTTGTGATGAACATCGTGGCGCTGCGCTCCGGCGATTTCGGGTACGTTCGCAACGAGCTCGCGAGCCTCGTGCGGGCCGTACAGTCGCGCGCAGTCAACGATGCCCGCGGCATGGTCATCGTCAAGGTCGTCATCGAGGCACCCTATCTCGACGACAAGCTCAAGCGCCTCGCGTGCAAGATCGTCGCCGATGCCGGAGCCGACTTCGCCAAGACGGCGACGGGAGTGGGTACGCTCGCCACCGTCGAGGACGTCGAGTTGATGCGCGAGGCGCTGCCCGAGGGTGTCGGGGTCAAGGCGTCGGGCGGCATCAGGACGCTCGAAGCGGCCGAGGCGATGATCAACGCCGGCGCGTCGCGGCTGGGCAGCGGATCGGCTGTCAAGATCATGAAGGAACTCCTGAAGTCGGGATGAGCTCCCTCGACGCCGAGCCAGATGTGCTCGCGCGCGTCCGGTTCGGCCCCGATGGCCTGGTGCCGGTCGTCGTGCAGGACGCCACCAGCGGGCGCGTGTTGACCCACGCGTGGATGAACCAGCAGTCGCTTGCGCGCACGCTGGCGACCGGGCAAACGTGGTTTTGGAGCCGCTCACGCCAGGAGCTGTGGAACAAGGGAGCGACGAGCGGCAACATCCAACGCGTGCGTGGCCTGATGCTCGACTGCGACGGTGACACGATCTTGGCGCTCGTCGACCAGACCGGGGGCGCCTGCCACACCGGCGCCGAAACATGCTTCTTCGGTCGTCTGGCGGGTCAGGCGATGCAGCCGTTCACGTCCCTCGCTTTGCTGGAGCAGACGGTCACCGAGCGCGCCGCCGCGGCCGACCCCGAGTCCTCGTATACGGCCAGGTTGCTGGCCAAGGGCATCGACACCGTCTGCAAGAAGGTCGGCGAAGAGGCGACCGAGGTGGTCCTTGCGGCCAAGGGTGACGAGCACGGTCAGGTCGTCTACGAGAGCGCCGACCTGCTCTACCACCTGACCGTCTTGTGGCAGGCGGCGGGTGTCCGCCTGGACGAGGTCGCCGCAGAGCTCGACTCCCGCCGCTCATGAGCGCACTGCATTTGAACGTGGCTCCGAGCGACGGCTCCGCATTCGCGGTCTCGCCGACCCGCGATGAGGTCGCCGCGATGGCCCCCATCCACAAGCAGGTGCCGCTGCTCCACACGTTCATCGCCGATTGCGAGACACCGGTCAGCGCGTTTCTCAAGCTCCGTGATGGCGGCCCATGCTTCCTGCTCGAGTCGGCCGAGGAAGGGCAGCGTCTTGGCCGCTACTCGATGATCGGGATCCGGCCGCAGGCCGTGATCCGCGGGGTGGGCGATCAACTCGCGCTCCTGACCGACCGTGGTGTGGTGCACCCGCTCAACGCCGGCGACCCGTTCGGCGCGGTCGAGGACGTCGTCGCGGCAGCCGGCGTCGCCGCTCCGCCGGCAGAACTCGTGTTCCACGGTGGCGCGGTCGGGTTCTTCGGCTATGACCTGGTGCGCCAGGTCGAACGGCTGCCGGACGTCCCGCCCGACGATTGCGGCATCCCGGACATCGCGATGATGATCACGGGGCCGGTCGTCCAGTTCGACCATCTGCGCCGGGCATTGACCCTCGTCGTGCCGTGCCGCCTGGATCTCGATGAGCCGCTCGACGCGGCATACGAGCGTGCCGTCACCGAGTTGCGTGAGATCAAGGCGCGCCTGTCCGGGCCGGTCCCTGTACCCGAGCAGCCGAAGCCGGCGCCCGTGATCGGGTCGATCGAGAGCAACACCACCAGGCGGGACTTCGAGGATGCGGTCGAGCGTGTGCGCGAGTACGTGTTCGCCGGCGATGCATTCCAGGTGGTGCCGTCGCAACGCTTTGCCGCCCGGATGAACCTGGATCCGTTCGCCGTCTACCGCGGGCTTCGCACCGTCAACCCCTCGCCGTACATGTTCTTCCTGGACTTCGGTGACGTCGCGCTCGTGGGCTCCTCACCCGAGATGCTCGTCAAGGTGGTCGATGGGACGGTCGAGACACGTCCGATCGCCGGCACACGCCCCCGGGGGGAGACACTGGAAGACGACCAGCGCCTGGCCGATGAGCTGCTACAGGACCCCAAGGAGCGGGCCGAGCATGTGATGCTGATCGACCTGGGACGAAACGACATCGGCCGGGTCGCCCGGCCCGGCACCGTCGCCGTCAAGGAGCTGATGGGCATCCACCTCTACAGTCACGTCATGCATATCGAAAGCAGCGTGGTCGGGGAGCTTGCCGAGGGCATGCGCGCGAGCGACGCGCTGCGCGCCGCGTTCCCTGCAGGCACGCTGTCCGGGGCGCCCAAGGTGCGGGCGATGGAGATCATCGACGAGCTCGAGCCCACAAAACGGGGACCGTACGGCGGTGCGGTCGGGTACGTGGGCTTCGACGGCGCGCTCGACGTGTGCATCACCATCCGCACGATCGTGTTCAAGGACGGCGTCGCCTATGTCCAGGCCGGCGCCGGCATCGTGGCCGACTCGGTGGCGGCCTCGGAGTTCACCGAGACCGAGAACAAGGCCGCGGGAATGTTCCGCGCCATCGAGGTCGCGGCCGCGCAGGCGGATTGGTAGCGATGCCGATGACGCCGCGGGTCGCCCTGGTCGACAACTACGACAGCTTCACCTACAACCTGTTCCAGTACCTGTCCGAACTGGGCGGCGAGGTGCTGGTGCACCGGCATGACGCCATCGACATCGCGGGATTGGAAGCGCTGGCGCCGACGCATTTGGTGATCTCACCCGGGCCCAAGACGCCCGATGAGGCGGGCATCTCGATCGAGGCCATTCTCCATTTCGCGGGTGTGGTCCCCGTGCTGGGCGTCTGTCTCGGCCATCAGGCGATCGGTCAGGCCTTCGGCGGTACCGTGGTTCGCGGGCAGGAGCCGGTGCACGGCAAGACCAGCGAGATCTCGCACGACGGCAAGACCCTGTTCGCAGGCATCGAGAACCCGATGACCGCCACGCGGTACCACTCGCTCGTCGTCGAAGGCGACCTGCCCGACGTGCTCGAGGTCTCGGCCTGGTGTGATGGAGACGTCATCATGGGCCTGCGCCACCGTGAGCTACCGGTGGAAGGGGTGCAGTTCCACCCCGAATCGATCCTGACGGCCGCGGGCAAGCGGCTGCTCGCGAACTTCCTGGCGCTGTCGGTATGAGCATCGCCGCCCAGATCGATCGGTTGCTCGCGGGCGAGGACCTGGGCCGTGACGGGGCTGCCGAGGCGCTCGATGCTGTGATGGGCGGCGAGATCGACCCCATCCAGACCGGTGCGTTCCTGATCGCGCTGCGCGCCAAAGGGGAGACCCCGAGCGAGCTTGCCGGGCTTGCCTCGATCGTACGATCTCGCAGCGAGCCGGTGCGTGTCACCAGCGCCCCCCTCATCGACACCTGCGGCACCGGCGGCGGGCGGTCGACGTTCAACGTCTCGACCGCCGTGGCGTTCGTCGTGGCCGGCGCAGGTGTGTCGGTGGCGAAGCACGGCAACCGCTCCGCCACGTCGCGAAGCGGAAGCGCGGACGTGCTCGAGGCCCTGGGCGCCCGGATCGACCTGACTCCTGCCGCCGTTGCCGAGTGCGTGGAGCGCGTCGGGGTCGGATTCATGTTCGCCCCCCTGCACCACCCTGCGTTTCGGCACATCGTCCCTGTGCGCACGGCGCTTGGCGTACGCACGATCTTCAACCTGCTGGGGCCGCTGACGAACCCCGCGGGGGTCCGACGCCAGGTGATCGGCGTGTCCGACCCCTTGTACGTCGAGCGCATCGCAGCCGCGCTCGCCGAGCTGGGCGTCGACCATGCCCTAGTGGTCTCGTCCGAGGACGGCTTGGACGAGGTCTCGACGAGCGCGCCGACCACCGTCGCGGAGGTCACCTCCGAGGGCATCCGCACATGGCGCATCGACCCTGCCGGGCTTGGCATCGCGCCCGCCCTCCCCGCAGACATCGCAGGCGGCGAGCCGGACGAGAACGCAGCAGTGATCACGGCCGCCCTCGATCGCGGTTCGGGGTCGGCCGCCGATCTGATCGCGATCAACGCCGCCGCAGCCATCCTGGTCTCGGGACGAGCGAACACGCTGGCGGACGCGTTGGACGCCGCACGTGAGAGCATCGCCAGCGGCGGCGCGCGTGAGCGGCTTGCGCAGTTCGTCGCCGTCACCAACGAGTTGGCGCCCGAGCGCCGGGAGCAGTAGTGGGTTTCTTGGATGACATCGTCGAGACGACGCGTGCCCGGGTGGCCCGCAAGAAGGAGAAGCGCACCCTCGACGAACTGATGTCCAGGCTCGAGCCGCCTGCCCGCGGCCGGCCGTTCTCGGAGGCGTTGATCGCCCCGGGGGTGTCGCTGATCGCGGAGATGAAGCGGGCGAGCCCCTCCAAGGGCCCGATCCGGCCCGACGCGAGCGTCACCGAGATCGTCCAGATCTACGAGGCGGCGGGCGCGTCGGCGTGCTCGATCCTGACCGAGCCCAGCTTCTTCGGTGGACGGCTGAACGACTTGCGCGAAGCCCGCGAGGCGTGCTCGTTGCCGCTCCTGCGCAAGGACTTCATCATCGACCGGTATCAGCTCGTCGAGGCGCGGCTCGCCGGGGCGGATGCGGCGCTCCTGATCGTCGCCGCGACAGGGGAGAAGCAACTGCGCAAGTTGCTGGCGTTCGGTCAAGAGATCGGCCTTGATCTTCTCGTCGAAGTTCACGACGAGGAGGACACCGAGATCGCCGTGGCCGCGGGAGCCGAGATCGTCGGCATCAACAACCGGAACCTCAAGACCCTCGAGGTCGACCCCGACACCGTACTGCGGTTGTTGCCCGATGTTCCGGCGGGGACGACCGTCGTCGCAGAGTCAGGAATCTCGAACCCGGCTGACGTGCGCCGCCTCGAGGAGGCCGGTGTCGACGCGATCCTCGTCGGCGAAGCGCTCATGGGCGCCCCCGACCCCGCCGCGGCCGTCCGGCTGCTCTTGGGCCGGTAGGGCCGAACGCCTGCGACTGACCCGCCCCGGGGACGGACCGTTCTGCGCGGCGCTACATTGCGGTTGTGGACGGGGAGCACCGAGCAGGCGACGAGGAGACCGCAGGATGGAGCCGCGGCCGGCGGTTCGGGATCGGGCTCGGGATCCTGCTTGCGGTCGCCCTCGTCTCGTTGTTGGTCGTCGGCCTGCTCAAGGGCGATCCCGAGCAGCTCATCGATCAGCGAATCACACGGGGAGAGGCGCCACCAGCGCCC
Organism: uncultured Bifidobacteriaceae bacterium; assembly: GCA_964393105.1. Taxonomy (GTDB): domain Bacteria; phylum Actinomycetota; class Thermoleophilia; order Miltoncostaeales; family Miltoncostaeaceae; genus CALMEC01. The sequence goes on from CAYMSM010000070.1 coordinate 51,212, forward strand.
GATTTCGCGCTTCCCGTGCTCGCCAGCGGCGGCACGATCGGTGAGGAGGGCACGACCGTCTCGCTCAGCTCGCTCAAGGGCAAACCGGTCATCCTCAACTTCTGGGCGTCATGGTGTGAGCCATGCGAGGAGGAGGCGCCGATCCTGCAGCGCCTCTGGGAGCGGTACCGTCTCGAGGGCGTCGTTGTCCTGGGCGTCAACACGCAGGACGGCTCGGACGATGCACGAGGCTTCATCAGGAGGTTCGGGCTGACCTTCCCGTCCGTTCGCGATGGCACGGACGGGACGCAGAGGAAGTTCGAGACGAATCAACTCCCCGAGACGTTCGTGATCGATGCGCAGGGGCGGCTGCGTCAGACATTTCGCGGCGGCCTCACCACCGCGTCCGAGCGAGCGATCGTCGAGTACCTCGATGCGGTCGTCCCCCGGTGACCCGACTCGTCGCCGCGGTGCTCGCCGTATGCGCCCTGCTCGCCCCGATGTCCGCCTTTGGCCTGTCTGTCGGCGAGGTGGCAGCGGAACTCCGGTGCGTGACCTGCGGCACGCCGCTGGATGTATCGAATGCTCCGGCGGCAGAGCGGATGAAGGCTCGGATCGAGGTTCGGATCGGCGAGGGCGCGACAAAGCAGCAGATCATCGATGAGTTCGTGGCCGACTTCGGGCGGCAGGTGCTTGCGACGCCCCCCAAACGGGGGTTCGACCTCGTCGCATGGCTGCTGCCCGCTGTGGCCGTGGTCGCCGGCCTGTGCGCGATCCCGTTTGTCACGCGCGCCTGGGCAAAGCGGCGCCCCGTCGCCGCGTCGACGGCGGGGCCGCTGGACGACGAGGACGCCGCGCGCCTGGAACGCGAGCTCGACGCGTTCGGCGACGGCTAGGTCCCGTGGCCCGGGGCGTCCTGGTCGGCACGGCCTCGTGGACCGACCCTGAGTTCATCAAGGCGGGCTGGTACCCGCCCGACGTCAAGAACGATGCCGAAGGACGGCTTCGCTACTACGCGGAGCAATTTCCGATGGTCGAGGTCAACGCCAGCTTCTACGCGTTACCGACCGTCGAGACCGTGGCCGCGTGGGCTGAGCGCACACCACCGGAGTTTCGCTTCCACGTCAAAGCCCACCAGATCATCTCCGGCCATCCGAGCGACCCCGCGCGCCTCCCCGCTCCGCTCCGCACCCTCCCAGCCGAGTTCGACTCCAAGGGTCGCATCCGCAAGCCCAGCCGTAAGCTTCGAGACGCGGTCATCGACACGCTGCTCGAGTCCTGCGGCCCGCTGGGCGAGAAGCTGGGAGCGATCCTGGTGCAGCTTCCTCCATTCGTCACCTCGGGAGAACGTCAGCGCGACGAGCTCGCCCGGATCCTCGCCCGCCTCAAACCGGCGAGGGCGGCGGTGGAGTTCCGCCATCGTTCATGGGTGGATCCCGGGCAGCGTGAACGCGCCGTTGACCTGCTCGGCGAGCACGACGCCGCATGGGTCTGCATCGACGCGCCCAGGTCCGAGGCCAAGAGCGCGATGCCGCCGATCGTCGAGGTCACGTCCGGCGCGCTCGCCTACGTGCGAATGCACGGGCGCAACGCCACGATGTGGACGCGCGGACGCACCGTGGCCGAGCGCTTCGACTATCAGTACCGCCAGGAGGAGCTCGAAGAATGGGTCACCCCGGTCCTCGACATGGCCGACCGCGCCCAAGAGGTCGCCGTGGTGATGAACAACAACGCCCGCGACTATGCGTTGACCGCCGCGAAGTGTTTCCAGGCTCTGATCTCGCACGGGCGGATCTCGAGTTCATGAGCCGAACGACCGATCTTGGTGCGGTCGCGCTATCGTTGGGGAAGCTGTCCCCGTGAAAGGAACCGTCCCGATGGTCACGCTGACGCCAAATGCAAGTGAGAAGCTCAAGGTCCTCCTCGCCGATGAGGCCGACGAGGGCGATGGCCTGCGCGTGCAGGTGGTGCCGGGTGGCTGCTCGGGCTTCGAGTACCAGCTCACGTTCGGCAAGGCCGAGGCGGACGACGAGGTCGTCGAGCAGCAGGGCGTCACGGTGATCATCGACCGCTTCAGCGCTCCGTACCTGTTCGGCGCGGAGTTCGACTACGAGGAGAGCTTCCAGGGCGCCGGGTTCGTGATCAACAACCCGAACTCGAGTTCCAGCTGCGGCTGCGGCAAGTCGTTCCAGGCCTGACACGAACGAGCGAGGCCAGCCGGTCTTACCCGCCGAAGTCGGTGGTGTAGACCGTGTTGGAGCAGTCCCGCGCGGCGACGACCGCGAGGCCGACGACCGTGAAGCGCCTCGACAGCAGGTTGGCGCGGTGCCCCGGGCTGTCAAGCCACATCTCGACCATCGTCCGGGCCAGATCCGTCGCGCATCCCGAGGACATCCCGAGGTTCTCGCCGACGGACTTGCGTCGCGAGAAGCCGGCCTTGTACAGGCGGACGTAGAACGGCTTGCCGTCGGCGCCGTCATGATCGAGTTCGCCGACACGCGCGAGGTAGGCGCTGTGCCGGCGCGCAGGGCGTGCGAGCACGCGCGAGGGGCGGAGGGGTGCGAGGCCGTGCTCGGCCCGAGCCGCGTTCATCTCGACCAGCAACGCCGACTGTCCGGAGATCTCGGCCTGGGTCGCCCCGTGTGCCGCGGGAACACCGACGAGGGCCATCGTCGCGCCCATGACGAGCGCCAGGGACGACAGCTTCTGTGTGGCTCTCAACTCCGTCGACCTCCGTGTCTCCGCGGTACGCCCGTGCTCCGGGCGCACGTGTTCCGAGATTCGTATCGGCAATCGGCGTGCAAACTTGAGCGGGCCCCAGGTAATCCGGGCGCATCGGTGAGAACGTGCAACGGCCCGTGCAAGGGGCCCGTGCCCATCTCATCGAACAGGACCAGGTCAATCTCGGGGAGCCAATGGTCACTGCGCCCGCGACACCGGTCGTCCTGACCCCAGGAACGGCGATGGGACACGCCGTCGTGCAGGTCGGTCGCGACACGACCGCGCTCGGGGTGTGGATCGACGGGCGCTTCGTGCGACGTGTGCGGATTCCGCGCGCCCCACGGCGCGTGGCGCTTCCGCTTCCTGTGGGCCTGCACGTAGTGCGGTTGCGAGCGCGCGGTCCCGGGGGTGTCCGGTGGTCGCGGTCGACCCGACTCTGGGTACTTCCGGAGTCGGCGCGCCTGGCGAAGGGCATCGGTGGGCTGACCGATCGGCGCCTGCAGGGCGACCTCGTCCGCCTGACGGGCCGCCTACCGGCCCTCAGCGGGGTCTACATCCAACACCTGGTCACCGGCTGCGGTGCGGCGGTCAACGCCGCCGCCCGGTTTCCCGCTGCGAGCACCCTCAAGACCGCGATCTTGCTGGATGTGCAGCGGCGCTCGGGGGGTGCGCCGTCTCCCACGATGAACCACCTGCTCGATCAGATGATCATCGACTCGAGCGACCGCGCCGCCAACCAGGTGCTGGCGATCCAGGGCGGAGGGTCGGCGCTGCGGGGCGCGCAACGTGCGACGGACACGTTGCGCGCGATGGGTCTTCGCAAGTCGCTGATCCGCCGTCCGTACATCATCGAGAGTGCGGAACGGCGAGCGGGACCGGCGATACCTCTGGGCACGTCCGCGCAACCGGCGTTGTTCACGAACTTCATCTCCACTCCGTACGAGCTGGCACGGGTGATGGTGGCGATCCAGCGGGGGATGCGCGGTGGGGGTCCATTGCCGAAGATGGGAGTGCGCTCAACCGCGATCAGAACCTCCATCTTGCCGCGACTCCTCGCGGTTCGCGATCGCACGAAGCTCGTGGCCGGCGCACCCGCGGGCGTGCTCGTCGCCCACAAGAGCGGATACAACACCAACGTCAAACACGACGCCGGCATCCTGTACCTGCGGAGCGGCCCAATCGTTGCGGTCGCGATGAGTTGGAGCGCATCGGGGGTGGGGGACGCCATCGGCAACAGGTTCGTGGCCGAGGTCGCGAGAGCAGCTGCGGCACGCTTGCGAAATGGGGGACGATGCTCGTGAAAAAAGTGCGCTCTCCGCGAGAAAAGAGGTTAGGGGTCTTACGACCACGCTGATCCATCACCTGTACGGTCCTAATAGTGCCGAGTTCTCACCTTACGAACGACGTAGAGGGGGATGCGATGGGTGGTGGCTCGAACAGATTTGACCAGGCGAAACGCTCCGATGATGCAAGGCAGCCGCTTCAGGGCGTGGTGTTGGTGAGCGTCGGAAACACACGTGAGGATGCGCCGCTCGTGGGTGCGGTGCATGCCCGCGTCGCACGCCTCCAGGACCTTGCGTCGCTGATCCACGCCTGCGTGCCCGACGAGAAGTAAGAGCGGTTCAGCGTCGGCCGCGCCCGAAGTGCTGTCCCTCGGGGACAGCGGCGCGCAGGCGATGGCTCTCCTCGACATATTGCGGGCTGGGCGTCGGGATCGCCGCGCGTTCGAGACGCGTCGCGAGAACGTTGAGATTCCGGCCCTTTCGCTCGAGGCGGCCGAACGCCACGACGAGCGGCTCGGAGCGTAAGAGCGCCCGGTGGCGTTCGTAGATCTGCGGACGGACGATCACATTGACCATGCCCGTCTCGTCCTCCAAAAGGAGGAACACGATGCCGTGCGCGGTCCCTGGCCGCTGGCGTGCGACGACGATTCCGGCAACCGACAGGCTCGTGCCGTCCGGGGTGTCGCGAAGCGCCGCGGCGGTGCGGGTGCCGGGCGGCAGTCCGGGGCGCACCAGGGCGACCAGGTGCCAGCCGGTGGACAGCCCCGTCGTCTCGTAGTCGGTGATGACCCGTTCGAATCGGGTCTCCCGAGGGAGCGGTGGGGCGGGTGATGCGGGGATCGGAAGCGGCAGTTGCCGGCCCGCCTGCGTCGGTGCGGATCGGGCGAGCGTCCCGAGCTCCCACAGCATCGCCCGTCTGGGCCGATCGAAGCTGTCGCACGCGCCGGCGCGCACGAGCGCGGTCAACTGCTCGCGATTGAGGCCGCAACGCCCCACCAGATCGGTCAGATCGGCGAACGGGCCATTGTGGTCGCGCTCCTGTTCCAGACGCTCGGCGCCGTCCCCGACCCCTCGGATGTAGCCCAGTCCGATCCGCACGCCGCCATCGGCCTGGACGGTGCAGTGCGCGTCGGAGCGCAGGATGCAGGGCGGATGCGTGCGCACGCCGCGGCGTGCGGCATCGCGCACGAGGCTCGCCGGCGGATAGAAGCCCATCGGCTGGGCGTTGAGGAGCGCCGCCAGGAACTCGGCCGGGTGGTGGCGGCGAAGCCATGCGCTCTGGTAGGCCAGCACCGCGAATGCCGACGCGTGCGCCTTGGGGAACCCGAAGTTCGAGAATCCGATGAGCTTCGTGAACACGGCGCGGATCGTGGCGTCGTCCACGCCGCGGGCGCGGGCGCCGTCGCGGAACTGGCGCCACAGCCGCAGCATGGCGTCGCGACTGCGCTTGCGGCTCATCGCACGTCGCAGGGCCTCGGCCTGGCCGGGACTGAAGCCGGCGAGCGCCATCGCGACCTCCAGCACCTGCTCCTGGAATACCACGACCCCGAGCGTCTCGCGCAGGCAGTCGGCCAGCAGCGGATGGTCATACGGCGGCTCGAAGTCGGGGTCGCGGCGCCGGGCGTTTCGGTGTTTGACATACGGATGGACCGCGCCGCCGCTGACGGGGCCAGGCCGGATCAGCGCGACCTGGATCGTCAGGTCGTCCAGGTTCTCGGGCTGGGTCTGCAGGATGCTCTGGATCTGGGCGCGGCTTTCGATCTGGAACACGCCGACGGTGTCGCCGTCGCGGATCTCGTCGTAGACGACCGGGTCGTGCACGTCGATGCGGGCCAGATCGACTGGGGTGCCGCGTCGTCGGGCGATCAGGTCGACGCACTCCTCGACGGCAGAGAGCATCCCCAGGCCCAGCAGGTCGATCTTGACGAACCCGGCATCGGCGCAGGAGTCCTTGTCCCACTGGACCATCTGCCTGCCGGGGAACGCTGCGGGCACGATCGGCACCAGTTCTCCCAGCGGTCGGGCAGACACGATCATGCCGCCGGAGTGCTGAGACAGGTGCCGCGGCAGACCCGCGGCCTCGCGAGCCAGGAACGCCAGAGCACGCCACCTGGGTGAGCGCAGCTTGCGCTCACCGTCCGGCAGTCGCAGAAGGTCCTCTTCGAGAGCGGTCGGCGACGACCACCCGTCGGCCTGGCGGGACAGGCGCTCGATGTCGGCTGCGGGCAGGGCCAAGGCCTTGCCGAGTTCGCGGATCGCCATTCGGGTGCGAAACGTCGGGAACGCGGCGACGAGTGCGGCGTGATCGGCGCCGTAACGGCGAATGACCTCGGCGATGAGTCCCTCCCGGATGTCGCGCGGGAAGTCCAGGTCGATGTCGGGGGCGGAGGCCATGTCGCGGTTGAGGAACCGACCGAGGAACAGCTTGTTGCGCACCGGATCGATGTGCGAGAGGCCGGTCAGGTAACACACGATCGATCCGACCGATGAGCCGCGGCCCCGTCCGGGTGGCAGGCTCCGTCGTGCCGACCCGGCGGGACGGCACGTGTATGCGACCTCCCGTGCGATCTCCAGGATCTCGCGATGCAGGAGAAAGAACCCGGCCAGGCCGTGGTGGGCGATGAGCGCGAGCTCCTCCTCCAGTCGCGGGAGTGCCTCGCGCCGGCGCGCGGCGTTGGAGTAGCGGGCGCCCAACTGGTGGCGGCAGATGCGCGCGAGCAGCGCGTCCGCGCACTCGCCGTCGGCGGTGAAGTCCGGGTAGGTGTAGCCCAGGTCGCGGGTCAGGTCGAACTGCAGCCGCTCGGCCAGGCGCACGGTCTCGACCACGGCGGTGGGGTGATCGGCGAACCGGGCGGCGGCCTCTGCCGGTGGTCGCAACACGGCGTCACGGTTGCCGCGCCGTTCCCCGTCGGAGCCATCCAGGGTCTGGTGGTGGCGGATCGCGACGAACGCGTCCTGCAGGAACGCGCGACGTGGATGGTGGGCGTGGACGTCGCCGGTCGCGACGGCCGCAAGACCCACGGCTTCGGCGAGCTGGACCAGATGACGCAGCAACGTGCGGTCTCCCCTGGTGTGTGGCCGCTGCAGCTCCACGTAGACGTTGCCCGTGCCAAACGTCTGGATCAGGCGGCGTGCGGCGGTCTCGGCGTCGCGTGTGCGTCCGGTGGCGACGAGCCGTGGGACGACGCCGTGGCGGGCGCAGCCGGTCAGGCAGACGAGCCCGGCGGCATGGGCGCCCAGGTGCGCGGGATCGAGCGCGGGTGGGATGGCGCGCCGGCCCGGCGGCGGTCGGGTGGCGGCGTGGGCGAGGGTGATGAGCCGGCAGAGGTTCGCGTACCCGGCGTCGGTCTCGACGAGCAGCGTCAGGTGCGACCCGTCGGTGAGCGTCAGCTCGGCCCCTGTGATCGGTCGGACGCCGGCCTCCTTGGCGGCGTGCGCGAACGCGAGCGACCCCGAGAGCCCGTCGTGGTCGGTCAGCGCCATCGCCGGATACCCGAACGCGGCGGCCTGTTCCGCGAGCTCCTCAGGCGCCGACGCCCCGTCCAGGAAGCTGAACGCCGAGTGGGAGTGCAGCTCGATATAGGGGGTGCTGTGCATAAGCGAACGTATGTTCGCTTATGCATCGTCCGTACTCAACCCCGGGTGGGATCGCTCAACGCCCTACCAGGCGCGGCAGTTGCGACCCTTGAACGTGCAACGGTTGCGGGCCGAGACACCGCCGTTGCCTTGCGATTGAGGACCCAGCCCACGGGTTATGGCACGTGGGCGCTCACCTCGAACGTACGAACCGTGCCAGGCCCGGGAGGTGAACCATGTTCGCCTCGCTTTAAGATCCTGGGGGCGGTCAGCTACGCTTTGCACGAGTTTCAGGAGGCTGGGCGACAAGGAAGGCGATCTCGTGAGGCGACGCTCCGGGTGGGTGTGCGCGTTGGTTGGGCTGACAGTGCTCCTGGTGAGCGTGGGTCCGGCATCGCCGGCCGCTGTGAAGAAGTGTCCCAAGGGCAAGGTCACCCGTGTGATCAACGGCAAGAGGGCGTGTGTTGCGGCCAAGGCCTATCGTCAGCGCGTGACACGGCTCACACCGGGGGCCGTGGAGCTTCAGCGCGTGTTGACGGGCGGCCCGATCAAGCTGCGCCAAAAGAACGGCCGGGTCGTCGCGAACGTCATCCGGCCGAAGTTGGCGGCGGCGGCGGTGAGTGCCTACAACGCAGCCGAAGCGGAGTTGACCGTTGCGGTGCGGGCCGCGATGGGGCAGACGGCGAACGCCCGCCTCCACGGGGCCGGCGACACGTCGCTCATCATCAATCGTGGCACGGACGGCTCCGTCAGCGGCTCGATCACCAAGACCGTTGCGACGAATGGCCAGACCCTGACGATGAATGTGGGCTTGACCGGGCACCCCGACCCGGCGGGAGGCAACGGGACGATGGACATCGAGGTCGGTGCAGGGCTCGACGACGGCGCCGGGACCACGACGGCCCGCAGTTTTGGGATCAAGGACTTCAAGGTCAAGCAACGCCAAACCTGCCCGGATACGACCGGGGCGGTGCAGGTCGACGAGCGGTTCGAAGGCGGGACCACCGGTTCGACGACGTTCGGCTCGACACGGGTCAAGCTCGGCACCCTGAGGGAGGGCGTGACCGTGGCAGTCAAGGCGACGGGGCATCCACAGATGGGGGCCGACGGCAAGTTCAAGCCCTTTGTGTTGACCGTCACCGCGAGCTCCGACTATTCGCGGTCGGTACAGGGGCTCGCGTTCCTGCAGTCCCGAACTCGGGCGGTCAGCTCGGGCAAGTTGACCGGGACGATCAACCCCGCGACCGGCCTGCTCACGGGCGCGACGATCACCACCAACGTGCGAACCTCCGGATTTGAGGGGAGCAAGGCGGCCGCGGATGCGGCGTTCCGCCCCTCGATTGAGAAGATGCTGAACGACGAGGCCGGGAGGGTCCTCAAGTCCCTCAAGGACATCGAGGCGAACGTCCAGAAGGGGGCCTGCAACGACAGCTATGACATCTCGATGGTGATCTTCACCAACGGGAGCTTCGCCACCCACAGTAGCTCCGGGACGTTGAACGCGGGGCTGACGGCCACAGCCGCCAAGTCGCCGGCGCAGGTCCTGACCGCCAGCACGACGGCTGCCTACAATGATGTGACGTGGGCGAGCACGACCGACTGCACGTATGCGAGTGACCCGGCCATTCCCGGCACGATCAGCTTCACGCTCTCGATCACGCCCGCCGGGCTTCTTCACGTGGTGTGGACGGGCTCAGGAGAGCTCAAGGCGCTCGGGACGGCGACGTGTCCCGCGCCCCCAGACCCACCAGCGGTGATCCCCGGCCAGGTCGGGCCGTCATTGATGCTCCCGACCCCTCAAGCGTTCGACCTCCCCATCAGCGGCGGCCAGCAGGCGGTCGGTGGCGGGTTCACAGACGGCGGCTCCGGTTGGACCCATTCGGGCACCATCACCGTGACCCGTCGCCCGCCCCAGTAGCGTCTCGGAGGTGGGGCCGAGAGCGTCTCGGAGGTGGGTGCCGAGAGCGTCTGGGGCCGACGCGCTGAGCGAAATGCTCGCAGAGGTCGGGCGGGCCTATGACGAAAGACCGAACGAGATCGGCAGGCCGCTTCTTGCGATGACGCTGATCCGCGATGCCGGTGCGCCTTCCTTGCTCGAACGAAGTGACCGGCATCTGGGCGTCCTGCTGAGCAGAGTCGTTGAGCGAGACGCCCTTCGAGGCGGCGGCCGTCATTTGACCACCAACGCTCGAGCTACCGTGTCGTGTCTCACACGTCCGTTGACGATATGGCGAGACAGGATGTACGCGACGAGCGATTTGAGGTGCCCCGTGGGCAGCTCAGAGCGGGACGCGAACGGTGACGCTCGTTCCGCCCCACGGAGCGGGGGAGAGCGTCAGATCACCGCCGATCGCGGTGAGCCGGCTGTGTGCCGCCTGCAGCCCGACCCCGCGGCCGGTGTCGAGGTCGGGAGTACGTTCGGCCGCGCGGCTCTCGGCGTTGCCGCGATCGCCGATGACGACCGACAGCGCATCGGGCTCGCGGCGGAACGCGATGCGGATCGCGCCGCCATGGGGGCTCCCGTGGGTGACGGCGTTGCGCAGGATATGCCCAAGGGCGTCCACCAGCACGCCCGCGGCGCGGCGAGGGATGCGAATGCCGGGAGGCACGATCATCTCGACCGAGACGTCGATGCCGCGGCGGTCGGCGACGCGACGCACCTCGGCCGATGCGGCGTCGGCAATCTGCTCGAGCTCGACGTCGCGCGTGACACCCGGCCCTGCCCGTCCCGCGAGCGTGCGCTCGGTCCCGTGGAGCCGTTCCACGATGATCGCCACCGGGGCTGACCGTGCTGAGGCGTCGAATCGTCGAAGCTCCTCGATCGCGCCCTCGAGCGCGTGAACCTCCTCGGCCAACGCGACGTCGCCGACCTGTGCCGTCAACCCCTTGAGCGAATGCGCCGCCAGCATGGCCCAATCGACGTCACCATCGTTTGGCGACGTCCTGACGGTCAAGGCCGCCACGATCGCCTCGGCACGCCCGAGCGCCTCGTCGATGTAGAGGCCGAGCAGCGAGGCGCTCAGTTCGGGTGGCATGTCGGGAGCGTTCGCGGCGAGATCCCATCAACGATTGGCGGGGTGGACGATAGCGGCGCGTCGTGACGGGCTTGCGCGATCATGACGACATGCGGCGTTGCTCGCGTTCTGTGCGGTTGCGCTGCTGGGCGGTTTGCAGCTGCGCGTGGGCGTACCAGTCGCCGCTGCGGGTGTCGTGGAACGTGACGACGACCTTGCCGGGCGCGACGACGAGCTCGTAGTAGTGACGGTCGACGGGCTCGTCGGTCCACCAGCGGTCTTGCACCAGCCAGTCCTCGCGGATCGCGGTGACCTCCCGGCGTCTCCCGTCCACGATGAGCGCGTGGGGGAGGCCGGCAGGTCCCGTGATCACGTGGAGGGGTCGTGGCTGATCGAGACGTCGTAGGGGACGAGCGCCCATCGCCGTTCGGGAAGTTGGGACCACGGTTCGAGCTCGACCAGGCGCAGCACCGCTTCGTCGCCCTGGACGGAGCGCACCTGGCGGATCGCCTCGCGGGCGCGGCGGTCGCGCTCGAGGGCACCGGTTTCGATGATGGCGAGCTGGTGGCCGGCGAGTGTGCCGGATGCGTCGGCGCGGATGACGAGGGTCTCGACCGGTCCGCTCACCTCGGCCAAGGAGGGGAGGGCCGCGGTGGCGAGCCGGTCGATCTGTGCGGTGGCCTCACGCAGGGTGAGCGTACGGGTCCACGACCCGCCGCCCTCCAGCCACGCACGGATGTTGAGGCTGCGAAGCGCGCGTCCACGCGCTCTGGCGGCGCTTGCAAGCTCGGTCAGAAGAAGTGTGGTGGCGGCTTCGAGGGCGGGCAGCGCGCCGACGGCTTCGGGGAAGTGGAACGCGGCTTGGAGCGGGTCGGGCGGGCGCCTGGGGCGAAGCGCCTCGTCGTCATCGCCGCGGGCGCAGTGCCAGGCACGCAGGCCTGCCAGGCCCAGGCGGTCGAGTACCGCGGCGCGAGGCAGGGCTGCGACCTGACCGATGGTGGCAAGGCCCAGGTTGGCGAGCTCAGCGAGCGCTTTGGCGTCGAGCGGGAGCCGGTCGGCGGGCAGGGACGCCAGGAAGTCTGCGACCTCGTCGCGTGTGACGACGAGCGGTGCGCGCGACGGGGCCTCGCGAGAGGCCTGGAGCGCGGCGAACGGCGTGGGGGCCGCGCCGATGCGCCCGTCGGCGCCGACCGGCAGCGCGGCCTTGACGTGGCGCAACACCCCGTCCAAACCGCCGTAGAGCCGTTCGAGGCCGATGGTGGTGAACGTCCAGATGCCCGGCGCTCCCGGTTCGACGGCGGCGCCGATCCCCTCGAGTCGTTCGGTGACCTCTTCGGCCGTGTGTTCGGCTGCGCCCGGGTCGGGCACGACGAGCTCCAGGTGTGGGCATCGCGCGAGCGCCTCACCAACCCGAAGTCCCGGTGTGACGCCGGCTTCGGCCGCTGTGGGGGTGCACTGACCGACGACCTGCGCAGCGCCCGGTTGCGGTCCGAGCGCGATGCACACATCCATCGGCCGCCGCGCCGCGAGCAGCGCGACCAGGAGCGCGAACCGGGGGATGGTGGCGGTGACGATCACGTACGCATGGCCTCCAGGTAGGCCCGGCGTCCCTCGTCGAGTCCGAGGAACTCGAAGTGCATACGGAAAAGCGGTGGCGCTGCGATCATCGAACATATGTTCGATGATTTGAAGACGAAGCGCAAGGGGCACGGGGCCCACAACGATGTTCCAGGGGAATTCGCGCAACAGTTTGTTGCGCAAAGTGTGAATGGTCCTGCTGCATCAGAGATCCCGCAGCGCTACTGACGATCCGGGCTAGACAGTGACTACGACGAAGAGTACGATTGGGACTACGGAGAAGTGTACGGAAGGAAGCAGATGGCACGGGTCGTCACAGCTGAAGACCTGCGTGCGCGGCTCGGAAGAGAACTTGATGCGCTGCGGGAGACGGAGGATGCGTTGTATGTCTCGAAGCGCGGTCGTCTCGCCGCGGTCGTCCTCGATGTTGACCGCTACGCGGAGCTGGTGGAGCGGCTCGACTACCTCGAGGACAGCCTCGCGGCCCTCCAGGCTCGCGACGAGCGCAACGCCGCAGTGCCGTGGGGGGATGTCCGCGGTCACGGCACGTAGGCGCGGATGCACGAGGTTCGGCTCCAGCCCGAGGCTGTCCGAGCGTTCGGCCGGCTTGGGGGCAGAATGCAGGAGCGGATCGAGAGCGCGATCGACGGGCTCGCCACCGACCCGCGTCCGCACGGGGCCGTCAAACTGGCGGGGCGCGACGATTTCCGGATCCGTGTTGGGGACTACCGGATCGTGTACGCGGTCGACGATGCGGAGCGGCTCGTGCTCGTCGCCCGGATCGCTCATCGACGTGAGGTCTACCGGAGGTAGGCGTCGCGAAGGCTGAGAGTGTGGAGTAGTCGTGCCCCGCCTACGTCCGTTCCGAGAGTGCTGCGAGCCGCCGCTCGACGTCGTGGCGTTCGGCCTCCGACAGATGCTCCACAGCGAATCCGTCAGCGGTGATAGCGAGCGCCACCCCGCCGAGGGCGGGGTCGCGTAACACGGTTCGCTGGAGGGCGACCGCATACTCGACGGCGGTTTCGCCTGGCAGGCGCTCACGTCCCAGATCGGCGCCGATCTTCTCGAGGCGCGCGAGCTGCAGCTCGGCCCAGGTGCGGTGGCGCCGCCGGTGGAGCCGCTGCCAGAACTCCCACAACGGCCGTCGCCACAGGGCGAGCGCGCCGGCGAGCGCCGCCAGCGCCAAGGCTGCGCCGAGCGGCGACGACAGGTCGGGCAGGTGGCGCGACAGGTAGTCGCGGAGCCCCACGCGGGCGGCGTCGGGCGGCGCGTCCCCCGACAGGGGCACCTGCGCGGTCGGATCGAATGCCTGCCACCCGATCCCGGGAAAGTAGACCTCGGCCCACGCATGGGCGTTGCGTGCCCGCACCTCGTAGAGCCCGGTGAACGGGTTGCGCTCACCCGGCGTGTACCCCACGGCCAAGCGCGCAGGGATGCCTTGGGAGCGCAGCATCACCACCAGGCTCGAGGCGATCTGCTCGCAGAACCCGATGCGGTCGACGAACAAGAACCGCTCGATCGCGTCCTCGCCTGGGGGAAGCGTCGGGATGTCGAGGGAGTACCGGGTGTTGTCGGCCATCCACGCCTCGATCGCACGCACCTTGTCGTAGGTCGACGTCCCGCCTTGGGTCAGCTGGGCTGCGAGCCTGCTGACGCGCTCCGGGATGTGAGGTAGTCGCGTGTAGCGCTGCGCGAGCTCGGGCGGCGTGACGGTCTCGGACGCGTCGCCGGTGGCGCGCAGGCGGACGGCGGTGGTCAGCGGCCTGCGGCTGACGACGGTGTATACGGCGCCGCGCTCCATCTCGACACCCGTGCGGACGGAGCCGTCCGTGGTCTCGAAGACGGCCGATTGCGGGATGAAGACCTGCGTGGGCTGACTGGCGGCGAAGATCAGGTTGGGGCCCTCGATCTCGAGCGAGAACGTCTGGATCAGCTCCTCGCCCGGGACCTGGGGCTCGCCGGCGGGTTGCAGGAGCTGCAGCGGCGAGCCGATCGACACGACCGCGGTGCGCGAGTCCGAGAGCGTCCATGTGCGCCCATCCCAGACGTCGAACGTCTGGCCACGCCAGAAGTCGGGCGCCGAGGATCGGACCCGCATCACCAGCGTATCGTCGGGCCGTCCGCGCACCGACGTGTCGAGGTGGTCGGCGAAGCCGAAGTACCCGAACGACTTGGGTGCAGGGCCCGCCGTATCGTCGCCGGGCCGGCCGGGATCGTCCCTGCCGAGCGATGGATTCGACAGGCCTCCGGGCGTCGGCACCGCGATCTGACGTGGCAGCTTGGCGGTGAACGCGAGCAGGCGGCTGGACTTGGCCGCCGGCACAACCAGGAACGCCACCGTGCCGAGCGCGCCGACCGCCACGATCGTCGACACCAGCGCACGCACGGGTACGGGCGCCACCCACCGCCCGCCCTGCGTCACACGCCGCAGGTCGGTCAGCTCGCTCCGGTAGGCGAGCATCAACGCCAGCGCGGCGCCTGTGCCCCAGGCGGCCGCGAACGCGGCGAACGACATCGACAGCGACAGGGCTCCCGCCACCGAGATCAACGCGAGGCTCGACGCGAGGGCAAACCGTAGCTCCCGTCTGGAGCGCAACGCAAACGAGCGCACGGCCTCGAGCGTCACCAGGAGCTCTGCCAGTGGGACCCGCAGCTCACCTGGTGATGCGGGGCTGCCATTTGCGGTGAGAAACCGTACGACCAGGCCGATGGTGATGATCGTCAACACGATCGGCACGATCGCGCCCGTGTCGTTTCGGCGAACGTACGAGACGATCGCGCCGAGGGGGATCACGACGAGCGCCAGCACCCACAGGAACGCGCCACCGACATCGTTGGCGAGGACGGCCGCGGCGGCCGACGCGGTGGCCACCAGGGTCGCCGCCCGAAGGGCCCGAGACTGCTCGGCCGGACGCGCCAGGTCGCCGAGGAAGCGTGTCCATCCGGGTGGCGCGGGCGTCTGCGCCTGCTCGATATCGATGCTCATGTCGATCCCGAGATCACGACGACCGGCCCGACCAGCCGATCCGTGGTCGGGAGCGGGCCGGCTGTCGCCCTGGCAAGGCGCCGCCCGGCGTCCAACCGGCTTCGCACGACTGCCCGCCGGGGACCGCCTGCCTCGGCGGTGCACAGCGTCACCTCGACATCCTGGGCGAGCGCGTCGCACACCACGCCCATTGCGTGTTCGGCTGCCAGCTCCGCCGCGGCGGCAGGGCCGCGCAGGTCCACGACCAGTTCCAGGCGAGGCTGTTCGGGCTGCTCGAACTCCTTGACGACGATCGCGCCGCGCCGCGCGGTCGCAGGCCAGTGGACCAGCCGCAGTGGGTCGCCGGAGACGTAGTCGCGCACTCCACGGACCTGGTCTCCACCGATGCCCCCTCCCAACGTTGCAGACTCTCCGAACGCGTCGGTCGGAGGTGACGGCAGGCTGCCAGGGCCGACGCGGGGCGCGACCTCGATCGCGCGGTCCAGCGAGACGACGATTCGCCGACGCCACCACACCAGCCCGAAGGGCGCGGCGGAAGCGATCTGGACCCGAATCGTGCTCACCACCCCGCGACGATCGGGGGTGACGTCCGTGACCGTCTCGGCGTCACCGATCGCGGCGGTGGCATCGCCTGCAGGGTCGAGGGGCAGGATGCGGACCCCCAGGCCCGCCCGTGCGACGCGCAACGTCAACGGCAACGACTGGTCGACAATCGCATCGGTCGGGGCGCTTGCGGTGACGCGCACGCGTGCCAGGCCGATACGCGGCCAGGCGGAGCCGACCAGCAGCACCCCGGCCAGGCCGCAGAGGATGACCAGCAGCCAGCCGGCCCCGGTGGTGCGCGCGGCGAAATAGAGGGCGCCGCCGATCCCCGCGATCACATACGCGCCCCGAGTGATCCCCGCCAGAAGTCTCGGCGCGGTCATCCCCGTGGTGGCGGGAGCCTCCGCAGGATCGCGTCGACCACCGCGCGGCCACGGGTCAGGTCGGGTCCGCCGCTCGGGATGAGCCTGTGGGCCAGGGCGGCTGAGGCGACGGCTTTGACGTCGTCGGGGGTCACGAAGCGCCGGCCGTCGGCAATTGCATGGGCCTGGGCGGTGCGCAGGGTGCTGATGCTGGCACGCGGGCTTGCGCCCAGGGACACGCCGTCGTGGATGCGCGTGGCCGCTACGATGTCGAGCACGTAGTCGACGATGGCGGGCGCCACGTGCACGTCACGGATCGCGGCGGTCGCCCGGCGCAGCTCGTCCGAATCCGCCACAGGCTGCAGCAGGTCGAGTACCGGAGCGCCCCCGACTCCCGTCAGGATCTCGCGCTCGGCATCCCGGTCGGGAAGGCCGATTTGCAGTGCGATCGCGAAACGGTCGCGCTGCCCCTCGACCAGCGGAAACGTCCCGACGTGCTCATGGGGGTTCTGGGTGGCGACGACGATGAACGGGTCGGGCAGCCGACGCGTCGCGCCGTCCGCGCTGACCTGGCCCTCCTCCATCGCCTCGAGCAGCGCCGACTGCGTGCGGGGAGTGGCGCGGTTGATCTCGTCGACCAGGACGACGTTGGCAAAGAGCGGACCGGGGCGGAAGCGCCAGGTGCCCTCGGACTGGTCGAGCACCGAGACCCCGGTCAGATCGGCGGGAAGCAGGTCGGGGGTGCCCTGGATCCGGCGGAACGTGCCCTGAATCGATCGCGCGATCGCCTTGGCGAGGAGCGTCTTGCCCACGCCGGGCACGTCCTCCAGCAGGACGTGCCCGCCGGACAGCACGGCGACGCTCGCAAGCCGGATTGTCTCGGCTTTGCCGCGTATCACGAGCGCGAGGTTCGACTGGAGCGCCGTGGCCAGCGCGGTGGCCTCCAGCAGTGGCTTCGCGCCGGAGGGGATCTCGGTAGTGGCCATCGGGTGTTCATCGGCGCTCTCGTCGGTTCGCTTGAGGTTCGCCACGTGGACAGAACCGCCGGCCGGTATTTGTCCCGATGTCCAAAGTGGGCGATGGACACAAACGTTGAGACTCCCACGGATTCGGGCAGATCAGCGGCCCGCCGACAAAGGGGAAGCGTGAACAAGGCGATCGACACCGTTTGGGTGGCATTCGCGGGCTGCCTGGTGCTGCTCATGCAGGGCGGATTCGCGATGCTCGAGGTCGGGCTCACACGCATGAAGAACGCCGGCGCGGTGGCCGCGAAGGTGTTGGTCAACCTGGCGTTCTCGTTCGCGGCGTTCTGGGCGATCGGCTACGCCTTCGCGTTCGGCGACGGCAACGACTTCATCGGAGCGTCCGGGTGGTTCCTCGAGCTCGGCAACGCCGACGGTGTGCAGTCGCTGGCGTACTCGGTGGTCGACGAGCCGACGAAGTTCTTCTTCCAGGCGACGTTCGCGGCCGTGGCCCTGGCGATCGTCTGGGGCACCACGCTCGACCGGATCCGGTTCGGGGCCTACATGCCCTTCGCGCTGGTGTTCGTCGGGATCATCTATCCGATCGTGGTCCACTGGGTGTGGGGCGGTGGGTGGCTGTCGACGCACTTCCAGGATTTCGCGGGCTCGGGCGTCGTCCACGTCACCGGCGCGGCCGGGGCCCTCGCCGCGGCAATGCTCCTGGGGCCGCGCATCGGCAAGTTCCGGGATGGGAGGCCCCAACCGATCCCCGGTCACTCGATGCCGCTCGCGCTGCTCGGCATCTTCATCCTGTGGGTCGGGTGGATGGGATTCAACGCGGGGTCGTTCCTGGGAGCGGTGGACAAGCCGATCGGTCAGGTCATCGTCGTGACGAACCTGGCGGGAGCATTCGGCGTGTTGGGCGCGACGCTCGTCGCGCGGCTCAAGCTCGGCACCCTCGACATCGGGATGATGGGCAACGGTGCGATCGCCGGGCTCGGGGCGATCGCAGGTCCGTGCGCCTACGTGGCCCCGTGGGCCGGCGCGTTGATCGGCCTTGTCGCAGGGTCGCTGATGGTGCTGGTCGTGCTCGCCGTC
This sequence comes from uncultured Bifidobacteriaceae bacterium, assembly GCA_964393105.1. Lineage (GTDB taxonomy): Bacteria > Actinomycetota > Thermoleophilia > Miltoncostaeales > Miltoncostaeaceae > CALMEC01. Next base: position 69,314 of record CAYMSM010000070.1, read on the forward strand.
GATCGCATCCGGGTCGATGACCCGATCGGCGCGATTGCGGGGCACGGCCTGGGCGGAATCACCGGCGTGATCGCAGCGGGCCTACTGACGACGCCGTCGGCCGCCGAATCACTCGGCGTCGGCGAGAAGGGCCTGTTCTACGGCGGAGGATTCGGCCAGCTCGGATGGCAGGTCGTCGGTCTGCTCTGCATCGGCACGTTCGTGTTCGCGGCGTCGTACGCGGTGTTCTGGGCGATCCGCCAGACCTCCGGACTGCGCGCGCCCGAGGAGGCGGAGCTCGCCGGCCTCGACATCTCCGAGCACGGCATGTTCGGCTACCCGGAGCGGTTCATCGAGGTCCAGGGTGCCGAGCCGGAGGAGCCGGTCCACATCTCCAGACTCTAGTTCCTGCGCGGGCCCCGGCCCGCGCGGCTACACCGCGTGGTAGGGGTCGACCGCCGGTTGCCGGTCCAGGCGGATGGCCCGGGGCATCTGCTCGATCACGCGCATCACAGAGTGCAGGTCGCCGCGGCGCAGCAGGTCGAGCGGCTCGTAGTAGTCGAGCGCTGCGCTCGGCAACAGCAGCCACTCGCGGGCCGCCCGCGGGGTCATCTTGACGAAGAGCCCCTCCAGCACGAGCAGCAGGTCGTCGAGCTTCTCGCGCGAGCGCGGACCGGGTGTCATCTCGCCGGTCAGCCATGCCTCCACGATTCCGGGCGTTGCGTCGACCATCTGCGCGATGTCGAAGCGACTCAAGCCGATCGAGCTTGCGACCTGCTCGAGCGGTGTCATTTGGTTCGTCACGTTACCCCTCCGTGGGCTCTTGTCTCATGTCCGGGTGTCCGATCCCCGTGCGTGGCTGGAATCGTAGCAAGGGCCTTCACAAAGCCAAAACAATTGGCGTGTACGGATGCGGCACTAGGTTTGGCGCGGGTTGCCCCAGCCGTCGTCGTGCACGAGGGTCTTCCAGGGGCGCTTGATGGCCTTGAGCGCGGGCGGCAGGCTGGTGGGGAACTCCACCGGGTAGCCCAGCGGCGTGATGAGCGGGATCTCGAGGTCAGCGGGGATGTCGAGCAGTGCTCGAAACTCGTCGTCGACGAACCAGTGGAACACGGTCGGCACCGTGCCGAGGCCACGGGCACGGGCCGCGACGAACAGGTTCTCCATGGCAAAGGCCACAGAGGTCACGTCGGCCGTGCGTTCGGCGTCGCGCAGATCGGCTGGGAAGGCGTTGCGCGGGACGACCAGGCCGACGATCCAGACCGGGACGTCGCCGTACGTGCCGAGCGTCTGCCCGGCGTAGTCGCGCGCCCATGCTGCGTGGTCGTCGGCGCTGGTGCCCGGGGCCGCCGGTCGCACGGTTCGGAAGTACTCGCTGCCTCCGCGGATGACCAGCTCGGCCATCGCCCGGCGCTTGGTCGCGTCGCGGACCACGATGAAGCTCCACGCCTGTGCCATGCCACCCGTAGGCGCAACGAGCGCGAGCCGCAGCAACGCGTCGATGTCAGCATCGGAGACCGGTGCGTCGGTGTAGCGGCGCACGCTTCGGCGGTGGCGAATAGCGTCATCGGCATTCAAAATGCAGCCCTCCGGGTCGTGTCGCGAACGCCACGCAGCCTCTCACATCCGGCTGGCAGCGGGGGTGGCAGGATTGCGCTGTGGAGCGCGAACCTACGGCCCTCGCCGTGAACGACGAAGCCGCCCGGCGGCTGGGCTTGCGTCAGATGAAGGCGCGCGCGACGGGCCTGCTGGTGCTCGCGGCGCTGGTGTACGTGGCGATGCGGTTGCTCGGCGGCGGCGACGACTGGGCGGGCTACGTCGAGGCGGCAGCCGAGGGTGCGATGGTTGGTGGGCTCGCCGACTGGTTTGCGGTCACGGCCCTGTTTCGCCATCCGATGGGAATCCCGATCCCGCACACTGCGCTGATCCCGACCCGCAAGGATCAGCTCGGTCGTGCCATCGGGGGGTTCGTCGAGGAAAACTTCCTGACCGGCGGCGCTGTGCTGGAGCGCCTGCGCGCGGTCGGTGTCGCCCGCCGGGCCGCCGCGTGGGTCAGCGACGATGAGCATGCCACGACCGTCGCACGTGACTCCTCGGCGGCGCTTGCCGGCGCAGCGGGTGTGCTGCGTGACGAGACCGTGCAGGCCGCGATCGAGCACTCGGTCATCGGATGGGTTCGGCGGGTGCCGATCGCGCCGCTGGTAGGCCGGGCGCTCACGATCGCCACCGCCCACGGCCGTCATGTCGAGCTCGTGGACGCCGCGCTGCTCGGCGGCCTGCGGTTCCTGGACGATCATCGCGAGGCGCTGCGTTCGCGCTTTGGGAAGGAGTCGCCCTGGTGGGTGCCGGAGACGATCGACGACCGCATCTTCACAAAGCTGTTCGACGGATTGCGCGGCTTTCTGGCCGAGGTCGGCGAGACGCCCCATCACGAGTTTCGCCAGTACCTGGAGGATCGCATGGCGCAGCTCGCCGAGCGCCTCCAGAACGACCCCGATCTGATCGCCCGCGGCGAGGAGATCAAGGAAGAGGTTCTGAACCACCCGGCGGTGCAACGGTGGACGGCGTCGCTGTGGACCGATCTCAAGGCGCTCCTGCAGCGGCAGGCCGACGATCCCTCGTCCCAGCTTCGTCAGCGGATCGCGGTCGAGATCCAGGCGATCGGGCGTCGTGTCGCCGGCGATCCGGAGCTTCAGGCCAAGGTGGACCGTTGGGTCGAATCGGTCGTGACGTACTTGCTGGAGGAGCACCGCAACCAGGCCGGCGACCTGATCGCCTCGACCGTGGCGCGTTGGAACCCGCAGGACGCCTCACGCCGCGTGGAGCTCGCGGTCGGGCGCGACCTGCAGTTCATCCGGATCAACGGCACCGTCGTGGGTGGTCTGGCGGGCGTGGCCATCTACGCGGTCGGACGCCAGATCGGCTGACGCGGGCCCCTTCACCGGTGGGTCCCGTCACGACCACCTTTGCCTGCCGTCCCGAGACCTGAAGGGCATCGGCCTGTGCGGGGATTTCAACGAGCACGTCGGGCCGGCAAGCTCACCGAATGGTGGGACGAACATCCCGAACTTCCGGCGGGGGCCACTGAGACGGGGCCTTGGCGGACATCAGTCGTTCGGCACGTTGATGACCACCAATCGCGATTCGGTCATGGAGCGCACCGCCGCCGCCGGGCCCTCGCGGGTGTTGCCGCTGTCCTTGACCCCTCCGTAGGGCATCTGGTCCGCGCGGAAGGTCGGTGTCTCGTTGATCAGCACGGCGCCGAAGTGAAGTCGGCGCGCCCAGCCGAGCGCACGGTCAACCTGTGACGTGAAGATCCCGGCCTGCAGCCCGTAGCGCGTCGCGTTGGCCAAGTCGATGGCCTGGTCGATGGTGGTGAACGGGGTCAACCCCACGACCGGGCCGAACACCTCGTCTGCGAACACGCGCATCGTGGGCGTGACGGCGGTCAACACGGTGGGCTGCAGCAGCCCATCACGAACCTCGGCGCCGGTCGCCACCTGTGCGCCGGCGCCGGTCGCCTGACCGATCCACTCCACCACACGGTCGCGGGTCGCCATGGTGATGAGGGGGCCCACGTCGGTGGCGGCATCGAGTGGATCGCCGACCACGAGCATCTGGACCCTCGCGACGAGCGCGTCGCGCAGCCGATCGTGGATCGACTGCGACACGATGACCCGCTGCACCGAGACGCAGGACTGACCGGCGTGCGTAAACCCGGATGCGGCAATGCGCGTCGCGGCATCGTCGATGTCCGCGTCGGCGGTGACGATGACCGGTGTGGCGTTGCCGAGCTCCAGGGCGACTCGGACGCGCGGACGGCGCCGGGCCAGCTCCCATCCCACGTCTGCGCTCCCGGTGAACGAGATCATCGCGATGTCGGGATGATCGGCGAGCGCGCCACCGAGCGTCGGGCCCGGGCCGTTGATGATGTTGAGCGCGCCGGGCGGAAGGCCCGCCTCGCGCAGGATGTCCCCAAGTGCGAGCGCCGACAGCGGCGTCTTGTCCGACGGCTTCAGCACGACCGGACATCCTGCGGCGATGGCCGGCGCGACCTTGTGGGCCACCAGGTTGAGGGGGAAGTTGAACGGCGAGATCGCTGCGATCACACCGATGGGCTCGCGCAGCGTCAGTGCGATCTTGCCGGAGCCGGACGCCGACGAGGCGATCGGCACCACGTCGCCGGCCAGTGTCCGTGCCTCGACCGCGGCGAACGTCAGCGTATCCACGCACCGCGACGCCTCGATGAGCGCCTGCTTGAGGGGCTTGCCGGCTTCGCCGGCGATCGTGCGGGCCAACGCATCGCGGCGAGCGGCGACAAGTCCTGCGGCACGCTCCAAGATCCCGGCGCGCTCAGCAGGTACGAGCGGAGGCAGATGCTCCAGCGCCGCTGCGACCGCGTGCTCGACGTCGGCGGCCGTCGCCTGGGCGACAGATGCGATCGTCTCGCCGGTGAACGGACTCGTGACCTTCAGCTCGGTGCGGGCTGCTCCCATCGGGCCGACAATCTACGCGCACCGCACCGCGATTGCCATGGCGCACGGCGAGCGCCCCGGCGCCATGCCGGATCGACGTCGGGTGCCCATCGACATCTTCCTGGCTGTTCACCGTTGGCCAATTGGCCGTTGCACGTTTGGTCAATTGACCGCGGTCGGATCACGGGACCTCGTCTGCGGTGTGACCGTTGACGTCGTCGGGGTCTGCCTGGGCCCTTACTCGGACGCCTCCGGGCGTCGGCGCATCGTCTTGGTCTGTGATCGGTGGGCCTTCTGGTCGAGCCGACGGGCAACCGCGGATTTGGACGGTGAGGTCGCGCGTCGCGTCTTGCGGGGCGCGAGCGTCGTCGCGACACGCGCCCGCAGGTTGGCCTCAACCGTCGCGCGGTTGCGCTCACGGGACCGATCGGCCTGCGAGGTCAACCGCAGCGGCCGGCGCTTGAGATGCAAGCCGGTCGTCAGGCGGGTCGTGATGTATGGAGGCAGGCCGTCGAGTGCGTCGATGGACACGACGAGCTCGGCGCGCGTCTCGGTGTGATCTCGGTGCTGGCCTCCGGGGCCGGATGCCCGCGAGTAGCGCCACACCGACGCGGCAAGGATGTGGTCGGTGACCTCGTCCGGCGTCACGGTGCTGCAGTCGCAGCCTCCGCCGGGGCTCCCGCCTGCTTGGCGTGCGCTTCGCGCAGACGCTCGGCGGCCTCGTCGCGCGTGACCTCATGGCCCTTCTCGCGCTTCCAGATGACGAACCCGCAGCCGGGGTTTTTGCGGCTCTTCCAGCTGCTGCACCCATACGCGCGGCTGTTCTCGTTGATGTCGCCGCCGCAGCCCGGCGTCGGGCACTTGCCGATGGGCTCCTTGGAAGGGGCCGGCGCCGCGTTGGTCTCGCCGGCGGCGACCATCTGTTTGGCGGTCTCGACCTCGACCTCGCCCTTCTGGCCGCGTACGCGCTTCCAGATGACAAAGCCACAGCCGGTCTCGGTGCGGCTCTTCCAGCTGGTGCAGCCGTAGCTCTTGGTGCGCTCGATGATCTCGCCGGCGCAGCCGGGGGTGGGGCAGGGGCCGATGATCTCGCGCTCGGCGACAAGGTCCTTGCTGGACACACCCTCCTCGATGTACTGGAGCGCTTGCTCCAGCGTCAACGTCTTGCCGTTGGCCTGCTTCCACAACGTGTAGCCGCAGCCGGGCTCGTCCTTGCTCTTGTAGCTGTTGCATCCGTAGCTCTTGGGGTACTCGACGATGTGGCCCCCGCAGCCAGGGGTGGGGCAGGGCGCAAGCTCCCGTCGCTCGATGCGCAGGTTCTCGCGGTCCTTGTCGGCAAACCACGTGACCACGTCGCGGGTGAACGTCTCGACGTCCCTGCGGAAGTCCTGATGGCGCTGCGTGCCGCGTTGGATCTCGTTGAGGCGCTGCTCCCACTGCCCGGTGAGCTCGGGCTTGGTCAAGACGTGGTCGCCCAGCATCAGGATCAGGCCGACGCCCTTCTCGGTCGCGCGCAGGCTCTTGCCCTCGCGCTCGACGTACTCGGCGTCGATCAAGCGCTCGATGGTGGCGGCGCGGGTGGCGGGCGTTCCCAGACCGGCGTCCTTCATCGCCTCGGCCGCCTCGTCGTCGTCGACGAGCTTGCCGGCGGTCTCCATCGCCCGCAGCAGCGTGCCCTCGCTGAAGCGCGCCGGCGGCTTGGTCCGCTTTGCCAGGGCCTCGACCTCGGCGCAGTCGACGGCCTCGCCCTCCTTGAGCTGGGGCAGCTTCTGCTCGCGCTCCTCGTCCTCCTTGGCCGGACCGCGCGTCTCGTCGGCCTCCTCACCGTAGACCGCCCGCCACCCGGCCTCGATCAAGACCTTGCCACGGCTTCGGAACAGGTGCCCCTCGCAGCGGGTTTCGATGACTGTGTTCTCGAACCGCGCCGGTGGGTGGAAGACCGCGAGGAAGCGGCGGGCGACGAGGTCGTAGATCCGTGCCTCGTCGCGGTTGAGCGCACCCAGGTCGTGATCGCCGTCTGTGGGGATGATCGCGTGGTGGTCGGTCACCTTGGCGTCGTTGATGACCTTTCCGAGTGGCAGCTTGTCGAGCCCCATCACGAACCGGGCGGCCTCTGCGTAGACCGGGGCGGCCGACCCGACGCGGGCGGCGATCGGCTTGAGCTGGCCGATCATGTCGCCGGACAGGTACCGCGAGTTGGTACGCGGGTAGGTCAGCACCTTGTGCTGGTCATACAGCGCCTGGGCGGTCGAGAGGGTGCGCGACGCCGAGAACCCGAAGCGGCGGTTGGCCTCGCGCTGCAACGTGGTCAGGTCATAGAGCAGCGGCGACTGCTCGACCTGCGGTTTGGTCTCGAGCGACTCCACGACCGCCGGTTTGTCGCGCACGGCTTCGACGATGGCGTCGGCGGGCGCGGCCGAAGTCAGGCGCGTCGTCGCCCCCTCGTGCCACAACCCTGCGTACCGGGCGCCGCCGGATGTGGCGAACGTCGCCTCGACCTCCCAGTAGTCCTCGGGATCGAACGCCTGGATCGCAAGGTCGCGATGGGCGATCAACGCGAGGGTCGGCGTCTGCACGCGCCCGAGCGACAGCACCTTGCGCGCAGAGCCGGCCTTGGTCGTCGCGGCGCGCGTGGCGTTCATCCCGACCAGCCAGTCGGCTTCGCTGCGGGCTCGGGCAGCCTCCTCGAGCGAGACCATCTCCTCGTCGTCGCGCAGGTGCTCGAACGCGTCGCGGATGGCCTTGGCGGTCATCGACGAGAACCACGCCCGCTTGACCGGCTTGTCGTGGGCCTTCTTGGGAGCGGTCTCCAGGATGAGCTTGAAGATCAGCTCGCCTTCGCGTCCGGCGTCACAGGCGTTGACGATCACATCGATGTCGGGCGAGGCCATGTACTTGTGCAGGGCCTTGAGCTGCTTGCCGGCCTTGGCGTCACGTGCCTGGTACTTGAACTCCTCGGGCACGATCGGCAGGTCCTCGTACTTCCACTTCTTGTAGCGGTCGTCGTACTGATCCGGGTCGACCTGCTCCACCAGGTGGCCGATCGCAAACCCCACGATGGTGGTGTCGCTCTCGTAGAAGTCTCCGTTCTTGGCGAACATGCCAGGCAATGCCGTCGACACGTCGCGGGCGACGGAGGGCTTTTCGCAGATGATGAGTGAGCGAGGCATCGGCCGGCGAGGGTAGCACCATTGGGGTGGATATCGTCAATCCGGCCGGGCCAAGGCATGTCGCGAGGCCGATGGCAAGGTTATGGCGGCGTATGAAATTCAGCCGCAGTCAGCAACTGAGCGGCCCGTAGGGCCGTGAATAGGCCGCCCAAGTGCCGTGGTGAATGCGGCGTATGGGTCACCCGAAGAACGGCTCGGCGACCGCGAAGCGCTCGGGTGGTACGGCCTTGAGTTTGGCGACGCCGTCGGCGATGGGGATGTCGACGACGTCGTCCCCACGTAGGGCGACCATCCTTCCGAACCGCCCCTGCGCGACGAGCTCGGCGGCGTGGCTGCCGAAGCGGGTTGCGAGGATCCGGTCGTAGGCGTTCGGCGTACCGCCACGCTGGATGTGGCCGAGCACCGCCACGCGGGTGTCGAAGCCGGTACGCTCGCGGACGCCCTGGGCGATCTGCTCGCCGATGCCAAGCCTGGCCAGTTGCTTGTGGCCGAACTCGTCGAGATCCGCCGTGGCGCCGCCGCCGTCCAGCTCGAAGCCCTCGCTGACGACGACGATGGAGAAATCCTTGCCCCGATCGTGGCGGGACCTGATCGCGGCGCACACGTCGTCCAGGGTGCGCGGCACCTCGGGGATCAGGATCGCGTCGGCGCCCCCCGCCAGCCCGGCATAGGTGGCGATCCAGCCGACGTGGCGGCCCATGACCTCCACCACCATCACCCGATCGTGGGACTCGGCGGTGCTGTGCAGTCGGTCGATCGCATCGGTCGCGATCTGAACCGCGGTCGAAAAGCCGAACGTGTAGTCGGTGCCGTCCAGGTCGTTGTCGATCGTCTTGGGCACGCCGACACACGGAACGTCGTGCAACTGTGTCAGCTTCGCCGCGACGCCGAGCGTGTCCTCGCCACCGATCGCGACGAGCGCGTCGAGCCCCAGGGCGCGGAAGCTCTCGGCGCACCGGGCCCCGCCCTCGGGATCCTTGAACGGGTTGGTGCGGGACGTGCCCAAGATGGTGCCGCCGCGGGGCAGAAGGCCGCTGACCGCGTCTGCGTCCAGGGGCATGGTCTCTTGCTCGAGCAATCCACGCCACCCGTGGCGAAGCCCCAGGTGGGTATGCCCGTGCCGCGTGCGGCCCACCCGCACGACCGCCCGGATGACGGCGTTGAGCCCGGGGCAGTCACCTCCTCCTGTCAAGAGTCCGACGCGCATTTGCGGGCAGGCTAGCGCGCCTGCGAAAGACCTGCGACGCAAAATGACCCTCCCGTACCGGCCGGATCAGGCCGTCAGGCGATCCCGCATGGCGCGCTCGGTGTGCATGACCGAGACCGCGGCGCGGGCCCTTCCCAGCAGGTAGCCCTGCCCCCAGGTCGCGCCGAACGCGCGGACCGCATCGAGCTGCTGGTCGCGCTCGATGCCCTCGGCGACCATATGCGCGCCGAGGCGTTCGCAGAGGCCGATCATCCCGGCCAGGAAGTCATCCTATCGGCGCTCGGTCGGATGAGCGTGAGAGGATCAGGCGGTGGTGATCTGCACTCTCGGCGACCTGTTGCTCGATGTCGTCGTCCGGCTTGGCGCGCCCCTTGCGCATGGTGGCGACGCGCCGGCGACGACGCGATTGAGCGTCGGAGGGCAGGCGGCGAACGTCGCCGCGTGGGTGGCGCACCTGGGCGGCGACGCCCGGTTTGTCGGCGTCAGGTCACGGGACGCGGCGGGCACGCTGGTGGCTGCAGATCTCGGTGCTCGCGGCGTCATGCTGCTCGGACCCACGCTGGAGCGGGGAACAGGCACCGTGGTCGCGTTGGTGGACGACACGGCGGAGCGCACGATGGCCACCGACCGCGGCATCGCCACGGAGTTGTGCGCCGACGACCTGGACCTGGCGTGGTTTTCGGGCTGTGACCGGCTGCACCTGTCCGGCTACAGCCTGATGCGCTCGCCGATCGACATGGCCGCACTGCGCGCGAGCCGTCAGGCACGAACAACGGGGGCCCGCGTCAGCGTCGATTTGTCCTCGTGGAGCACCATCCGCGATTTCGGTCCGTCCAGGCTCCGGGAACGCCTCGCGATCATCGCCCCCGACGTCGTGTTCGCAAACGACCAGGAGCTGGCCGCGCTGGGCGGTGACCCCGGATGCCCGGTGCTCGTGACGAAGCGAGGGGCTGAGGGGTGCGCGGTGCGGTGGCCGGGCGGCCACGCCGACTTCCCGGCCGAGCCCGCCGAAGTGGTCGACACCACCGGCGCCGGCGATGCGTTCGCCGCGGGGTTCCTGCTTGGCGACTCCGCCGACGATGCCGCCCATCGCGGCCTGGCCGCGGCCGCCGCCTGCGTCGCGCGGGTGGGAGCGATGCCATAATGACCATGGTATGATGACCATGGTCATTATGAACGACGGAGGGATCCAATGGCTGAACGGGCGATTACCGCGACACAGTTCAAGGCAAAGTGTCTCGGCCTGCTTGATGAGGTGGCTGCGACGGGGAACGACCTCATCGTCACGAAACACGGCCGTCCTGTCGCACGTGTGGTCGCAGCGGTCCCTCCGGCGTCGCTGGTTGGCAGCGTCACGCAGCTCGTCAGCGACGATGAGTTGATCGCTCCTCTCGATGAGTCCTGGGATGCCGATCGGGCGTGATCGTCCTCGACACGCATGTGCTTATCTGGCGCTACGCTGAGCCAGGAAAACTGTCGGAGGCAGCCAGAGTCGCAATTGAGACCTCGACGCGAATCGCCGTGTCGGCGATCAGCTGCTGGGAGGTCACCATGCTTGCCCAGCGTGGGCGCATTACACTCGATCGCGATGTAGATTTGTGGCTTCGGCAGATGGGCGCGGACCTTGAGGTTGTGGCTGTTGATTGCGCGATCGCACGTGTCGCCGGCGAACTGGCGGGTGCAGGCATCCCGGGCGATCCTGCCGACCGGTTGATCTGGGCGACGGCGCAGTCGCTCGGGGTGCCACTCGTCACAGCGGATCGTGGCTTGCGTGACTTCGCCCGCGCCGAGACGATCTGGTGACGTCGGCTTCGAACCAGCCCGTGGTCAATGAGAAGATCGCTGTGGCTCCGGAGATCCGTGACGCCCTCGCCGCGGGCGGGCCTGTGGTTGCGCTCGAGACCACGCTCGTGGCGCACGGGTTCCCACACCCCGAGGGCGCGGCGGTGGGCGCCGCGTCCGAGGCGGCGGTGCGCCAGGCGGGCGCGGTCCCCGCCACGGTCGGGGTCATCGACGGCGCGGTACGGGTCGGGTTGACGGCCGCCGAGGTCGAGCGGCTCGGCGATGCTGGCGCCGCCGCACGCAAGCTCGGTCCGCGGGACCTGGCCGCCTGCACCGTCCAGGGCGCGCTCGGCGCGACCACCGTCGGCGGAACGCTCGCGGTGTGCCGCGCGGTCGGGATCACGGTCATGGCGACCGGGGGCCTCGGTGGTGTCCACCGCGGGTATCCGTCGTCGCCCGACGTCTCCGCCGACCTCGGCGCACTCGCGCGAACGCGGGTGCTCGTCGTGAGCGCCGGGATCAAGTCGATCCTGGACGTGCCGGCAACGTGCGAGATGCTCGAGACATTGGGCGTGCCGGTACTCGGATGGCGGACCGACGAGTTGCCGCGTTTCTACAGTGCCCACGGCGGCCCACCGGTGTCGGCCCGCGTCGAGTCGGCCGTCGAGGTGGCTCGAATCGCCCGCGCGCACTGGGATCTGGACGGCGGCGGGATCATGTTGGCCCGTCCGCCGGACGAATCGCTCGACGACGTCGAGCCTCTGATCGACGAGGTGATCGCGGAGGCCGTCCGCACAGGCATCTCGGGCCAGGCGGTCACCCCGTTCGTGCTGGTCCGCCTGCACGAGCGAAGCGGCGGTCGCACGCTCAAAGCCAACCGTGACCTGATCGTCGCCAACGCGCGCCTGGCCGGTGAGATCGCCGTCGCACTCGGCTTGCCGGAGTCCTGATTCCCCGCTTTGTCGCCTGTAGTTAAAAGCGAAACCGAGTGAGGTTCTCGAAGAATCAATGGCCTTCGGCGCCCCTCGATTGGGGAATTCTCCCCACGATTGGCAGTCCAGGCCCCCTTTAGGGTTCCCCCATCAAGCTCTCACAGGGGGAGGCCAGGGATATGTACAAGCTGCACGGCTAATCGAAACGGAAGTGGACAGGCTGCCTACGCCGGGACAAGCCGACAAACGCTAACTGTAAGGGCCTTCACTGCCGATACTTGGCAGGAGGGCCCTTCTCATGTCACGGACGACGAACAACATCCACCACCGCTTCCACGTGCTCGCCTATTCGTGCGCTGCGCTCGTGATCGCGCTCAACGTCACCCTCCTGGTTCGGAGCGACCACAGCCAGGCAATGGCTGCGATCGGCCTGTCGGCCATTGCAGTCGGTCTGGCGTTTGGCCAGGCACGGTTGTCCCGGCTCACCACCGTTTCGGTGACGGAGTTCCCACTACTCGCTGCCCTCCTCCTGCTTGACCCGGGCATGGCCATGGGTGTCGGCGTCCTGGTCGGACTCATTCCTCCCGGGCGACTCGGCAACCTTTCGCGAGCGGTCAATGTCGTCTTCTTCGGCGTCCCTATCGTCCTCGCCAGTGCTGCCTTCTCGATCGCGCAATCTGCGCTCGGCCTGGCGGGCCCCCACGACGCTCCAGTTCTGTGGTTTGGCGTTGCGGTGGGAGCCGTTGCCGTCGATTCGGTGACTCACTTTGCTCTTCACGGATTCTGGAATCGACTCGCATACGGGTTCCCGCTGAAAGATTGGCTGAGCGATGTCGTCGTCCCCTGTCTCAAGAACGACCCGATGGCGGCACTCCTGGTCGTTCCTCTCGTCGAGATCGGACTCTTGCTCGATGGCGTGGCACGGACCTTGCCGATTGCGCTTGCCGTCGTCGCGATCTTCGGCACGTGGCTTTCGCTTCAGACAACCCGCAAGCAGCTCGAGGCCCGTGACCTCAAGGATGATTTCTTTCGCGCGATTTTCGTCTCGCTTGCGAGGCTGCTTGAGATGAAGGATCCGAACACGGCGATACACTCGGCGCGCGTCGCCATCTTCTCGCACGATATCGCCGCGGCGATGGGCCTGAGTGAGGAAGAGCAGGGCCGTATCCACCTCGCGGGGCTGCTCCATGACGTGGGGAAGGTCGGCGTTCCCGATGAGATTCTCCTCAAGCCCGGTCGCCTGAGCGACGACGAGCGCGCCACAATGGAACGCCATGCGCGCCTGTCAGCAGAGGCCCTGCAGGGCATCCCCGGGTTCGGCGACCTTGTGCGAACCGTGTACGCCCATCATGAGCGCATTGACGGCTCGGGCTACCCGGAAGGGATTGAGGGTGAGGCGCTTCCGACAGGCGCTCGCATTCTCGGGGTGGCGGATACGTTTGAAGCTCTCACGTCCGATCGGCCGTATCGGAAGGGTCGATCGGCAATCGAGGCACTTGAAGTCTTCGATCGGGAGATCGAACTCTTTGATCCGGTCGTGGTTGATGCGCTTCGGAGCGTTGTGCTGACCGGGCCCACTCGGCAAGCCAACTCGACGAGGATCACCGACTTCTCCGATGAATGGGCACGGGCTGCGCGACACCTCGAGGTTCGGCTTGACGAAGAGCACTTCGTTCTGCCTCCCGAACCTCCGCGATATGTGAAGTGCCCGTCGGAGGTCGATTCGACTGGCTCGATCCCCGAAACGCCGCCGGAGGTTCCAATTGCGGTTGCAAACCATCCACTCTCAGTGGGTTGAAGTCTGTGCCCTCGGGACCGTCCGGGACGCAATGCTTTCCGAAGCCGGCAGGCCGGCTGCTGGCCCGACGGGGCCCGGGTAGGTTGGTCGGGAAGCATTGGTCGTGGGCGCTTTGGGCGGCAGACGGCCGCTGAGCACGGCGTGCTCTTGACGGGTGTGAGGTTATGCTGTTTCGCGGGGCCAGTGTCCACCCGGCGTCGACACACAGGAGATCCCACGAGCGGCCTTCCGTAAGATCCGGGCAGTGAAGGCGGGACACCTCCGAGGCTTCCCGCTCTTCTGGGCGGGGCGCGCGACGTCGCAGTTCGGTGATCAGATCACCTTGTTGGCGTTGCCCTTCCTTATCACCGACGTGACGTCCTCACCCTTGGCCGTTGGCGCGCTTGAGGCCGTCGCGTTTGCACCAATGCTGCTGCTCGGCCTCCCGTTGGGAGCCTTGGCCGATCGCCGGTCGCGGCGTCGGTCGATGATCCAAGCCGACGTGTTGCGAATGCTGTTTGTCGGCTCCCTTCCGGTGCTCATCATCGGCTTGGACCTTGACACCAAGATCGCATACGTCCTGGTCATCGCGTTTCTCGTCGGACTCGGAAACGCTCTGTTCGAAGCCTCCGCCCAGGCATTTCTCACCGACCTGGTTCCACCGGTCGAAATCGTCCGCTGCAATGCGCGCCTTTCACTCACCGAGGGCATTGCGGAAGTGGTGGGACCGGCTTCGGCGGGTGTCTTGATCGCCGCGCTCGGAGCGACCGGTGCGCTCGCAATCGACGCGGTGACGTTTGGCCTGTCCGCGACGGCTCTCGTCGCGATGGTCCGTGTCCGGGAGCGTTATTCGACAGCGGCACCGATGATGAGGACGGCGATCAAGGAAGGGCTTCGCATTGTTGTTCATGAGCCGCGCCTTCGCGCGCTCACATTGGTGATCGCCGGCTCGAACCTGGGCAGCGGGATCGTCGCTGGACTCCTCATCCTGTTTCTCAGGCGGACGGTGGGGCTGGAGGGGTGGGGTGCCGGCCTCCTGTACGCGCTCAACGGCGCCGGCGGGATCGCCGCCAGCGTCGTGAGCCAACGTCTCGTCAGTCGTATCGGGGTCGGCCGAACGGTTGTATCGGGAATGATCGGCGGTGCCGTGGGTTTTTGTCTCCTCGCTGTAACGTCTGAATCTACGTGGTACCTCACGGCAACACTGGGAATGGTGCTCATCGGCGTCGGTGTCGTGACAGCGTTCATCGCCAGCGCGAGCCTCCGCCAGCGCATGGTCCCATCTGAGCTTCTCGGCCGGGTCACGACCTCGTATCGCACGGTTGTGAACGGGGCCGTGGCGCTCGGCGCCCTCGCCGGCGGCGTGATCGGCGAGTTGATCGGGGTCCGTCCGGCGCTCCTGGTCGGTGCGGGTGTCTACGTCGCGGTGACGGTATCGTCCTTCTTCACGGCGCTCAATGCGCCGGACGAGTTTGATTCGTCGATCTGATCGACCACCTCGGTCACGAGGCCGCGCTCGACGGCGGTGGACACGGCCGCCATGCGGCCAAGGACGTTGAGCTTGGCGAAGATCCGCTCCAGGTGGCGACCGACCGTCTTCTCGCTGATGAAGAGGCGTTCGGCGATCTGCTGGTTGGTGAGGCCGAGGGCGACCTGCTCGAGGACCTGGATCTCGCGGTCGGACAGGCCGGCGTCGTGGCGGTGGCGGGACGCCATGACGAACCGGTGGCCGCGGGCACGAAGCTCGGCCTCGCAGCGGGAGCGCCAGCCCGGCGCCTCCATCTCGCGGAACAGGCGGCGGGCCTCCAGCAGGTCGGCCACCGCTTGCGGGGTCTTGTCGGCGGCCTCGCCGGCGAGCATCAACGTCCGTGCCGCCCACCAGGTCATGTCGGTCGCGGCGAACAGGGTCGCAGCCTCACGGAATGAAGCAGCCCGAGCCGCCGCCGAACGTGCCGCCCAGGCACGGGCGTAGGGAATGAACGCCGCCGCGATCGGGGCGCCAGCGTCAGCGGCGAGCTGGAGCTCGGCGAGGATCGGCTTGGCCTCGGCGGGGGGAAGGACCTCGCACGCCGCGCCCAACAGGCCCAGGGCGTCCACGCGATCCTCGGTTTCGCGCCAATGCGCGACGGCTGTGCGGGCGACCGACCGCGCCTCCTCCAGCTCGCCGGCCGCGTGGGCGACATGTACGTGGCACGCCGCCAGCGAGCCCATGCACTCGATCGTGGCATCCTCGCTGCGGTTTGCGGAGATCGCGCGAAGGGCGGTGAGGGCTTGGTCCAACTTGCCTTCGGCGAAGTCGAGCCACGCCAGCACGCCGTCCAGCTGCTCGTTCGATCGGATGCCGAGCGCCACGCACGCCTCGCGGGAGCGGTGGGCCAGCCGTCGCGCCCCGTGGAGTCGCCCCAACGCCGACAGGGCCTCAGCCAGGTTGTGGGTCAGCGGCGCGTCGACCTCGGGGATCCCGTTGGTCTCGACGATGTCCAGGCCCTCCTGCGCCCGGTCGGCGGCCTGACGGACGAGGCCCAACATCAAGAGACAGACGCTCTCGTTGTTGAGCGTCACCGCCGCCTGGCGAAGGAGTCCGGCGCCACGCGCCTGCTGCAACGCCTCACGGAAGAACGTGAGGCCTGCAGGGCTCGCGGTGGACCGTACCGTCGACAGGGCCAGGGCGTTCAGGGCGAGGATCGCCGTCAATTGGTCATCGCACGCCGTCGCCTCCTCGCGCGCGCGGGTGGCCCATGCCAACGCGTCCGTATGGCGACCGGCGTTCGCGGCGAACATGGCTGCCTGGGTCATCGCCTTGGCGCGCTCGGCGAGCGGACCCTCGCCACCCGAGACGTTGGCCTCGATCAACTCGAACGCGCCGAGGAGGTCACCCGCGTACCAACGTACGCGTGCCCATTCGGTCGCGGCGTGGACGGCAGCGCCCTCATTGCCGGCGCGCCGCTGCCTGCGTATGACCTGGCCCAGCACCGGGGCGACCTGGTCCCACTGGCCCAGGCCCGCCAGGGCAAGCCCTTGCTCCAACATCGCCTCCAGGAACTCGGACTCCGGGCGGTGGCGCTCGCTCCAGGCCAAAGCCTTTTCGGCGTGGGCAAGAGCGCGGGCCGGGTCGCCGCGCTCACGGGCATGGGTTGCGGCCCGCAGTGAGAGTCCCACGACCTCGCGCGGATCGGCGGTGCCGATCGCGTATCGCACGAGTTCGGAGGCATCGTCACCGCGGGTGCGCCGCGCGTTCAACACCGCGGTGTGGCGGCGGCGCAGATCGCTTGGCGGGATCGTTTGGCGCAGGGCCTCGGCGACGAGCGGGTCGGCGTACCGCAGGCGCACAGGACCCGGGCCGGGGATTTCCTGTAACAGCCCGGAGACGACGAGCCCGTCCAGGATCGCGGCGCACCCCTCCTCGGCACGGCCCGTCAGTCGCACCAGGTCCGATGGTTCGACGACCCCGCCCATCACCGCCGTCCAGCGGGCGACATCGAGGTGGGCGGGATCGATCGCGTCGAGCGTCGGGTCGAGCTCACGCGTCAGGACCGGTGGCAGCTTGAGCGGGGCCTCGTCGGAGGCTTGGCGACGATTGGCGCGTGCAAGCGCCACGAGCACCCCGGGGCGGCCTGCGCCCACCGGAAGCACTCGCGCGAGCACGATTTCGTCGATCGTCGGGGCGGCTTCTGTGACGATCGAGCGGGCGGCCTCGTCGCCGAGCGGATCGAGCTCGACGAATACAGCGCCGCCGGGGACTTCACGGGTGCACGCAATCAGGAGCCCCGGCGTCCCGGCGAGCGTCCGGCCGAGCTGCTGTGCTTCGCCGAGGTCGTCGTCCAGATCGCCGAGGAGCACCGCGAACGGCCGAAGTTGGCTCGAGGCGACGGGGTCGGCGCGCAGCTCGACCTTCGTCAGGCCTGTTGAGAGGCGCTCGGCGAGCGTGGCGCCCGCGCCGAGGGAGACGTGCACGGCGCCGTCGGCTTCGAGGCGCGCGGTGAGCTCGGCCGCAAACCGGGACGCGCCGATCCACGGGGCGGCGACGATGGCGAGCAGGCCGGGCCGTTCGGCGGCAGCGTCGAGCGCGGCTGCCAGTTCGGCATCCCTGCTGATGAACGTCGGTTCGCGTCCCGCGTGTGCGTGATTCGCCGTCACGGGCTCCTCCAGACCCCACCCGGCTGTTTGCAACGGCGCAAACCCTATCCGCGGGCGCGGGAGCGCGCCACCGGCCGAACGTCCGGAACGACGGGGAGCCGCCGGTTGGCGGGACCCTCGTTCGTATAGCGCATACGGGATTCGAACCCGTGTTACCGGCGTGAGAGGCCGGCGTCCTAGGCCCCTAGACGAATGCGCCCTGGACGTACTGCCGTTGAGTTGACCGCTCGGGAAACGAGTTGGGGGAGGAGGATTCGAACCCCCGCTACCGGGGCCAGAACCCGGCGTCCTACCGCTAGACGATCCCCCAGCGGGGCCCCCTCACGGCCGCGAGGAGGGTAGCACACCGACCGCCTCGCCAGCACTTCGCTCCTTGGGCGTCTGCACCGCGAGGTGGACGTGGTCGCTCAAGGGATTTCACGACCTTCCGCGCACCTGCGCTCAGGCGGCGGCTTGCTCCCAGTCGGTATAGAGCTGGGCGTAGCGGCCGCCGGTCGCCAGGAGCTGGTCGTGGCTTCCGTGCTCCACGATGCGTCCGTCTTCGACGACCACAATCCGGTCGGCGTCGCGGATCGTCGACAGGCGGTGGGCGATCACCACGGCTGTGCGCCCGGCCAGGAGGGTCGACAGGGCCTCCTCGATGCGTGCCTCAGTGCGCAGGTCGACCGATGACGTCGCCTCGTCCAGGATGAGGAGCGCCGGGTCGGCGACCAGCGCGCGCGCGAAGGCCAGGAGCTGGCGCTGGCCGGCCGACAGCCGCGAGCCGCGCTCCTCGATCTGGGTCTCGAACCCGTCGGGCAGCGCCTCGACGAACTCGGTCGCGCCGACCGCGGCGCACGCGGCCCGGAGCTCGTCGTCCGTGGCATCCGGACGGGCGAACCGCAGGTTCTCGGCCACCGTTCCACTGAAGAGGAACCCCTCCTGTGGAACGATGCCGAGCTGGGCCCGCAGCGAGCTCTGCGTGACCTCGCCCAGGTCGTGCCCGTCGATCAGGACGGCCCCGCGATCCGGGTCGTAAAAGCGTGCGATGAGCTTGGCGAGCGTGGACTTCCCCGCACCGGTCGGCCCCACCAGCGCCACGGTCTCTCCGGCGCGTATCTCCAGGTTGATCTCCCGCACCACCGGCTCGTCCAGGTACCCGAACGTGACGTCGCGCAACGTGATCGCCCCCGCGATCGCGGGAAGATCGCGCGCGCCCGCTTGGTCGACCATCGTGGGCTTCGTCTCGAGCACCCCGAGGATCTTCTCCAGGGCCGCCATGGCCGACTGGAACGTCCCGTACAGCTGCGACAGCTGCTGGATCGGGTCGAAGAAGATGACGACGTAGCCGAGAAATGCCACCAACACGCCGACGGTCAGGTCGTCGTCAAGGACCCGCCAGCCTCCGAACAGGAGCACCAGCGCCGTGCCGATCGCCGTCAGGAACTCCACGACGGGGAAGTAGGCCGCCGAGATGCGGATGGTCTGCATGTTCGCTTCGCGGTACTCCTCGTTGACCTGACGGAATGCCTCAGCTGCCGGCTCCTGCCGGCCAAAGCCCTGCACCACCCGAATGCCCGAGATCGTCTCCTGCAACGCGGCCAGAACGTTCGCGACCTTCTCACGCGTGCGCCGGTACGCCCCGGCGGACCGGACGCGGAAGATCGCGGTGGCGAGCGCCAGGAACGGGAAAATCGCGAACGCCACGAGCGCGAGCTTCCAGTCGTAGTTGAAGAGAATCACGATGACGCCCACGAACGTGAGCCCCTGCACGACCAGGGTGGTGATGCCTTCGGTCACGAGCTGACGCAGGGCCTCGATGTCGCTGGTGA
Organism: uncultured Bifidobacteriaceae bacterium; assembly: GCA_964393105.1. Classification (GTDB taxonomy): domain Bacteria; phylum Actinomycetota; class Thermoleophilia; order Miltoncostaeales; family Miltoncostaeaceae; genus CALMEC01. The sequence continues at coordinate 88,584 of CAYMSM010000070.1, forward strand.
GCCTGCTGACGGTCACGCCGGTGGGGATGCGCTCGTGATGGCCGATCGACAGCCGCATCAGGTGCGTGAACAGGTCGGTCCGCAGGTCGAGCAACACGCGCTCGCCGACCCAGCTCGACAGGTACATCTGCCCGTAGCCCGCCAGCCACCCGATCAGCCCTGCGCCGACCAAGAGCAGCATCGCGACGACCAGCACCTGTTTGTCACCCTTGGTGATGCCGTCGTCGATCGCGATCTGCGCGAGTGCCGGCGAGACCAGCCCAGCGACACTCAACAGCACCATGAGCATGAGCGTCGCCGCGATGTGCCACCGGTACGGGCGTAGGTAGGGGATGAGCTTGTGAAGCTTCTTGGTGGGCACCCGCCCCTCGCGGGCGTCACGATCGACCAGGGCACCCAACACGACGTGGGCCGGTCCATGTCCCGGGGGGCGGCCGATACTCATTGCCCCACCAATAGCGCGGGACGGGCAAGTCCACGGTCGCGGATCTCGCGGTAGATCTCGCTCGTGGCGTAGAGCTCGCCGTGACTTCCACGCGCGACAATCCGCCCCGCATCGAGCACGACGATCTCGTCCGCCAGCGCGATCGTCGACAGGCGGTGGGCGATGATGAGCGTCGTGCGCCCGGTCATGACGGCGCTGAGTGCACCCTGGATCTCGCGCTCGGTGGACGCATCGACCGATGCGGTGGCCTCGTCCAGGATCAGGACTCGCGGGTCGGTGATGACCGCCCGTGCGATGGCGATGCGTTGCCGCTGGCCGCCCGACAGCGTGTAGCCGCGTTCCCCGATGATCGTGTCGAACCCATCCGGGAGCTCGTCGATGAACCCCTCGGCCTGTGCCAGACGGGCGGCCGCGCGCACCTGGTCGTCGGTGGCGCCGAGCACGCCATAGGCGATGTTCTCGCGCACCGAGGTCGAAAATAGGAACGGCTCCTGCGCGACGACGCCGACGGTGCGCCGCAGCGGATCGAGCCCCAAGTCGCGCACATCCACGCCGTCCAGCAGCACGGCGCCTTCGCCGGGGTCGTAGTAGCGCGGGATGAGTTGCGTCAACGTGGTCTTGCCTGAGCCGGTGGGGCCGATCAGGGCGACGACCCGGCCAGCGGGGATGTCCAGATCGATGCCGGACACGACGTCCGGTCCGGTGTCGGAGTGCGCGAACGACACGCCCGCAAACTGGACGTGCCCGCCCTCTGCGGGAAGCTCCATGGGGTCGGGGCGCTCGACGAGATCGGGGCGGGCGTCGAGCACCTCGAAAATGCGCTCGCCGCTCGCCGCCGCCCGCTGGGCGTTGCCCACCAGCGATCCGATCATCCGCAAGGGGAACACGAGCAACAGCAGGTACTGGTAGTACTGGACGAACTCGCCGAGCGACAGGTCGCCGTCGATCGCGCGAATCCCGCCGAAGATCATCACGACAGCCAGACCGATCGTCGGCAGGAATCCCATCAGCGACAGGTAGAACGCCTGCAGGCGGTTGCCATCCATACTGCGATCGAAGGCCCGCTTGGCGATGGCGGAAAAGCGCGCGCTCTGCGGGCGCTCCTGACCGAACGCCTTGATCACGCGGATGCCGACGATGCTTTCCTCGGCGCTCTGCGTGACCTCGCCGACCTTCTGCTGCACGTCGACCAGGACCGGCTGGGTGCGCTTGCTCGATCGCCACGCCACCGCCACGAGCGCGGGGGCCATGACGAGCGCGAGTGCCGTCAGCGTCGGATCGATGGCCAGCAGAAGCACGGTGTAGAGCACCAAGCCGAACGCGTTCATGAACAGGAAGATCAGGCCGTAGCCCAGGAAGAACCGCACCGTTTGCAGGTCGTTCGTCGCGCGCGACATCAGCTGGCCGACCGGCATGTGGTCGAAGTACCGAAACGACAGCCGCTGCATGTGCGTGAACATTGCGCCACGCAGGTCGAACTCGACGCCCAGGCTGACCTTGCCCGAGACCCACCGGCGCACGGCTGCGAACACCATCCGCACCAACCCCACGCCGATGACCGCGGCGATCAACGGAACCAGCAGGCCGCGACGGTCGTCGACAAGGACGTCGTCGATGATGATTCGCGTCAGCCAGGGGATCGTCGCGGTACACGCCATGAGCCCCGCGGCCGAGACCGCGGTGACGATCACCTGCGCACGGTATGGTCGCAGGAATGAAAGTAGTCGAACAAGCGTCTTCATCGGGCGTTACCGATGGACGATAGCGTGACCAGTCAGAGCGGCGTCCCGGCGTTGATGGACCCCGATGCGCTTCCCCAAGCGCCGTCGCGACCGGTCGCGCTGGCCATCCCCAACGTCAGCGAAGGACGCGATCGGCCGACGATCGACGCCTTGGTCGAGGCCACACGCCTGCCGGGAGTGCGCGTTCTGGACGTCCACTCCGACCCCGACCACAACCGCAGCGTGCTGACCGTCGCGGGAGACCCGCTCGCGTTGCAGGACGCGATGGTGGCGCTGGCCGGTGAGTGCATGGAGCGTATCGATCTACGCCGCCACAGGGGGGTGCATCCGCGCATCGGCGCCCTGGACCTGGTTCCGATCGTCGCGGTCGACCTGGACGAGCTGCCCATGGCGTGCGAGCTTGCGACAGGCATCGCGCAGCGCATCGGCGAGGAGTTGGCGCTCCCCGTCTTCCGCTACGGGGAGATCGCGAGCGATCCCGCGCGTAGCCGCCCACACGACTTCCGTCGCGGTGGCTTGGAGGCGCTCACGGCCGCGGTCGAGGACGGCCAGATCACGCCTGACGACGGGCCGCACCGCATCCACGCCACCGCGGGCGCGGTGATGGTCGGCGCGCGCGAGCCCCTGATCGCCTGGAACGTGTGGCTACCGGATGCGACCGTGGGCCAAGCCCGGGCGATCGCAGCGCGAGTACGTGAAGCGGGGGGAGGGCCGCCCGGCCTGCGGGCCCTGGGGCTCTATCTCGCCGAGCCGGGTGTCGCCCAAGTGTCGATGAACCTCGAAGACTTCAGGCGCACCCCGCCCGCGGCGGCAGTCGCCGCGGTACGCAGGGAGGCGGAGCGGCTCGGCATCGAAGCCGGCGACAGCGAGCTGGTCGGGCTCATCCCCGCGATGGCGCTGCGCGGCGGCCCAAGCCCGAGCGCGCTCCGGCTCGTGCGGTTCCGCCCGGGAATGGTGCTCGACGTCCAGCTCAAGTCGCTTCGCCGTCAACCGCTCAGGAGGTCGTGAGTCATCGCAAAGCGTCGCCGCCGGCCGGCAGCCGGCCCGCCCCCCATCAAGAATCCCAGGTATGAGGCCAAGCTCTCAGAGGACGGGACCCCGTCGCCCGCAGCCAAGAAGTCGCCGGCGGGTGCGCCCGTTGCACCGACATTTCGCAGCGTGCTGGTGCGCTCCGTGCTGGCATCGGCCGTGTTCCTGCTGTTCCTGTCGCTGACCAGCGGCGGCAGCGCCGGCGCCAACCTCGTGTTGGTGGCGGTGATGTTCCTGTTCCTACTGGGCTTCGGCTGGCTCTTCGACCGCTGGTTCTACCGGGTGCGCCTGCGCCGGTGGGAGCGCAAGCGCGCGGGCGGTTGAGACGGCGCACTATCCACCGAACTTCTGAGACAGAGCACTAGATGCCACCTCGTGGGACACGCGACATCCTGCCGCCAGAGGCGCGCCTGCGCGATCGGGTGACCGACGCTGCGCGCGCGGTGTTCGAGTCGTACGGGTACGGGCGCATTCAGACGCCGACGTTCGAGGAGACCGAGGTGTTCGCGCGCGGCGTCGGGGCCAGCACCGACATCGTGCGCAAGGAGATGTACACGTTCGCCGACGCGAGCGGGCGCTCCCTGACGCTTCGCCCCGAGGGGACCGCCCCGGTCGTGCGCGCCTTCGTCGAGCACGGGATGCACAAGCTGCAGCTGCCGGTCAAGCTCTGGTACCTGGCCCCGATGTTCCGATATGAGGCGCCACAGGCCGGACGCTACCGCGAGCACACCCAGCTCGGCATCGAGGCGATCGGCAGCGACGATCCGCTGCTGGACGCCGAGGTCATCGCGGTGCTGTATGACCTGTACGAGCGCCTGGCGGTACCTGGCGTCACGCTCAAGCTCGCCAGCATGGGCGATCCTGAGACCCGCGCCGCCTACCGGCCGATTCTGATGCGGTACCTCGACGCGCACGCCGGGGGCTTCGGCCAGGAGGAACGGGGCCGGATGCAGGACAATCCTCTGCGGCTGTTCGACTCCAAGAACGCGCGGGTGCAAGCGGTGATGAACGGCGCGCCCAAGGTGCTGGAGCACCTGAGCCCTGACGCCGACGCACACCACCAACGAGTACGCGCCGCGCTCGACGCCCTGGGCATCGCGTACGTGGAGGACCCCATGCTGGTGCGCGGGTTCGACTACTACACCAAGACGGTGTTCGAGTTCTCGTGCGACCGGTTGGGCGCCCAGTCCGGCATCGGCGGCGGGGGCCGCTACGACGGCCTGGTCGGGGAGTTGGGGGGGCCGCCGACCCCCGGCATCGGATTCGGAAGCGGGCTCGAGCGGATCACGCTGGCGCTCCAGGCAGCCGGCCAGGACGACGAGGCGTCGGCGCTCGACTGCTACCTGGCGATCCCCGACGGGGCGCTGCGGCTCGAACTGATGCCGCTGATACGCCGGCTTCGCGCTGCCGGGGTGCGGTGTGACAGCGATCTGCGGGGCAGGAGCCTCAAGGCGATGCTGCGCCAGGCAAGCTCCCTGGGCGCACGCACGGTCGCCATCATCGGCCCCCGCGAGCACGCCGCCGGTGTCGCGACGCTGCGCGACATGACAAGCGGCGACCAGCGCGAAGTCCCCCTCGACCGTCTTGCGGAGGCACTCCTTTGATCGGATCCGACCGGTATCGCACCCACACCTGTGTCGGCGCAGCCGGCGATACCGGCGCAACGGTCCGCGTGGCCGGTTGGGTGCACCGTCGGCGCGACCACGGTGGGCTCATCTTCATCGACCTTCGCGACCGAAGCGGCCTGATCCAGCTGGTGTTCGACCCCGAGGCCGTGCCGAAGGCGCATGCCGCCGCACACCGCTTCCACAACGAGGACGTGGTCTCGGTCGACGGGACGGTCGTGGCACGCGACGTCAAGAACGTCAACCCCAACATCCCGAGCGGCGCGGTTGAGCTGCGCGTGTCCGCGGTCGAGCTCCTGGCGTCGGCCGACCCGCTGCCGTTCTCGGTCGAGGACGAGACCCAGGAGGCGAGCGAAGAGGTCCGCTTGGCCTACCGTTACATCGAGACGCGCCGCCCGCGGCGTCAGCGGGCACTCGAGCTTCGCGCCAGGATCGCCCGGGCGACGCGCCGCGTGCTCGAGGACGAGGGCTTCCTGGAGGTCGAGACCCCGATCCTGATCCGCTCCACCCCCGAGGGCGCCCGCGACTTCATCGTCCCCAGCCGCCTGCAGCACGGCAAGTGGTATGCGCTGCCGCAGAGCCCGCAGCTGTTCAAGCAGCTCCTGATGGTCGGCGGGCTCGAGCGCTACTACCAGATCGTCCGGTGCTTTCGGGACGAGGACCTGCGCGCCGACCGCCAGCCCGAGTTCACGCAGATTGACATCGAGGCGTCGTTCGTCGAGCCCGACGACATCTTCCGCCTGGTCGAGACGCTCCTTGTCGTCCAGGCGGCAGAGGTCGGGGTCACGCTCGACGCGCCGTTTCCCCGGCTCGGCTTCGCCGACGCGATGGCGCGTTACGGCACCGACCGGCCCGATACCAGGTTCGCCGTAGAGATCCGGGATTGGAGCGCCCAGGCCGCGGCCTCGGGGCTTGGCATCTTCGCCAAGGCCGTGGAGGGCGGCGGGGTGGTGCGTGGCATCTGCCTGCCGGGCGCGGGCGAGGGGTTGTCACGCAGGGACCTGGACGGTTTGGTGACCGACGCCCAGGAGCTTGGGGCCAAGGGCCTCGTGTGGGCGGTCGTCGGGGCGGACGGGCTGCGCGCGTCGGTCAAAGCGGAGTTCCTGACAGAGCTGGCCGAGGCGTTCGGCGCCGCGCAGGGCGACCTGATCTGCCTGGTCGCCGACGCCGACGACGCGGCGCTCGGTGTTCTGGGGTCCCTGCGTGTGCGGCTTGCGGAGCGCTACGGCCTGGTGCCCCACGGAACATGGGCGCCGCTGTGGGTCACCGACTTCCCGCTTGTCGAGTGGAACGACGGCGAGAAGCGCTGGGACGCGCGCCATCACCCGTTCACCTCGCCTCGTCCAGAGCACATCCCGCTCCTTGCCACCGACCCCGGCGCGGTGATCGCCCAGGCCTATGACGTGGTGCTGAACGGCCTGGAGGTCGGGGGCGGCAGCATCCGCATCCACGACCGGAACGTGCAGGAGGCGGCGTTCGCCACGATTGGTGTCGACGCGGCCGAAGCCGAGGAGAAGTTCGGCTTCCTGCTGCGGGCGCTGCGCCTGGGGGCGCCGCCACACGGCGGCATCGCGCTCGGGTTCGACCGGCTCGTGATGCTGTTTCTGGGCGAGAAGTCGATCCGAGACGTCATCGCGTTCCCCAAGACCGCCACCGGCCAGGACCCGCTGACCGGTGCCCCGTCCGCGGTCGACGACACGCAGCTGCGGGACCTGGCCGTCCGCAACGTCCCACCCAGGGGCGCGTAGCGACGCCTTGAAATCGAGCCGCAGTCTGCACTTGACTGCCCGCGTGCCGGTGGTCGTGGTGATGCCTGAAATCCAGCCGCAGTCAGCGTTTGAGCCCCTGCAAGGGGCTCAGAGGCCGCCCAAGTGCCGTGGTGAATGCGGCGTATGGCTCGTCTCACAGGCCGCCCAAGTGCCGTGTCGAGCGGGGCGAATAGTCCGCCGCTTGGTCCGCAGCCGTTAAGGACCCGGGACTTGTTGCCGACAAGGTTGTAGGTCATCGAACGTGGAGGTGTTCGACGGTGTCCGCACTCGACACTGAGGTACAAGAAATGTCGCGCGCTCGGGTCGGGAAGACCCGCCGCCGCGCACTCGCCGCACTCGCCGGTTTCGGCGTGTTGGCAGCGGTTCCGTTCACCGTAGGGGCCGTCGGCAACGGCGTGGGGCTCAACCGTGGCGACCAGGTCAAGCCCACCAGGACGACCCCGACGATCATCAAGACCGCCCTTCGCGGCAACGGCCCCGTTGTGATCGCGTTCCTGCTTCCGGGCATCACCGAGGACGAGATCGTCCAGAAGCGCCTGACCGCCCTGCAGCGCGAGGGACAGTTCCGCGACACCAGGTTCATCGTCTACCGGATCACCGGCAAGACGAAGCTCGGTGACCTGCCCGGGATGTTCGACCTCAAGTACACGCCTGCGGTCGCTGTCATCCAGGGTGACAACAAGTTGTCCAACGTCTGGCGCGGGCTGGTCGACGAGGACATCATCGCCCAGTCGCTGATCGACGCGCGTGGTGCGGTTCCGCAGCCGCTCAAAGTGGCCCCCCGCAAGGGTGGCGTCAGCGGAGCCCCGGCGGGAATCGCTCTGGCGAGGAAGGTCAACGCATCCTACGCAAAGGTTCCGGGAGTCTCCGCCACGTTCGAGGGCGACATCGGCGGCATCGCCGACGCCCAGGGAGCCGGCCAGATCCGTCTGGTCAACGGCAAGCAGCGCCTCTTCGGCGTCACGGTGAGAGGCGCCGGGGGATCGGCCACCGTGGTCGCGAACCCGACCGGTCTCTACACCAAGGTCAACAGCGCACTGTGCTGGACACGCACGACCAACCCCAAGGCGATCGCCTCGCTCGGCGACCCGGCGATCTCCCTTGCCGGGAGGCGGTTCGACAGGCCGGTAAAATCCAAGAACGGCGCGACCATGACCCTGGTCGCCACGGATCTGTTCAACCAGTACGGCGGGGGCAAGATCACCTTCACGATCGACGCCAAGTCGTTGCAGCTCGCGTCCGCGGTGCAGGGCGCGAACACCACGACATACGAGGCGCTTGCGAAGGCCCCGGTCCTGCCGAAGCCGGACAAGCTCTGCTGAAAGTCACGTCTGATACGGATGTCGGACGTTCGGGGCTCCTACGGGAGCCCCGACGCGTTAAGGAGTCGCCGCAACGGTTGCGCCGGGAGCAGGTCGGCGGTAACGTGTTTATTGCCCGACCGTGTTCGTGGTGGATCAGAGCGACCTGAGCCAACATGTTCGACTAGGGAGGCGGAGTTCGCGCGTCGCCTGGTGCGCCGCGTTGCACGCCACCCACCTGCTTTCGCAGGCCCAGTCACTCGCCTCTCACGGCACGGTGGGGCATTGAGCCACCCGCAGGCGGCTCGATACGAGGTCGCCCAAGGGCGGCTTATGGTCCTCCGGGTCAGCGTTTTCTGAATGGCCCCACTGCCGTGTCGAATGCGGCGAAGGGCCTCTCATCCCCGTCATGACGGGGATGAATGGTAGCCTCGACCGATGCCTCCCTACCCTCGGCAGACGATGCGCCACCTGACTGCGCCGGCGATGGCGGGGCAGATGGAAGACCCCGACGCGGTGGGCGAATCCGGCAGCGCGGGCTGCGGGGATCTGGTGCGCATCCAGCTTCGCGTCGCCGGGGGTTACGTCACCCGCGCGCGGTTCCTGGCGTTCGGCTGCGGCGCAGCGACGGCCGCCGCCAACGTCGCGTGTGAGCGGCTCGCCGGGGCGCCGCTCGCGAAGGCGCTGCACCTGACGGCAGCGTGGCTCGACGGCGCCCTCGGCGGGCTGGGCGCGGACCGCCGCCACGGGCCTGAACTCGTCGCCGATGCGGTCGCGCGGGCGCTCGAGGGGTGGTACTCGACCCGGCTCGGGATGACGGGCCTGCCGCTCGAGCGAGATCGAGTTGTCGTCGCGATGAGCGGCGGCGTCGACAGCGCCGTCGCGGCAAAGCTCCTGGTCGATGCCGGCTACGACGTGGTTGGTGTGACGATGCGCCTGTGGCACGACCCGGGCGCCGCCGCCGCTGAGCGCTCGTGTTGCTCGCCCGAGACGGTGCAGCTCGCGCGCCGCACCGCCCACGCGCTGGGCATCCCGCATCTGACAATCGACGCGGCCGAGGCGTTTCGCCGAGGCGTCGTCGAGAGCTTCATCCGCGGGTACGCCGAGGGGCGAACCCCCAACCCATGCGTCACCTGCAACGGTCAGGTCCGGTTCGCGGTGCTGGCCCAGGCCGCGGCCCTACTGGGCGCTAGGCGGCTCGCCACCGGGCACTACGCACGCGTCGTCGACAACACGATCGCCCGCGCAGCCGATACCGACAAAGATCAGAGCTACATGCTCGCCATGCTCGACCGGGCGACCATCGCGCGCCTGGCGTTCCCGCTGGGCGAGCTGACCAAGCTGCAGGTGCGTGATCTGGCCCGTGACGCAATGTTGCCGGCGGCCGACGCCGTCGAAAGCCAAGAGGTCTGCTTCGTCGGCGTCGGCGGGTACGTGCCGTTCCTGGAGCGGGTGGCGGGAATGAGCGCCGCACCAGGACCCATCGTCGATCAGGACGGCGCCGCGATCGGCACGCACGACGGCTACTGGCGCTACACCGTCGGCCAGCGACGCGGCGTCGGGGTCTCGGCCGACGGTCCCCGCTACGTGCTTGGAACCGATGCTGCGACAAACACCGTGCGGGTCGGCCCACGCGAGCTCCTGGCGACGACCGAGCTCCAGCTGCGTCCGTTCACGCTCAACGAATCCGTGGCCGGCGCCCACCTGGAGGTGCGCGTGCGATACCGTGGCAAGGCCCTCCGCGGCCAGGCCCACCCGGTGGCCGATGGTCTTCGGGTCACGCTCCTGGATCCCGCGGATGGCGTCGCCCCGGGGCAGACCGCTGCCCTGTACCGGGACGGCCGGCTCGTCGGCGCGGGAGTCATCATCGAAAGGGATCTCTAGTGGACATCGCGTGGGCAGACGTGTTGCGAGGCGCGCTTTCGTTCTTCCTCATCATCGTGGGCGTCGGAATCGCGTACGTTTGCTTCCGGCTGGGCGGTGTGCTGCGCCGCATGTCGATGACCGTCGTGCGGGTCACCGACGAGGTCGTCCCCATCCTGACCCGAGCCCAGACCACGGTTGACGGCATCAACCTGGAACTTGAACGCGTCGACGAGATCATGGTCAGCGCGGTCAACGCCACCAAGGGCGCCGAGAAGACCGTGACCTCCATCTCGAACGCCGTGACGTCCCCCGTCAAGAAGACCTCGGGCTGGGCGGCGGCCGCCAAGGAGGCGATGGCAACGTTCAAGGCCAAGCGGGCCGAGGGGGCGGGGCCCGATCACCCGCCCGGTCAAGCGGCGCCCACAGCCACGCCGGCTCCTCCAACTGCCGACCCCACCGACGCGCAGGCGGCCGCAGGGACGAACGGCGTCGTCGTGGACCTCCCGCTCGAGCTGCTCACGCGTGAGCGCGGACCGAGCCTGTCCCAGATCTCGTGGGCGCTCCCCAAACGACGATCGTGAAGCGCTTCCTACTCAGCCTCGTGGCGCTGGTGGGCGCATGGCTGTGGTCGCGCGGTGCCCGGGACCCGCGGCAGTGGCCCAAGCGCCTGCCCGAAGAGATCGCGGCGCTGTGGGACGACCTGGACGACGCGTTCGCCGCGGGGCGCCGCGCATCCGTAGACCAACGGCACGCGTTCGACGAGGACCTGCGCCGCGCACAGTCCCGCGTCCACGATCGGTAGGACACGCGGACGCAGGTGAGGCCGCTGGTACACTTGCCGCCCCGATGACGACCCACGACATCCGCCGGCGCTTCCGGGAGTTCTTCGAGGAGCGCGGTCACCTGGCGGTGCCGTCCGCGCCGCTCATTCCATACGAGGATGACCCGACGGTCCTCCTGACGATTGCCGGGATGCAGCCGCTCAAGCAGTACTTCCTGGGAACAGCCAAGCCCCCGGCGCCGCGTGCGACGAGCTGCCAGAAATGCTTTCGCACGCTCGACATCGACCAGGTCGGCCGGACCGCCCGCCACTTGACGTTCTTCGAGATGCTCGGCAACTTCTCGTTCGGCGACTACTTCAAACGCGAAGCGGTGCGATTCGGATTCGAACTGTCCACCGAGGTGTTCGGGTTCGATCCCGAGCAGATCTGGATCACCGTGTTCGAAGGCATGCCCGGCGTCCCCGCCGACGACGAGGCCATCGAGTACTGGATGGACATGGGCATCCCGCGTGAGCGCATCCAGGCGCTCGGCGAATCCGAGAACTTCTGGAAGCTCGGTCCGACTGGGCCCTGTGGCCCCAACACCGAGCTGTACCTGGACCGCGGACCCGCCTACGGCCCAGACGGGGGACCCGCGACGGGCACGGATCGCTTCCTCGAGTACTGGAACCTTGTCTTCATGCAGTACGACCGCTCAGCGGACGGAACCCTGACGGACCTGCCCGCGCAGAATGTCGACACCGGCGCAGGCCTGGAGCGCATCGCGGCGCTGCTGCAGGACAAGCAGTCGGTGTTCGACACCGACGCGTTCTTGCCGCTTATCGCGTGGGCGGGTCGGGTGAGCGGCCGCACGTATGGGCAGTCGCCCCGAGACGACCGGGCCCTGCGCGTGCTGGCCGACCACGGGCGTGGGATGACGTTCCTCGCGACCGACGGGGTCCGTCCCGGCAACGAGGGCCGTGACTACATCCTGCGTCGCATCATCCGGAGGGCGATGGCAGAGGGCTCGAGCATCGGCCTGACACCCGAGGCCATGCCCCAGCTGACCGGCCAGGTGGTCGACCTGTGGGGCGATGCGTACCCCGAGCTTCGCGAGCGCGCCGGCGAGGTCGCCGACATCATCGGAGCCGAGGCCGAGCAGTTCGCCCGCACGCTGTCACAGGGCAAGCGCCTGCTGGACGACATCATCGGACGCTCGTCGGGGCAGGTATCCGGGGACGATGCGTTCCGACTGCACGACACCTACGGGTTCCCGCTCGATCTGACGCTCGACGCCGCCGAGGTCGCCGGGCTCGGTGTGGACGTCGAGGGCTTCCAGAGACTCATGACCGACCAGCGCGAACGGGCCCGTCAGGCCCAGGTCCGCGAGCACGACACCGCCGCATCCCGGGCCGAGGCGCTCGCCGTGGCCGGCGAGGCCACGCAGTTCGTGGGCTACGACGAGTGGTCCACGACCACGACCGTGACAGCCGCAGAGGACCTGGGCGGCGGCGAGGTCGTGCTAAAGCTCGCCAGCTCCCCGTTCTACGCCCAGGGCGGCGGCCAGGTCTCGGATCGCGGAACGATCACCGGGCCCGGCGGCGGCGGCCAGGTCGTCGAGATCTACCGGATCGGCGACGACCAGGTCATCAAGCTGCGCGTACAGGGACAGATCGCAGCGGGCGACAAGGTCGACGCGACCGTCCACGCACCCACCCGCCGTGCGACGCAGGCAAACCACACCGCAACCCACGTGCTGCACTGGGCGCTTCGGGAGGTGTTCGGCACCACAACGCGCCAGGCGGGCTCTTACGTCGGTCCCGACAAGCTGCGGTTCGACTTCACGTTGGGCGAGCGGATGAGCGAGGGGCAGCGTGCGCAGATCGAGCAGAGTGTCAACCTACGCGTTGCCGACGACACGCCCGTGGGCTGGCAGATCATGCCCCGCGCCGACGCCGACGCGCTCGGCGCCATCGGGCTGTTCGGCGAGAAGTACGGCGACCAGGTGCGCGTGGTGTCGGTGGGCGACTATTCCAAGGAACTGTGCGGCGGGACACATGTGTCGCGCACCGGCGAGATCGGCGCGTTCAAGATCGTGGCCGAGGGCGGCATCGGGTCGGGCACGCGCCGGATCGAGGCGCTGACCGGGGACGGCGTCATTGCGTGGTACCGGGACCGCGAACGTGAGCTGGAGGAGCGGCTGGCCGACCGCGAGGGCAAGATCCGCCAGCTCGAGACCGAGCTCAAGCGGGCGCGAAGCGGCCGCGTCGACGCCGCTGCTCTCGCCGGGAAGGCCACAGACGTGGGCGGGCTGGCCGTGCTGGTACACGAGGTCGACGCAGACGAGATGGACGATCTGCTTGCGGTCAGCGATCAACTCAAGGCGCGCCTGGGCGACGGGGCGACGATCGTGCTGGGCGCACGTAGCGACGGCAAGGCCATGTTGGTTGCCAACCTGGCGCCTGCAGCCATCGCGGCCGGACTCGATGCCGGCGCGATCATCAAGCAGATCGCGCCGCTCGTAGACGGCGGCGGCGGCGGACGCGAGGGCATGGCGCGGGCGGGGGGCAAGAACCCTCAGGGGCTCGACGCGGCGCTGGAGACGGCGCGAACGCTCATCGCGGAGCGGGGCGCCTGAAGGTCCTCGCCCTCGACCACGGTCGCGCCAGAACCGGCGTCGCGGTCAGCGACCCCACGGGCACAATCGCGCGCCCGCTGCCTCCGATTCGCAAGGTGGAGAGCAAGGCCGGCTGGGAAGAGCTCGACCGCATCATCACCCAGACATCGCCCGGGGTGATCGTCGTCGGTGAGCCGCGCCACCTCTCGGGCGAGCGTGGTGAGCAGGCCAGGGCCGCGGCAGCGTTCGCCGAGAGCCTGCGGCGGCGCGTGTCGGTCCCCGTCGAGCTGATGGACGAGCGGCTGACGACCGTCGAGGCGGGCCGGCGGGCGAGCGAATCCGGCAGCGTCACCAGCGTCGACAGCCTGGCGGCCTGCGTGCTCCTCGAGGCGTTCCTGGCGCGCTCGCCGGTTGACCACCAATGAGCGAGCGCGGGGGCTGGGAGCGGAATGATCTCGGTCGTCGCGAGGTCCGACGTCGGGGACGGATGCGGCTTGTGGGCGCCCTTGTGGTCCTTATCGCGACCGTGGCGACGGTCGCGATTGCCCTGGACCGGCGCGGCGATTCGGCCACGGCCCCGGCGGCAGCCGTGCCACCGCCGATCCGGCTGACGTTTCCCGAAGGTCTTCGTCGTGACGACATGGCGAAGCTCTTGGACGAGAAGACGAACCTCTCCGGCCAGGAGTATCTGGACGCGACCGGCCCGGGAGCGCTGGGTGCCGAACGCGCACGACTCGCCGACCCGACCTCGCTCGAGGGCTTCTTGTTCCCCGCGACGTACGAGATCGGGACCGAGACCACGGTGCCGTACCTGGTCGACCGGCAGCTCGCCGCGTTCGACGCCGCGGTCGGCAACATCAACATGAAGTTCGCCGCGTCACGCAACCTGACGCCGTACGACGTGCTTATCATCGCCTCGATGGTCGAACGCGAGGTCGTCGATCCGGCCGAGCGTCCGCTCGTCGCCGGCGTCATCTACAACCGACTCAAACGAAGGATGCGACTCGACGTCGATGCCACCGTGCAGTACGCGGTGGGGGAGTGGCGAGCGTTGACCGCCAAAGACCTCGCCAGCGACTCGGCGTACAACACCCGCAAGTTCGCGGGCCTGCCGCCCGGCCCGATCGCGAGCCCCGGCCTCGCCAGCATCGAGGCGGCCGCACGCCCCAAGCAGAGCGCGTTCCTCTACTACGTCGCGCGCGAGGACGGCAGCAACCGTCACTACTTCGCGAAGTCCATCGAGGAGTTCGAGATCCTCAAGGCGCGGGCGCGAGCCAACGCGACCACTTAGCGCGCCAGGGTCTGGCGCATCACGTCGACGGGCGCGGTCCGTCCCGTCCAGCGCTCGAACGCCACGGCGCCCTGGTGCAGCAGCATGCCAAGACCGTCCACAGTGCGCGCGCCGCGAGCGGCCGCTGCGGCGGACCACGCCGTGCCGCCGGGACGGTAGACGAGGTCGTTGACCACTTGGCTCGGCCCGATTCCCGCAAGCGGGAGCTCGGGAGGGCAGTCGTCAGAGCCCATACCGAGGCTCGTTGCGTTGACGACGAGCGTGGCCTCAGACGCGGCGGCGTTGAGCGCGGCCGTGTCGAACGGCACCACCCAGCCCAGGTCCGCCGCCTTCTCGGGGCTGCGGTTCGACACCAGCAGGCGTCCGCCGCGCGATCTGACGGCGTGGGCGACGGCGCGGGCGGCTCCGCCGCCGCCGATCAGCAGGACCACGCCCGAGGCGACGTCCTCGGGGATTGCTTCGTCGAGCGCGCGCTGGAACCCTTCGGCGTCGGTGTTGTCGGCCATAAATCCGCCCGCGTCGTCCGGGATCAGCGTGTTGGCGGCGCCGATCGCCGCCGCCGCCTCCGAGATTGACGAGCAGTGCTCCGTGACGGCCTGCTTGTGCGGAATCGTGACGTTGAGCCCGCCACATCCGACCGCCGCGAGCCCCGACAGCGCCTGACCCACCCGCTCGGGCTCCACGGGGAATGCCAGGTAGGCCCAGTTGAGCCCGGCCTCCCGGAACGCCGCGTTATGCATCGCGGGCGACAGCGAGTGGGACACCGGCCACCCGATGATCCCGGCAAATCGCGTCGCTGCGTCGAGAGGGGCCACGATGCGGAAACCTACCGACGTATCTGCACTCAGGAGTGCAGATACGCCAGCCCGAAGGTCCTTCGACGGAACTTCCGGTCGGCGGAGGCCTTCAGGTCGCGCTGTCCTTCCTTTGCGGGAGCCGCCTAGCGCTGAGCGTCGAGCGCAGCCAGACGCGCGCGGATGTCGGCGAGGATCCTGGCCGGATTGTCGTCGGCGTCCATCACCGCGGAGGCGTTGGACGGCCCGCATGGTTCGGGGTCGAACGCAAGTCCGTCATGGGCGTACGTGGACGCGTCGAGCGCGGCGGGAGGAGCCAGATCGGCGAACGTGATCGTCGCCTCCGACACGGGCGGCTCGGGCTCCTCAAAGACAACTGTCTCGGGCACCTCGGGCGTGTCGGCGACAAGGTGCTCGGGCTGCGCGCCGACGAGTGCCTCAGGGGACTCGGCGGGGTCTGCGGCGCTCTCGGGCTCGTCGGCGGGGACGACTCCGGCAAGGAACGGGACGTTCCAAGCTGCGGAGTCGTGTTCGGCGACTGCCGCAACCTCGACCTCGCGCTCGGCTTCCGGGGTCACAGGTGCCTCGGTGTGGTCGGCGCCAGGTTCGTCATCCGAGAGACGTTCGAGGCCCGCCGTCGTGACGACGGGAGCGTCGCCGGGCATCGGGGTGGGCGCCCCGAACCGCAGGCGCACGCCATGACCGTCGGCGTTGGGCTCGATGACGAGTTCCAGCGACTGTCCGGATGCTGCCAGGCCGGCCAGATCGAGCACCACCGGGCTGCTCTGGCCACCGATCGAGCCGCTCCAGCCTGCCGCCACCGTCGCCAGCGACGCGTTGGTCTCGGGCCCATCGGACGCCTGCCAGGCGCTCGGTGAATCGTCCGCCAAGGCGGTAACGTCGTCGAACGTGGTGTCCTCGGCGACGGGGACCTCGAAGGCTTCTTCGGCGATGGCAGGCTCGAACGTCGGGTCCTCGTCGAGGGCCGTGTCGAGGTGGACGACCTCTTCGGAGGCCGGCTCTGCCTCGCCCGCCTGATTCCACGAAGACTCCTCGTCGGGCTCGCTCCAGATGTCTTCCATGTCCATCGGCTCCGAATCCGAGAATGCGGCTTCGAGCTCGTTCTGCTGTTCGGAGATCGTCCAGTTGCCTGAGGTCAGGGTCTCGTCGCCAGCGTCGTCTGTGTCGTCCCATTCCGTGCCGGCCTCGGCCGAATCCGCCCACTCTTCGATCTGCGCGAGGGCAGTGACCTCGTCGGCGGTCGACAAGTCAGGCAGCTCGAGCGCGTAGGTGTCGTCGTATTCGACGGCCTCAGGCGTCCCGTCGTACTGCGTCTCGTCCTGCTGGGGCTCGTGCATCTCGGGAAGCGGGTCGAACGCATCCGGATCGAAGCTCGATGCCAGCTCACCCGGAGACGGCCACCCGGGTTGGGCGACGAACGCGCCCGCGTCATCCATCAGGGTGTCCTGCAGGTAGCGATCGTCGTTGGCGGCGACCGCCACGGGCTCGGCTGCGATCCGCTCGGCGACGAACGCGGCCTCGATGGCCTCGTCAACCGGCGACGCGATGGCCTGCGCCACGGTGACCTCGGGGACTGTTATGCCGACCTCGGGGACTGTGATGCCGACCTCGGGAGCGGGTGTTGCAAAGGGTGTCGCCTCGACGCTCATTGCGTGGGCGGCCTCGGCGGCGAGCGCGCGCCGCTTACGGCGAGGGAGTGCGGAGTCTTTCTTCACGCGACCGCGTCGCCGGGACGTCTTGGCCACAGGCGCGGTGCGCGCCTCGGATGGTGCGGCAGCCTTGCGGCGGCGTGCGGACACCATCAGCAGCACCATGATCAGACAGACGGTCGCGCCGATCGCGACCTTGTGGATCAACGTGAGTTCCTCAATGAACTGCATGTGGCGTCCTCTCCAGACACGCGCCGTGAAATGTGTGTCGCCACTTTCATCGGCGTCGAACGCCGGCACTTGAGGGGCCATTGAAGTCGAGCCGCGATTTCCAGGCGTCCAGTGGGTCCCGTGTCCAGGTATCGGGCCAAGAAATGGCACCGCGTTCGGCGGATTGGCCTCGAGGGCGACGAAACCCGTCACCAAAACGGCCTGCGAGGTAAAGGTCCTGCTGCTGGACGCCGATCCAACGGGCGTGAGCAACACCCCGACGACCTCCCAGCGTCAGACGCCGGCTGTCGCCCAGCCGCCCCAGCGCCAAGCGCCGCCCCAGCAGAACGGGGCGGGCCGCGGGCCGGTGCGCGGAGTGCCGCTCGGTGAGGCGCTGATTCGCCTGGGCTTCGTCAAGCCCGAGGACGTCGAGGCCGCGCTCGCAATCCAGACCACCGACCGCCGGAAGCTTGGCGAGATCCTGGTGGCATCGGGCAAGGTCACCAAGGAGCAGATCGACCGCGCCATGGCCCTGCAGATGGGCATGGGCGTGTTCAGCGCCCAGGATGGCGTGGATCCCTCCGTTGCGGCGCTTGTCGACGAGCGGACAGCCCGTCGCTACCAGGCGATCCCCGTTCGCTTCGATGCCGACGGGATGCTCGTGGTCGCGATGGTCGACCCGACCAACCTGCACGCCGTCGACGACCTGCAGATCGTCACCGGCCACACGATCCGCCCGGCCCGGGCCACCTCCGAGGAGGTCCAGCAGCTCCTGGCCAGCACCTCGCGACTCGACGACATCGTCGGAATCGTCGACGACGATTTCACAGCCGGCGACGGCCCGGACGACATTCGTGCCGATGTCGACAACGCCCCGGTCGTCAAGCTCGTCAACTGGATCATCTCGCAGGCCGTCGACCACGGCACCTCGGACGTCCACATCGAGCCGCAAAGCAACCAGCTGACCGTGCGCTTTCGGATCGACGGCGTGCTTCGCGAGATCACGACGGTGCCGCGCCAGCTCGCCAACGGCGTCGCGAGCCGCATCAAGATCATGGCCGACCTGGACATCTCCGAACGTCGGCTGCCCCAGGACGGCCGCGTCAGCATCAACGTCGGCGGCAAGGCCTTGGACCTTCGTGTCGCGACGCTCCCGACGGTGTTCGGCGAGAAGGTCGTCATCCGCATCCTCGACAAGAGCAACGTCATGCTCGAGCTGTCGACCGTCGGGTTCGAGCCGGACGTCTTGGCCGCCTACGAGAAGGCCTACAAGAGGCCCTACGGCGCCGTCATCATCACCGGCCCGACCGGTTCGGGTAAGTCGACGAGCCTCTACGGCACACTCAACCAGCTCAACGAGCCGGGCAAGAACATCATCACCGTGGAGGACCCGGTCGAGTACCGGCTGCAGGGCATCAACCAGGTGCAGGTCAACGTCAAGGCGGGCCTGACGTTCGCGGCCGGCCTGCGGTCGATCCTGCGGTGTGACCCCGACATCGTGATGATCGGTGAGGTCCGCGACAAGGAGACCGCCCAGATCTCGGTCGAGGCCGCCCTGACCGGTCACCTGGTGCTGTGCACGTTGCACACCAACGACGCCGCGGGCGCCCTGCCGCGCCTGACCGAGATGGGCGTCGAGCCGTTTCTGTCGGCCAGCGCCATCATCGGCATCCTGGCTCAGCGGCTGGCCCGCCGCCTCTGCCCGGAGTGCCGCGTCAAGACGACGGTCACGCACAAGGTGCTCATGGAGATCGGCGAGACCAAGACGCTGCCGCGCGGGCTGCCGGACCCGGCGCCCATCTACGAGGCCGGGGGCTGCGGGGTCTGCAGCGGGTCCGGTTACAAAGGACGCTTGGGTATCTACGAGTTCCTGCCGATGAGTGACGAAACGCGGAGGCTGGCGCTCGAGGAGGCATCGGGCGCGGAGATCGCCGCGGCGGCACGCAGGGAAGGAATGCGCACGTTGCGCGAAGACGGATTGATCAAGGTGCTCTCCGGGCGGACGACGCTCGAGGAGCTCGCACGGACGGTGGCATAGCAACACACAATCAGCCGGCACATACCGGTGTACGAAGGGGCCGGAGGCCCCGGATGGCAACCAGGAAGGGAACAGGCTTTGGCCGATTTCGCTGACATCATCATGACGGTCTTGAATCGCGGGGCGAGCGACCTGCATCTGACGGTCGGCTCTCCGCCGATCATCCGCGTCCACGGGGAGCTCGAGCGGCTCAACATGCCCGTGCTGAGCCCGCAGGACGCCCGTGAGCTCGTCTACGGCATCCTCAACCAGTCGCAGCGCCAACGAATCGAGACCGACCTCGAGATCGACTTCTCGTACTCGGTACCGGGCAAGGCGCGGTTTCGTGTCAACGCCTACTACCAGCGCGCGTCGCTCGGCGCCGCGTTCCGTCTGGTGCCGACCACCATCAAGACCCTGGGCGAGCTGAACCTGCCGAAATCCCTCAACGAGTGGGTCAACAAGCCACGAGGCCTGGTGCTCGTCACCGGCCCGACCGGTTCGGGCAAGTCCACGACGCTCGCGTCGGTCATCAACGAGATCAACGAGACCCGCGCCTGCCACATCATGACGGTCGAGGATCCCATCGAGTTCCTGCACCGCCACAAGAAGGCAATGATCAACCAGCGCGAGGTCGGGGCGGATACGCACTCCTTTACCAACGCGCTCCGCTCCGTGCTGCGTCAGGACCCCGATGTCATCCTGGTCGGCGAAATGCGCGACCTGGAGACGATCCAGATCGCCATGACCGCGGCGGAGACCGGCCACCTCGTGTTCGGCACGCTCCACACCTCGGACGCGCCGCAGACGGTTGACCGTATCATCGACGTCTTCCCGCCCCATCAGCAGAGCCAGGTGCGCGTGATGCTCGCCAACTCGCTGCAGGGCGTGTGCTGTCAACAGCTTCTGCCGACCGCGGGCGGCTCCGGCCGTACGGTTGTCACCGAGGTCCTGATGCCGACGCCAGCCGTCCGCAACCTGATCCGTGAAGGCAAGACCCATCAGATCTACTCGGTGATGCAGACCGGTTCGGCGCACGGCATGCAGACGATGGACTACTCGCTTGCCGAGCTCGTCCGCGCAGGACGCATCACCATCGCAGTCGCAATGGAGCGCTGTCACAGCCCCGAGGAGCTCAAGCGCATCCTGGGCAGCACAGGCGCCCCGACCCGTCCCGGCAACGGCGGCCCACGGCCGCAGGTGAAGGTGATCCAATGAGCACGACGTTCATTTACAAGGCTCGCGACCGCTCGGGCTCCATCACCCAGGGCGAGATCGAGAGCGACTCCAAGTCGGCCGCGGCCGCGGCCCTGCGCGTACGGGGCCTCGCGATCTCCGAGATCGACGAGAAGAAGGGCAAAGGCCTCGAGATCAGCTTCGACCGGTTCTCGAAGGTCAAGTCCCAGGACGTCACCGTGGCGGCCCGCCAGCTCGCGGTGATGATCGCGAGCGGTCTGTCACTGCTTCGCGCCCTCTACATCCTCGAGGACCAGTCGGTCAACAAGAAGCTCAAGGCAACGATCGTTGCGGTGCGCCAGGACGTCGAGGTCGGCACGTCGCTGTCGATCGCAATGTCCAAGCACCCCAAGGTCTTCAACGACCTGTTCGTCTCGATGGTGCGCGCCGGCGAGATCGGCGGCAACCTCGAGGAGGTTCTCGAGCGCGTCGCCGTCCAGCTCGAGAAGGACGACAACCTGAAGCGGACGGTCAAGTCGGCGATGGTCTACCCGGTCATGATCGGCATCTTCGCCATGGTGATCCTGGCCGCGATGATCCTGTTCATCATCCCGATCTTCAAGAAGATGTTCGACGACCTTGGCGGCAAGCTACCGGCACTGACGCAGTTCATGATCGACCTCTCCAACGCCGGGCGCAGTCGGTGGTACCTGTTCCTACTGGGTGGCGTCGGCTTCGTGTTCCTGTTCAAGAAGTGGAAGGGCAGCAAGGCGGGACGAAAGCAATGGGACACGTTCAAGCTGCGGTTCCCGATGCAGATCGGCGACATCGTCCGCAAGATCGCCGTCGCCCGGTTCGCGCGAACGCTCGGCACATTGACCGCGTCGGGCGTCCCGATCCTCCAGGCCCTCGACATCACGGCCCGCACGGCCGGGAACCGCGTCATCTCCGACCCGATGGAGAGGGTCATCGAGCGCGTCAAGGAGGGTGAGTCGCTCGCGCCGCCGCTCGCCAGTCTCGGCGTCTTCCCGATGATGGTGACGCAGATGGTCGCGGTGGGGGAGGAGACCGGTGCCCTGGACACCATGCTCCACAAGATCGCCGACTTCTACGACGACGAGATCTCCGCCAAGCTCAAGGCCCTGACCTCGATCCTCGAGCCGCTCATGATGATCGTCATCGGCGCCGTCGTCGGTCTCGTCGTCATCGCGATGTACTTGCCGCTCTTCTCGGTCATCAAGCAGATCGGGAACCAGACCGGGTAAGTTCCCGGAATTCCACGTTCGCCTTCTCGTGAGGGGCCCGACTGGGCCCCTCACGCGTTTCACGTCGAACGCTTTGGTGTGCGTCACGGCCCTGGTATTGGACTGCATTGCGAGTCGCGGTGACGAGCACAAAAAATCGTGTACCGGGCTAAAGCTTGAGTGCCTCGCGACCGATAGACGTGATAACCGCGCAGGGAGACAACTCCGTAGGCGCGCGTACAAAAAAGACCGCTCAGCGGACTTACCCCGTACTCATGGAGGAAAATCACATGCTTGCACGGCTTCGTAGCCGCGCCCAGGACGAGAAGGGTTTCACCCTCATCGAGCTCCTCGTGGTGGTCATCATCATCGGCCTCCTGGCCGCGATCGCCATTCCGGCGTTCCTCGGCCAGCGCAACAAGGCCAACGACGCCGCCGCCAAGTCGCTGATCCGTAACGGGGCCACCGCGATGGAGGCTTTCTACTCGGACGGCAACACCTACGCCGGTGCTGACGTTGCGAAGCTCCGCGCGATCGAGCCGAACATCGCCTGGAAGGTCACCGGCGCGGTTGCGTCCGGCGACGAGGTCGCCTTCGGCACCCCGACGGCCACCGGCTACACCCTCAGCACCACCAGCAAGTCGACCGTCGTCTACACGTACACCAAGGACCTCACGGCGGCCACCGGCTCGACCGTGGACCGTTCCTGCACCCCGACCAGGGC
>CAYMSM010000071.1:0-8714 GCA_964393105.1 uncultured Bifidobacteriaceae bacterium
CGGTCGACGGCGGTCGCGTCCAGGTGTCGATCAAACTGACCGTGGCAGGCTGCCCGCTCAAGGCCGAGATCCAGCGGCGGGTCAGCGAGGCGCTCGTCGCGGTGCCCGGTGTCGAGGGTATCCACGTGACGCTCGACACGATGAGCGACGAGGAGCGGGTGTCCGTCCGGACCGGCATCATCGGCACAGACAAGCGTGCCTCACCGTTCCTCGAGGGTGCGCGCACCAACGTCATCCTGATTGCCTCCGGCAAGGGCGGTGTCGGAAAGTCGAGCGTCACCGCCAACCTGGCCGTCGCGCTGGTCGCCCGCGGTCACAGCGTCGGGTTGCTTGACGCCGACGTCTACGGGTACTCGATTCCGCGCATGATGGGCGCGACCCGTGCTCCGGTGATGCTGGGGGACGACCTGATCCTGCCCGTCGAGGCGCACGGCGTGCGGCTGATGTCGGTGGGGTTCATGGCGAGCGACGATCAGCCGGTCATCTGGCGCGGCCCGATGCTGCACAAGGCGCTCACCAGCTTCGTGACCGAGGTCTTCTGGGACGATCCGGACTACCTGCTGGTCGACCTGCCACCCGGCACCGGCGACGTGTCGCTGTCGCTGGCGTCGCTGGCGCCCGCCGCGCGGATGATCATCGTCACGACCCCGCAGATGGCCGCGCAGCGCGTGGCCCAACGCGCCGGCAGCATGGCCCGCCGGGTCAACCTGGACGTCCTCGGCGTCATCGAGAACATGAGCTGGTTCGTCGCCCCCGACACCGGCGCCCGCTACGAGATCTTCTCGGGCGGGGGTGGCGAGGCACTTTCCGAAAAACTCGGCGTGCCGCTCTTGGGCCGGGTGCCGCTCGAGTCCGACGTCGCCCGAGCCGGCGACGAGGGCACGCCCGTCGTGCTGAGCCGCCCCGAGGCAGCCGCGGCGATCGCGCTCGACGGGATCGTCGACGCAATCGTCGCGAAGGCTCCGGTGGCCACCCAACCTCCGGCGTCGGGCGCCCGCGAACGGTGACGGTGCGACTGCTCAAAGCCGGAGCGCTCGCGCCAAGAACCACGCACCGAGCCTCGCTGCCATGGGTCTGCTTGAGTTTTCGCTCGTCATCCGGCGCGACGGTGACTCCTGAGACGGGCCCTTTGCTCAAGGGCTGCGTGGGCCCCGGGGCCCGGGTGGCGGAGTGGGATATGCCACCCCGGTCAGGATGAGCTCGATGAGCGGATGGGCTCTGCCAGCCCGCCTGGGGGTCGCGGTCGCCCGCGGCTGTTGGCGACGGCTCTTCGACGGGCCCACAAGCCACCGCGCCTGCGTGAACCACCGGCGCATGGTGCGTATCGAGGGAACCATCGCCGGACCATCCCGGTAGCTGTGGCGAAGCTCGGCGATCACCTGTGCGGGCTTCTCCCCTGCGGCAAACCGCCGTTCGGCTTCCCGTCGAAGGCTCGGCCACGAGTACGACCCCGGCTGCTGCCTGTCTGCCGAGGCCGTCTGGATGTGCCGAAGGTGCGAATCGAGCGCCTGCCGCCTGCGAAGGGTGAGCACTCCGGATGACAGCCACACGGCCGCGAGCCGTTCGACGAATTCCTTGCCCGAGCGCCGGCGCATGAAGGCATCGCTCCGGTGCGCGTCACACAACCAGATCGAGACCCCGTGCGTCAGGTGCCGCTCTGCCCGTGGCCCGCGTCCGGCTCGCCCACAGATCGCACACGGCAGAGACGACGTCCCGTCACCGGAACCTCCACCTTCGGCGCGATCCGTTGATCGTCCGTCGTCTCCGCAATCGCTGAGTTGTCCGCGGTCTTCAGCGCGATCCGCCGATCGCCCGTCCTCTCCGCAACCGCTGGGTTGTCCGCCGTCTTCGGCGCGATCACCTGATCGTCCGTCGTCTCCGCAACCGCTGAGTTGTCCGCGGTCTTCGTGATCACTGGGTTGGGCGCCTTCCCCGCGATCACTGGATCGTCGGTCCTCCGCGCAATCACTGAGCCACCCGTCCTTCGGACCGCCCCTTTCAGGCTGCATACCATCGCTCATGCGCCCCATCATTCCCGAGCAACCTGTTACAGCGCTACACCCATCTGTGTCAAACCGTCACAGAATCGACTCAGTTGATGTAACGATTGGCTGTCCGTCGTAAAGCCAAATGGCATATACCGAACCGCCGCGCGGAGGTTTCTGGACGGGGTTGGATCTTGGGAACGTTCCGGACTTCCGCGTCGATCCGCGCTTGGTTCTGCGTTGGATCTCCCATCGGGCGTCCAGGGCCTACGCACGCCGCTTGGGCCAAGCTCTCACGGGAGTGAACGCGCCTCGATCAGGGGGTCAGCCAGGGAGAGCGGCAGCCTGGATCCGGCGGGAGGGGCCCCGCTTCGGGTCGTTTCGCTCGTCATCCGGCACAGGAGTTACTCCTTGACTGGCCCCGACTCACCCTCGTATTCGGCTTGGGCGCGCTCCGCTCCGGCGGTGCGCTCGCGGTGAAGCACATCGGTCTTGGATCGCGCGACGGCGTTCGACGCCTCGAGCCCGACCAGCGAATCTTGGAAGCGGGGCATCACATGGCGGGCCAGCAGCTCGTAGCTTCGGCGCGTCGCGTCCGGGCCGCCCCACTCCTGTCCAAAGACCATCACCCCGCCAAAGCCGCCGCTGCGTTCGATCAACGTCTGGATCGCGGCAATCGCATCGTCAGGCGTGCCGATGACCCAGGCACCGATCTCCATCATCTGGTCGACGACTTTCTCGTACGGCCCTTCGACTGGCCGTGGCCGTCCGGTCGTGGCCTCCACATAGTCGAGAAGAAACCGCCCCGCGCCGGTGCGGACCTCGTCGACCGCTTGCGCCTTCGTTTCGGCGACGTGGATCGGGACGACGAGGCGCCACTCGGCCCGTTCAACGGTTCGGCCCGCTTCGGCCGCGGTCTCCTCGGCGATCGCCCAGTGCGCCCTCAGGTCGATCGGACCGCGCGGTCCGCGTGAGACTGCCAGCGACAGCACCCCGGCGCCGAACCGTCCCGCAAGCTGCATGCCCGCGGGCGACTCCATGCTGGTGGTCGCGATCGGTGGATGCGGCCGCTGGAACGGTCGCAGCTGCAACACCGCGTCGTTGAGCGCGAACCAATCGGAGCGCACGCTGAACGGCTCTGTCTCGGTGAACAGTCGCACGATGACGTCGAGCGCCTCGGCCTGCATGTCCCGCAGGCGTGACGGCTCGATCCCCAGCATGGCCGCATCGGTCAGGTGCCCGCCCGGCCCGACGCCGAAGTTGATGCGGCCCCGAGTCAGGTGGTCCAGCAGCACGATGCGGTCGGCCACCATCAGGGGGTGGTGGTACGGCAGGCTGACCGCACCCGTCCCCAAGCGGATGTGCAGCGTGCGTTCGGCGGCGACGGCCAGGAACATCTCGGGCGAGGCGATCGTCTCCCAGCCCGTCGAGTGGTGCTCGCCGACCCAGACCTCGTCGAACGCCAGACGGTCGAGCAACTCGATGAGCTCCAGGTCACGTTGGAGCGCGAGCGTGGGGTTCTCGCGCGGGTCGTGGTACGGCGCGAGGAACGCGCCAAAACGCAGCCGATTCACCGGTCAAGCGTACCGATCCGCGCGGTACACCCCTGCTAGGGTTCGGCTGTACCGTTGCCTCGTCGAGGAGATTTCGCCGTATGACCTACGTGATCGCTGAACCGTGTATCGGCACCAAGGACACGTCGTGTGCCGACGTCTGCCCAGTGGACTGCATCCACCCGGCACCTGGCGAGGAACATCACGACGAGGCGACGATCCTCTACATCGACCCTGCCGAGTGCATCGACTGTGACGCCTGTGTCGAGGCCTGCCCCGTCGATGCGACCCTTGCCGAGGACGACGTGCCTGCGCAGTGGGAAGTGTTCAAGGAGATCAACCGGGTCTACTTCGAGCAGGGCCACGACGCCGGCGAGAAGATGGTCGCGGAGTTCCTCGCGGCGAAGGTGTAGACGAAGCACTCGCGCGAGGTGACATGAGCACCCCCGCCCAGGCTTGGACGGCACTGCGCGAGGGCAACGAGCGCTTTGTCAGCGGGGCCCCGGCGCATCCCAACCAGGATGTGGATCGGCTGGCGGTGACGGCGGCGCGCCAGTCGCCGTTCGCCCTGGTGTTCGGTTGCATGGACTCCCGGGTCGCTGCTGAGATCGTATTCGACCGGGGAATCGGCGATCTCGCCGTCGTCCGCACGGCCGGGCATGTGCTCGACAGCGGCGTCCTCGGCTCGCTCGAGTTCGGGGTGACCGTGCTGAGCATCCCACTCGTCGTCGTGCTCGGCCATGACAACTGCGGAGCGATCACCGCCGCGCTCGAGGCGCACAGGACAGGTCGTATGCCCGGCGGCTACGTGCGCGACATCGTCGAGCGGGTCACCCCCAGCATGGTCACGGCCCGCGTCGCGGGCCGAGGCATCGAGGAGATCGACGCCGACGACCTGACCGACGAGCACGTCCGGCACACCGTCCACCTGATCGCCGAGCGCTGCGCGCCGATCGCCGACCGGATCGCCCGAGGTGAGTGCGCGATCGTAGGTGCCGGGTACCGCCTGGTGGAGGGACGCGTCACCCTGCTGGATTCGCTCGGCGACATCGGGGCCGACGCCACGTCTGGCTGACTTACGCCAGCCCGTCGAAGGCGCGAAGCTGCTCCTTGATCCCAGTGTCGTCGGGA
Organism: uncultured Bifidobacteriaceae bacterium; assembly: GCA_964393105.1. Lineage (GTDB taxonomy): Bacteria > Actinomycetota > Thermoleophilia > Miltoncostaeales > Miltoncostaeaceae > CALMEC01. The sequence continues at coordinate 4,670 of CAYMSM010000071.1, forward strand.
TCGACGATCGCCTGCAGCTCGACCGTCCAACGCGCGTCGCCGTACATCTCGCGCCGCATGTAGGAGCCGGTCAGGTTGACCAGCATCCGACGGATGATCGCCTCGGGCGGCGTGGGCTCCAGGTGCTCGGGCGCAAGGGTGATCCCCGCCGTCACGCGGACGATCCCCCGACACTCGTCGATCGTCCGCTCAGCCCAATCGTCGAACGGATCCAGGTACCGCGCAGACTCCCCTGACAGATCGGCGACGATCACGTGACCCGGCAGGGCGACCGGCCACAGCCGCATCCCGGCGCGCCTGGCAACGGCCACGGTCAACGCCGAGAGCGCGATCGGCAGCCCGACCCGCCGGTCGAGCACCTCGTGCAGGAACGAGTTGCGCGGATCGTCGTATGTGGCGCGGTCGCCCACCACACCTGACGCGCGCAGCGTGCGGACCACCCCGTCGACGCCGTCGGTGTGGCCGGCCTCGTCGGCGAGCTGCTGCACCCTGCCGAGCCAGCGCGAGATGTCGAGGCGCGGATAGGCCTCGGCGGCGATCAGCAGGTTGGCCTCGGCCAGGTCGGGCTCGGCCCCACGCAAGAGTTGCCGCAGGCGCTCGCGTGTTGCCGCGCTCACGCCAGGCCCTCGAACTGCTCGATCTGCCGGCGAAGCTCCCCCGGCATCGGGCTCGGCCTGGCCTGTTCTCCATATCCGTCGACTCCGACGACCGTGACCTGGCCGTCCGCGCAGTGGATCCGCTCGTCACCGTCGACGCGCTCGACGCGCAGGTCGCAGCTGTGGCTGGTTCGACCGATGCTCGAGACCCGTACATGGACGTCGACCTCGTCGTCGAAGCGAAGCGAGCCGTGGTACTGGGCAGCCATGGCACGGACCAGGAAGTGATGCCCTTGGGGTCCCAGAAGGTCGAGCCCCAGGTGGCGTCGATATGCGAACACCGCGCGGTCGAACAACACCGGGTAACGACCGTAGTAGACGACCCCGGTCACGTCGGTGTCGCTGAACTCCGCGCGGGTACGGTAGGTGAAGCGAAAACCCCCACTCATGCGATCACGTGGCTCTCTCCTCCGTCAACCAGGATCGACGCGCCGGTCAGGTACGACGCCTGCCGGCTTGCCAGGAACGTGATCACCGCGCCAAGCTCGCGTGCCTCTCCGATCCGACCCATGGGCGTGGCCTTTCCCCGCTGGGCGACCGCCTCTGGGCTGCCGTGCAGCTCGACGAGACGCTCGGTCGCAAACGATCCCGGCAGGACGTTGTTGACCGTCACGCCGTCACGGGCGACCTCACGCGCCAGCGTTCGGACTGCACCGGCGACGCCGGCGCGTGTGGCGTTGGACAGCACCAGCCCGTCGATCGCCTCGCGGACCGTCCGGCTCGTGATCGTGACGATCCGGCCCCACCCCCGCTCGCGCATGCTCGGCACCACCGCCTTCATGAGTCGAACCGTTCCCATCAGGTTCTGCTGGACGGCACGCTCCCAGTCCTCGTCCGAGACGTCCAAGAACCCGCCCGGCACCGGCCCCCCGGCATTGGCGACGAGGATGTCGACCGGGCCGAGCGCAGCGGCGGTGTCGGCTGCGGCCCGCGCGGGGCCGTCCGGCGTCGACATGTCCGCCACGATCGGGTGCGCCCCGATCGCCCTCGCTGCCTCCGTGATGCGGGCCTCGTCGCGACCGCAGATCGCAACGCGACAGCCCTCGGCCGCGAGCGCCGCGGCGGCGGCAAACCCCAGGCCACGACTCGCCCCGGTCACCAGGGCGACCTTCCCCGCGATTCCCAGATCCATCGTCAGAGGCTAACCGGCCTAGCGTCGTCGCGCCGCGATGGGCTGCTATCGTCGCGCCATGGCGGTCGGACGTGCGAACAAGAAGAAGCAAGGCGGGCGTCGGCGCAACTACGAGCCGACCGTCGAGTTGACCGGGTTCCACAAGCTCCTGCCGACCGGATGGGCCAATTGGCTCGGGTTCTGCCTGTTCGGCTTCTGCGCGATCGCCCTGGTCGTGGAGTTCTTCGTCGCGCTCGGCCGCGAGGGTCACACCGACTGGATCGCGGCCATCTGCTTGGCGGCACTGTTCGCCTGGATCACGGTCCTCTTCGCGATCACGCGCTGGAAGGACTACATCTAAAACCGGTGCGGCCACACCGCACCTGAAACCGGGTGGTTTCCCTGCAAAACGAGTAGTTCCACCGGGTGCCTGCTCAACGCATTGAGCGGCGTCCGGTGGCATCAAACGGCACGATTGCCACTCGTTTTGCCACTGGGATGGGACGCAACGAGACTCACCGGAGAGGCGCACAGAACGATCTGAGTCGTCTAGCGAACCCGGACTCTGCGTGACGCGACCACCCGGCCACGCACACTCCACGTGAACGTCGTCACCCTGGGTAGGTTCCGCGTCCGAACAGACAACGTGTCGCTCGCAGGGAAGTCCCAACTGAACCCCGCGAGGACACCAGTCAGACACCGCCGCACACGTCGCGCGTTGCGGTAACACACCCGGTACCGGAGCCCTTCCCCTAAACGCCGGGCGGTGAGCCGCACGTCCACCTCACCGAGAAACTGGTAGACCGTCGCACCAGTCGTGAACTGGAGCACCGGCTTCGCCACACTCAACGGGAGTACCTGAGAGAACCCGTCCGCACACCCGGGGTCGAAACCCCCGAGGTCCACGAGGTAGCACGACGCGAAGTCCGCTGATGCGTCCAGCATCATCCAGTACCCACCCGGGTCGAGGCGGGAAGGCGACTCCCAAAACCCCGACTGAATCTCCGAGGTCGTGAGGCTCGTGATGTCTTTGACATTCTCATCGAGGAACCGACCGTTCGTCGCCCTGTCTGGCTTCGACGCGACGTACACCGTTACGAAGCCAGCCCGCGGAGCCGCGAACGTCGCAGCCGGCCTCCGACCCTGAACGCTCACCGATGACAATGTCGGTGGGATCGCAGCGGCCGTGGCCGATGACGCGAGCAGTACGCCGATGGCAGCGAGTATCACGCCGCAAACGGCGTGCTCGCTATGGATGGCCTCCCGCCAAGATCGAAGGGAGACGGTCATGGATGACCTCCACGGGAATTGGAGCGCGCCGCGATGGGGCCGCACTATACGACGTCGCCACGGGGACTCCCTGGAACACCGCCGGGCCTAATCCCCGGCAGATGGCAATGCCCGAACGAGCATACCTCGACGGGAGTCGCCGGCCGATTACCGTCTCCGGCCGCGCAATACCGGCGCAGAGCCGATGTCTCGCAGCCAGACCGGCTCCGACCTCCTACTTCGTCTCGTTCAGCGTCACGGTCCCGCTGATCTCGTTCGCGACGATCGCCGTCGGCCGCTCTGAGGGGCTGTCCTCGGCGGGAACGAACCGGACGATCTCAGGACCGGATCGTGGTAACCGGAAGGGAATCTGATTAGGCGGCGGTCACGCTCCCACGGCCGATGTGGTGACGACCTCTGCTACACAGGCCTCGTCGCCCTCGGCGCGGGCGGTTGTCGACCCGATCGTCGCGTTCGGTGCGTAGACGCTCAGGATGCCCTTCCAGATCGAGCGGTCGAGGCCGCAGATGCGCTCCGGATCGTGGAACGCCATCTCCTCGAACGGGCACGAGCAGGCCTTGATCGTCGTAGCGCTACCCTCGCTCGTGGCAGCGAACCCGTAGCGCGACAGCAGGCGCACGACCTCGGCGATCGCCTGCGTCGGCGTAAACGGCGACGCCCCGACCGCGGTCTGCTCCTCGGCCAGCGACCGCCCGAACTCGAATCCGACCGACTCGAGCTGGGCCTGCGGCGAGGCGCCGGGCTCGCTCATCGCGCGCAGCAGGAGCTCCGCCAGCAGGTCGTAGTGGCGCTCGGGGAGCGTCACGGCGGCCTCGGTCTCGGCGAGGGTGTAGACCTTGGGCGGGCGACCGGCGCCGGGCCCGCCGCCGTCGCGACGGCGAAACTCCGCGGTCAGAAACCCTTGCTCCACGAGCTTGTCCAGATGGAACCCGGCCAGGCGCCGTTCGATGCCCACCGCCTCGGCCACGTGGTCCTTTGTCAGCGCCTC
>CAYMSM010000072.1:0-49427 GCA_964393105.1 uncultured Bifidobacteriaceae bacterium
GCATGGGCTAGCATCACGACGCATTGAGCGTTCCGGCGCCTACGGACATCCTTCCGCACCGCCCGCCATTCCTTCTTGTCGACGAGGTGGTGGACTTGCAGCCGGGCCAGTCGGCCAGGGCGCGTTGGACGGTCCCCAAAGACGCGCCGTTCTTCGCGGGGCACTTCCCTGGCCACCCGGTCACGCCGGGTGTGCTGATCGTGGAGTCGCTCGCGCAGACCGGGGCGCTCGCGGTGCTGTCCTTGGAGTCCAACCGGGGCAAGCTCGCGCTCTTCGCCGGTATCGAGAAGGCCCGGTTCAAGCGGCAGGTGCTCCCCGGTGAGACGCTGGAGCTCGAGATGATCCTGACCCGCCAGCGCGGCCCGATCGGTGAAGGTGAGGGCACGGCGACCGTGAACGGCGCGGTCGCATGCCAGGCCATCCTGCGATTCGCCGTCGTCGAGGGGGACGCATGATCGCCATCAGAGACGGCAAGGGACAGCGGGCGCGGATGGTCGCGATCGGCTCCTACGTGCCCGAGCGGCGCCTGACCAACGCCGACCTTGAGTCCATGGTCGACACGACCGACGAATGGATCGTCTCGCGCACCGGGATCAACGAGCGACGTATCGCCGAGCCCGGCGAGTCGACCGCCGACCTGGCCACGCGAGCCGCCGAGGACATCCTGGCAACCGCGGGCGTCCGGGCCGAGGACATCGACGTGCTGATGGTCCCCACGGCGACGCCGGAGTACCTGTTCCCGTCGACCGCCGCGGTCGTGCAGGACCGTATCGGGGCGACCAACGCGGCGTCATTCGATCTGCTGGCCGCCTGCAGCGGGTTTATCTACGGTTTGGCCCAGGCATGCGCGCTGGTCGAGAGCGGTCTGGCCAAGAACGTGCTCGTCATCGGCGCCGAGACCCTGTCACGCATCGCCGACTACACCGATCGCTCCACCTGCGTGCTGTTCGGCGACGGGGCGGCCGGAGCCCTGATCCAGGCCAGCGACGACGAGTCCGCAACGGGTTTCCTGGGGTTCGAGCTGGGCACCGACGGCAGTGGAGCCAAGGATCTGCTGCTTGCGGTTGGCGGGTCGCGCAATCCGTCGCACATGCCGTTCGCCCGCGAAGACGCGTTCCTCAGGATGAACGGCCGCGAGGTGTTCAAGTTCGCGACGCGAGTCATCACCGACTCCACCACGCGCCTGCTCGAGGCGCTCGAGCTCTCCGCAGACGAGATCGACCTGTTCGTCCCCCATCAGGCCAACAGCCGCATCATCGACCACGCGGTTGAGCGGCTCGGGATCGACCCGGCCAAGGTCGTCGTCAACCTGGACCGCTTCGGCAACACGTCGTCGGCTTCGGTCCCGATGGCGATGGCCGAGGCCCGTGACCAGGGGCGCCTCAAATCGGGCGACCTGCTCTTGCTCATCGCGTTCGGCGGTGGCCTGACGTGGGGTTCGACGGTTGTCCGCTACGAGCCGCTGGTCGCCGCGTGATCGCACTGATGTTCCCCGGCCAGGGGGCGCAACAGGTCGGCATGGGCCTGGCGCTCGCCGAGGCCTACCCGTCTGCGCGCGCGGCATTCGACGAGGCCAACGAGGCGCTCGGCTACGACCTGGCGGCGATCTGCTTCACCGGGCCGGCCGAGGCGCTCGTGCCGACGGACGTCTGCCAGCCGGCGATTCTGGCGACGTCGGTGGCGGCGTGGCGCGTCGCGTCCGAGCACGGTGTGGGCGGCGATATCGTGTTGGGCCACTCGTTGGGCGAGTACTCCGCGCTGGTGGCGGCGGGGGCGATCGACTACACCCAGGCGCTGCGATTGGTGGCCGAGCGCGGCGCGGCGATGCACGCCGCCGGCCAGGAGCGACCCGGAACGATGGCGGCGATCCTGGGCCAGAGCGACAGCGACGCCGAGGCGTTGTGCCAGGAGGCCGGCGAGGTGTGGCCCGCCAACTACAACTGCCCGGGCCAGGTCGTCGCGTCCGGCAGCGTCGACGGGATCGGACGCCTGCTCGCGATCGCGTCCCAACGCGGCGTCAAGGCGTCGCAGCTCCAGGTCGGCGGGGCCTTCCACTCTCCACTCATGGCCCCTGCGGCCGATCGGCTCCAACCGGCCCTCCAGGGGTGGGACCCGGGCGAGCCGACCCCGTCGTTCCTGTCCACCACCACGGTTGCCATCGAGCCCGCAGAGCGTCTGCGCGAGATCCTGCTGGCGCAGCTCTTGGCCCCGGTGCGCTTTGGTCACGCGGTGGAGCACGCGCTCGAGATGGGCGCTACCCGGTTCGTCGAGTTCGGTCCCGGCCGCGTGTTGTCGGGTCTCGTGCGCCGGGTTCGTCGCGACGTCGAGTCCGTCCAGATCGGGACCCCCGACGACATCGTGGCTCTGGCGCAGGTCGCCTGATGGCGTCGGCCCTGATCACGGGCGCAAGCCGCGGGATCGGCGCAGCGTGTGCGGTCGCGCTGGCTGAGGCGGGGTACGACGTGGCCATCGGGTACATGCGCGACGCCGATGGCGCCGCCAGGACGGCTGCGGCGGTCGAGACCACGGGCCGGCGCGCGTTCGTGTGTCAGGTCGATGTGGCGGACGAGGCCTCCGCGGCGTCCTTCGTCGCCGCGACCGAGGAGGCTCTCGGAGGGCTTGACGCGGTCATCCTGAATGCCGGTATCACGCGCGACGGCCTTGCGATGCGCATGAGCGCAGACGACTGGAGCGCGGTGCTTCGCACCAATCTGGACGGCGCGTTCTTCACCGCGCGCGCGGCGATGCGCGGCATGCTCAGACGTCGCGCCGGGTCGATCGTGGCCGTGTCCTCGGTCGTCGGGCTCGGCGGCAACGCAGGGCAGGTCAACTACGCCGCTGCGAAAGCCGGCATGATCGGCATGGTCAAGTCGCTTGCGCGGGAATGCGGCGGGCGCGGCGTGCGGGTCAACGCGGTGGCGCCCGGCTACATCGAGACCGACATGACCGCCGCCCTGGGTGACGACGTGCGTGCAAAGCTCCTCGAGGCGACCCCGCTCTCACGCCTGGGAACCCCCCAGGATGTGGCCCGGGCCGTCGTGTTCTTGTGTTCGCCGGCCGCGGGCTACGTCACGGGCGTGGTGCTGCCGGTCGACGGCGGCATGTCCATGTAGATACGGCTGGGGAGACGCGTGGCAGACAGAAAACGTCGGGTTGTCATCACGGGCATCGGCCTGGTCACGTCGATCGGTATCGGCCGCCAGGCCGTGTGGGCGTCGGCGGTCGCGGGCCGGTCGGGCGCGGGCCCGATCACCCTGTTCGACTCCTCCGAGCACGTCACCAAGTTCGCGTGCGAGGCGACGGAGTTCGACCCGGTCGCCTACATGGACCACAAGTCCGCCCGCCGGATGGATCGGTTCGCGCAGCTGGCGGTCGCTGCGGGCAAGATGGCCGTCGAGGATGCCAAGCTGCCGCTGGGTGCACACGGCGACGATCGGATCGGCGCGATCATCGCGAGCGGCGTCGGCGGCCTGCAGACGTTTGAGGATCAGGTGGCAGTGCTGATCGAGCGCGGCCCCACGCGTGTCTCGCCGCTCTTCATCCCGATGATGATCCCCAACATGGGCGCCGCCCAGGTATCCATGGCGCTCGGCTTGCGGGGGCCGCTGTCGTGTCCGGTCACCGCCTGCGCATCGGGCAACCACGCGATCGGCGACGGGCTGGAGGCGATTCGTCGCGGCCACGCCGACGCCATGCTGGCCGGTGGCGCGGAGGCCGCGATCACCCCGATCGCGATCGCCGCCTTCAACTCGATGAAGGCGCTCTCCACCCGCAACGACGACCCCGCCGCCGCCAGCCGTCCGTTCGACACCGGCCGCGACGGCTTTGTGATGGGTGAGGCCGGAGCGGTCCTGGTGCTCGAGGAGCTGGGGTACGCGGAGGCCCGCGGCGCCGACATCTGGTGTGAGGTCGTGGGGTACGGCATGAGCGGCGACGCCCACCACCTGACCGAACCCGACCCCACCGGCCACGCTCCGGCGCTTGCGATGCGCATGGCGATGGACGACGGCGGCATTGCCCCGGAGCAGGTCGACTACATCAACGTGCACGGCACCTCGACGCCGGTCGGAGACCCCTCCGAGATCCGCGTGATCCAGAAGGCGTTGGGAGAGGACGTTGCGGCCACGGTCGCCGTCAGCTCGACCAAGTCGATGCACGGCCACTGCTTGGGCGCGACCGGCGGGGTCGAGGCGGCCCTCGGCGCCATGTCGATCCGCGAGAAGATGATCCCGCCAACGATCAACCTGGCCGACTTGGACCGGACGTGCGCGGGGGTCGACCATGTTGCAAACACGGCGCGCGCGGCAGAGGTCAACGCGGTGATGTCGAACGGCTTCGGCTTCGGCGGCCACAACGCGACGATCGCTCTGGCGCGTCTCGTCGGGTGATCCCCATGCAGCTTCCCCGTGGCTGGCGCGCCGCGCGCTTCCGCCTGGCCGATCGCGTCTACGGCCCGGGCACCCGTACCACTCCCTGGACGTGGATCGGCGACGAGCGCATCGCGATCGGCAGCCTCCCGACCCCGGCGTCATTGCCGCAACTTGCGAACGAGCAAGGAATCACCCACGTCGTCAACTGTCGCGCCCTCGCGCAGATCAGATTCAGCGGCGACATGGACATGCAGCGGGCGATGTTCGGGGCCGATCGGGTCGCTCACGCGCCGATGTGGGATCACGGTCGCCCGCAGTCGCCGGATTCCTGGGCAGCGGCCGCGGAGTTCGCGGCCGAAGCCCTCGAGGACCCTGACGCCAAGGTCCTGATCCACTGCCAGCGCGGCCGGCGACGCAGTGTCCTTGTCGCCTACGCGACCCTGCGCTTACGCGGCCATGGTCCCGAGGACGCAGCCCGGCTGATCCTGCTCCATCGCAAGGAGGCCCACCTGGTCCCCGCCTACCGCTCCAGCGTCGAGAAGTGGCTGACGGAGCGAAATGAGACGGCCGTCTAACGAGGCCCAGCTCTGTCCTGTGCGCTCGCCGGACGATCTGAGACGAGCCCTCGGAGCCCAAGAGCCGGTCATCGCGTCGAGGTCGTCGTTGGCCGGGGCCGTGGTCTGCAGGCATCGCCCCAGAGGCCGCGGCGGGCCGCGCGGGCGCGCGACTCGGCGGCGCGGAACGCTGTGGTGTGGCGGAACGGGCCGCTTGGGGTGTAGACGTAGACCTTCGCGAAGCCGCCTTCGACGAGTTGGTAGTTGACGCTTTGCGTCGCCCCGTCGACGAGGACGTATGCGAGCAGGCGTCCGAAGCGATCCCTGGTGTCCTGCGTCCGGTCCCCGACCAGCCGAACCCGCTTCCCCGAGAGGAGCGCCTGTGCCCGTCGGGTCGCCTCGGTCCCGAAGCACTGGACCGGTGTTCCGGGTTTGCGGGTCTCGGGCGAATCGATCCCGATCAGCCGGACGGTCGTCTCGAACCCGCGGCTGACCACCTTGACGGTGTCGCCATCGATCACACGGCTGACGCGACCGGACAGATCGATCGTTCCATTCGATCCCGCGGGGATCGCATCGTCGAGCGGAGCTATGCCGCCGGTGGTCGATGGCGACGTCCTGGCGGCGGGGCGGGAACTCATTGAATCCCGGTCGCTGCGCAGCGATCCGATGACCACGATTGCGCCAACGACGATGCCGGCGGCCCAGAGCCACCTGTGAGGTCTGCCGCGCCGTCTGACGATGAGGTCCTTCGTGGCGGGTTGAGTGAACCGGGAGCGTAGTCCATACGCAGAATCGACGGCCCCGTCGGTCAGACGTCAGTCGGCGGCGAGGCTGACCGGGGTGCCGGGGCGCAAGGAGCTTCCACAGGCGGCCGAGCAGCGCCTCGAGACGATTACCGCTGCAGGGCCTCCACGTTCGGCAGAGCGCGTGTCCGGCGCCGTCCGGGGTGGGCCGGGCCGGACGATCTCTGCGGTCCACGCGACGCCGGCGTGCCGTCAACAGGACGGTCCCGGCGGACGGCGTGGCGGCCCCGCTCGCCACGCCGACCGCGTCGGAGGCGGGCACGGTCGCGTGCTGGCGAGAACGTCGGGTCCCCAGCACTAGGCTGCACGCAATGGCACCTCGCGCCTCGGCTGGCCGACCTGTCCGCTTCGTGATGGGGATCGCTGCGTGTGTGCTTGGCATCGGCGCAACCGTCATGGCTTGGAAGGAGGCCGAGCCTGTTCAGCGGGCGTCGGCGCAGGATGCCGCCGGCTTGACTCCGCTGCCGTTGCTGCCGCGGGGCGGGCGGAGCATCTTGCCGGAGTTTCGCGTCTACGCGCATTACGGGGCGCCACAGGCAAAGCAACTCGGCATCCTCGGCATCGGTACGCCGGCCGTGGCAGGGGCACGGCTCAATCGCCAGGCGCGGGCCTACGCGGGCAAGGGCCGTCGCCAGGTCCTGCCGGCCATGGAGTTGATCGGGGTGATCGCGAGCGCTGGGGCTGGCGCCGACGGGAGGTTCCGGTACCGCCAGACCCCCAAGGTGATCCGCCGGTATCTGCGTGCTGCACGCGATGCCAAGGCCCTGCTCATCCTGGACGTCCAGCCTGGGCGCTCCGATTTCGTGATCGAGGCGAAGGCGCTGGCGGAGTTCCTCGTGCAGCCCGACGTCGGCCTCGCACTCGATCCGGAGTGGCGGATGGGCCCCTCCCAGGTGCCGGGCACCGTCATCGGCTCGGTCGACGCGGCTGAGGTCAACCGGGTCACCGAGTGGCTCTCGGATCTCGTGGCGGCTCGCAACCTGCCGGACAAGCTCGTCATCGTTCACCAGTTCACCGATGGGATGATCCGGCGCAAGAAGGGCCTTCGCGTACGCCCCGGCATCGACATGGTGCTCAACGCCGACGGCTTCGGGACGGCGACCGCCAAGGCCGCCACCTACCGACGGGTTGTGAGCGACCGCGGGCCGTTCCACACCGGGTTCAAGCTCTTCTACGTCGAGGACACCGGCCTGATGAGCCCGGCGCAGGTGATGCGGCTGCGTCCCCGGCCCGAGGTCGTCATCTACGAATAGTCGTCGGACCTCCAGGTCGCGGGTTGGCACGCCGGTCCCGCCTCGGTCGTCGACACGGAGTCGACTCACCCCACGACACCGGCATGTGTGTCGTCCCGTCACAGAAGTCGCTCATGTCATGTAACGATTGGCTGTCGCGTACTCGGCCAAATGGCTCGTATGGGTCGCTCAATCGGGGCGCGGGTCGAGCCGGAACACGGGGTGATCCGCTGGGTCGGGCAATCTCTCAAAGAATGACCCGACCGCACGCCCGGCCACCGCCCGGTAGGCGGCGATCACGGGCGGGCGTTCGGCGACCGGCAGCTCCACAGCATGGAACCGCTCAACCCCTGCCCGGCTGCGCAGCTCGCCCAGGCCCCCTGCTGCCCGGAGGTTTCGCACCCACTCGGTCTCGCCACGCGGCGACACCACGTACCGGGCCCCATCACTGTCGACGGGGATGATCGCTGCGCGCCGGATCGCACCGGTACGGCGCCCCGGTACCATCAACGCCTTGGTGCCGGCGATGGCGAACTTGATCGCGATGGGATTGAAGATCCGCCGCACGAGGACCGGTGGTCGGAGATATGGCACCGAGGCGCCTTTCCGTGGGCGGCAGCCCGCCTGCCGCGGGAGGCAATAGTACCCCGCGGTCGGCGTGCACCCGCCCGTCGTCGGGCGAATTCCCAGTCGAGAGTGACACTGGCGCCTCGCCTCCATGGGACTCGAGGAAACGCCAAGGGGGTGTGGGTGCCATAATCGACGGGGTGCACAACAAACGTGTTCACGTCAGCGTCGATCGGCTCAAGCGGATCGCCCACTTGCCTGAGAAGAGCAACGTCAAGAAACCGGGCGCCGACTCGACCTGCCCCAAGTGTGAGAGCCACTACCGCGCCGAGGAGATGACCCGCAACGGGCGGGTCTGCACAGCGTGTGGGCACCACTTTGCGATCACCGCGCGGGGTCGCCTGGATCACATGGCCGATGACGGGCAGTGGCGTGAGCTGTGGACCGAGCTGCGGGCGTCGGACCCGCTGCAGTTCGTCGACCTTGAGCCGTACCCCCAGCGCGCCCGCAAGGCCGAGGCCGCGACAGACCTGGGCGAGGCCGTCGTCGTGGCCGAACTCACCATCAAGGAGCAGCCGTGCGTCGCGGCGGTCATGGATTTCGCGTTCATGGGCGGCAGCATGGGATCGGTCGTCGGCGAGAAGATCGCCCGGGCGTGTGACCGCGCCATCGAGCTGGGCGTGCCCCTCATCGCCATCACCGCCTCGGGTGGCGCCCGCATGCAGGAAGGCGTGCTTGCCCTGATGCAGATGGCCAAGACCGTTGTCGCGTTCGAGGACATGAACGACGCGCGCCTCCCGATCATCGTGGTGCTGTGCCACCCCACCACCGGTGGCGTATGGGCATCGTTTGCGGCCCTTGGTGACGTGACCTATGCCGAACCCGGGGCGCTCATCGCATTCTCCGGACCCCGCGTCATCGAGCAGACCACCCGCGAGAAGCTTCCGCCCGACTTCGGCTTGGCCGAGAGCCAGCTGCACAACGGCCAGATCGACGACGTCGTCGACCGTCGCGAGTTGCCCGAGCGCATCGGCAAGGTTCTTCGGATCATGCATCGACCAGGATTGGAGGCACCCGTCGGGTTCCCGTTCCAATGGACTCAGGCAAGCGGAGACGCCGTGGGTAAGGTCGCCCAGGGCGTCGCGCACACGGTCACCCAACGTCTGCCGAAGCTGCCACGCAAGATCGCCGATCGCATCATGGGCAACGAGGGCGACGAGAACGGCGGCGAGCAGTGAGCGCCAAGTCCGCCGGCGGGCGGTTCGTCCGACGCATCGCCGACAGGATCCAGGGCGCGCCCGAGGCGACGTCGTCCAGTTGGGACGCGATCCAACTCGCGCGTCATCAGGAGCGGCCATACCCGCTCGACTACATCACTCGCCTGTGCACCGACTTCGAGGAACTTCGCGGCGACCGGGCGTTCGGGGACGACCCGGCGATCGTCTGCGGCATCGGCCGCTACAACGACGAGCCCGTGGCGTTCATCGGCGAGCAGAAAGGCCGTGACACCCAGGAGCGGACGTACCGCAACTTCGGCATGCCGAGCCCTGAGGGCTACCGCAAGGCCTGGCGGGTCATGCAGCTGGCTCAGAAGCTCGACATCCCGTTGGTGACGCTCATCGACACGCCCGGCGCGTTCCCCGGAGCGGGCGCCGAGCAGCGGGGTCAGGGCGGCGCGATCGCCCGCAGCATCGCGGCGATGGTGCGTATCCCGGTGCCGACCGTCGCGGTCATCGTGGGGGAGGGCTCCTCCGGCGGTGCGCTCGCGATCGGCGTGGCGGACCGCGTCCTCATCTTGGCCAACGGCACCTACTCAGTGATCTCCCCGGAGGGCGGAGCTGCGATCCTGTGGCGCGATGCCGGCAAGGCGCGCCTGGCCGCTGGCGCGTTCAAGCCGACCGCAGCCACGTGCTACCGATTCGGAATCGTCGATGCGGTCGTTCCCGAGCCCAAGGGTGGCGCGCACAAGGACCACGACGAGGCCGCGCGTCTGCTCGACCAGTACCTGCAGCGGCAGTTCAAGGATCTCCGCGGGATCGCGACGCCCGATCGGCTGCGCCAACGTCGCGACCGGTTCCGCCGGCTGGGCGCGCACCGCGAGTTCGCGATCGGCGACCCCGCCGCGGTGGCCGCCGGCCGTGTTGACCTGGCGACAGGCGGGGCACAGGACGGCCCGCGCTCGATGGGTGACCCCGCAAGCAACGGCGCATAGGCCTTCTCTACGCCGCCTCGAGCACAGCTTTTCGGCGGCCTGTGAGCACCCTTCGGGCGCTCAAACGCCGCTTCTTCACTAGGCGACGAGATCCGATTGGCTGCGGGTCAACCGGATGGCTTCGCGCAGGAGGTCCCGGTTCGTGTCGATCGGCTCGGCGGTGTCACCGAGGACCTCTGCGAGTTCACGATGCCAGCGTCGCAGCCGGACGCCGGGGGAGCGGTCGGGGTCGGCGCGGGTCAGATCGAGCGCCATCGCGGTGAGGGCCTTGAGCTCAACCGCTGGATCTGGGCGGGACATGGGAGGGTCTCCTTGGGGGTCCGGGGGAGGAAGCGGACACCGCGTGTATCGGCCGATTGGGGTACGGGCTTTAGCGTGAGTTTGGGACGAGCGCCCGCACAATCGGTCCGGGCGACATGCGCACGTGGGTGTGCCACCCGAGTGGCTCGCCATCTGTTTGCACTGCGAGCGGGCGGTCGCTCGACACAACGATCTGTCGTGTCGCCCAGCCGTCCGTGACGTCGTCACGGCCCAGGTGCGCGCCGTCGCGCAGCGCCCCGGCGACCACGCGGGCGGTCCGGGCAAGACCGCGTGAGCGCAGCCCGAGCCACCGCAGGCGCCCGTCGAAAGCGGCGCCAGGGACCAGGTCGAGCGCGCGCGGTCCCAGATAGGCGTAGGGCGCACCGCACGCAACAAGCAGGGCGACGAGCGTGTGAGGAATCCCGGCGTCGACCGTCACCTTCATCACGGTGTCGCGCCTGGCCGCTCTGACCGCGGCAACGACGGTGGCGCCGCCGACCCCGACATGTCGGAACCGCGTCTTGAGCCACGGTCGCGACTCGACCAGGTGGATCGTATCGGCGGCCAAGCCGACCCCGGCGTTGACGCAGAACGCCCGATCCGTGCCGCCGGTCTCGATCCGTCCGAGTGCGACGTCGCGAAACGTCGGGGATGCGAGCGCGGTGATCAGGGCCGGAAGCGCGAGGCGCACGGGATGTGGCCACCCCAAAGCCCGGGCGAAGACGTTGGTACTGCCCGCGGGAAGCGGAGCCAGAGCGGCGGTGGTTCCGGCGAGCCCGCACGCAACCTCGTTGACGGTTCCGTCGCCACCCATGACCACCACCACCGTGGCCCCGTCGGCGGCGGCTGCGGCGGCTGCATTACGGGCTCCGTGGGCTCGGGTGGTCTCGATCACGCTCGTCAGGCCGAGGGGGGTCAGCAGCGTCACCGCGCTTGTGCGCAGTTGGGGGCCGACCCGGGTCGCGGCCGGGTTCACGATCAGGACCAGCCTGTCAGTCACCGCCGAGCTCGAGCCGGGCCAGGAAGCCCGCGATCAGTAGGTCGACCGTCGCCGGTCGCTCTTTCATCACCCAGTGCCCAGCCCCCGGTACGACGACAAGGATGGCTTGGCGCAGGCCACCCGAGAGTTCCTCGGAGAGTGCCAGTGGCGCCAGCCGATCGGCGTCTCCTGCGACGATGAGCACCGGTATACGCACCTCGTTCAGTCGGTGGGTGACGTCGAATGACCGGCACGCCGTGTAGTCACACAGCAGCGTCTCCTGGCCAACCTCGACCATGTGCGCGACCTCCTCGGCAAGAGTCTCATCGTCTGCGTCCGCCCACCCCTTGCGAAGTAGCCGCTCGCATTCTGCGGCCAGGTCACGCCGGGCGAGCTCGAATGCGCTGTCGGGCACGAACAGGCGCGGTGCGCTCGCGATGATCACCAGGCCGTCGACAAGCTCCGGGTGGTCCAAGGCGAGCTGCAGCGCGATCGCCCCGCCCATCGAGTGCCCGACCACGACGCGCGGGCCGGTGACCTCTCGGATCGACTGCGCCGTCCATTCGGCGTACGCGCCGACGCTCGGCAACGCCACGCCCGTCGGGTGGCCGGGGAGCGCGAGCACGTAGCAGCCCTCGAAGCGCGGCTCCTGATGCTGCCAGGACGCCGCGCCGCCGCCGGCACCGTGGACGAAGATGGGTCGCGGAGCCATGTCCGGGCATCCTAGTGCTCCCGTTCGCAGGTGCGCGTCGTGATATTTGCGACCGGGGGCACCTCGTTCCTCGACGGGCCCCTACCGGCCCGCCGAACACGTTCTGGTATCGTCACCGACGCGTGAAACCCCTGCTCATCGCATGCGATTTCGACGGAACGATCACGCAGCGGGACACCCTTCACGTGATCGTTGAATCGTATGGGGAGCGGGGGCTGTGGGAACGACTCGAGCCGCGACTTCGGGTGGGGGCGATCACCGTCGAACAGGCGATGCAGGAGGAGTTCGCTGCCGTCCGGGCCACCCCGGACGAGGTGCGCGACGCCGTTCGTCGGCAGGCGCCCATCCGTGACGGGTTCTCAGAGTGGGTGGATTGGTGCGCGCGCCATGGCCACCGGTTGGTCGTGCTGTCGAACGGCTTTCGCTCGGTCATCGAGCCGGTGCTCGCCGATGTCGGGCTGGGTCACCTTGAGGTCGTTGCGCACGATGCCCGCTTCAGCCGCGACGGGTGCCGGCTGGTGTGGTCGGACCGCGGTGAGCGGTGCGATCTCTGCGGCCGTCCGTGCAAGCGGGAGCCGCTCAGGGCCCGGTGGCACGGAGAGCGGCTGGTGTACCTGGGCGACGGCATCTCGGATCGCTGCGCGTCGCTGCTGGCAGACGTCGTGTTCGCCCGCAACGGGCTGTCCGAGCATCTGACCGGCATCGACGTCCCGTTCATTCCGTTCGAGGACTTCCACGATGTCCGTGATGCGCTCGAGTCGTGGGACGGGGCCGCCGCGTGAGCTGGCGCCCGGTCGGCAGCGGACCGGACTGGACGTGGGTGGGAATGGAGGAAGGCGTCCTCGCCCGATGGCGCGACGAGCAGGTGTTCGCGCGCAGCATGGAGCTTCGCGCCGGCGGCGAGCCGTATGTCTTCTACGAGGGACCGCCCACGGCCAACGGCCGGCCGGGCTCCCACCATGCGCTCTCCCGCGTGTTCAAGGACATCTTTCCGCGGTTTCACACGATGCGCGGACGGTTCGTCGAGCGCAAGGGTGGGTGGGACTGTCACGGCCTTCCGGTCGAGCTTGAGGTGGAGAAGCAGCTCGGTATCAGCGGCAAGCCCGAGATCGAGGCGTTCGGCATCGCCGAGTTCAACCAGCGGTGCCGCGAGTCGGTGCAGGGATACCTGGACGAGTGGGAGCGGCTGACCGAGCGCATCGGGTTCTGGGTCGATACGTCCGCCGCATACCGCACCATGGACTCCTCGTACATCGAGAGCGTCTGGTGGAGCCTCGCGACGCTCTGGGACAAAGACCTGATCTACGAGGCCGACAAGGTCGTGCCGTACTGCCCTCGATGTGGAACCTCGCTTTCGAGCCATGAGGTCGCGCTGGGGTACAAGGACGTCGACGATCCGTCGGTGTACGTGCGCTTTCCGCTCGTCGACACGCGGGGGCTCGCGATGCTGGTGTGGACGACGACGCCGTGGACACTGCCCGCAAACCAGGCCGCGGCGGTCAACCCGGACGTCACCTACGCCGAGGTCGTCGTCGGACTGGAGCACGTGATCATGGCCGAGGACCTTGTCGAGCGGGTGCTCAAGGGCGCCGGTCGCATCGTCGATACGTTCCCCGGATCCGATCTCGTCGGCCGGCAGTACACGCCCCCGTTCCCGTATCTGAAAGGCGCCCACCGCGTCGTCGCCGCTCCGTTCGTCACGACCCAGGACGGCACGGGGATCGTGCATATCGCGCCGGCGTTCGGCGAGGACGACATGCAGGTCGCGCGCGACAACGGGCTGGAGGTGACCAACCCCGTCGACCGCCAGGGACAGTTCACCGACGAGGTGGGCGCGTTCGCCGGCCGCCTTGTCAAGGACGCCGACAGAGACCTCATCACGGATCTCGACACGCGCAACGTGTTGTTCCGGGAAGAGACCTACCATCACTCCTACCCGCACTGCTGGCGCTGCGGCACGGCGCTCCTCTACTACGCCAAGCCGTCGTGGTACATCCGCACGACCGCCATCCGCGACCGGATGTTGGAGATCAACGCGCAGATCAACTGGTACCCCGAGCATGTTCGCGGCGGCCGGTTCGGCAAATGGCTCGAGGGCAACGTCGACTGGGCGATCTCACGCGAGCGCTACTGGGGGACGCCGCTTCCCCTGTGGCGGTGTGACGGCTGCGAAAAGGTGACGGCCATCGGGTCGTTCACCGAGCTTCGCGAAGTCGCCGTCCACCCGCCGGGCGAGGACTTCGACCCCCATCGCCCCGGGGTGGACGAGGTCGTTGTGCGGTGTGCGTGCGGTGACGAGGCCCGTCGCGTCCCCGAGGTCATCGACGTCTGGTACGACAGCGGTGCGATGCCGTTCGCCCAGCATCACTACCCGTTTGCGGGCGAGGCGGCGCTGACCGGGAGGTTCCCGGCGGACTACATCTGCGAAGCGCAGGATCAGACGCGCGGATGGTTCTACTCGCTGCACGCCGAGGCGACAATGCTGTTCGACGAGGGCGCATACCGAAACTGCGTGTGCCTGGGGCTCATCCTGGACGGCGACGGTCAGAAGATGAGCAAGACCAAGGGCAACGTCATCGAACCGTGGGCGGTGCTCGACGAGTTCGGGGCCGACCCGTTCCGGTGGTATCTGTTCACGGCCCAGAGCGCGGGCGAGTCGTTTCGCTTCAGCCTCGACACGATTCGCGAGGCGGGCGGTCAGCTGCGGACCCTGTGGAACACGTATGCGTTTCTGGTCACGTATGCGGCCCTCCCCGATGGGTGGACGCCGGGCGGTCAGGTCGCCGCCGACCGTCCGACGATCGATCGTTGGGCGCTCGCGCGGCTCGATCAGACGACGATGCAGGTCACGGCGGCGCTGGAGGGGTACGACGCGGCCTCGGGCGGCCGCGCGATCGCAGCGCTCGTCGACGAACTTTCGAACTGGTACGTGCGTACCGGGCGCCGGCGGTTCTGGCGCTCGGACGACGCGGTCGACCGCACGTCCGCGTTCGCGACGCTCCACGAGTGCCTTGTGACGGTGGCGAAGCTCATCGCGCCGTTCTGCCCCTTCGTCGCCGACGAGATGTACGGAAATCTGGTCGCGGCGCACGACCCCGGTGCGCCGTCAAGCGTGCATCTCGCGGACTGGCCGGTGTCGGGCGGTCGTGAGGACCCGGCGCTCGTGACGTCGATGGCCTCGGTGCGCGACGCGGTGTCCCTTGGGCGTTCGGCGCGCAAGGACGCAAAATTGCGTGTCCGTCAGCCGCTCGCGGAAGTCGTCGTCGCGTGCGCCCCGGTCGACGCCGAAGCCATGCGCACGCACGTCGGGCTCATCGCGGACGAGCTCAACGTCAAGGACGTGCGGTTCGTCAGCGACCCGGCGGAGCTGGTGGAGGTCACCGTCAAGCCGAACTACCGGACGCTTGGGCCCAGGTTCGGCAAGGCGATGCCGCAGGTCGCGGGGGCGTTTACGGAGTTGGACGGCGCGGAGGTCGTGCGCGCGCTCGACGGCGGTGGCGAGGTGACGATCACGGTCAACGGGAACGTTGAGCCCGTCGGTGCGGATGACGTGCTGCGTGAGGTCCGGCCAAGCGAGCGGTATGCCGTCGCCCAGGATGGACCCCTGGCCGTGGGGCTCCTGACCGAGTTGTCGGACGGGCTTCGTCAGGAAGGTCGCGCCCGTGAGGTGATCCACGCGGTTCAGGCAGCCCGCAAAGCCGCGGGGCTTCGGGTCGAGGAGCGCATCCGGCTCCACCTGGACGGCTCGGGTGTGTTGCGCGAGGCGATTGACGCGTTCCGGCCGCATATCTCCGCGGAGACCCTGTCCGTCGAGTTGTCCGTCGGTCACGGCGCCCCGTTCGCAGGGGTCCACCACGAGGAACACGTGCTGGACGGCGAACCTTTGGCGGTGCGTCTCGATCGGGCCTGAACCCGTTCAGGGTCCCCGCGCCCCGCGAGGTCCGGGTGGTGGGGTGGGGTATGCCACCCCGGTCAGGATGAGATCGACCAGCGGGTGGGATCTGCCCGTCGGTCTGGGGGTCGCGGTTGTCAGCGGCTGTCTGCGACGCGTCCTCGAGGGGTCGTCCAGCCAGCGCGCTTGGGTGAACCACCGGCGCATGGTGCGTATCGAGGGGACCATTGCAGGCCCATCGCGGTGGGCGTTGCGAAGGTCGGAGATCACCTGTGCGGGCTCTTGGCCTGTGGCGAAGCGCCGTTCGGCTTCGCGTCGCAGCAGCGGCCACGAGTAGGACCCCGGCAGGGCTCGCTGGGCCGATGCGGTCTGGACCCGTCGAAGGTGGGAATCGAGCGCCTGTTGCCTGCCGACGGTGAGCACCCCGGATGCCAGCCACACCGCTGCGAGCCGTTCGACGAACTCACGTCCCAAGCGCCTCCGCATGAAGGCATCGCTTCGGTGAGGTTCACACAACCAGACCGAGACCCCGTGGGTCAGGTGCCGCTGCGCCCGCGGCCCCCGCCCGGCTCGCCCGCAGATCGCGCACGGCGGACCCACGGCCTCGCTCCGGGCCTGATGTGTGTCCTGCCCGGATCGGCCTATCCGATGCCGCTGGCCGTGCGATCCACTCACGGGTGGATCCACCGTGGTCGAACAGATCGCCGAGAACAACACCCGTGCCGGAATCGATTCATAGGCGAATGGTGCCCCCGGAACGTGTTACAGCGCTACACCCATGTGTGCCAATCCGTCACAAGACTCAATCACTTCATGTAACCATTGGCCGTCGATTTTGGGTCCAAATGGCAGTTGACGGCTCCCGCGACGGGCCTATGAGATGCCGTCCGGGGCAGTGCGATGTCGAGCCGATCGGTGCGATGACACGCACATGCTCGTGTTTCGCTTCGGCGTGTGCTCCTGGGTCATGTCGCGGCGCCTGACAGTGCGCTACGCGCCGCCGCCGCCCCAGGTGGCTTGCCTGCGGCCGAGCAGGACGTCCTCGTCGGCGCGAAGGCGTGTCCACACCCTTTCGGGATCCAAGTCGAGTTTGGTGATCAGCTCGTCGAGGCGCAGGATCTCCCTCGGGTCCTCGATGCGGACGCCGACGATGTCGCCGTCCGCGCTCACGATCTCGACGCTCTCGAAACCCTCGACCCGTTCGGTGGACATCTTCGCGAACGGTTGACAGAACCCGATGCTGAAGTAAATCGCCATTCAGTCGCTCCCCATGTGCTGCTCGACGACGGCCCGCAGCTTATCCATCTTCGGTACGCCCACCACGCGGGCGACCTCCTCGCCGCCCGACAGCACGAGCAGCGTGGGCAGGGACAGCACCCGGTAGCGGCCCATGAGCCGCGGGGCCTCGTCGCCGTTCAACGTGCCCACCACCAGCCGATCGCAGAACTCCGTGGCCAGCTGCTCGACCATCGGCGCGACCTTCCGACAGGGCACGCACCACGGCGCCCAGACGTCGACGAGCACCGGAAGCGGGCTGGCCACGACCGCCTGCGGCCAGTTCTCCTCGGTCAGCTCGACCGGGCTCAATACGAGATCGTGACCGGCATGCCGACAGAGACCTCTTCGTAGAGGGCCTCGGCATCGGGGATGCGCATCCGGATGCAGCCGTGACTCGCTCGGGTGCCGATCGTGTACGCGGCGGGGGTCCCGTGAATGCCGACGTACGGGGCGGACGTGCCCATCCAGCGGGTGCCGAGCGGGTTGCCCGGCCCCGGCGGGATCGGACCGAGGCCCTTCGCCCAAGAGCTGTCCGGCGGTGGTGTCCACGTCGGGTTGCTCTGCTTGTTGACGATGCGGTAGGTGCCCGTGGGGGTCGGGTACCGCGCGGTGCCGTGGGCGATCTTGAACGAGACGACGCGCTTGCCGTCGCGTACCACCGACACCCGGAACGTGCTGAGGTTGACGACGATCCTGCCGACGAACGCGGTGCGGGTGTTGGGACCGAAGACACCGGACTGCGCGATGTCGTGGACGCGTTGGTAATTGCGGACGCTGCGCAGCGTCTGGTCGTCGTAGACCCCGGTGACCTTGGTCCGCTTGAACCCCCGCTCGCGCAACTGCCGCTGCAGCGTCTTGACGTCGTCACCGCGCGCTCCCCGGCCCAGGTCCCGCCTGCCGAACTCATCCGTGCTATCGACGAAGAGGCTGAGCGCCTTCTCGGTCCGGTTGCCGGCGGGGTCGCGCACGAACACCTTGACGGTGTTGCGCCCCTGGGGGATGCGGCCGACCGACAGCGCGAACTGCTTGCCCGTGAACGTGACGCCCGGCACGGGGTCGCCGTTCTGGTCGAACCCGATGGCCCCCGGGCGCGCGACGATGTCACGGCCGTTGACGTTTGCTCCGACGATCGCGCGCCCAGGCACCTCGCCGGTGATGGCGCCGGTGAACGTCGGCGAGTCGGTCTCGGTGAGCCTCGGCGCCACCTTCGCCAGTCGGAGCGCGGGAGCCGAGGTGTCGACGACGACCTTGCGGGTCGTGACAGAGGTGTTGCCGGCAAGGTCGGACGCGACGATCTTGAGCGCCACCGGGCCCTCCGGCACGTTGGCGGCGACCTGCCAACCGCCCTTCGCGGCGGCGACGGTCGCGGCCGATCCGCCCTTCCAACCGATCGTGACGTTGGCGTTGGGCTCGCTCGTGCCCTTCAGGACGAGCTTGCGGGCGTTGACCTCGGAACCGGCCTTCAGCCCGGCGACCGCAAGGGCCGGCAGCTTCGTGTCGACGCGAAACGACCAACTGCGCTCGACCGTTCGGGAGAACACGTTGCGTGTCCCGAATCGCACCGTCACCTCGTGGGCGCCGTCAGACAAGCGACCGGCGGGCAGCACGAGCCGCCCATCCGCAGTCTGGCCCACGCGCGCCGTGCGGTCGGTCCCATCCACGAACACCTTGAGTTCGCGTAGTCCCTCGACGTTCTTTGTGTCGAGCGCGATCAGGGGGCGCGCAGTCGCGACAGCGCTCCCAGGTGCAGGAATGGGCGCGCCCAGTTCGACGCGACTTGCGTATTGCTCACCGGCAAATGCGCTGCCGGATGCGATCGCAAGCGCTCCTGCGCCGAGCGCCACCCAGCCCCCGCGCGACACGCTCTTCACGCCCACAACACCATCCTCCGCGCTCCTGCCCGCAGCCCACGACCAGACGGGATTCTAGAGCGAGGGACCGACGCTCACCAAACGTCAGGTCCCGCCACCCCGCCACCGGCTCAGTACCCTTCGCTCATGAGCGCGCAAGCCCTGCCCACCAACGGTGAAATCGCGGATCGTCTCGACCTGATCGGTGACCTACTGGAAGTCGCCGGCGAAAAGTCACGGCATCGAATCCTGGCCTACCGTCGCGGTGCCGCGCGGGTGCGGGGAGCAGGTGAATCCGTGGCGGCACTGGCCCTGGGCGGACGTGCCGTCGAGCTTCCCGACATCGGCGGGACGCTCCAGGACAAGATCGTCGAGCTGGTCAAGACAGGTGAGATCGCGGCCCTCCAGCGTCTGCGTGCGGAGTTTCCGGAGGGTCTCGCCGAGATCGCCCACCTACAGGGCATCGGCCCCAGGCGGGCACGAGCCGTGTGGGATGCCCTCGGCGTCGCGGATCTGGAGAGTTTGGGCGCTGCGGTCTCGGACGGACGCCTGGCGGGGGTGTCGGGCATCGGCCCCACGGTGGTGGCCCAGGTGTCAGAACAGCTCTCAGCGCTCGCCGCGGGCGTACCGGCAAACGAACGGTCTCCGATCGGGCGCGCCCTGCCGATCGCCGAGGGCATCGTCGCCGACCTGGCCGGGACGCCGGGGACATCGGCACTGTCTGTCGCAGGCGGCCTCCGCCGAGGATCCGAGACGGTCCACGACGTCGATCTGGCCGCGGGGACGGACGACCCCGAGCGTCTTTTGGATGCGCTCGCAGCCCATCCGATCGTGACCGAGGTGCTGTCCCGCGGGACTGCCGGCATGGCAGTCATGACACAGGCGGGCATGCGGGTCGAGCTGCGTGTCGGTCCGCCCGACTCGTTCGGCAACCTCCTGCAGCACCTGACCGGGTCCAAGGCCCACAACATCCGACTCCGCGAGCTTGCTGTCAAGCAAGCCATGTCGATCTCGGAGCACGGGATCGCCCAACACAACGGCGAGACCACGCGGACTCACGACGAGGCGGGTGTCTATGCCGCGCTGGGGCTCCCATGGATCCCTGCCGAACTTCGTGAGGACGCCGGTGAGATCGAGGTCGCTGCGACCGGACTGCTTCCCGCGCTCGTCGAGGTCGGCGACCTGAGGGGCGAGCTCCACGCCCACACGACCTGGAGCGACGGGCGCGACTCGCTCGAGGCGATGGTCCTCGCCGCGCGGGATCTTGGGCTTGACTACATCGGGATCAGCGACCACTCCAAGGCCCTCGCGATGGCCCGTGGGCTGGACGAGGAGCGCGTCCGGCGCCAGTGGGACGAGATCGACGCGCTCAACACTCGGATCGACGGCATCACCATCCTCAAGGCCTGTGAGGTCGATGTGCTGGCCGACGGGCGCCTGGACCACGACGACGACCTGCTCGCCGGGTTCGATTGGGTGACCGCGAGCCTGCACAGCGGGTTCCAGCAGCCCTCCAAACGCCTGACCGCGCGGGTGCTCGCCGCGATCGACAACCCGCACGTCGACGCGATCGGACATCCGACCGGGCGGATGCTCGGTCGTCGCGAAGGGTACGAGCTGGACTTCGATGCCGTGTTCGCACGGGCCGCCGACACCGGGACCTTCCTCGAGATCAACTCCCAGCCACGACGCCTCGACCTGCGGGCCGAGCACGCACGCAGGGCCCTCGCTGCCGGAACGAAGCTTGTGATCGGGACCGACGCCCATTCGACCGACGAGCTTGCCCTGCGTCGCTTCGGCGTGATGATCGCCCGCCGTGCAGGGGCATCCGCCGACCAGATCGGAAACACTCGTACGCTCGCAGACCTGACGGCGCTCAGGAATCAGTCGACGTAGTGCCCGCGCCCCCAGGCCGGTCGGGAGGGATCGAGTTGGCCGACGTCGTCACCCGCCGCAAGGTGGCTCAGAACCGTCATGGACCCGTACACGCCGTCCACCAGAATGTCGGCTTCCGCCAGGACTTCCGGAGGCGTCTCGTCGCTTCTGACGCCGATAGCGATGGCTGTGTCGAGGCGACCGGCGTCGACGAGCCCGCGGAACTCGTGCCAGATCGTGACGTCGGTGCGGTCGTCTCCGAGCGAGACCGCGCGGCGAACCTTCGGGTACTCATCGAGGAGCGCGCGGACCGCCGTCCCCTTGTTGACCGACCCTTCGGGGTGGACCTCGAGCGACATCCGCCCGGGTTCGGCCAGGAGCCCCTCCGCGGCCGCTGCTGGCGCGACGTGTTCGCCCAGCCGAGCTGCGGCGAGATCGGGGTCCGGCGCCGTGCGGTAGTGGAAGGTCAGCGTCGCACCTTTGTCCTCGAGCCAGACCCCCCAGTCTCCGAGCACATCGGGCGTCCACCTATCCGCGAAGTCACGCAGGGCAGCATTTCCCACCCCCGCCTGGGGCACCGGAAGGCCACGGCCCTCCTTCAGTCGAATCTCCAATCCATGATTGCCGGAGTACGCGGCCTCCCTCACGCCAACGATGCGTCGCAGCTCGGTGATCTCGCGGCCACTGATGAAGGCCAACAGGCCGTAGCGAGCAGAGAGAACCGGCAGCAGTCGGCTTATCTCGTCTGGGATCTGCACGTCTTGGGGTCGCTCCACGATCGGCGCGAGGGTGCCGTCCAGATCGAGCAGCACTGCGCTCGCCTGTCGGTCGCACACAATCGGTGTCAGTCGCCGCGCCGTATCCTCGGGAAGCGCCATGGCAAACGACGCTAACACCCACGCATGGATCCGGCTTGCTGCAATCGGGGCGGTGGCCGGGCTCTTTGCGGCCCTCTTCGGCGTGGGCGGCGGCATCGTGATGGTGCCGCTGCTCGTCCTGCTCCTGGGCTTCGAGACGAAGATCGCCACGGCGACGTCGCTCGCGGCGATCATACTGACCGCGACCGTTGGTGTCATCACGCACGCTGCCCTCGGCAACGTCGCGTGGGAATACGCGATCCTGATCGGCGTTCCCGCCGTGGCCGGGCTCCTTGTCGGGCTGTGGATCAAGGAGCGCATCTCGGCACGGTCACTCACGTTCGGGTTTGCAGGGCTGCTCACAGTCGTGTCAGTCTGGCTCATGACCAAACAGGCTCTGCCGGATGAGACGCCGGTCTCGATCGACCTCGCGCACGGGGCCGCCGCCGCCGGCCTGGGGGTCGTCGCGGGCGCGCTGGCCGGGGTGTTCGGGGTGGGCGGCGGCATCCTGTTCGTCCCGGCACTGACCCTCGTCGTCGGCCTCCCGCATCTCCAGGCGGAGGGCGCGTCGCTTCTTGCGATCATCCCGGTGTCGCTCCTGGGCTCGTGGCGTCAGCACCGTTCGGGAACCGTCCGCTGGAGGGCCGCTGCGACGATTGGGGTCGCGTCGGTGCTGACCGCTGTCGCAGGCGCGCTCCTAGCCGAGGTGACGCCCACCCGGACGCTCCAGGTGCTGTTCGCCGCGCTCATGATCGCCACGGCGGTTCAACTGGTCATTCGGGAGCGGCGACGCATACCCAAGTCGCCCGAGTCGCCGAGCGCGTCAAAGCCACAGCACAAGACATAGTTTCAACGTTTCGGGCGCCGCATCGCTCAAGGGAAACGCCGCGACCGCCGATAAATCGAAGGCCGAGGTCCGCCAACGGATTGGCACCTTCCTGGGGCGACGGACCGCCTTGCCTCGATCCTTCTGTAACTCGAGCTTCTCGGCGGACCCGATCAAACGTCCCTTCTCCATTCTTACCACAGTGCTTGCCGCCGCAGTGGCATTCGGTTTCCTGGCGTCCAGGTCCGTGGACACCGGGTTCGCGGCGCCCTGCTCGACTCCAGGGACAGATGGTCCTGGCGGGACGCTGACGGGGGTCGTCAACACCTACTACCCGGGCAACGCCAACGCTGCGGCGGGGGCGACCTCCATCACGGTGGGCACGTCCACCGGGGCAGCCACGCTCATCGCGGCGGGAGACCTGCTGCTCGTCATCCAGGTGCAGGACGCCTCGCTGACCACGTCCAACAGCGGCAACTACGGCGACAACACCGCGGGTGACCCTGCGACCGGCTCGCTCAGCCTCAACAACACCGGCAAGTACGAGTACGTCCGCGCGACCGGCGCGGTCGCTGCCGGTGCCGTCCCGATCGCCGGCGCCGGCGCCGGCGCGGGCCTTCTCAACGCGTATACGGACGCCAACTACGGCGCACAGGGCCAGCGGCGGTTTCAGGTCGTCCGGGTACCGCAATACTCCTCGGCAACGCTCGGTTCCGGACTGACCGCCTCGGCGTGGAACGGGCGGACCGGTGGCATTCTCGCCGTCGACGTCACCGGTACTCTGAGTCTCGGCAGCGCCACGGTCGACGTCAGCGCCCTTGGGTTCCGCGGCGGCGGCGGTCGTCTGCTTCAAGGGGCGGGCGGTGGGAGCGGCCTGCTCAACACCGACTACCGAAGCCTTGCCACCCTCAACGCCAACGGCCAGAAGGGCGAGGGCATAGCCGGCACCCCCCGGTACGTCCGCAACGGGGTCGCGGCACCGACCGACACCGGTGTCGAGGGATACGTCAGCGGCAGCTCGGCACGCGGTGCTCCCGGAAACGCGGGCGGGGGCGGTACCGACGGTCGACCGGCTGGTGCCTCACCCGGCGGCAACGACGAGAACGCCGGTGGTGGCGGTGGAGCAAACGGCGGTGCGGGCGGCATCGGTGGCAACACGTGGAACTCGAACCTCCCCCGCGGAGGTTTTGGAGGGGCGGCGTACCCCGGGAGCGTGAGCCAGCTCGTGCTCGGCGCTGGCGGTGGCGCTGGCTCGCGCAACAACTCGACTGGAGCGGCGTCGACCGGCGGCAACGGCGGTGGCATGGTCCTCATACGGGCGGGTATTGCTTCGGGCACTGGAACGATCACCGCAAACGGTCAGCTCGGCATTGAACCCGTCAACGACGGTGGTGGTGGTGGCGGCGCCGGCGGAACTGTCAGCGTCCTCTCCTCGGGAGGTGGTCTCGGTGGCCTCACCGTCAACGCCCGCGGTGCAAACGGAACCAACGCGGATCCGACGGGGGCCCCTCACGGACCGGGCGGCGGCGGTGGCGGCGGGGTCGTCGTGCTCTCGCAGGCGGCGGCTGCAATCAATATCAACGGCGGTGTCAACGGCACCACGAACCAGGCCGGCAGTCAGATCGCCTTCGGGGCCACCCCGGGTGGCATCGGCGCGTCGACGGAGACCGGGACGCTCGGCGCCGTGCCCGGCGTCAGCTCCGGCACCGAGTGCGCTCCCGTCCTGACCGTGACGAAGACGACCAGCACGCCCGTGATCATCAACACCGGATCGGGCGGGACCGCGACCTACACGATCACTGTCTCCAACGGCGCGGTCCAGGCCCCCGCGACGAGCGTCGCGATCTCGGACGCACTGCCCACGGGCTTCACGTACGCGTCCACCGGTTCGGTCACCCTCGGTGGCGGGGCGACCCGGCCGGCGACCACCAACCCGGCCGTCGGGGCGACCAGCCCCTCGTGGGGCACGTTCACGATTCCGGGCGGCGGCTCGGTGCAGATCACGTTCAACGCTTCGGTAGCGGCTGCGGCCAACGGCACCTATCAGAACCCCGCGACGGCGACCTACGTCGACCCCGGCCGCACCGTGGCGGCAGGGACGACGACATCGGCGTACAACTCGGCGACGAGCACCCAGGAGGACGTCCTCGTCCGCCCGGCGGCGGCCGATCTCGCGGTGACGAAGATCGTGAGTAACGCGACGCCGGTGCTCAACAGCAATGTGACGTTCACGGTGGGTGTGTCGAATGCGGGGCCGGACACCGCCCAAGGTGTGTCGGTGTCGGACCTGCTGCCGGGGGGCTTGTCGTTCGTGTCCGCGTCGCCGTCGGTGGGGACGTACACGTCTGGGACGGGTGTGTGGGCGGTTGGCAACATGAACAGCGCCACGTCGCAGACGTTGCAGATCGTTGCGACGGTGACCTCGGACGCCGCGATCACGAACACCGCGACCGCAAGCTCCACGACCTTCGACCCGGCTGCGGCGAACAACACCGACTCCGCATCGGTCGATGTCCCGAATGCGGATCTCGCCGTCACGAAGGTCGTCACCGACACCACACCCGCACTGGGCTCCAACGTCACGTTCACGGTCGCGGTGACGAACAACGGCCCGGACTCGGCCCAGGCTGTGTCGGTCGCGGATCTGCTTCCCGGGGGACTCGCCTTCGTCAGCGCGACGCCCGCCGCCGCCTACGACTCGGGCACCGGCATCTGGACGATCGGGACACTGGCAGACGGCGGGACGGCAAGCCTCGACATCGTCGCGACCGTCAACCAGCACACCGCGATGACCAACACCGCGACGGTCTCCTCCACCACGCGCGACGTCGTGGCCGGAAACAACTCCGAGTCCGCGACGGTCAACGTCCCGGACGCCAATCTGGCGATCACCAAGACGGTCGACGACGCGAGCCCTGAGGTCGGATCCAACGTCACGTTCACGCTGACAGCCACAAACAACGGTCCGAGCACCGCGCAGTCGGTTTCGGTCGCAGACGCGCTGCCGGCAGGCCTGACGTTCGTCAGCGCGACCCCCGCCGCTCCGTACAACGCGGGCACGGGCACCTGGACGGTCGGCAACCTGGCCAGCGGCGCAAGCGCGACGCTCGACATCGTCGCGACGGTCACGGCTCCCGGCGCGATCGACAACACGGCCGTTGCCTCCTCGCCCACGTTCGATCCGACGCCCGCCGACAACACCACCCTGGCGACGGTCAACGGGCGCGAGGCGAACCTGGTCGTCACGAAGACCGTCGACGACACGACCCCGGCGCTCGACGCCGACGTCACGTTCACCGTCACGGTCACGAACAGCGGCCCCGACGCCGCCAGCGGCGTGTCGGTCGCCGACGCGCTTCCGGCCGGTTTGACGCTGGTGTCGGCGACGCCGTCGACGGGTTCGTATGCCGCGGGTGTGTGGACGGTCGGCAACATGGCGAACGGCGCGTCGGCGGCCATGTCGATCGTCGCGACGGTCACGACCCACATCGCGGTCACGAACACCGCGACCGCGTCGAGCACCACCTACGACCCGATCCCTGGCAACAACGCGGCATCCGCATCCGTCAACGTGCCGGACGCGGACGTGGCGCTGACCAAGAGCGTCGACAACGCCACACCTGACGTCGGCGACAACGTGACGTTTACGGTGACCGTGACGAACAACGGACCGAACACCGCGCAGGCGGTCTCGGTCCAGGACGCGCTGCCCGTGGGCCTGACCTACGTGTCATCGAACCCGTCGGCCGGCACCTACAACTCCGGAACCGGCGCCTGGACCATCGGCAACCTCACCAACGGTGCGACCGTGACCCTCGACATCGTCGCGACGGTGACGGTCCCGGCCGCCCGCACCAACACGGCCACCGCGACGTCGACCACGTTCGACCCGTTCGCCGGCGACAACTCCGACGCCGAGACCGTCGACGCACGTGACGCCGACTTGGCGGTCAGCAAGAGCGTCGACACCGCGACGCCTTCGTTTGGTGGTCAGGTCACGTTCCTCGTGACGGTCACCAACGCCGGTCCCGACACCTCATCCGGCGTCAGCGTCGCCGACCCGCTGCCGCCCGGTCTCTCCCTCGTCACCGCCACTCCGTCGCAGGGCATCTACTCCGCCGGTGTGTGGAACGCCGGTGTCCTCGCCAACGGCGCGACCGAAACGCTCGAGATCGTCGCTCAGGTCAACTCCCACCTGCCGATCACCAACACCGCCACGGTGTCGGCGACGACGCACGACCCGAACGCCGCCAACGACACCGATTCGGCGTCGGTCGACGTGCCGGACGCCGACCTGGCCGTCGTCAAGACCGTCGACAGCGCTACCCCGGCGGTCGGGACCGACGCCACGTTCACTGTGACGGTCATCAACAACGGCGCCAACGACACAACCGGCGTATCCGTCGTCGACGCGCTGCCAACCGGTCTGACATTCGTGTCGGCCTCGAGCCCGTCATACGACGACGGCACTGGCATCTGGAGCGTCGGCAACCTTGCAGACGGGGCGTCGACCTCGCTGACGATCGTCGCCACCGTCGACACCCACAGCCCGATCACGAACACCGCGACCGTCTCGTCGGTTTTGTATGACCCGGTCGCGGCCAATGACACCGATGGCGCGACGGTGGACGCCCCCAATGCCGACCTGGTCGTCGACAAGACGGTGAGCACCGCGACCCCGGCGTTCGGCGCTAACGTCACGTTCACGGTGACGGTCACCAATAACGGTCCCGACACCGCAGCGGCCGTGTCGGTCATCGACGCCCTCCCGGCCGGGTTGACGCTGGTGTCTGCGACGCCCGCACCAGGCACCTACGTCGGAGGTCTGTGGACCGTCGGCTCGCTTGTGAGTGGCGACTCGGCGACGCTGACGGTCGTCGCGACGGCCGACACCCACCTTGCCGTCACCAACACCGCGACGGCCAGCTCGGGCGTGTACGACCCGGACACTGCAAACAACGCAGACTCGGCAACGGTCAACGTCCCGGACGCCGACCTCGACATCGTCAAGACAGTTAGCGACGCCACCCCGGCGATCAACGCCAACGTGGCGTTTACGGTCGCGGTGACCAACACCGGCCCGAACGCCTCCTATGGTGTTTCGGTCGCCGACGCCCTGCCGCCCGGTCTGACGTTCGTGTCGGCCAACCCGGCGGCTCAGTATGACCAGGCCACGGGCGTATGGACCATCGGCGCCCTCGCCAACGGCGCGACCGCGACGCTCGACATCGTCGCCACGGTCATCCAGCACACGCCGGTGACGAACACGGCCAGCGTCTCATCTTCGACGTACGACCCGAACGGGGCCAACAACAGCGACGGCGCGACGGCGGACGTCCCGAACGCTGACCTCGCCGTCACAAAAACGGTCGACAACCCAGGCCCGAATGTGGGCGACAACGTGACGTTTACCGTGACGGTCACCAACAACGGTCCAGACACAGCTCAGGCCGTGTCGGTGGGAGACAGCCTTCCGGCGGGTTTGACCTTCGTTTCCGCCAATCCTGCCGGTGCGTACGACTCCGGCACCGGCGTGTGGACGGTCGGAGATCTGACGAACACCCAGACCGCGACGCTCGAGATCGTCGCGACGGTGGTGGCGCCCGGGTCCCTGGTCAACACCGCGACCGCGACGTCGAGCACGTTCGACCCTTCCGGCGCGAACAGCGCGTCGGCGTCCGTCAACGCGCTCCCGGCGGACCTCTCCATCGTCAAATCGGTCAGCAATGCGGCGCCCGCGCTCGGCGACAACGTGACGTTCACTGTCACGGTGACGAACAACGGTCCCCAGAACGCGACGGGTGTGTCGGTCGCCGACTCGCTGCCGGCGGGGCTCACCTTTGTCTCGGCAAACCCGGCGGCCCCGTACGACGCGGGAACGGGCATCTGGACGATCGGCACCCTGGCGAACGGTGAGACCTCCACGCTTGAGGTCACAGCGACGGTGAACGACCCGGCGCTCCTCACCAACATCGCGACTGTTTCCGCGACGACATACGATCCCAGCCCGGCGAACAACTCTGACGATGCCTCGGTCGATGTGCCTGAGGTCGATCTCGTCGTCACGAACGTCGTGGACGATGCGACCCCCGCGTTGAACTCGAACGTGGTGTTCACCGTGGCGGTGACGAACAGCGGCCCTGACGCCGCTGAGGGCGTGACGGTCACCGACCTGCTTCCGGCGGGCCTGACGTTCGTCTCGTCGGATGCGGGTGCGTCGTATGACCCGGCGACGGGTGTGTGGAGCGTCGGCGGGCTGGCGAGCGGCGTGACCCGGACGATCCAGATCACCGCGACGGTCATCGACGCTGCGCTCCTCACGGCGACCGCCGCGGCCGCCTCGACAACCCTCGAGACGAACCCGGCCGACAACGGCGCCGACGCCACGGTAGATGTGCCCGAGGCGGATGTCGCGGTGACCAACACCGTCGACAACACGACCCCGGCGTTGGGTCAGAACGTGGTGTTCACGGTGACGGTGACCAACAACGGTCCGCTCGACGCGACCGGTGTGACGGTCAGTGATCTGCTGCCGGCGGGCCTGGTGTTCGTCTCGAGCGACGCGGGCCCGGCTTACGACCCGGGCTCGGGGGTGTGGAGCGTCGGCAACCTCGCCAACGGCGCGACTGCAACGATTCAGATCACCAGCACCGTCACAAGCCCGACTCCGCAGACCACGACCGCGACGGTCACATCGGTCACGTACGACGGCAACGCCGCCAACAACTCAGCTGACGTGATCGTCGATGTTCCCGAGGCCGACCTGGTGATCCTGAAGACGGTCTCCGACGCGACTCCCGCCCTGGGCGACAACGTCACGTTCACGCTGAACGTGACCAACAGCGGCCCGTCCTCCGCGCAGGCGGTCCAGGTGACAGACGCCCTCCCAGCCGGCCTCACCCTCGTCTCGGCGAGCTCCGCGAGCTACGTCGGCAACGTCTGGACCGTCGGCGACCTGGCCAACGGCGCCGGCGCCAGCCTCGACATCGTCGCGCAGGTCACCGACGCGGCACCGATCACGAACACCGCGACCGTGACGTCTGCGACACACGATCCCGCACCCGCTGACAACAACGACAGTGTCACCGTCGACGTTCCCCAGGCCGACCTGACGCTCGCCAAGTCAGTAGATGACGCGACGCCGAACCAGGGCCAGAACGTCACGTACACCCTGCGGCTGTCGAACAACGGACCGGACGCCTCCGGCGCCGTCGTGGTCCGGGATCTCTTGCCTGCGGAGCTCACCTTCGTATCGGCTTCGGCGGACGCCGGCACCTTCGCGTCAGGTGTCTGGACCCTGGCGAGCGTGCCGTCGGGTGCCTCACGCGACCTTCGCATCGTCGCCCGCGTCGACGTCCAGGGCCCGATCACAAACAGCGCGCAGGTCACCGCATCGGCGACCTTCGACCCGACGTCCACGCCCGGTGACGGGATCGGCGACGACGCGGCCAGCGTGAACATCGACGCGCTGCCCGCATCCGCCGACCTGGCGCTGACGATGGGCGCAAGCTCGACAACCCCGAGTCTCGGCGGGTCCCTGACCTACACCCTGACCCTCGTCAACAACGGTCCGTCGGCCACTGACGGGGTCAGCGTCCTCGACGTGTTGCCCGCGAGCGTCACGTTCTCGTCGGCGTCGGCCAGTCGGGGCGCATATGACGCGGGGAGCGGAACCTGGACCGTGGGTCCGATGTCTTCCGGGGACACCGTCACACTTTCGATCGTCGTGATAGTCAACCAGGCGGGTGCCCTTGTCAACACTGCCGAGGTCGGCTCGTCGAGCGTCGCCGACCCGGATTCGGCGCCGGCAAACGGCAGCAGCGGCGAGGACGACCAGGCCGCTACTCAGGTGACGGTGCAGGGTGCGACGGTTGCGCCAACGGTTGCGCCTGCATCGGCAAACCTCGAGATCATCAAGTCCGCAAGCACGCCGCGCGCGCAGCTGGGTGACACCGTCAGCTACGCGATCGTGGTGACAAACCGCGGTCCCGACGCCGCAACGAATGTCCAGGTGCTCGAGCAGCTGCCATCGGCGCTCCAGTTCGTGTCGGCCCGTGCGTCGGTGGGCGCCTACGACGTGGCGAGCTTCGTGTGGAGCATCCCGGCGATCCCGAACGGCGGGTCGGCCAGCCTCATCGTGACCACGCGCGTCGTCGCGCCAGGTTCGGTGACGAACACCGTGCAGATCCTCGCGAGCGATCAGCCCGACCCCGACGGGCCGTTCAGCCCTGTCCTGGGCGGAGCCGATGCCGGAACGGCGAGCGCGACCGTCGCGGTCAGCGGCCCGGCGC
The DNA here is from genome assembly GCA_964393105.1 of uncultured Bifidobacteriaceae bacterium. Lineage (GTDB taxonomy): Bacteria > Actinomycetota > Thermoleophilia > Miltoncostaeales > Miltoncostaeaceae > CALMEC01. The sequence goes on from CAYMSM010000072.1 coordinate 30,602, forward strand.
CCACGCCGACGCGGCTTGCGATCACCAAGAGTGGTACCAAGGTCGTGAAGGCCGGTGGGACCGTGCGTTTCACGATCGTGATCCGCAACAGCGGGGCGGTGCCTGCGACCAACGTCCTGATCAGTGACTGCGTTCCCTCGGGCCTCTCGCTGAGGGGTCGCGTGGCAGCAGGCAGGCTGCGCAAGAACGGTCGCATCGGCTGGCAGATCGGGACATTGCAGCCCGGGCAGTCCAGGGTGGTGCGGGTGGTGCTGCGTGCGGACCGCGACACACGCGGGATGCACGGATGCGCGGCGGTCGCCTCGGCGGCGAACGCGCCGACCGTCCGCGCCGGCGCCCGCGTCCGTGTCATCGCCGGGGTGCAGGTAGTCACGGGCACGGCGGTTGCAGGGTAATGATCTGCCTACGAAATGCCGCTGGACCGCCGGTCGGGCGCAGGGCGAGGTCACCGATCAGGCGATCTTCGACGCCGAGCTCGCACGGATACAGCGTGCCGGCTTCGCTGCCCGCGATGGCAACCGCCCTGCCGCCCGCACCGAGCTCGACGCCTTTGTGACCGAGGTCACGGCTGCGCTCCCGCGGAAGGTGTCCCCGGCGGTCGCTGCCGACGTTCTGGCCCTCGCGTCAGCCGCGTTCGATCGCCTGGCGTAGATAGGGAGCGCTCAGTCAGCGCGGACGAGACCGTGAACCAGTAGGTCCATCAGCAGACCATCGTGGAACGCCCCGTCGGGGCCGCGCTCATACTGGCGCATGATGCCCACCGGGCGGAAACCGACGGCCGCGTAGCAGGCGATCGCGGGCGCGTTATCGGCGGCGGGGTCGATGGTGATGCGGTGGTGGCCGCGGTCGTCGATCAGGTGCGCGGCGATGGTGGCGACGACCTCACGTCCGTACCCGTGGCCGTGGACCTGCGGGTCCAGGAAGATGTCGATGCTCGCGTGACGGTAATCCGGCTCGTCCTCCTCCCGGTACTGTACGAGCCCGCGTGGGCGTGGGTCGACGCCCTCATCCGCGTCTGGATCGCGCAGCAGGACGACGAACCGGATCGCCTCCGGCTCGTCGCCGATTGGGAACCCATCGGCATCGGGCCATCGCGCTGCGACCTCGAGCGTCGCGCGAATCTCCCGCACCACCACCGCGTGCTCAGCGGCCAGCGGTGCCAGCACCACCCGCGGCCCATCCAGTCGACGTCCGCCCGTCTCCATGGCCGACAGTATTGCGCCGCGCACCCCAGGTCGGAGCCAAGACCCGGTCAGCCACCGGATTCAGCCCGCCCGGAGGTCCCATCGGTTAACTGCCATTTGGCCGTGTACGCGACGGCCAATTGTTACACGGATGACACACATTGGTGCCGCGAGACACGGCTGTGCGGAGAGGGTCGGAGGCGTCAGAGGGTTGGTTGTCCTCAGGTCGTGAAGATCGATTGCGCTGCGTCGCGGCACAGGTCGATCAGCAGGCCGGCGCCGATTGCGAACGCGACGATCGCGACGGCGCAGGTGATCGCGACGGCGCCGACGGCCGACGGCAGGCGCAGGCGTTTCTCACCTTCTGGAGGGTCCTCGAGCCACGCGATACCCAGGACGCGCAGGTAGTAGCCCAGGCTCACCATGCTGCCGACGGCGCCGACGATGGCCAGCCAGGTCAGGTCGGCGTCGATGGCAGCGCCGAACAGCAGGAACTTGCCGATGAAGCCCGACAGGGGCGGGATCCCGGCGAGCGAGAGCATCGCAAGCGTCAGGACGATGGCCATGACGGGGTTGCGCCTGCCAAGGCCGCGGAATGACGCGATGCGGTCGCCGTCCGGAACCTCTCGCTCACGGACGACGACGACGGCGAACGCCGCGAGCGTCATCACCAGGTACGCGAACAGGTAGTAGACGACCGCCTCGGCGCCGCGGACGGTTCCGGTCGCCACGCCGATCAGCAGGTACCCGGCCTGGGCGATGCCGGAATAGGCGAGCAGGCGCTTCATGCTCTCCTGGCGAAGCGCCGCGACGTTGCCGACAACGATCGTGACGGCTGCGATCACGGCGATGGTGGTCGTCCAGTCGTCGGCCAGGTCGAGCAGCGCGTCCGAGAACACCCGCATGAACGCCGCCAAGGCAGCGGCCTTGGTGGCGGTCGCCATGAAGGCCGTGATCGGGGTCGGGGCACCCTCGTAGACATCCGGCGTCCACATGTGGAACGGCACGGCCGAGGCCTTGAACGCCAGGCCTGCCACGATCAGCACGAGCGCCGCGATCGCCAGCGGGTCGCCGCCAAGACCCGTGTCCGCCAAGCGCTCGCTGACGCGGCCGAGCACGGTGGTACCGCTCGCGCCATAGAGGAGCGCAAGCCCGTACAGGAAGAACGCCGATCCGACGGCGCCGACGATCAAGTACTTGAGGCCGGCTTCGAGCGACCGTGTGCGCCACGTCTCGATCGCGCACAACACGTAGAGCGCGACCGACAAGAGCTCGATCCCGAGGAACAGCACGATCGTGGTGCCGGAGGCTGCGACCAGCATCATCCCGGCGGTCGAGAGCAGGATCAGGCCCGCGTACTCGCCGCGCTTGTCGGTGGAGGACGGCTCACGCCACGCCAGGCCCAGGGTCGCGAGCGCCGCTCCCAGGAACACGAAGTTGAGCAGCAGCGTGAACCGGTCCGAGACGAAGTTGTCGCTGAGCGCGGTGCGCCGCTCGTCCCACAGAACGGCCGAGACGATACCCGCGGCGACGAGCGCGCCGACCCCGGCCAGTGTCGGGAGCGTACGCTGCAGGCGCCGGTCGGGGACGAGTCCCAGCATCAACGCCAGGATCCCGGCGCCCGAGACGATCAAGAACGGCGTGGTTGCGGCGACGTTCACCGGCATCCCGCTTCGGCCGATTTTTCAGCAGAATCAAAGGACGCCGCTGCGCAGAAGCTCTCGAGGTTCGGCCCCGATGCCCGAAGGACCGATGGCTCGGTCGATCCGACGATGGCCGCGGGCCACAGGGCGATGAACAGCATCGCGACGACCAGCGGCGACAGGTACAGCGCGTCGCGCCAGCCAAGCTCGGCCCTGGAGGCCATGCCGCGCTTGGGCCCGTTCATGGCCCCCTGGTAGAGGCGCAGCATGTAGACCGCGGCGTAGACGATCCCGATGCAGGCGAGCACCGCGAGCAAGGGGCGCTCGGCGAACACGCCGGTCAGGATGAAGAACTCGCCGACGAACGCGTTGGAGCCGGGGATCGCCAGGGACGCCATCGCGACGACAAGGAAGACGCCGGCAAGCCACGGGGCACCGCTCGCGAGGCCCTCGATGTGGTCCATCTCCTCATCGCCCCGTTTGGCGCGCGCGACGATCCCGACGATGGCGAACGCGGCGGCGGTGACGATGCCGTGGTTGATCATCTGCAGCACCGCGCCCTGCCCGGCCATGATGTTGAACGACATGATCCCCAGCACGATGAAGCCCAGGTGCGCCAGGCTGGAGTAGGCGACCAGCATGCGCATCGTTCGGGAACGCCACGCCACGAGCGACCCGTAGATGATCCCGACCACGGCCAGCACGCTGATCAGCACTGCCAGGCGGTCGGCGCCCTCGGGGAACATGGGCACGCCGATCCGCATCAGCCCGTAGACACCCGCCTTGCTCATGACCGCCGCCAGCAGTGCCGTCACCAGGAGCGGCGCCGTGGCGTACGCGCCTGGCATCCACCCGTGGAACGGCCAGAGCGGCAGCTTGATGACGAACGCGAGGGCGAACCCGAGGAAGAGCCAGGTCGACTGGTTGGTTGACCAGGCCTGGCCGGTCAGCTCACGGATGTTGAACGTCAGGGCCTCGCCGGGATCCTGGGCGATGAACGCCGTGGACAGGATCGCGATCAGCATCAGCAGGCTGCCGATCATCGTGTAGATCACGAACGTGATCGTGGCCCGACCCCGCTCGCCCGATCCCCACATCCACATCAGCAGGGCGAACGGGACGAGCATTGCCTCCCAGAACACGTAGAACAGGATCAGGTCCCCGGCGGCGAACAGGCCCAAGAGGCCACACTCGGCCAGGAGCAGAAGCCCAAGGAATGCACGCGGCCGCTCGGGCGTTCGGACCGCCGCCGCCACGATCGCGAGGAAGAACAGGCCCGCGGTCAGGACGACCAGCCACAGCGAGATGCCGTCGATCCCCACGTCCCACGCCAGACCCGCCGTGCCGGCCCAGTCCCGGTGGTCGACGAACTGCAGCGCCCCGGAGTCGCGGTCGAACAGGCCCACCAGGACGCACGTCAGCGCCAGGGTGGTGGCCGCCGAGGTCAGGGCATACGCGCGCGCCTGGGCTGCGTTACCCTCGGGCACGGCGAACATCGCCATCGCGCCGAACAGAGGCAGCAGCACGATCGCGGTGACCCACGGCATCAGCGGGCGACCAGCATGAAGATGACGGCGAGGCCGACGACCCCGGCGGCCATGGCGAAGGCATAGGTGCGCACCAGGCCGCTCTGGGCCCAGCTGAGTCCACGCGCCACCCCGCGCACCGCGGCGGCGACGCCGTACATCGGGCCTTGGATCGCGAGCGGCTCCACATCGTCGCGAAGGTGGTCGCCGGCGAGCCGCCCCGGTTGGACGACAAGTTCGTCGTACAGCTCGTCGAAGCGGTAGGCGTCCTCCAGGAACGCGCGGCTGTTGGGCATCGCGGCGGCGGCCCGGAGGCGACGCGCAGGGTCACGGACGAAGATGTACCAGGCCAGCAGGATCCCGCCGGCCGCGGCGACGACCGACACGATGATGGTGGTGAGCTCCTGGGCGTGGGTGGCCTCGAGGGGTTCCATCAGGCTGTCGGCGAACACCGGATCGAGCCAATCGGTGATCAGGTTCCAGCCGAACGGCACCTGCAGCCACCCGCCCACGACCGACAGCACCGCCAGGATGGCCACCGGCGCGCTCATCGCCCATCCGGCGCCGTGCGGGGCGTGCGCGTACTCGCCCTCGGGCCGCGGCGCCACGAACACCCGGAACAGCAACCGGAACATGTAGAACGCCGTCAGGAACGCGGCGATCGACCCGAACGCAAACAGCACAACGCCCAGACCGCCGTGGGCGAGCGCGTGGGCCAGGATGTCGTCCTTGCTGAAGAACCCGGCGAACCCGGGCACGCCGGCGATGGCCAGGCACCCGATCGCGAACGCCACGTACACGAAGCGAAGGTACGTGCGCAGGCCTCCCATGCGGTCCAAGCTCTGCTCGTTCGCGAGCGCGTGGATGACGATGCCCGCCGCGAGGAACAGCAGGGCCTTGAAGAACGCGTGCGTCAGGAAGTGGAACATCCCCGACGAGTACGCGCCGAGCCCCGCCGCCATGATCATGTAGCCGATCTGGCTGACCGTGCTCCACGCCAGGACCCGCTTGATGTCCTCCTGCGCGATCGCGATCGTCGCGGCCATGAACAGGGTGACGCAGCCGACGACCGCGACGATGTCCATGGCGACGGGGGCCAGCTCGTACAGCACGTGCGTGCGGACGATCAGGTAGACGCCGGCCGTCACCATGGTGGCGGCGTGGATCAGCGCGCTGACCGGAGTGGGGCCCTCCATCGCGTCGGGAAGCCACGTGTGCAGCGGCACCTGCGCACTCTTGGCGGCCGCGCCGACAAACAGCAGGAGCGCGATCGCGACGGCGACGCCGCTGCCCGAGGCGATCCGCTCAGGTGCGAGCGCGAACACCTCGGTGTAGTCCAGCGTCCCCAGTTCGCGCACCAGCAGGAACGCGGCGATGACCATGCCGACGTCGCCGATCACGTTGACGACAAAGGCCTTCTTGGCCGCCGCGACCGCGATGGGCCGGTCATAGTAGAAGCCGATCAGCAGGTAGCTGGCGAGTCCCACGAACGCCCACCCGACGATCAGGAACACGAAGTTGGCCGCCTCGACGAGGAGCAGCATCGAGAACACGAAGAAGTTCATCTCGGCGAAGAACCGCCGGTAGCCGCCCTCGTGGTCCATGTACTCGGTCGAGTAGACGTGGATCAGAAAGCCCACGCCCGTGATGACCAGCATCATCATCACCGACAGCTGATCGATCTGGATCGCCAGGTCGACCTGCAGGCCGCCGATGTCGATCCACTCCCACAGACGCGAGACGTGGACGCGCTCCTCTGGGTCGTCGCCGAGCATCCCGAAGAAGATCGCTGCCGTCAGGACGAACGCCAGGCCGATCGAGCCGCACCCGACCCACCGCGTCACCGCCTTGGGCGGCTCGGTGGCGCCGAAGAGCGACAGCACGAGCGCCCCCAGCAGGGGCAGCCCCAGCACGATCCAGCCCAAGGTCCCCATCAGCCGTGCAGCTCGGTCATCTGGTCGACGTCGAGGGCGCCGCGTTGGCGGAAGACCGCGACCACGAGGCCCAGGCCGATCACGACCTCGGCGGCCGCGACGACCATGACGATCAGCGCGAAGATCTGGCCGCCGGTGTCGTTCCAGTAACGGCTGAAGCCGACCAGCGCGACGTTGCCGGCGTTCAGCATCAGCTCGACTGCCAAAAGCAACAGTAGGGGATTGCGCCGGGTCATGACGCCGATCAGGCCCAGCGCCATGAGCGCACCGGACACGGCCAGGTAGAAGCCCAGGGGCACGCCGTTCACCGGCCACGCTCCGCGAGCACCGCGCGTTTGGCCAGCAGCACCGCGCCGACAGCCGCGACCAGGAGGACCAGTGACGTCACCTCGAACGGCAGCAGGTGTTCCTTGAGGAACGCGTCGCCGATGGCCTGGGGGCTGCCGATGTCGTCGACCGGACGGGGCTCGTCGCCGAGGCCGGGCAGGGCGCTCGACAGGAACACGATCCCGCCCATGGCCGCCAGCGCCAGCACCACGATCCACGAGAACACCTGGTAGCGGGCCAGCCGGTCGGGCGATCCCTGCACGCGCTCGCCCAGATATGCCAGGACGAACAAGAAAAGGGTGACGATCGCGCCCGCGTAGACGATGACCTGCACGAACGCCACGAACGGCGCGGCCTGCAGCAGAAAGAGCACGGCCACCGAGATCAACGTGCCGATCAACGCGACCGCCGCGCGGAACGCGTTGGCGAGCGTGATGACGAGGATCCCGCAGCCGATGGCGCCGGCGGCGGCAAGGCCGAATGCGATCTGCTCCCCCACTAGATCTCTTGACCTGGCTCGCGGCGCGGCGCGGTCTTGGGGTGTGGCGCCATCAGCATGTCCTTGGTGTAGACAAGGTCACGCGGGCGGTCGTACTCGCTCATCTCGTACTCGGCCTCGAGCGTGATCGCGTCGAACGGGCACGCCACCTCGCAGTAGCCGCAGAAGATGCAGCGCGACATGTTGATCTCGTAGATCCGGGCGAAGCGCTCACCGGCCGAGACGCGGTTGTCGGGGGTGTTCTCCTCGGCGACGACGCGGATGCAGTCGGCCGGGCAGGCGGCGGCGCACAACGAGCAGCCGACGCACTTCTCGAGCCCGTTCTCGAACTTCCACAGGCGGTGGCGCCCACGGAAGCGCGAGTGCACCGGGGTCTTGCGCTCGGGGTAGTTGATCGTCTCGGGTGCGCTCAGCATCGTCCTGAACGTGACGCCGAACCCCTTGAGGGTCGCTTGGAGACTCATAGCGTGCTCATTTCCATCAGTTGGTGAACCAGATGCCGACGACGATCGCCGTGACGAGCAGGTTGAGCGTGGACAGAGGCAACAGGAGCTTCCACCCGAGCTTCATCAGCCGGTCGTAGCGCAGCCGCGGCAGCGTCGCGCGAAACCAGATGAACACGAGCACCAAGCCCAGCACCTTGATCGCAAGCCACAACGGGCCCGGCAGCCACGGCCCGCTGTAGCCGCCCAGAAAGAGCGTCGCGCCGAGCCCCGCCACGATGACCATGTTGAGGTACTCGGCCATGGCGAACGCCGCGAACTTCATCCCGCCGTACTCGGTGTGGTACCCGGCGACAAGCTCGCTCTCAGCCTCGGGCAGGTCGAACGGCGGGCGGTTGGTCTCGGCCGTACCGGCGATCAGGAAGATCACGAAGCCCACCGGTTGCAGCAGGATGTACCAGGCCGTGTCGGCTTGGGCCTCCACGATGTCGACCAGCGACAGGCTCTGCGAGAGCATCAGCACGCCGACGACCGACAGCCCCATGGCCACCTCGTACGACACGAGCTGCGCCGCTGTGCGCGCCGCGCCCAGCAGTGAGTACTTGTTGCCGCTGGCATACCCGCCCAGGATCAAGCCGTAGAACCCGATGCCCGACAGGGCGAACACGAACAACAGACCCACGTTCAGGTCGGCGCCGACGAAGTTGACCTGGTGGCCCCACCAGGTGGCCGGCTCGCCGAACGGGATGATCACGATCGCCGAGATCGCCGCGAACACCGAGATGACCGGTGCCAGCTGGAAGAGCACCTTGTTGGCCCCCGCCGGCGTGAAGTCCTCCTTGAACACCAGCTTGACGACGTCGGCCGCCGGCTGCAGAAAGCCGAACGGGCCGACCCGGTTGGGGCCGTAGCGCGCCTGCATGCGGCCGATCAGCTTGCGCTCCAAGAGCACCAGGTAGGCGAACGCGGTGACGACGACGAAGACGAGCACGGCCGCCTTGATCAGGATCGTGAGGAAGGCCTCCTGCGCCACTAATGCACCGTCTCGGAAGTTCGGTGGACGGTGACGCGCACCGGGCCGTGGTCGGCGGCGCGAAGCGCCCCGGTGCCCGACGAGGGTGGACCGCTGGCGACGAACGCGGCGCCCTCGGGCACGGCCGGGTCGATCACGACGGGCAGGACGCAGCTGCCATAGGGCGACCTCACTGCGGCACGCTGCCCGGCGGCCAGGCCGAGCGCGCTCGCCTGACCGGGCGCCAGCGTGAGGGCGGCGGGTGTACGGACGGCCTCCAGCGCGTCGGACTGCCAGCTCGTCGCGTCGCCGAAGATCTCGTCGGTTGTCACCAGGAGCAGCCCCTTGCCCTCGGGCTCGCGGTGCCGGACGGAGCCGGTCGGGACGGCGGCGGCCGGTGTGGCGATGACCTCCCCCTCGGTCCCCAGCGTCCCGTAGGTCTGGCCGGCCAGCGCCGGATGCGCCGCGGCGGCTGCCGCGAACACCTGGGACGGGGTGCGCTGCGGGAGCGGCTTGCCGATGCGGTGGCTCAGCGCGATCAAGAGCTCCCACGCGGCGGCGGCGTCCTGCGGTCCGATCGCGCCGGGGCGAAGCCGCTGGGCGCGGCGGGCCATCGAGACCAGCACGCCCTCCTGCTCATGGTGCATCAACGCCGGCAGGACGACATCGGCGCGATCGGTCAGGGCTGAGCGGTGCGTCGCGATCGCGATCAGCGGGCCGGCCTTGTGCAGCGACGCACCCCAGCGGATTGCGCCGGCGGCGCTCAACGGGTCGGCGTGGACCGTGACGAGCGTGCCGACCGTCTGTGCTTCGATCGCCGGCAACAGCTCGTCGGTCGCGATGCCGAGTGCGCGCAGCCCGGCCCCGTTGACGTCGGCGGCAAGCTCGAGCTGCCGGGCGCCGGCCGCGGCGATGAGCCGCGCCAGCTCCGCGGCGGCGTCGGGCTCGTTGGCCAGGTCGGCCTCGTCCCACAACACGATGGGGGCCTTGGCGTCCTGCAGCGCTTTAGCGACGGTGCCGAGCCCGATGACGAGCTGTCCCGGCGGGGTGCGCACGCCCTCGGCCCGGTCGGGGAGCTGCTGCGGGCGCGGCCCGACGACGACGATCGTCGCGCGCAGACGTGCCGCCTTGCGCACGCGGAGCTCCACCACCGGCTGCTGATTGGCGACGTCGCCGCCCACGATCGCCACGACGTCGGCGGTATCCAAGTCGCCCAGCTGCGCGCCGGGAAGCCCGCGAAGCGGCTCCAGCGCCGCGCCCGGGATGCCGAGCCGTCCGACCCGCCCGCCCGGCAGCGTCGCGGCCATCGACTGGGCCAGGAATGCCTCCTCGACCGTGGCGGCGGGACCGACCAGAAAGCCGGGGGCCGCTGCCCGCGACAGGATCAGCGCCGCAGCGGCTACGCCGTCCTGCAGCGAAACCTGGCGCGCCGTGCCGCCCTCGCGGACGGTCGGCTGCTGGATGCGCTCGTCGGACCACGAGGCGGCATAGCCCCAGCGGCCCTTGTCGCACAGCCAGCCCTCTTCGACGGCGAAGTTGGGGACGTCGCGCCCGGTGATCCTCTTGAGCCGGCCTTCGCGCTGGGTCAGCTCCACGTTGCAGCCGACCGGGCAGCCGCCGCAGACCGACGGGGCATTCTGGATCTCCCACGGCCGCGACACGAACCGGTACGGGATGCTGGTCAGCGCCCCGACCGGGCACAGGTCGATGATGTTGCCGGTGAACCGTCCCAGGTACGGGTCGCCGGTGAACGTGGCGACCTCGGTGCCGGCGCCGCGCTCCTGGAACGTCAGCTGGCGGTCCTCGGCGACCTCCTGGCTGAACCGCACGCAGCGGTAGCAGGTGATGCACCGCTCGCGGTCGATCGCGACAAGCGGCGAAAGGTCGAGCGGCTTGGGAAAGTGGCGCTTGGGCTCGCTGAACCGGGTCTCGCCGGGGCCGAACGTGAACGTGAGGTCCTGCAGCGGGCACTCGCCACCCTTGTCGCAGACCGGGCAGTCGAGAGGGTGGTTTGCGAGAAGCAGCTCCAGCACGCCGTCCTGGGCCTCGACCGCCGGGGCGCTGTTGGTGCGCACGACCATGTCGGGGGCGACGGGCGTCGAGCACGCGGTCTGCAGCCCGCGCATGCCCTCCACCTCGACCAGGCACATGCGGCAGGCGCCGATGGGCGGGCCGAGCCGCGGCTCGTAACAGAAGATCGGGATCTCGATGCCGACTGCGGCGGCGGCGTCGACCAGCATGGTGCCGGGCACCGCCTCGATTGGGCGGTCGTTGATCGTCAGCTTGACGGGCTTCCGTGTGACCGTCTGCTCAGGCAACCGCGGCCTCCATCATCGGCTCGGGTCGTGGGGAGCCCTCCTCGATTACGCGGACGAAGTCGTCGCGAAACAGGGCAATGGCGCTCTTGATGGGCGCCACTGCGCCGTCGGCCAGAGCGCACAGGGTATTGCCCGCGATCCGGCCGAACAACGACTCGAGCAGCTCAAGGTCCTCGATGCGTCCCTCGCCGTCGACCATGCGCTGCAGGATCTTCTCCATCCAGTTCGTGCCCTCGCGGCACGGCGTGCACTTGCCGCAGCTCTCGTGGCGGTAGAAGTGGGCGAGCCGAAGCGAGGCGCGCACGATGCAGCCGGAGTCGTCCATCACGATGCACCCGCCCGAGCCCAGGAACGTGCCCGCGGCCTGCAGGGACTCGTAGTCCAGGGGCGTGTCCAGGTGCTGCTCGCCCAACACCGGCACGCTCGATCCGCCCACCCAGCAGGTCTTGAAGCTGCGGCCCTCCCGCAGCCCGCCCGCATGCTCGAACACGAGCTCGCGCAGCGTGGTCTCGCCCAGCACGACCTCGTAGTTGCCGGGCCGCAGCACATGGCCCGAGACCGAGAAGATCTTGCTGCCGGGGCTCTTCTCGGGGCCGATGGCGGCGTACCAGTCGGCGCCCTTGTCGATGATCGGCGGCAGCGCGGCCAGCGTCTCGACGTTGTTGATGAGCGTGGGCGAGCCGTACAGGCCCGCGACCGCGGGAAACGGCGGCTTGAGCCGGGGTGTCCCGCGCTTGCCCTCCAGGCTCTCCAGCAGGCCCGTCTCCTCGCCGCAGATGTACGCGCCGGCGCCGCGGTAGACGGTGACGTCGCAGGCGAAGTCCTTGTCGCAGACCCGATCGCCCAGAAAGCCCGCGTCCCGGGCCTGGGCGACCGCGTTGTCCAGAATCCGCGCCTGGTGCTCGTACTCGCCGCGGATGTAGATGTAGCTGCGGTGGCAGCCCACGGCGTAGGCAGCCAGCACGATCCCCTCGAGCAGCTGGAACGGGTTGTCTTCGATGATCTCGCGGTCCTTGAACGTGCCGGGCTCGCTCTCGTCCGCGTTGCAGACCACATATGCGGGAAGCGGCGAGTCCTTGGGCAAGAAGCCCGCTTTGCGACCCATGGGGAAGCCCGCGCCGCCGCGGCCGCGAAGGCCCGAGCGGTGGAACTGGTAGAGCACCTCGTCGGGAGCCATCGCCAGCGCTTTGACGAGCGCCACGTACCCGCCCGCCTGCTGGTAGGCGGCAAGTTCGGTCAGCGGGGTCTCGCCATCCTCGGCGCGGTGGCGGTAGATGCTGTGCAGGACGGGCAAGGCGCTACCGCCAGACTTCGGTGGGAGCGGGGGCGTCGCGAAGCTCGTCGACCAGGCGGATGGCCGCCTCGGGCGTCAGGGGCCCGACCATGTTCTCGGCGTCGACCTGGAGACAGGGCGCCCGATCGCACGCGCCCAGGCACTGGGCCTCCTGGACGGTGATCTGTTCGTCGGCGGTGGTGCCGCCGTGGTGGTCAAGGCCCAGGTGGTCGCACAGGCCTTCCAGGAGTTCGTCGCTGCCGCGCAGCATGCACGAGAGCGTCACGCACACCGACACCACGCGCTTGCCGACGGGCTGCAGGTACAGGCGGTCGTAGAACGTCGCGACGCTCTCGATGTACGCCTGCGAGAAGCCGGTGGCCTCGGCGACGGCGGCCAGGTCGGCCTCGGTCAGGTGCCCCTTCTCGGTCTGCGCCCACTTGAGGGCGGGCAGCACCAGCGAGCGCGGATCCCCGTACTCGTGGCGGATCGGCTGAATGTGAGCCCTCACCTCAGCCGGAGTCATGACGACCCCTCGAACAAGCCATTCCATCGACGCAGCCCGGGACGCGTGTCGCGAGCAGCGATACGCGTCCGTCGGGAGAACGACGGACGAAGCCGGCAAAAAACGTGCCTGCCGTGTGCGACACGTCCATCGCCGCCATGGCCCGTGATCACAACCAGATCCCCGGCCCCGGTAATGAATCGAGTGATCGTCTCCCTGAACGTTTGGTATCGCGAAAGATTCATTACCGATCAACCCCGCCCATGACGTTGTCCAGCGAGCCGATCATCGCGATCAGGTCCGCCAGGTAGGCGCCCTTGGCCATCGGCCGTAGCGCCTGCAGGTTGACGAACGACGGGTCGCGCATGTGGCAGCGGTACGGCTTGGGGCCTCCGTCGGAGACCAGGTAGCAGCCCAGCTCGCCGCGCGGGCTCTCGACCGCCGCGTAGACCTCGCCGGCGGGGACGGTGAACCCCTCGGTGACGAGCTTGAAATGGTGGATCAACGCCTCCATCGACACGGCCAGCTCCTCGCGCGGCGGCAGCACCACCTTGCGGTCGTCGGCGATGTGGCCGCCCTCGGGGATCCCGTCCAGGGCCTGCTCGATGATCCGCAGGGATTCGCGCATCTCGCGCAGCCGAACCGTGAACCGTGCGTAGACGTCGCCCTCGGTCGCGACCGGCACGTCGAAGTCAAAGTGCTCGTACCCGCAGTACGGGTTTGCCTTGCGCAGATCGTGGCCGATGCCGGCTGCCCGCAGCGCGGGACCGGTGACCCCCAGGCCGATCAGCTGGTCGACGGGAAGCACCCCCACGCCCTTGGTCCGGTCGAGCCAGATCTGGTTCTGCGAGAGCAGCGTCTCGTACTCGTCGATGCGGCCGGGCATCTTGCCGATGAACCGGCGCAGCGCCGCCTCGAAGCCCTCGGGCATGTCCTGGGCGCAGCCGCCGACGTGGAAGTAGCGGGTGTTCATCCGGTCGCCCGAGATCATCTCGCCCAGGTCGAGCGCTTCGTCGCGCTCGCGGTAGGTGTAGAAGAACACCGAGATCGCGCCGAGCTCCAGGCCGCTGGTGCCGAGCCACACCAGGTGCGAGGTGATGCGGTTGAGCTCGCACATGATGACCCGCAGGTACGCGGCCCGCGCGGGGACCTCCAGGCCGAGCAGCTTCTCGACGGCCATGCAGTAGGCGAGCGTGTTGAAGTACGGCGACAGGTAGTCCATGCGCGTGACGAGCGTGATCGCCTGCCAGTAGGTCTTGTTCTCGCACTGCTTCTCGATGCCGGTATGCAGGTAGCCGACGATCGGATGGATGTCCAGGATCACCTCGCCGTCGAGCTCGGTGATCAGGCGAAGCACCCCGTGGGTGGACGGGTGCTGCGGGCCCAGGTTGATGATCATCGGCTTACGGGTGCCCGGGTCCTCGGCGGGCGCCTCGTTGAGCGCGGTGCGCGCGGCCGCCTCCTCGGGCGTGAAGGCCTCGACCTGAGCGATGGCGCGCTCGGTCTCGGTCAGCGCGCGGCCTTCGCGGCGGGCGGCCTCGAGCACGCCGCGGGCCTCCGAGGCCAGCGGGAAACCGCCCCCGATGCCGACGTCGTCGCGGTCAGACGGCATCGGTGAACGTCACCTCCTCGCCGCCAAGGGGGTAGTCCTTGCGAAGCGGATGGCCGTCCCAGTCGTCGGGCATCATGATCCGCGCCAGGTCGGGGTGCCCGCGGAAGCGCACGCCCATCAGGTCGTAGACCTCGCGCTCGTGCCAGTTGGCCGTCGGCCAGACCGACGTCACGGAGTCGACCTGGGGGCTTTCTGCGCCGGCCCAGACGCGCAGCCGCAACCGGGCACCCGTCTCCAGCGAGTACAGGGTGTAGGCCAGCCGGAACCGGCCCGGCGCGTCGGGGAAATCGGCGCAGGCCACGTCGGACAGCAGGCGGAACGACGTCGGCGGCGCGGCCAGCGCGCGCGCGACGGCGAGCAACCGGTCCGCGACGATCTCGACGGTCAGTTCGCCGAAGGCCTCGTGCTCGCTGACGACCGCGTCCGGGCAGCTCGCAGCGAGGACGATGCTGATGTCGCTCAGCTCGCGTCCTTCGCCTGCGACGCGTTCCACAGCTCGCGACTGGAGCTCTGCCCGCCCGATCCGATCTTCTTCTGCAGCAGCATGATGCCCTCGACGAGGCCCTCGGGGCGCGGGGGGCAGCCGGGGACGTAGACGTCGACGGGGACGAGCTTGTCGACCCCTTGCACCAGGGCGTAGTTGTTGAACACACCGCCGCTCGACGCGCAGGCGCCCATCGAGATGACCCACTTCGGCTCCAGCATCTGCTCGTAGATGTGGCGGAGCACCGGCGCCATCTTCTGCGAGACGCGCCCGGAGACGATCATCAGGTCGGATTGGCGTGGCGAGGCCCGGATGATCTCGGCGCCGAAGCGGGCGACGTCCATGCGCGGCGTGATCATGTGCATCATCTCGATGGCGCAGCAGGCCAGACCGAATCCAGCGGGCCAGATCGCGGACGAGCGTGCCCATGCGGCGAGCTTGTCGACGGTGGTCACCAGCAGCCCGCGCTTGACGAAGTCCGCGACGTCGGGGTCGCGCAGGTCCCAGTCGACGCTCTGGTCGGTGCGCGGCGCCCGCTCGATCGGCGTGCCGGGGGGTGGGATCAGCGCCATTCCAGTGCGCCCTTTCGCCAGACGTAGGCGAGTGCCGCGCCCAGGACGCCCACGAAGATCACGAGCTCGACGACCGCTGCGGTGCCGACCGACTTCAGGACCACCGCGAGCGGGTAGAAGAACGCCAGCTCGATGTCGAAGACGATGAACAGCATCGCCGTCAGGTAGAAGTCGATCGAGAAGCGTTGGCGCACCGCGCCGGTGGCCAGGATGCCGCTCTCGTACGGAAGCTCCTTGATGGGGTTGCGCGTGGGCCGCCGGCCGATGCGCGACAGCAGCAGGATGCCGCCGCCCGCCGCGATGCCGATCGCGAAGAAGACGAGGACCGGCAGATAGTCGCGCAGGTTCACGCGGAGAACTCCAGGCGAGCGAGCTGGTAGCAGGCGGACGAAAACCCGGTGAGGCGTGGTGCCCGCACCGAACTTTGTGACACGCTAGCACCAGCGTTCGGGGCCCGCATCATCGTATGGATCGGCACTATCGATCGGTCAGATCAGGTCCCACGACCATCGGCGCAACACCTGGTGTCAGACACCCTCCGTTGCACGCGACGGTCGGTCAGATCAGCGTCATGGCGGCCGCGCACCACCGGGTGTCAGACACCCTCGGTTGCACGAGACGGCGGGCGTGGCGTCAGTCGAAGTACGTGTCGTCGTGCGAGTACGGCGGCGCGCAGCAGCACAGGAGCCGCAGGTCGGTGTCACCGAGCGCGGTGATCTGGTGCCACGCCTCCGGTGGGATCAGGATCGCGTCGCCCACCGTGACGTCGGCGACGTCGCCGTCGAGTTCCATCCGGCCCGCGCCTGCGACGATGAAGTAGATCTCCTCGGCGACGCGATGGTAGTGGCGCTCGGTGGATTGACCGGCCGGCAGCGTGGCCTCGGCCAGGCTCTGGTGTTCGGCCGGGATCGTCGCGGGCCCCAGAAGCTCGCGGATCGTGCTGCCGTCGGCGGTGATGAACGTCGCCGCGTCGCCCAAGGCTTGGATCTGCACCCGCTCACCCTACCGGGAGGACGAACGCCCACGTCCCCGAATGAGCCCACCCCTCGTACGACATTCGATCGACGAGCGAGACCCGGAGTTCTGTGACCAGCGGGCCGCAGGCTGTCCCGTCCAAGTGGTCGGCGCCAGATCCCAGGGAAAGCGGCGGCTCCAAACCGTTGCGAGGCGGTGTCCCCACTCGCTCGCCGGTTCTCGATCTCGAGACCCGCCCGCCTTTCCGCACCGCCGAGGCCGACCAGATCGAGCCCCACCCACCTGTGACAGCGCCACACGCGAGTGTCACAAATCGTCACGCGAGTGTGTCGGTTAACGACACAAGTGGCCGACCGCGTCGACGCCAATTGGCAGTTGATGATTATCGGGTGCTCCTTGTCGGCGCTTCGGCGGTCAGCTGCGCGCGAATCCCGGGCGGCACGAGACGCAGGACGCGCCCGGCCTCCGGTCCAATACCCTGTGTGTCGATGGACCGACTCACCTACTTCGCCGAGCTTGCCGCGCGCGAGCCAGCCGAGTCGCGGGCTCGTTATGGGTACGCCAACGAGCTGTACCGGCTCGAGCGCTGGGACGAATCGGTCGGCGAGCTTCGCGCGTACCTGGCGTTGGCCGAGGACGAGGGCAACGCGTGGGGCAGGCTCGCCGATGCCCTGACCCGGCTTGGGCGCACCGACGAGGCGGCCGATGCGTACCTGTCGGGCATCGACCAAGCGATGGCGCACGGCCACCACGGCATGGCGGACGACTTCCGCAAGGCGATTGAGGCGCTGTGAAGGCCGTTGTGCTGGACGAATGGGGGCAGACCCCGGTGGTGCGCGAGATCCCTGAGCCCGCACCGGGTCCCGGCCAGGCGCTGGTTCGCCTGCGCGCGGCGGGCCTCAATCCGGTCGATCTGGCGATCGCGTCGGGACGGTTCTACGGCGAAACTCCGCAGCCGCCGTTGACGTTGGGGGCCGAGGTCGTGGGGGAGGTCGTGCGGGGCGACGGCCTCGCGTCCGGGATGCGCGTGTGGTGCCTCACGACGACCGGCGGGTTCGGCGAGTACGCCTGTGTCCGCGAGGACTTGACGGTGCCGGTGCCCGAGGGGCTCTCCGACGAGCTGGCGGCGGCCATCGGCATCGCCGGCCTCGCCGGCTGGATGAGCGTGCTCGACCGGGCGGAGCTCCAGCCGGGCGAGACCGTGCTGGTGCTGGGCGCAAGCGGCGTCGTCGGGCAGGTCGCAGTTCAGGCGGCTCGCAGCCGTGGCGCCGGGCGGGTGATCGCCGCGGCCCGCACCAAGGAGGGTCTGGAACGGGCGCTGGCGCTCGGCGCCAACGGGTTCGTCGCGCTCGACGACGGCGACATGGCGCAGGATCTTCGCGATGCATGTGCGCCCGGCGCGGACGTCGTCATCGACATGGTGTGGGGCACCCCGGTGCAGGCGGCGTTCGGTGCGGCGCGTGCGCGGTGCCGTTTCGTCCAGGTCGGCAACGCCGCCGGCGCGACTGCAACCGTGACCGGTGGTGCGCTGCGGGGTGGACGGCTCGACATCCGTGGCTTCTCGGTTTTCGCCGAGCACCCCTCCGATCTGGCCCGCGGGTACCGCGAGATCGCCGAGGCCGCCGCGACGGGCGCGGTGACCCTCAAGGTCGAGTCGTTGCCGCTCGTCGAGGCGCCCATCGCCTGGGCTCGCCAGGCAAGCGGCACCGCCGGGCGCAAGCTCGTCCTCGTGCCGTGACGACCCATCCCGTCCCGGTGGCGCCGGCCCCGTCGGAGCCGTTCGGGTTCACTGCACGGGGCGCCTTTCGGATGTGGCAGCGAAACGCCACGATCGGACGAAAGACGATCCTGACGACCCTGGGGCCGCGCTTCGTCGAGGCGATCGCCTATCTGCTCATCATGGGACTCGGCCTGGGCGCCTACGTCAGCACGATCGGCGGCGTCGACTACGTGGAGTTCATCGCGCCGGGCGTCGCGGCCTCGACCGTCATGTTCGGCGCGATCCTGGAGACGACCTACAACGCGTTCGTGCGGATCAACATCCGGCGCGTCTACGAGGCCGTCGTCACGACGCCGCTGTCGGTCGGCGACGTCGTCGTCGGCGAGTACCTGTGGGCGACCACCCGGGCGGTCATCTATGGCGTCGTGTTCCTCCTGGTCATGGCCGCGCTGGGCCTGGTGGCCTCCTTGTGGGTGTTCGCCGTGCCGGTGGTGTTCGTGGTCGGCGGCATGTGCTTTGCGGTGATCGGCATGGCCTACACGTCGCTCGCGACCAACATCGAGCACTTCAACATCTTCTTCACCGGCCTGCTGACGCCGATGTTCCTGTTCGGCGGGGTGTTCTTCCCGTTCGACGAGCTCCCGACCTGGGCGCAGGTCATCGGCTGGTGCCTGCCGCTGTCGCACCTGGTCGAAGCCACCCGTGACATGGTGCTCGGCGACGT
Source organism: uncultured Bifidobacteriaceae bacterium (assembly GCA_964393105.1). Classification (GTDB taxonomy): domain Bacteria; phylum Actinomycetota; class Thermoleophilia; order Miltoncostaeales; family Miltoncostaeaceae; genus CALMEC01. The sequence continues at coordinate 49,353 of CAYMSM010000072.1, forward strand.
CGACTGGCTGACCCTGGCCCACGTGGGCGCGCTCGTCGGCCTGACCGCGGCCCTGTTCTGGTTCCCCCTGCGCCG
>CAYMSM010000073.1:0-5038 GCA_964393105.1 uncultured Bifidobacteriaceae bacterium
GACGCCGAGCCCTGCCAGAGCAACGCCCGCGATCGCGCCGATCAGGACGACGAGCGACCTGTCGGGCTCACCCGATCCGGCCGGCTGCGCCGCGAGGGGTTGTCCGCTCGGCACCCTGAGGTTCGGGAATACGGGTGGTGGGACGAATGCCCCCTTGATCGATGTCTTCGAGGGAATCAACGGGGTGCGTCGGACCAGGCTTCCCGGTCTGAAGGGCCGCGTGGCCGCGGGCGTCACCGTCGGACCCGCGGGTGTCCGGCGACGCACGGCGCCCGGGGGTGTCGCCCTCACCCTCGGCGTCGGCTCGGTCGCGGGCGGAGCGTCGGGTTCCGGCGGCACTGGATCCGGAGCGAGCGTCGAGCTTTGCGGCGAAGGCGTCGGCGTTGGTGACGGCTTCGGCGTCGTCGCCGCCGGCGGTGGGTCCGGTGCCGGCGGCGGTGGGTCCGGCGCGGCCGCGACGAGCGCAGGAAGCGTCGCGATCAGAAGGGCGCAGAGGACGTGCGCGCGGCGTATCAAGATCGGGCCTCCCACCGCTCGGGCGTCCCTCCGGTGGATAGACGCGGCCCGATTACGTGCTGTCGGTGGGCGCTGCTAGCCTCGCCAGAGGATGTTGCAGCCTTCCCGCAGCCAGCGTCGCTCGGGGCGAGAACCCGCCCAGCGGGTGCCGCAGAGCGTGACCCGCGCCGCTTCGACGGTCGAGTCGTCATCCGAACCGACCCCGCCGAGAGGCCCCATGCCCACAGGATCCGTTCGAGTAACGCCGATGCCCACCGTGATCCTGGGCGTCGTGGCGGCGATCGCCTGCGTCTTCGCCACCGCGTCCACCGCATCCGGAGCGCCCGCACGGGCGGCCGTCGAAGGGGAGCACCTGAAGGTCGCCAAGACGTCCGGATACGTGGTTCGAGAAGCGGGCAGGAGCGGCGGGCGGGTACTGGTCGTGACCGGCGCCGGCGGTGCCCGAGCCGCGCTTCGCGCTGCGGCTCCGGCGTGGCTCAACGTCGCGATTCGCGCGGTCGGCTGCCGTGGCCTGCCGAAGGTCGTTGTCGCGGCCAACCGTGCGCTCGTCATCTCCAAGACCCTGCGTCGCGGCCCGTGGCAGGTCCTGTCGTCCAAGAAGATGATTCGAGCCGGGACGTTCACGGTCACCGTGCGCTTGGCCAACCAGAGCGGCGGCGCGTGCCGCCGCGCCCTTCGCATCGATCGGGTCTGGTTGACACCTCAACCAGCCGCGGCAGGTCCAGGTGTCGTACCCGCTCCGGTTGTTGCGGGCGTGTGGCGGCCAGCCCAGGACACCACCTGGCAGTGGCAGCTGAGCGGTCCGATCGACCAGTCCGTCCGCGCTGCGATGTACGACATCGACCTGTTCGACAACCCCGCGAGCCTTGTGGCGTCGCTCCACGCAAAGGGGCGGCGGGTGGTCTGCTACTTCAGCGCCGGCAGCTACGAGGGCGGGAGACCCGACGCATCGAGCTTCCCCGGCGCCGTACTCGGCAAGACGCTGGACGGCTGGCCCAACGAACGCTGGCTCGACGTGCGACGACTCGACATCCTCGGTCCGATCATGGAGAAACGCCTGGACCAGTGCCGCGCGAAGGGCTTCGACGGTGTTGAGCCCGACAACGTCGACGGCTACTCCAACGACTCCGGGTTCCCGTTGAAGGCCGCCGACCAACTGGCGTACAACCGGTTCCTGGCGCAGGCCGCCCATACCCGCGGCCTGTCCATCGGCCTCAAGAACGACCTCGACCAGGCCAAGGCCCTGGAGCCCGCGTTCGACTGGGCCATCAACGAGCAGTGCTTCCAGTACAGGGAATGCGGGCTGCTCGGCCCGTTCCTCAACGCCGGCAAAGCCGTCTTCGTGACGGAGTATGACCTCGCGACGAGCGCCTTCTGCCCGAGTGCGCGCTCCATGAAGATCATGGCGATGCGCAAGCGCCTGGCGCTCGACGCCTACCGCCAACCGTGTTGGTGAGGGCGTCAGCACTGTGCGAGCCTGGCCTGTTGCTGCGCGAGCGATGACGACAACGTGCTCCACGGGTTGGGGAGCGTGGCCGAGTTCGCGTAGACGTAGTCTGCGAGCGGGGTGTCGACCACTTCGATCGCCTCTTCGTCGGATGCGTCGTAGATCAGGTGTGCCGTCTGCGCCGCGAACAGTCCATCGACCCCCGAAGGCGCAAGGTCCACCCTAGTGCGGTAGTCGGCGTACGTGCCTTCGAACGTGACGACGATGTCGGCCAGGTCGAAGTACCCGCGTTCCGGGACCATGCCAGGGTTGAAGACGACGAGCCGGTCCGCCCCCGTTCGAAGCTTCGCGCTGAGCGCCGTGTAGTACGCGAGCCCTTGGTCGCTTGCGGCGACCTCGTCGACGAAGATGTCGTCGATCGCGTACCAGGATCCGTACCGGGCGACATCTGTCAGGACGCGCTTCGGGTCGCGCGACCCGTAGCCGGTTGGGACGTAGCCGAGGACCCGGTTGCCCGCGAGCCTCAGCTGGGCGAGGGCATCCGCATACGCCGGGCTCACGGCGGCGCCGGGGCCGTTGTCCGGGTTGACAACGACCAGGCGCGTGGGGTCAGGGGCACTCAGGAGCTCCGCGAGGTCGGCGGGCGGGAGATAGGCCGGGATCAATGCGGCGTGCGACGTGCAGGCGCGATCGGCGCGAGGCTCCGAGCAGGCCATGAGCCCGAGAGCCGCTGCACCGGCAATCGACACCGCGACCCCCCGAGGGGCACCGCTTCGGCACATCGCCCGAAATGACCGGGGAGTCTTCATGAGACCCTCAACCGGGTCGCAAGCGTCGTCGCCGGGCGGCTCATCACGAAGATTGCCATGGGGAGCGCCAGGGCCACCACGACCGCCGCCCCTGCGATCAACCCGGCACCAGCCAGGCCACCGTCGTCCGATCTGGAGACGACCAACTCCACACTGACGGCGACGATGAGCGCCGACAAGGCCCAAGGACCACGCCCCACCGACTCGAGGAGCCCGACCAGGAGCGTCCCCAGGGCGACCAGCCCGAAGCCCACCAACACGCTGGCGCCGCTCATCGTCACGTCGAACAGCTGCGCACCGAACATGAGGACGAGCGAGAGCGCAGTCGTCAGGAAGACCAGGCGACCGATCGCGCCGAGCAGTAGGCGCACGGGCACACCTGCCGCGCCGCGGACAGCCCCCCCGGAGACGGGGATCCCTGCGATCGCCTGCGGCAGCACGTCCTGGAAGCGCCAAAGGTGGGAGCCGCCCCAGAAGCTTGCGACCGTCGACGGGAGCAGGGCGAGGGCGGGTACGACCCCAAGGCTCCAGTTGATGCTTCGATCGGCCACCAAGAGGGCACCGATGCCCAGTCCGATGGCGCCGGCCATGGCGACCCGGCTCCAGCGGCCCGGTTTGTGGGTGGGCTCGTCGTTGCTGATCGTGATCGTGATCGCGAGGATCACCATGATTGTCGTCACGGCGGCCGCGCCTGCGAGAACCTCGACGGGTGGAAGCCCGGCGTAGATCCCGGCCGTGGCGAGCAGCACGAGACCCATGTACTCGTCCGGCAGGCGCGACGCGATCAGGATCGTCCCGCCGGTCCACATCACCGCGAGCAGGCCTGCGATCAGGCCGCTCAGCCCGAACGCGGCGGAGAGCAGGACGATCAACGCGCCTGCAAAAAGAACGAGCGCGATCGGATGCCTGCCCAGGTGGACGGTCCCTCGGGGTCGGCTCAGGTACCGGCTGTTGACGGCCCACTGCAACGCGACGGCGAGCGGGAGCGCGATCAGGAGCGCCTCCTTGACCAGACCCGCACCGAGCACGTCACTGAGGGGCGCTGCCCAGCACGCGATCGCGATCATGGCGGCGATAAAGGCGATCGCCTCGAGCGCGAGGCCCTCCAGAGGTGTCGTACGCGGAAGGATGCCCGTGCTCGGTCGCCGCCTCTCGCTGGTCGGATCCATTATCCGGCGACCGGTATTGAGCGCGCCGGCTGCGGGGACGCCGACATATGCCTCGAGTACGACCGCCGCCTCGAGCATGTCCTGTGGCGTGCGCCCGAGGCGGGCCTCGATGACGGCCTGAGCCTGAACGGTCTCGAGCGTGGCGCTCGTCACGACGGGTCGCTCATACCGGGAGGGGGGCTCGGGCGGCCGCGACGAGTAGCTCGCGGTAGCCGTTGATGCAGAATGTCTCATCGAAGACACGGTTGAGCCGCTGATGCCCGCGCCGCCCGAGCCGTCCGGCGAGGTCAGGGTTCTTGAGCAGGGTCGTGACACCCAGCGCGAGGGCGAAGATGTCCCCCGGTGCGGTCACGATGCCGCACCCCTTGACGACGTCCGGGACGCCGCCGACTCCGGTCGTGACGACCGGTCGGGCCTCGCTCATCGCCTCGAGGATCGACATCGGCAGACCTTCGGAGATGCTCGTCATGAGGATGACATCCGCATCGCGCATGGCGCCCATCGGGTCCGTGGTGCGCCCCATGAAGCGGAATCGACTGCCCAGGCCGAGTCGATGGTGCAACGCCACGCACGAATGGGCGTAGTCCTCCTCGCCCTGGGTGACCGGTCCGTGGTGCAGGAAGGTTGCGTCGGGTACCCGCTGGAGCGTTTCGTGCGCGACCCGGAGCATGGTGTGCACGTCCTTCAGCGGGTCGATCCTGCCGATGGAGACCACCGTCTGGCTTCGCGGCGGTGGGTTGAGCGTTGTGATCGCCGGCATTCCGTTGCGCAGTACGAGGATCTTGTCCGGGTCGACGCCGAGCCCCTCCGCCCACACCGCGTTGGCTTCGGTCACGGGAGAGACGACGTCTGCCGCCGCGTAGGCCATGCGGGCCAGCCCTCGGGCGAGTCGCGTCGCGACGAAGCGTCCCCCCGGGGAGTCGCGGCCGCGGACGGCGGCGAGGTAGGCCTCGCGCACGTAGACGCCGTGCTCGGTCAGCACCATTGGCGTGCCGTGAACTTGCTTGTGGACGATCGCAGGGATCGCCGCCCACCCCGCTGCGGTGACGTGGAGCACGTCGGTCTCGGGCGTGTGCACCGCGGCGGCGCGCGCGACC